>JBJTQJ010000099.1:0-29545 GCA_046075565.1 Verrucomicrobiales bacterium | reverse complement strand
CCACATAATTCATCAGGGCCGTACCTGCAATGATCCAACAACCGGTATCCAGTTGGTGAATTGTTCTTGGAGTGATGAAATCGTTGACGGCTTCATAGATGATCAGTAGCCCTGCAGCTACGATCAGGGTTCCTTCCACTGCAGCAGAAACGAACTCTGCCTTTCCATGTCCATAAGGGTGGTCTCTGTCTCTGGGTTTGGCTGCCACATATAAACTGTACAAGCCAACAAATCCGGCTATTACATTCACGATGCTTTCCAGGGCATCCGTGAGGATGGCAAGGGAATGGGTAAACCAATAGGCAGCCATTTTTGCCAGCAGCAGGAAAATACTGACTGCAGTAATGTATTGTTGAAGCCGTAGGTTTTGTTGTGCTTTATTCAGGGTTGGCGTTTTTGAGTTGTACCTGTATTAAAAATGAGCGATCTCATAAGTGATGGGACAATGCTTGGCTAACATAGCAGAGATGCCACAATACTTTTCATGGGAGAGTGAAACGGCGCGGGCCACTTTGTCTGCATCTTCAGGTGCCGCATCTGTTTTGTAGATCATGTGAATGAAGCGAAATGTCTTCGGTGTTTCATCTGTTTGTTCAGCTTGAGCGCTGATTTCAATCCGCTGAAAAGGAACTTTCATTTTTTTCAGAATGTCCACGACATCTATTCCGCTGCAGCCACAAAGTGAACCTAGCAAAAGTTTTTTTGGGTTCAGACCTGTATCTGTTCCGCCCGACTCAACAGAAGCATCAATTCGAACTACATGATTGGATTCAGTTGAACTCAGATCAAAAGCGAGGGCATTTACCCAGTTTACTTGTACTTGCACGTTATTTATTTTAATGAATGAGCAATCAGGCTTTGTCAAAATTTTGTTGCACGAAATTCCAGTTGACAATTTTCCACCAGTTGGTGATATAGTCAGCACGTCTGTTTTGATAATTCAGGTAGTAGGCATGTTCCCAGACATCCAGTCCGAGCACGGGTGTGCCCAGTTCGGCTTCGGGCACGATGCCTTTCATCCAGGGGTTGTCCTGATTGGCGGTCGAGGTCACGGCAAGTTTGCCATCGGATTTGACAATCAACCAGGCCCAGCCCGAACCGAATCGTTTGGCGGCCGCCTCGGCGAAGGCCTTCTGGAATCCGTCCAGTCCCCCGAAAGTGGTCTGGATGGCCTCGGCCAGTTTCCCATCGGGAGCCGCCGGACCCGCACCCGCGGGTGCCATCCATCGCCAGAAAAGCGTGTGGTTCACATGGCCGCCGCCATTGTTGCGCACGGTGGTCTGGATGGCGGCGGGCAGGGCCTGGAGATCCCGGATCAAGGCGAGGGTGTCGGTGGTCTTGATTTGATTCTCATCGAGCGCCTTCGTCAGATTGGTCAGATACGCGGCGTGGTGTTTGCCGTGGTGGATGCCCATGGTCGCGGCATCGACGTGAGGTTCCAGCGCATCGGCAGAGTAGGGGAGCGGCGCGAGAGTCAGTGAAAAATCAGGCGCGGTTGCGGCTCCGGCTTGGGATTGCAACACAGAGGCGGCGGCGGCTGTGGTGGCGGTAGTCAGAAAAGTGCGGCGTTTCATGAGGTGTTGGAATTTAACGGTTACGATACTGGCGGGGGGTGTTGCTCAAATATTTTTCCGCGGACCGGTTTTTTGGTTCGGAAGTTCCCGATTTCCCCGATTGCAACGTAGCGGAGAACGGGCAAACTTGCCCAGTAGCGAGGACCAATGGCGAGCAACACCGAGCCCCCCAAAAAAGACAACTATTCCGGCCTTCTGCTCAAGAAAGGGTGGCCGAAGCGGAATTATCGGCTGCTCCGCCAGCATATCGTGCCCGGCATTTTCCGAGCCCGCGGCGGGGAGTCCTTGCGTCCGGATTTTTCTCCCCCGTCGGAAGGGAATATCCGGGTGACGTGGATTGGCCATGCCTCGTTTCTTGTGCAGACCTCCTGCCACAATGTGCTGGTCGATCCGAACTGGGCGCTTTGGCACGGAATTATCAAACGCATCCGCCTGCCCGGCATCCCACTGGATCATCTTCCGCCGCTCGATGCCGTGCTAGTGACCCACGCACACTACGACCACCTCCACAAAAAATCCCTGCGTGCCATCAACGCCCGCCATGGCATCGTGGTGCCGCGTGGTTCGGCCGCGCTGGTGCGCTCGCTCGGATTCTCCCAGGTGATTGAAATGGGGATCTGGGAGGAGTGGACGAACAACGGTCTCCGCATCGTTCACACGCCCGCCCACCATTGGGGTGCGCGTTACATTCACGATACCCACCGCGACTACGGCGGCTACGTGATCATGTCAGGCAGCAAATCAATTTTCCACTGCGGTGACTCGGCTTACTTCGATGGATTCCGCACCATCGGTGCCTCCTATGCGATCGATCTCGCCCTCCTGCCCATCGGTGCCTATGAGGCACCAAGCGGACGCGACGTGCACATGAATCCCGAAGAAGCCCTCCAGGCTTTTGAGGATCTCGGGGCCGCCCACATGGTGCCGATGCATTATGGCAGTTTTCCCCTCGGCAACGAGGCCCCTCACGAACCCGTGCAACGCTTGCTCGCCGACGCACGTCGTCGCGAATTCCAGAGCCGCGTCCATGTGCTCACCGAGGGCGTGCCCATGGAGTGGTGAATCGAGTGCCGGCTTGCCCCTGCCTGTTCACCCGGTTATTTTTTCTTCGTTAGACTTTCCGTGAACCACTGCAGACCCTCGGTGATATGCTCGCGATTCATACCGTGGTCGCCCTCGAACCACTCCTCCCGGATGTCGCGAACGCCTCCGGCGCGCAGGCTGGAGACCACAGAGCCCACATGCGATTTGGAAACGAGATTGTCCTTTTCTCCGGTGCTGATGAAGCAGCGCGTGTCGCGAAACGGGCCCTTAGAAACCCCGATCCACTCCCTTACTCGCGCGAAGAAGGTCCCATCGTTGGCCCCCGCGAGATAAGTGCCACACACGGACAGGTCGCGATCGGCAAGCACTACGGCGTGTCCGAGTGCCGCCAGTAGCTGCGCTTTGCCTTCGCCCTAGGGATGGAAGCGGAATACCCCCTGCATTCATGGGTTAAGGTTTTCCGTTGCGATTCACCGACAAAGAGAGACCGTTTTTCTAAGTATCCCTAGACCAACGGCGCTTGCTGCTGAATCCCTGAAGATTCATCCGGTTTTCTCCGTAGATCATCCCGGGTTTCCCTTGCCCCCGCACTCCATCCCCAAGTCAAATAAGATGAAAATGACCACCCTTCTCGCATTATTCGTTTTCCTCCTTGGCACCGCGCCTCGCGTGAAGGCCGTTGCCGATCAGAACGCCGACGACGAGGCGGCGGCGCGGGGGGAGATTCTCAACAAACCGGAAAAGCTGGAAGCCTTCCGTGATCAGGCGTTGGGCATGTTCATCCATTGGTCGATTGATTCCCAGATTGGTTCGGTGATCAGCCACAGTCTGGTCGGGGCGGACGAGAAATACGCCCGCCGATTTTTCGGGGAACTGCCGAAATCCTTCAATCCGAGGAAATACGATCCGGTCGAGTGGGCGGAACTGGCGAAGTTGTGTGGATTCAAATACGCCGTTTTCACCAACAAACACCACAGTGGTTTCTGCATGTTTCACACCAAGACCACGGACTTCTCGATCGGGCACACGCCTTATGGGAAGGATATCACCAAGACATACGCAGATGCTTTCCGTGAGGCAGGACTCGGAGTCGGATTTTATTTTTCGCCGGATGATTTCTGGTTGTTACACCAAAAAGGGATTCCAATTTCTCGTTACAGGCCGGGCGGCGACCAACGGGTCCTGCCGACCAAGAATCCGGATCTGATGAAGCACAACCTCGCACAGATTGAGGAACTCTATACCAACTACGGCGCAGTTGATTATCTCTTCATCGACGGCGAGCCGAATGGCATTCGTGATCTCGCATGGAAACTCCAGCCGGATACCCTGGTGACCCGTGGGGCCATGGCGACACCGGAGCAGAAATTGCCGGAAAAGATGCTGCCCGAGCCGTGGGAAGCGTGCTTCACCCTCGGCACCCAATGGCAATTCAAACCCACCAACGAAAAATACAAATCGGGCACCGAATTGATCAACATGTTGATCGAGACGCGGGCCAAAGGCGGCAACCTTTTGCTCAATGTCGGCCCCGAGCCCTCGGGCGTGGTTCCTTTCGAACAGGAGCGCATCATTCGCGAACTGGGACTCTGGATGTTCATCAACGACGAGGCCATTTACCGGGTCAGGCCTTGGCATGTAACCAACGAAGGCCCGTTATGGTTCACCCGATCGGCGGATGATCCCAAGATCGTCTATGTCTATCTGACCGGTCAAGGGGAGTGGATGCGAGGAAAACGCAAGAGTTTCGTCTTGAAATCGGTCAAGGCCACCGACAAGACGCAGATCAGCGTGCTCGGCCATGACGGGAAAATCCTGGAGTATTCTCCCAAAGCCGACGCCGCACCCAAATTCGTCCAGAATGCCGATGGTGTGCATCTCGACATCATGCTCGCCCAGCGCATCTACAACAATTCCCTTTGGCCAAACCCGGTTGTGGTCAAGCTGACCAACGTGGAACCGATCGGTCAGTGACACGGTAGGGCCGTCACACCATCTCTCGAAATGAGGATGAGCACTGAGCTTTACTCACCCACGCATATTTGATTTGCGGGGTGACAAGCAGGCGATGTCTTTTGTCGGCCGGAGCCGCGATTTGCGCTAACCCTTTGGACCGTGCCTCAGGGGGTCACGCTGACATTGCTGAATTGGGAAGTATTGAGGGTGGTGGTGCTACCGCTGCCCACGGCAGGCCGATGTAGCAGGTGGAGGCGAAGGTGGTGCTGGTGGTGCTGCCCACGGTGGTCCAGGTGGTGCCGTTGGTGCTCTTGAATGCGGTGATGGTGGTGCCGCTGCGCACGAGGCGAACCCAGGTGTTGGGCACGGTCCCGGTGCTGTTGTTGGTGGTGGAGGTGTTGCCCCCGGTAGTGGTGCGGCGTGTCCAGCGGTAGGTATTGGTTCCGCTCATGCCCATGAAGATATTTTTCGAGTTGGTAGCCAGGGTATCGCGGATCATGACGCCGACCCGCCATGCTATTCAGGATCCAGCCGCCAGAACGAAATGAGGCATTGCCGATGCCTGGGATGTTCGTTCGCCATAAACAAATTCGCGCCCCTGCCGATTTCCGGTAGGGGCGCGAAACAAAAGGCATGAGCCACCGCAAAGGTGGTCAAACTGTCCCGCAAATGGTCTTGCCGGTGGAGAGCAGGTCGTCGCACGCTTGTTTCATGCGAACGCAGAGACCTTGTTCCCCGGCCTTGAGGTAGGAGCGCGGGTCGTAGTGTTTTTTGTCGCCGACCTCGCCGTCGATTTTGAGCACGCCGTCGTAATGCTTGAACATGTGTTCGGCAATCGGGCGGGTGAAGGCGTATTGGGTGTCGGTATCGATATTCATCTTCACGACACCGTAATCAAGGGTCTCGCGGATTTCTTCAAGCAACGAACCGGAGCCGCCGTGGAAGACGAGATCGAATTCCGCTTCTTTCCCGTATTTCGCCATCACCGCATCCTGGCCTTGTTTGAGAATGTCGGGGCGAAGCTTGACCGCGCCCGGTTTGTAAGCGCCATGCACGTTGCCGAAGGTGGCGGCGAACATGTAACGACCGATGCCCTTGAGGGATTCGTAAACCTCCAGCATGTCCTCCGGAGTGGTATACAGCTTTTCGTTAGGCTGGTCACCGTGATCGACGCCGTCCTCTTCGCCACCGACGACCCCGGCTTCGACTTCGAGGATGATTTCGTTTTCGGCGCAGATCTGAAGCAGTTCGCGGGAGAGCTTGAGGTTTTCCTTCAGGGGGAGGGACGAAGCATCAAGCATGTGGGAGTTGAAGAGGTTGCCGAGTCCGGCAGCGCGGCGGCGGCGGGTCTCTTCGATCAGCGGCATGAGGAATGTCCCGACCTTGTCGGGCTGGCAGTGGTCGGTATGGAGGCCGACGAGGATGTTGTAGCGTTCGGCGAGGCGATGGCAGGCTTCGGCGAGCACGATCGAACCGAGAGCCATATCTTTGACGGCAGTGCCGGAAGCGAACTGGCCGCCACCGGTGGAAACCTGGATAATCCCGTCGGATTTTGATTCTGCGAAGGCCTTGAGGGCGCCGTTCAGGGTGGGGAGGCTGGTGACGTTGATGGCGGGATAGGCATATCCACCCTTCTGGGCGGCATCAAGCATGGCGGCGTATTGTTTCGGAGTGGCGACAGGCATGGTTTGAAGTGGCTTTGGTTGGCCGGGCCAGACCGGGAATTCAAGGGTCGCCCGAGATCTGGACTATGGCCACGCAAAGCACCGGGTGCAAGGCGGTTCCCCCCGCATCCGCCCATCCGGGGTGAAATGGCTCAAAATTTCTGCGAAAAATCTGCCTTTGGCCTAATAAAAGTTTGACGGAAAAGGTAGAAAATGGCTCAATGTGGGGGAAAGTGGGGAAAAATGGTGAAATCGGCCCCCTGCTCGACACGCCGGCAATGGAATCTCACCCATTTAACGACCGATTTTTCGGGAAATTCGATCCAGTTTTGGATGCGAAGAATCGTGTCACGGTGCCGGCGGCTTTCCGGGAGGAGGGGATGGATGGCCTGATGGCCTATTTTGATGATGAGGACGGGGTGATCTGGCTGCTGGACCGCGAGGAAATGATGCGCATGGGGCAGGCGGCCTTAAACACGGCCGAGATCTCCCGCGAGGATGCCTTGAGATTCCGGGAGGAGCTTTATTCCTCGCAGCCCTGCCCGATGGATGCGCAGGGACGATTGGTGCTTCCGGCGGACTACGTCGCCAGATTGGGACTGACCGGGGGTTCGCAGAAGGTTGTGATGGTTGGGTTGGGCGCGCGCATCGAGGTGCGGTCGCCGGACCGCCATGCCGTGCGCGCTTCGCAAGCCAAGGCCGGATTCCAAAGGGTGAAAGGCAAGGTTATCGTATGAAATCGGTGTTCCAAGGTATTCATACGGGGCGGTGGTGGCCGCTCTGGCCTTGCTTCTTCATCTCCGGAGGGGGAGGGGGGGTGGAGTTTCGCCATGAGACGGTGCTGCCGGACGAGGTCACGGACTCTTTGCAGCCCGGGCCGGGAAAAATTTTTCTGGATCTGACCTTGGGTGGTGGCGGTCATTCCGAACGCCTGTTGGCCAAGGGCGCGGATGTGGTCGGAATAGATCGCGATCCCGAGGCTTTGGCGGCGGCTGGGAAGAGGTTGGCTGCTTACAGCACCCATTTCCGCGCTTTGAAGGGGAATTTTTCCTGCTTTCCCGAACTGTGCCGGGAAGCCGGTGTCGGGCCATTTGATGGCATTCTCTTGGACCTCGGGGTTTCTTCCCACCAGTTGGACACGGCGGAGCGCGGCTTCTCGTTCTTGCGCGAGGGACCGTTGGACATGCGGATGGGCCGCGACGATGGCATCACTGCCGCCGAGTTGGTCAACCATGCCACGGAAGAGGAACTGGCCCGGATTTTCCGGGATTTCGGCGAAGAGCCGCAGGCGAGGCGGGCTGCGAGGGCGCTGGTCGCGGCGCGTGCCAAAGCACCCCTTAAGACCACCTTGGAATTGGCCAACGTGCTCGAGTCCGCCCTCGGGCGGAAGAGTGGCCATCATCCGGGCACGCGGGTTTTCCAAGCCCTGCGCATGGCGGTGAATGGCGAGTTGGCGGCGCTGGTGGCGGCCTTGGCCGCAGTACCGACATGGCTGCGACCGGGAGGACGTTTCGCGGTGATCAGCTTCCACTCTCTAGAGGACAGACTTTGCAAAAACCACGTGCGGGAAAGAGCGCGTGCGACCTTGGATCGCCCGGAGTGGCCGGAGCCGCGTGCGAACCCGGAATTTTGTTACCGCGATTTGAGCCGGCATCCGATCGAAGCATCGGCGGCGGAAATCGCGCGCAACCCCAGAGCCCGGAGCGCCAAGTTGCGGGTGGCCGAGAAGTTATCCGACATCCCTTCCTGATATGAAACGTGAAAAAAATCTTTCCCGCCGTGCCGCTGGCATGGGCGCGATGCTGCCCTTTGTCATCTGGGTGGTATTGTTGGTTGCGGTCTTCGGCGTCCATGTGGTCGTCAAGCAGCGCATGAATGAATCGCGCCAGCGCATGGACGCGATGAAGCGGGAAATGTCCGACATCGAGACAACGTTGGTGAGTTTGCAAGCGCAGCAAGGTGCGATGCTTACCAATGCCTCGCTGGAGCTGCGCCTTCGCAGCCGCGGGACCTCGCTGGTGAAGATTCCCGCCCGTTCGCCGGTTTACCTGCCGGAAACAAAATCTCGCAATGAAGGAATGGCCATGGGGTCCACTTCCGTTCCCGCCCGTCGATGAAGCCAGTGCCTTTGCAATCGAAAATCCGGTTCCGACTGATCGTCGCCGCCATGTGCGTGGTGACGGGATTCACGCTTGTGTCCTTGCGGCTGCTCAACGTGCAGGTGGCCCAGCACGAAAAGTGGCTCGAGCGCGCGGAAGGGGATTATGCGCGGCGTGAGGTCCTGCCCGCCCGGCGCGGCTGTATTTTCGACCGCAACGGCGAACAACTCGTGCACAATCGCCCGTCCTTCAGCATGATGGCGGATCGCAATCATCTGGAAGATGTAAAAGTCGCTATCGAAGGACTCGCACGGGCTCGGGGAGTGAAGCCGGCGGATCTCCGTCGGCTCTACGGCAAGATGGACAAGAAGAACGAGGAGCGGGTCCGCGCGGAGTATTTGGAATATGTGGCGACGGTTTTGGCGGACTATCTGCCGGGTGGTATCGAGATGACACGCGAGGCGCTCGATTTCGGGCGTCGGCGTCAAGTGGTGCTCGCGGAACAACTGGACTCTCCGGAAGTCCAGACCCTCCGCCAGGCCTTCGCCGAACGGGGTGTGCAGGGAATCTACTTTGAAGAAGGAATGCGCCGCTACTATCCGATGGGCCAGAGCCTTTGCCACATTCTCGGGTTTGTCGACAAGTCGGGCCGGGGCTGCGAAGGCGTGGAAGCCAACATGGAGTCGTGGCTCAATGGAACACCGGGGTATCGGCAACTCATGGTGGATCGGCGCGGACGCCAAGTCCCCGCCTACCGATCCAGCGAAGTCCCGGTCAAGCACGGTTCCAATCTTTATCTGACCGTCGACGCCGGTCTCCAGCGCATCGCAGAAGAGGAATTGGCGGCGGGATTTCAGGAATTCGGATATAAACATGCGGCCATCGTTCTCATGGATCCGATGACCGCTGATGTGCTCGCGCTGGCCAACTATCCTGCGTTTGATCCCAACAGCCTCGAGGGAGAACGGCGCAATTTCGCTTTCTCGGATCTTTATGAGCCGGGATCCACCTTCAAGATTGTGGCACATCTGGCGGCCTTGGATGCGGGAGTCGTAACACCCTCGACGTCGATCTTCTGCCACAATGGGAATTACAGCGATGGTCCGGTTCAGATACGGGATGTTGGCCATTACGGCGACCTTTCGGTGGCGATGGTTCTGGCGAAATCGAGCAATATCGGCACCTTCAAAATCGCCCGCATGGTGGGTATGGATCGATATTACGAGTATGTGCGCCGGTTCGGCTTCGGCCAGCGCACGGGAATGGGCCTGACTGGCGAGGTGGCGGGGTTGGTCCGACAGGAGCGGAATATCGTGGACTTCTCCCGTTGTTCCTATGGCTACTCTGTGAGCGTGACGCCGGTGCAACTGGCGAATGCCTATTGTGCCATCGCCAATGGCGGTGTGCTCTTGCGTCCGCGTGTCGTGCGCGAGGTGCGGGACAACGATGGCAAACTACTCTGGGAAAACCAACGTGAGGAGAAACACCGTGTGGCCTCCGCGAAAGCTTGCCGCCAGCTTCTCGTCGGCATGCGCGAGGTCGTGGACGCCAACGGGACTGGCAAACTCGCCGATGTGCCGGGTTACACCGTGGCCGGGAAAACAGGTACGGCACACCGGTGGAGTGTTGAGTTGAAGAACTACGATAAGGAACGCCCGGTTGTTAGCTTCGCGGGCTTCCTGCCTGCCGAACAACCCCGCCTCGTCGCGGTAGTGGTTTGTTCCGAGCCCACCTCGAACCATGTCAAGCTTGCCGGCGGCACCGTGGCCGCACCCATCTTCGCGCGCGTCGCCACCCGCGCCATGGAACAAATGGCAGTGCCACCGGATCGCCCCTTACCCGAGACCGCTTCCTCCGAGCCCTGATTCACCCGATGCGTTCCTCCTTTCTCATCAGCCAGCTCGACGGGGTCGTCGAAGTCCGCGGATTCGGGGATCCCGACATCACGCGTGTCACCTGCGATTCGCGGGCCGTGCGCCCTGGAGCAATTTTCGTGGCCATGCCGGGTTCGAAAATCGACGGGCGCGAATTCATTCCCGAGGCCATCCGTGCCGGTGCGGTAATGGTGATTGCCGAAGGTCTTGCGGAGACCGGTGATGCCAATGTCCCGATCATCCAGGTGAAAGATGCGGCCCGCGCCCTTGCCCGGGTCGCGGATGTGCTGCACGCCAAACCATCCCACAATCTCAAGGTAGTGGGCGTGACGGGAACGAATGGAAAAACCACCACCACCTTCCTCGTGCATCATCTGATGACGGAGGCCTGGCACCAGGCCGGACTCATCGGAACGGTTCTCCTCGATGATGGTCTGAAGCGTGTTCCGGTCGAACGCACCACGCCACAATCACACGAAATCCACGCGGCGCTCGCCGCCATGCGCGACAACGGATGCAAAGGAGTGGCCATGGAGGTCTCTTCCCACGGCCTCTCCCAGAAGCGGGTGGAATATGTCCGCTTTGATGTGGGCATCTTCACCAATTTATCCCGTGATCACCTCGACTACCACGGCACCATGGAGTCGTATTACGAGGCGAAGCAGAGGCTTGCGATGATGCTCGCCCTCCAGAAGGAGCAGGGAGGCAAGGATGGCCTCATGGGTATCAATATCGATGATATCCACGGCCAGCGGATGGCGCGTGATTTCGCGGGCCGCATCGGCACTTGCACCTATGGTTTCGGCGCGCGTGCTGATTTCCGCGTCCTGCGTCTGGACGCCGGATTGCGCGGCACGCAGTTCACCTTGACGGCCAAAGGCCGTGAATTCCTCGTGCGGATTCCCCTCATCGGCCGCTTCAATGTTTACAATGCCGTGGCCGCGCTGGTCGCCGCCGACGGAGTTGATCTCAACTTCCGTGAGGCCGTGCAGAATCTCGCCCAGGCCCCGCAGATCCCCGGTCGGATGGAGAGTGTGGTCGAGAACCGCCCCTACCGCGTTTTCGTCGATTATTGCCACACCCCCGATGCGATCGAGAATGCACTCGAAACCCTCCGCGGGATCAATCCCGCGCGGATCATCACTGTAGTCGGATGCGGTGGAGATCGCGACCGTGAGAAGCGCCCGATGATGGCGCGCATTGCCAGCGAAATGAGCAACATCTGTATCCTCACTTCCGACAACCCGCGGAGCGAGGATCCCGTCGCCATTCTGCGCGATATGGAAGCCGGTATCACCGGACGCAATTACAAGGTCGTGCCCGACCGGGCGGAAGCCATTCATCTGGCCCTTGCTCTCGCCGGGGAAAATGACATCGTTTTGTTAGCCGGCAAAGGCCACGAGACCTATCAGGAAAGCATGGGCGTCAAGACACCTTTTGATGATCGCGAGGTCGCGAGATTCGCCGATCGGGATCGCAAGGAGAAAGGAGGCGTGCGCTGATGCTGCCCATTCCATTGCGCGAAGTCGCCCGTTTCTGCGGTGGTTCCCTCACGGGCGGCAATTCCGATCAAACCATCAGCGCTGTCACCACCGATTCGCGGGCAGTGCCCGAGGGCTCGCTCTTTATCGCGTTGCGAGGCGAGAAATTCGACGGCCATGATCATGCCGCCGCCGCTGCGGCCAGCGGAGCGATAGCCGTGATGATCGAAGTCGGGCGCGAGTCCATGGCTCTGCCCGCCGGGATCGCTGTCGTCACCGTGCGGGATACCTTGACCGGTTTGCAGTCACTCGCTTCCGGATACCGGGATAAAATCAACCCTCGCGTCGTTGCCATCACCGGCAGCAACGGGAAAACCACCGCCAAGGAGTTCACCCGCGCCGTGCTCTTGGCGCGCCATCGGACGCATGCCACGAAGGGAAATTTGAACAACCATATCGGTCTGCCGATGACCATGCTCTCGCATGATCCCACCGCCAGCCACGGGGTATATGAACTCGGCATGAACCATCCGGGTGAGATTGCCGCACTTGCCGCGATTGCCCGGCCGGACATCGCGGTGGTGACCTATCTCGGCACCGCGCATATTGAATTTTTTGGCACCCGCGAGGCCATTGCCGAGGAAAAACTCTCCCTCTTCGCTGCACTTCCAGGTGATGGCGTGGCCGTGATCAATCTTGAATCACCCTTGGCCGAACTCGCCATCGAACGCGCGACCGGTCGCCGGATCACCACGGGTATTGGTCGTGGCGATGTGCGCGCTGTAAATCCGGGCTTTACCAGTGATGGCCGGGCTTGCTTCACGGTGCTGCATGGTGATGAGTTGGCCGAAGTCGAATTGGCCGTGCCTGGCAGTCATATGATCCAGAATGCCTTGCTCGCTTTGGCCGTTGGTGTGCTCGAAGGCGTGCCTTTGGCCGAAGGTGCGGCGGCTCTCGCGGGTTGCACGCCCGGTGGCGGACGCCTGAACGTGCGGGATTGGAGAGGTGTCGCCATTATCGACGACAGCTACAATGCGAATCCTGATTCCATGAAAGCGGCCCTCGACACGCTCAAGGCTCGCCCCGCGGAGGGCAGGAAATTCGCGGTGCTTGGTGGGATGGGAGAATTGGGAGCGTATGCCGTCCAAGGGCACGACGAGGTCGGCCGCCATGCCGCCTCGCTCAATCTCGAATTTGTCATCGTCGTCGGAGAACGCGCGCGTGGTATTGCGAACTCCGCTTCCGGCTCGAAATGGTTTCCCGATCATGCTTCGTGCGCGCACTGGCTGGCGGGCGAGCTACGCGAAGGTGATGTGCTTTTGGTCAAGGGCAGCCGTGGTTCGGCGATGGAATTGGTGCTCCGCGATCTGGAGAAGGAGGTGACGGTATGATGTATTACCTCCATGAACTGCGCGAGCATCTGGGAGTCTTGCGCCTTTTTGAATCGATCACTTTCCGCGCCGCCCTCGCCTGTCTGGTTGCCTTCCTTGCCAGTCTCTGGCTCGGTCCCCATGTCATCCGGATGTTGGTGGCGGTGAAAGCCGGCCAGCCTTTCCGTTCGGCCGCCGTCGTCCACAAACTCGCCGAGTTACACCAGGGTAAAGCGGGCACACCCACCATGGGAGGCATTCTCATTCTCGGCACGGTGGCCATGGCGACACTGCTCTGTGCCCGTCCCGACAATCCCTTCGTGCAGGTTTGCCTTGCCGTGCTGCTGGGCGGAGGCGCGATCGGATTCGCCGACGATTATCTGAAGGTGCGGAAGAAAAAATCGGACGGCTTGGCCGGGCGATTGAAACTGCTTTTCCTCTCCATCCTCGCCCTCTCGGCAGGTGCGTACCTGTACCTCCGCCAGGACACATCCGAATTCATGCGGGCACTGCACTTTCCCTTCAACAAATTCCCGGCCGTTTCCGACATGGGCTGGTGGTGTCTTCCTTTCTTCATGCTCGTGATCGTCGGTGCCTCCAATGCGGTCAATCTCACCGATGGACTCGACGGACTTGCCGCCGGATGCACGATCACTTCCTCCTGCACCTACGGCTTCATGGCCTACGCCTCCGGCACCGTCACCATCGCGGAATACCTCCGTCTGCCATTTCATCCCGAGTTGGCAGAGCTGTCCATTTTCGTGGCCGCCCTTGTGGGCGCCGGTTTCGGATTCCTCTGGTTCAATTGCCATCCCGCCAGCGTCTTCATGGGCGACACCGGATCGCTTGGTCTGGGCGCAGGTCTCGGCGCGATAGCGATTTGCACCCGCCAGGAGATCCTACTCGTGCTCGTGGGCGGGGTATTCGTGATGGAAGCGATGTCGGTGATCCTCCAGGTCGGCAGTTTCAAATTGCGCGGCAAGCGCATTTTCCGGATGGCACCCATCCACCACCATTTCGAGTTGATGGGCTGGCATGAGAACCAGGTCATCCTTCGTTTCTGGATGCTCTCCTTTCTTTTCGCCATCCTCGGCATCGCGACACTGAAACTACGTTGAACATGATTCCTCTCCACAACCGGAAAATCGCCATTCTCGGCGGCGGGCGCAGCGGCCTTGCCGCGGCGGCTCTGGCGCGCCGCGAAGGAGCGATTCCGGTAATGTTCGATGGCGCCGAAGGTTCAGCCGCCGAGAAAGCCCGCGCCCGTGCCACGGAATTGCTGCCAGGGCTCGAGTTCATCGCAGGCGAGGAGGCCGGATTGACCTGCGGGCGTTCCTTCCCGTTGTTGATCGCGAGCCCCGGAATTGATTTGACCACTGGTTGGGGCAAGGCGATGAGCACGCTTGCCGAAACATCGATAGGCGAGATCGAATTCGCATCGTGGTTCTATCGTGGATATGTGGTCGGAATCACCGGCACGAATGGGAAAACCACGACCACGGAAATGATTCGCGATCTCCTTCTCGCGGGGGGATTCAGCGCCCTAGCCGCAGGAAATCACGGATTGCCCTTGGCTGAAGTCGTTCTCCAACACCCGGAAGCGGATGCCCTCGCACTCGAGTTGAGTTCATTCCAATTGGAAACCATCGGGACTTTCCGCCCCGATGTCGCGGTGTGGTTGAACTTCGCGCCCGATCACATGGATCGTTACCGCGATCTCATGGACTACCGCCTCGCGAAAGAAAATATCTATCGCAACCTGCGGTCGACCGATACGGCAATCGTTCCGCCCTGTGAAGTCGAGCGCGCCACCGCCAGCGGAGCGCGGGTGGTCACCTTCGCGGTGGATGGTCCGGCCGATTGGGAAATCAGGGATGGAAACATCTGCCGTCATGGCGAACCGATCATGGCCTTGGATGATGTGGCCGTGCGCGGACGTCACAACCACGCCAATCTTCTCGCCGCGTGGGCGGCGGCCCGTGCGGCTGGAGTCGGCGATGAAGCCGCGCGGGAAGTCTTCGCCCGTCTTCAAACTCCCCCGCACCGCTATGAAAGAGTGCGCCATCTTGATGGGGTCGATTATATCAACGATTCGAAATCAACCAACCTGCATTCCCTCGAAACCGCCCTTTCCGCCGAGAAAAACCAGGCCATCCTGATCGCCGGTGGCAAAGAGAAAGGGCTCGACTATTCGGAGCTGGTAGGACTGGTCGGAACCACCTGCCGGGCCGTGATCGCGATCGGAGAAATCGGGCCGAAACTGCGCGGGATTTTTGCCGGAGTGGAAAATCATGGTGCCGCCGACCTCGAAGAGGCCGTCCTTCTCGCGCGTCGGCTCGCCCGCCCGGGCGATCGCGTGCTGCTTTCTCCCGGCACCTCCTCCTTCGACATGTTCCGTGATTACAACCACCGTGGCGAAGTATTCCGAATGATCGCCAGCAACCTTTCGTCTTAGAATCCCAACCCTGGAGCCAAACCATGAAACAAGACCAACGCACACAAAAGCGCCCGACGCGCACCGACGGGCTTCTGCACAAGATCTTCTCGAAGCCCAAAAGGCTTCCAGCGACCGCCGTGCAGGAGCATGATTGGGACAGTGATGTCCCCAGTATCAAACTCTCGACCGCCTTCATGGTCATTCTGTTCCTCCACGTGGCCGTGGTGGGCGGGGTCATGTTGTTCCGATTCCTCGAGAAGGACTCCGACAAGGCCTTCGCTGGAGCCGATGCCGGCACGCAGCGTTCGTCGCAGGACGCTGCTCCCGTTCCTGGTGAGGGAATTCGCCAGGATGATCCGGCCCTCGCCGGATTGCCCCGCCATCTTGTGCGTCCCCACGAGACGCTCGATATGATTGCGAGCATGCATGGGGTTTCCCGCGATGCCCTGTCGCGTGCCAATCGTCTCAATGCCGATAATCCATTCCGCGAGGGAATGAATCTGGTGATTCCCCCAGCCGAGGCAAACGCAGCGCCCCAAGGCAACAATACTGGCGTCGCTGCAACCCGTCCCGGTGCTCCCGTGCCGGTCGCGCGTGCGGTGGAAGTGCCCGTGCCCGCTCCCGCCGTTCCAGTGACCACTGGAGGCGAGACGAGAGTTGCCCGCGCTGTCGCGGTTGAAAGCGGGACCACGCCCGCGATCGCCACCCGCGTCGAAGCGCCAGCCCGTGGAGGCCAGGATGAACACGTCGTCAAAGCCGGTGAAACGCTCTGGGCGATTTCCCAGCGCTACGGCGTCTCGGTGGACAATCTCCTCAAGGCGAATGGCATCACGAATGCCAACCGCGTGCGTCAGGGCACGAAACTGACCATTCCCGGGAGAAATTGAGGGCAAAACGCCCCATTTTCGTTCACGCCATCCCGCTTCATGACCTTCCATCCTTCCAATATCCGCTCGATTGTCCTCCTGTTCTGCGTGCTTTGTCTCGCCGGAATTGGGATTCTCATGCTGGCCAGCACCGGTGCCTACGCCACCGATGGAACAGCCGAGGGCATGAGCGGTTTGAAGAAGCAATGTATCTTCATCGTCGCGGGTTTGGTGGTATGCGGGGTAGCTTCCCTCATTGACTACCATCTTCTCGAGAAGTTCACTCCATGGCTTGTCGGCGGAGCCGCGATCTTGTTGGCTCTTTGCTATTCGCCATTCGGAGTCGAGGCCAACGGGGAAACCCGTTGGGTCAACTTCGGCTTCATCGGGGTTAAAAAATTCGTGATGCAGCCTTCGGAAGTCGGGAAGCTCGCCGTCATTTGCTGGTTGGCCTGGTGGTATGCGCGCCATCCCTTGCGCACGGGCGAGTTTTGGAAAGGCTACCTCCAGCCGTGGCTCGTGCCGGTGGTTCTTATCCTGCTCGTCGCGTTTGAAAAGGATCTTGGAACAGCAGCGTTGTTGGGTGGAGTGGTGTTTCTGGTCATGTTCACCGCCGGGGTGAAACTGTGGCACCTGGCCAGCGCGGGATTGCTCGGCGGTGCGGCTCTAGGCGCCGCCGTGGTCTTTATTCCCGAGCGTATGGGCAGGCTCACCGCCTTCATGAATCTGGAGGCGCATCGGCTCGGCGAGGGTCTGCAACAATGGCGTTCGCTCATCGCCCTCGGCTCGGGAGGTTTGGAGGGCCGGGGTTATGGCAATGGGGTAGAGAAGATGTTCTACATGCCCTACGCGCACACTGATTTCATCTTCCCGATGATCGGTGAGGAATTCGGTCTGGCGGGAACGCTCACCGTCGTCCTGCTGTTTGTCATGCTCGTCATGTCGGGAATGCTCATCGCCTCCTCGGCTCCTGATACTTTCGGTCGGGCTATGGGAGCGGGTATTGTCGGGATCATCGGATGCCAGGCTCTCATCAACCTGATGGTCACCACGGCCCTGCTGCCTAACAAAGGAATGCCACTGCCATTCATCAGCTACGGCGGATCGAGTGTTCTCATGCTTTTCTTCATGATTGGCGTGCTGATCAATATCCACCGGCAGGGTTTCGCGATCGAAACCGGACGCAAGAATGTGATCTTTGCCGAACCGGTTATCACTCCTCGTCTCTAACCTCACTCCAGTATCCACAACCACGCCATGTCCACCCGTTCATCCGTGCTCATTGCCTGCGGCGGCACCGGTGGACATTTGTTCCCCGGGATCGCCGTTGCGCAATCATTGCGGGCCCGCGGCGTGCACACCTTGCTGGCCATCTCGGAGAAGGCGGTGGACCGCACGGCCGCGCAAGGCTATGGCGATCTCGAGTTCCTTCCCTTGCCGGCGCGACCGATGCCCAAACCGTGGAGCCCGGCGATGTTCGCATTTGTCGCCGGATCATGGAAAGCACTCTCGCGCAGCCACGCCGCGATGTCGGCCAACGCAACCGGCGCCGTTTTGGGAATGGGCGGGTTCACGGCCATGATGCCGGTGCTCGCGGGGCGTTTGGGCGGACTGCCCGTTTATCTGCACGACTCCAATGCCATCCCGGGAAAAACCACCAAAGCGGCGGCCCGCTTGGCGAATACCGTATTCCTCGGTTTGGGCGATGCGGCATCCCATCTCGGGAAGGCCCGCACGCAAGTGGTGGGCACACCCATTCGCAAGGAGTTCCATAATCTGCCGGATCGCGCGGAAGCGGCCCGGCATTTTGATCTGGATCCAGCGAAGAAGACCGTGCTGGTGCTCGGCGGCAGCCAGGGAGCGCGCGCGCTCAATCGCTCGGCCGTGGAAGCGCTGGCGGGATTTGATCCGTCGATCGTGCAGGCGATTCTCCTCACCGGCGCGACCGACAACGAAGGCACGCTCGCGCATCTTCGTGATCGCGGGTTGCCGCATACCGTGCGTGTGCTTTCGTTTTGCCGCGAAATGCCGGCGGCTTACGCCTGCGCGGATGTTGCCGTCGCACGGGCAGGCGCTTCGACTCTCTCCGAGTTGGCCATGGTCGGATTGCCAGCCGTGTTGGTCCCTTATCCGTACGCGGCCGAAGATCATCAGACCGCCAATGCAAAAGCCTTTGTTTCCGCCGGCGCGGCGGAATTGCTGCCGGAGTCCCGGCTCACCGGTCCTTCCCTTGCCGCTCTCCTCCGGCAGTGGTGGAGTGACGAAACTCTTCTTCAAAAAATGTCCGCTGCCATGCGCGGACTCGCCCATCCCGACGCCGCCGAGACCATGGCCGAGGTTATCCAATCTTCTCTCGCATGAAAGACCGCATCCTCCAGGAAATTTCCGGCAGTGCGAGCTGTCTGCGACTGCACCTGCTGGGTGTGGCCGGCTCCGGTATGAGCGGGTTGGCCGGTCTGCTCTTGCAACTCGGCCACGAGGTGAGCGGGTCGGATAGGGTGTCTTCGGATGAGATCCAACGATTGCAATCCCTCGGCCTCCGGTTTTCCAGTCCTCATACCGCCGCCGCCATCGCGGGCTGTGACGCGGTGATCTATTCATCCGCCATCAAACCCGGCAACGTGGCCTGGGATGCCGCCTTGCTGGCCAAGATTCCTCTGGTGCGTCGTGCCGAAGCACTTGCTGCCATCACCCGGCGTCGCGATGGCATCATTGTCGCGGGAACACATGGGAAAACCACCACCTCATCCCTCTGCGCGCTCGCGCTTCGTGTCGCCGGTTTGCATCCGGGCCACTATGTGGGTGCGGAAATTCCCATCCTCGGAACCAACGCGAATTGGGACGAAGCGGGGCGGCATTTCGTCGCCGAAGGGGATGAGAGCGACGGCACGTTGGTCGAGTTCACTCCCGCCCATTCAATCATCCTCAATGTCGAGGAGGAACATCTGGATCACTACAAGGACTGGAATGCCATTGCCGAGGTTTTCCGAACCCTTTGCAACCAGACCTCCGGGAAAATCATTTATTGTGGTGATGATGAGGGCGCTCTCGCTGTCTGCGGCGGTTATGAGCGGGCGGTTTCCTATGGCTTCGGGGAAAATCTGGACTACCGGGCCATCCGGGTGGGCATGGAAGCGACCGGTTCCAGGTTCGAGGTGCTCGCGCGTGGCGAATCCCTCGGTGAATTCACCCTCGGGATCGCCGGTCGCCATAATATCTCCAACGCTCTCGCGGTGATTGCCCTCGCCTCGGAACTCGGGGTTGCCGCCGACTCCATCCGCGGAGCCCTCGCTGATTTCCGCGGGGCTCGCCGCCGCTTCGAGACGCGTTATCGTTCGGAGCGCTTTCTCCTGGTCGATGACTACGGCCACCATCCGACGGAAATCGCCGCCACCCTCGCGGCGGGCAGGGCCCAGCAACGCCGGCGTTTGCTCACGATTTTCCAGCCCCATCGTTATTCCCGCACTGCGAAGTTGAAGGATTCTTTCGCTTCCTGCTTTGCGCATGCCGACATGGTTTTCGTGGCTGATATTTACGCGGCGAGCGAAGCGCCGATTCCGGGTGTGGATGGTGGAATGATCGCGAATGCGATCAATGAACACACGGGAAGGTTCAAAGCGCGGTTCCTGCCTTCCCTGCAGTCTTGCCGGCTCGCTCTGGGCAACCAACTCCGTCCCGGCGATCTCGCGATCACCTTGGGAGCCGGGAATGTGCACGAATGCGCGCGGCCGCTCGCCCGCGATCTCGCCACCCTTGATGCGATTATCGATGCGAGCGGGGAACCTGATCTGGTGGCCCGCCTCTACGAACCGATGCGCAAACACACCACTCTTCTGGTGGGCGGTCCCGCGCAATTCTGGGTCGAACCATCCACCTTCGAAGGCCTCGTGGCCATCACCCGTCATTGCACGGAAAACGGAGTGCCTTACCGTGTGATTGGCCGTGGTTCCAATTTGCTCGTGCGCGACGGCGGAATTTCCGGAGTGGTCATCCATCCCGGGCGCGGGGAATTCCTCGCCATCGAGAATCTTGGAGGCGGCCAGCTCCGTGCCGGCGCCGGGGTGAGGTTCAAAGCACTCGCCTGGGCGGCCCGCGGACATGGAATCGGAGGATTCGAATGGATGGAAGGGATTCCCGGAACGGTCGGTGGCGGATTGCGTATGAATGCCGGGGCCATGGGCGTGCAAACCTTTGATCAGACTACATCCGTGCTTGTCCTCGGCCAAGACGGGCTGACGGAAGTGCCGGCCGCGGATCTCGGAGCGACCTACCGCCATGTTCCGACCCTCGAGAAGTCCTTCGCCCTTGCCGCGACGTTCCAAGGGAACGCGGACACGCCGAGTGCAGAAATCGATGCCCTGCTCACTGCCTCGAAAATGAAGAGGCAAACCACCCAGCCGGTGGCGGCCAGCGCTGGTTGCTTCTTCAAGAACGCGGCGGAGTCTCCGGCTGGCAAGCTGATCGACGAGCTCGGATTAAAAGGACTCCGCGTTGGCAATGCCGTGGTTTCCAACCTGCACGGCAACTTTTTGGTGAACGAAGGGAATGCCTCGGCACGTGATTTCCTGCAACTCATCGAATTGATCAAACGCCGCGCCCGCGATGAACGCTCCATCGCCCTCGAAACCGAAGTCCAAGTCATCGGCGAAGAAGAGCTGCACTTTTAAAGGAACATGACACCATCATCCATCCCGGATCTTCCTTCCGGATCCATCGCCGTGCTCATGGGCGGTCCGGGATCCGAAAGAGACGTCTCGCTGCGCACGGGCGAAAGCATCGCGCGCGCGCTGGCCGCCGATGGTTTGCCCGCCGTGGGAGTTGTGGTTGAGGGCCCCGGCTTCGAGTTGCCCGCCGATACCGGGCTCGCATTCATCGCCATTCACGGCACCTATGGCGAAGATGGAGGGATCCAGGCCGAGCTGGAGCGGCGCGGTATTCCTTACACCGGCGCGGGTGTGGCGGCGAGCCGACTCGCGTTCGACAAACTGGAGGCCAAACGCGCATTCATTGCCGCCGGTGTGCCCACTCCCGCGCATGAAATACTCACGACGGACGGTTCGGGACCATCCCTGCCCTTGCCGATCGTCATCAAGCCGCCCCGCGAGGGATCCAGTGTCGGGGTCCATATTGTGAAGTCCGCCGATCAGATTGACTCCGCGCTCGCCGACGTCTTCCGCTTCGGCGCGGAGGCGGTGTGCGAGTCCTTTGTCGCAGGGAAGGAATTGACGGTCGGTATTCTCGGAAACCAGGCCTTGCCCGTGGTGGAGATCCGGCCCCGCAGCGGATTTTACGATCTATCGAACAAATATCCTTGGATGAACACGGGAGGTGGTTCAGATTACGACTGCCCGGCGGATCTTCCCGACGGAGCCACCGAAGCCGTGCGCGCCGCGGCTCTCGCCGCCCATCGCGCCATGAATGGAGCCGTCTATTCACGCGTTGATGTGCTGCTGGACGCGGCAAACCGCCCTTGGGTGCTCGAAGTCAACACCATCCCGGGTATGACCGAAAGCAGCCTTCTTCCGAAAGCGGCCGCCGCCGCTGGAATTTCCTTCACCCAACTTTGCCGTGAAATCATCCGTCTTTCCCTCGACACCCGCCCACCTACAACCGCATGAACCGACGCCGCAAGACAAAAGAGCCGGCCAAGGAGCCGGACGACATCAACGTGTTGATCAAAGTCCGCACGAACGAGAATACGCGCGCCCGGGTGGCCCGTCGTTCGAAGCTCTATGCCTTTGGTTTCCAGATCGCCGTGGTCCTCATCGCGGTGGTGGTCGTCGGACTGATGCTCCGGCACGCGTTCATCCGCGCCTTCGTTGAGAGCGAACATTTCACCCTCAATCGCGTCGAGGTGGTGACAAATGGCAGGATCGAGCGTCCCCAAGTGATGGCCGCCACGGGAGTGCGTGAGCGATCGAATCTTCTCGAATACGATCTGAAGAGCATACGGGAAAAAGCCCTCGCTTTGCCCCAGGTTGAATCCATTGAGGTGGAACGTATCCTCCCCGATGCCCTCCGCATCACCTTGCGCGAACGTGTTCCGGTGGCTTGGATTTCCTGTCTGCCCGCCGGATGGAGGGCGCGCACCGCGACCAGCGGATTGCTCGTGGATGAGGATGGACGGCTTTTCCGCTGCGAGTCGCTGGCTCCCGATTTGCTCGGTCTGGCCGTGATCGAGCTCGTGGACGCGACCGGCCTGGAACCCGGCACGATTTTGCCGCCGGGCAACGCCCGCGCCGCCCTGGAACTGGTCACGGATCTGGACCGGTCCAACGATGCCACCTTGCCCCGGCTCGCCGAGGTGGCCGTGCGCAACGGTTACGCCCTCGAAATCACCCTCGAAAACGGGGAAACCGCCTGGCTGAGCCCCGAGGAGCCGATCGAGGACTTCCGGCGCCTCGTCCTCATGATCGAGCATTTCCAGCGCCTCGACCAGACGATCACCTTTGCGAACCTGCTCCCCCGCAAAAACGTCGCCATCCGCTTGGCCGCCACGGAAAAAGTGCCCGTGCGCCGGGCCCGCGAGGCGACCCCGCCCGACGGAACGGCCAATTCCGTGCCCGCCAACAACCGATCCACGCCGGATGTGCGTGCGATCTTGAATCGCCGCTAATCTCTGGCATAATGGGCATTTTCGCCGCCAGAAGAACCGAATCATCACCCAGACCCACTGTCATGCCACGCAACGAGATCCATGTAGGATTGGAAATCGGAACCACCAAAATCGCGGTGGTTGTGGGGGAAGTGAAGTCCGACGGCACGATCAAAATCCTCGGCACCGGTATCGCGCCCTCCCGTGGTGTGCGCAAAGGCGAGATCATCGATCTGCGCCAGGTGCAAACCTGCCTGCAGGACGCCCTTTTCCGTGCCGAAGAACGGAGCGACGTCAGTATCCGCAGCGTCATCCTGAGCGTGACCGGAAATCACATCTCCAGTCTCAACAATCGCCGTGGTGTTGATTTGCCCGAAGATCACAACGAGATCACCACCCACGACATCGAGGAAGTGCAGCGCGCCAGCCGCGACGTGGCCATTCCACGAGAGCATTGCGTGCTCCACCATGTTTTGCAGCATTTCCATGTCGATGATCAGGAACGTGTCGTGGATCCCGTTGGACGTTTGGCCAGCCGGCTGGAAGCTTCCTACCACATCGTGCACGGCATCCGCAACCGCGTGATGAACTCGGTGCTGGGAGTCCGCGAATTGACCATCGAGGTCGCGAGTGTGGTTTTTGCTCCGCTTTCCTCCGCCCAGGTCGTGCTCAACCGCGAGGCCCGCGAACGCGGCGCCATCATGGTCGATATCGGAGGAGGAACGACCGATTATGCGGTCTATCGCGACGGAGCGGTCGTGCTGAGCGGATGTATTCCCGTGGGCGGCGACCACATCACCAATGATATCGCGACCGTGCTTTCGTTGCCCCAGGCGAAGGCCGAGCACATCAAGATTACGGAAGGCAGTGCCGTGCCCGGTGATCCGAATGTGACGGAGACCATCCATCTCCCGGATGATCGGGGATTCGTCGGGCGCACCATCCAGCGCGAGGAACTTGATTCCATCATCAACGCGCGGGTCGAGGAAATTTTTGAGCTACTCCGCCAGCGCATCGAAGCCTCCTGCGGATTCCAAGGCATCGGCACTGGCATCCATATTACCGGGGGAACCAGCCAGCTCGTCGGAGTTGGCCGTGTTGCCGCTGAAGTCCTCCGATTGCCCGTGCAGGCCGCCCGCCAGGCCCATCATGCTGGTGGCACCGGCGCCGCACACGAGGATCCGACCCTCAGCACGGCCGTGGGTCTCGTCCGTTACGCGCAGTTGCGCGAGAGCGAGATGCAAGCGCGGCAGGAAGGTGTCCTGGCCCGTCTCAAGCGCATGCTCGGTGGCGTGAAATTGTTTTTTCTGAATCTATTCTCCTAATTCCAACATCTATCCAACTCCGGCCATGATTGAATTTCCTCGCGACGCCCAACAAGTTCTCGCCGCCGCGCTCGGCGCCACCGTCAAGGTCCTCGGCATCGGAGGAGCCGGATGCAATATCGTGGACCGCATGGCCATGGATGGCATGGATGCCGCGGAAACCCTGACTCTCAACACGGATGCCCGTGCCTTGCTCAATGGTGTGACCGCCGACCGGTTGCAACTCGGGGCCAAACTCACGCGCGGACTCGGGGCCGGGGGTGATCCTGAAATCGGCAGTGCCTCCGCCATCGAAAGCGCGAATGAAATCCGCGCCGCGGTCGTGAATCGCAAATTGATCTTCCTCTGCGCCGGACTTGGTGGCGGCACCGGTTCGGGTTCCGCCCCGGAAGTTGCCCGCATCGCGCGCGAGGCGGGAGCCATGGTCATTACCTTCGCCACCATGCCCTTCACTTTCGAAGGAAAACGCCGGCTCTCCCAAGCCGCCGAAGCTCTGGACGCGCTGCGCCGACACAGCGATGCGGTCATCGTCTTTGAAAATGATCGGATGGGCGAGGTGGTGCTGGCCACCGACGGGGTGCAAAAAGCCTTCGAAGCGGCCGATCGGCTCGTCGGTCGCAGCGTCCGCGCCGTGGCCGCCATCATCACCAAACCGGGAATGATTCGCCTCGGGCTCGACGACTTGCTCGCCGTGCTCCGGCCATCCTCCGGCTACTGTCTCTTCGGACATGGTCATGCCGATGGCGAAAACCGCGCCAAGGAAGCCATGGAGCGCGCCCTCAAGAGCCCGCTTCTCAACCGCGGTCGCTTGCTCAAGGGAGCATCCGGCGTTCTCGTGCATGTGACCGGAGGTGAAGACCTCCGGCTTTTCGAAGTGCAGACGCTCATGCGCGAACTCGGACGCCATGTGGATGAACGCGCGCAGATCTTCTTCGGCATGGCCGTCGATCCGGCGATGAAAAAAGGTCTGACCGTGACGGTGTTCAGTCCGCTCTCTCCGGAAGACTCCGCCGACAGCACGGAAACTCCTGCGGTTTTCGATCGAGCTCCGGAGCCGATCCCCGTTTTTTCTCCTGCCGAGGAAGCGCCGGTGATCTACCATCAGTCTAGCCAGGCGATCATCGAACCCACGGCGCAATTGGAATCCTACGCCGAGCCGGAACCGCAAAGTGTTCTTCCGTCACCATTCGATTCGGAGGTCGTTCCGGTGGCCACGCCCGAGTATCAGGAGGTTGTTAGTGCCTCCCCCGAGGAAGCGGAAATGCCCGCTCCTGTCCGGCCGGAACTTGAAACGCGTCATGTGACCGTGAAAGCACCGCAGCAGCCGGTAGAATCAAGCGAGGACCCCGCGCCCGAATCCGGCAAGTCCACGCAGATCCGACTTGGCCAGCCGCTCCGTCCTCCGACGCGCGGGTTGGATGAAATCGTGCCCCCGGTGGATTCGGCCGGACAACGCGAACTGCAGCTCGGAGCACGCAACGATGGTGGACGTTTCGATAAGTCGGAACCGACGGTCATCGATGGCGAGGATCTCGATCTGCCCGCTTACACGCGGAAATTCCGGAAGTGATCGAGCCGGCCCTGGACTGCCGTGGCAACGGATTCTTAGAGTCTCCAATTCCCTTCGCCATGCCGATGTTCCCTAAAGACCCGCTTACCGGTTCAAGCGATGTGAAAAGCGCTCCTACAGGCGAAACCACACCACGTGGAAAAGGCGGGCGCCCGAGAAAGTTCGGGGTGCCGAGTCATCCCGTCACCATCACCCTGCCGGAGAGCACCCTCCGGGCGCTCGCGGAGATCGATCCGGACCGTGCCACCGCCATTGTTCGGTTGGCCGGTGCCGCCCAGAGTGACGCGGCTTCACCCTCCCGACTTGCCCGAATTGTTGAGATTGGCAAGGACCGTGCGGTGGTCATCGTGGCATCGTCGAGCACTCTGCGGAATATCGCAATATTACCTGGCACTATAACAAAAACGCTTGCCAATTTTTGTCCTTTGGCTAAAATCACCCCAACATGAGACCTCCCCGCATCCTTGTTCCACCTGATCTGGACGGGTTATACCATGTGGTTAGCCGTGTGGTGGACCGGCGCATGATCTTCGGGGAGGAGGAGAAACGGAAGTTCCGGCAATTGCTGGTCAGTTATGCTGGGTTTTCTGGGATCACGGTGGCGGCGTGGTGCTTGATGGATAATCATTTTCATCTCCTGCTGCATCTGCCTTCGCGGGAGCGGGAAGATCCGGCGGGGTTATCGGAAAAGGAGATACTGCGGCGGCTGCGGCTGATTTACGGCAAGGCGGAGATGGCCGATATCCAGCGGGTGTTGGGGCAATGTTCCGATGCGGCGTCGCGGATGCAGTATCTGGAGCGGTTTACCAAGCGCATGGGGGACTTGGCGATTTTCATGCGGTCTTTGAAGCAGCGGTTCAGCCGATGGTTCAATAGTCGGAATCGCAGGAAGGGCACTTTGTGGGAGGACCGCTACCGCAGTGTGGCTGTGGAGATCCAGGATCTGGCGACGTTGGGTGCTGCGGCACGGATCGTTTCGGCGTATATCGATTTGAATCCGGTCAGGGCCGGCATGGTCGAAGATCCGGCGGAGTATGCCTGGTGCGGGTATGCGAGGGCCTTTAAAACTTAAATATACCTGGCACTATAGCCTGGCAGCGGACGGTGTCTTCTGCCTTGGCCACTTGGGTGAAGAGGCAAGCGCAGCAGACGATTCCTATTTTGATATGTTTTTCAATCTTCATGAGTTTTTGGGGTCTATTGTTTGTGAGCTTTAATCGATGCTCTACACAGATTGTGATCTGGGAACGGATTTGTGACATGAATTTTGAATGCAGGAATGAAAGCATCGACGCGTCCCTGAATTTGTATCCGGAGCAAACCCGCTAGTCGCTCTGAGCGAGCGATTTGGGAATGCTCACCCGCCACCGCAGCGGATCATCAATCCACAAAAATGCAGGTGACCTGGCACGATGAAAACCCCGGGTTTCGTGGGGATCACTGACGATGAAAGTGCGCCCGACCGGATCATGGGCTCGGATGGTGATGGGTGTGAAAGTCCCCCGGCATGGTGATCGTATTCGCTGGTCCAATCAGCTTCACTCTTCCATGAACACTTCTCGTCGCGATCTTCTCAAAACCACCGCCCTTGGCGGCTTGGGTAGCTCATTTGCCGGACTTGTCGGCGCCGCCGCCACACCCGTGCCCGACAGCGGGATGACCTTGCCCTCCGGCATCACCATTCGCCCGGACATAGTACGGCCGAGGCCGCGGCCCGCCGGGCAGAAGCCCGTGCACGACCTCACCACCAAGCCGCTGGAGAAAGTGCGTGTGGCCCACATCGGGCTGAGCCGCGGCATGACGCATGTTCACGACAGCCTGAAAATGGATTTTGTGGATGTGGTGGCGCTGTGCGACTTGCGCGACGACCGTGCGCAAAACGCGGCGAACCAATGCGAGAAGGCGAGCGGAAAACGGCCGGCCGTTTATGGAGGCAGCGAGCACATCTGGGAGAAACTGGTGGCCCGCGACGACATTGATGTGGTGTATGTTTCTACACCCTGGGCGTGGCATGTGCCGATGGCATTGGGGGCGATGCAGCACGGCAAGCACGCCTTTGTGGAGGTTTCCGCGGCGGTGACGGTGGACGAATGCTGGAAGCTGGTGGACGCCAGCGAACGCACGCAGCGCCATTGCGTAATGTTGGAAAACTGCTGCTATGGTGAGAACGAATTGTTCGTGCTCAACATGGTGCGAGAGGGTGTGTTCGGCGAACTGACCCACGCCGAGTGCGCCTATATTCACGATTTGCGCGGCATGCTCTATTCATTGGGCACGGAGGGTGACTGGCGGCGCGACTACCACTGGCAATACGATGGCAATCTCTATCCGACCCACGGTCTTGGCCCGGTGGCGCAGTATCTTGGTATCGGCCGCAGTGACCAGTTTAAATTCTTGGTTTCGATGAGTTCGCTGGAAGCGGGCCTGCACACCTGGCGGGACAAGCACAAGCCCAACGGCGGCAAACATGCCAGCGAGAAATACGTCTGCGGAGACATGAACACCTCGGTGATCAAGACCGAGCGCGGCCGCACGATCATGATCCAGCACGATGTGATCAGCCCGCGGCCCTACAGCCGCATCAACGCCCTATCCGGCACCGGTGCCACCTTCTTCGACTACCCCGCGCGGCTGGCGGTCGACGAACCGCGGCGCTACGGTTTGGAAGCCGGCGGTTCCCATGACTGGCTGGGTGAAAAGGACCTCGCGCGGATGAGGAAACTTTACACCCATCCGCTTTGGAAGAAACTGGCCGAGCGCGCCCGGGGTGGCGGCCACGGCGGCATGGATTTCGTGATGAATTGGCGCCACCTGGATTGCATCCGCCAGGGGATCACGCCGGACAGCGTGGTATATGACGCCGCCTCATGGAGTTCGATCCTGGAATTATCTGCGCTATCCGTGGCCACGGGCAGCATGCCGGTAGCGATCCCCGATTTCACCCGCGGGTTATGGAAATCGATGGAGCCGCTGCCGGTGGCCTTCCGTGAGGCGAACAGGATCATCGCCGCGCCGGTGAAGGCGGGCGGATGGATGCCGGCCGACCTCCGTCCCGATTGGGTCACCAAAAACTGGGATGTAAGCAAATTCGTAACCGCTCCCGGCGAATACGGCTTCGAGTTCCAATACACGAGCGGTGCCCACCGTTTGGATTTCCGGGCGGTTTGTTTGTTGGAGAACGGCGCCGTGATCGCCAAGGACGACCAACCGGGTCACACCGGGCTGTCGAATGTGCACACCCTTTACCGGTTCGCCGTGCCCCAACCGAAGACGGGAGCGCGTTACGAACTGGAGGCCGAAATCAAGGGTGATGGCGGCACCGATTCCCACGGGGACATCCTGGTCGCCAGAGAGGATTGAGCGGTTTCGGTCAGCCCCCTTTCACCCGGCCTCCTGTCTTGGCGAAAGCTGTGCCAGGAAGGCCGGTCCGACTTGGGCAGGCGTAGCGAAGCGAAGAATCCCCAAAGCGCTGGTTCAAAGGATACCGGCCAAAAGCAAATTCTTGATGCCCCATGGTCCGCGGTGCGTATCGTATCGGCCCCGGCGCTCGCCCCGCGCAGCCCGGCTCCTTACCCCAGCACTGAGAACCACACTGCCAAATACTCCCATGCCACATACTCTTCCTCCCCTGCCCTATGCGCTCGATGCGCTTGAGCCACATATCGATGCCAAAACCATGGAAATCCACCA
>JBJTQJ010000098.1:0-3982 GCA_046075565.1 Verrucomicrobiales bacterium | reverse complement strand
TTGAAAACCGGTTGCCCTTCATAGCCCGCAGGGCGGCGTAGGGTGCCCATCTGTGATCCGTGGTTCCATTTTCCTTTCCAGATTGATTGCAGGATCTGCCGATAGGGGCATCGCCATTGCCAACCGCAGACACCTTTCATTTGCCGGGGGAGAAGCTTCCGCCGAAGCCGGGACAAATTGAATCCGGTGCGGGCGGGGATGGCGACAAGCCCGGAGGAGGGCTGGCGGCAGAGCGTGCATGACCGGAAATGCGCGAAGCGGGTGCGGATGATGTATCAGGAGTCAGATGCCATGAAGGGAAAAAACGAGAAGCCGAGGTGGGTCTCGGCGATCCCAGAAGAGCCCGGAGAGGGAGAATTGAGTCCGGAGCAAATCGGACTGTTCGAGGAGGCGAGGATGGAATATTGCGTAAAGTCCTACGCCCCCCGCGACTAGGTCGAGGGAGGGGTGCAGAGGCTGCTGGAGCGGAGTGAGCTGGATTGGCAGAACTGGGTTGGAGCGAGTTGGGATTCGGTGGGTCGGATGGTCATTTCGCGGACTTCCTCTGGACAGGTGTTTCTTCGACGCAGGCGAAGTCGAGGAAGCGGTTGTCGCGGTCCACGCGCAGGACGCGGACGTTGATTTTCGCTCCGGCTTTGAGTTCGGTCGAGCCGCGTCCGGCTTTCCAGCGGCGGGCGGTGTTCTCGAACCACCAGCTTCCGGGAGGGAAGTGACCCGCGGGCACGAGTCCTTTCACCTGGAGATCCGCGAGTTCGATGAGGAGTCCGTTGCGGCGGGCGTCAGTAACAACGGCGGGGAAGAGCACCGGTTCTTTGGCTTGGAGCAGGAGTTCGAAATATTCGATTTCCTTGAGTCGGCGGGATTCCATTTCCGCTTCGGCGGAGACACGTTCGGTCTCGGACAAATGGGCGGAGATTTCGGCGAGTTCATCGGGTTTGGGCAAGGGGATTTTGAGATGCGGTTGGTGTCCGAACCAGGCACCGGCCACCCGGTGGGCGACGAGGTCGGAATACCGTCGGATCGGGCTGGTGAAGTGGAGGTAGTTGGCCTTGGCTAGTCCGTAATGTCCTAGCGGTTCGGCGGCATAACGGGCGCGCTTCAGGCTCTTGAGCAGGGAAAGTTTCAGCGCGTGTTCCTCCGGTGCGCCTTTGATGCGGAGCAGAAGCTTTTTCAGGGCGGCGCGTCCGTCGCCGGGAGCGGAGCCGAAACCGTGCAGGCGGGCGAGTTCGCGGAACTCGGAGAGTTTGCCTTCATCCGGATCCTCATGCACGCGATGGGTGCAGGCCATGCCGGCCCGGCGGAGAATGGTGGCGACGGTTTCGTTGGCCGCGAGCATACATTCCTCGACCAACTGGTGGGAGATGTCGTTTTCGATTTTGCGGAGTTCGATGGGCCGGCCGGAGCGGTCGAGGACCACTTTGACTTCGGGGAAGTCGAGGTCGAGTGAACCCTCGCGGAAGCGGCGTTTGCGCAATCGCTCGGCCATCCGCCATGCCTCGGGTAACATGGCCGTGGCGGGGTCGCCGGCCAAGTGTGTTTCCTTCATCTGCAGGAACTGGAAGGCCTCTTCATAGGTGAAGCGGCGGGCGCTGCGGATGATGGCGCTGGCCAGTCTCGAGGATGTGATCTTGCCGTCGCTGCTGATTTCCATTTCCACGAGCCGGGTGAGGCGATCGCGGCCGGGCACGAGGCTGCAAAGTCCGTTGCTCAGGGATTCGGGCAGCATCGGAAGCACGCGGTCGACGAGGTAGGTGCTGTTGCCGCGTTTACGAGCTTCGGCATCAAGGGCGGTGCCGGGTTTCACATAGTGCGAGACATCGGCGATATGGACGGCTAACAACCAGCCGCCCTCGGGACGCGCCGCCACATGAATGGCATCGTCGAAGTCGCGGGCATCGAAGGGATCGATGGTGATGACGAGGCGATCCCGCCAGTCTTCGCGCGGCCCGGTGTTTGCAGGATCAACCTCCGCGGGAAAGGCCCGTGCTTCGTCGAGAACGGCGGACGGGAAATCCGCCGCGAGGTCGAAGCGGTGCATGAGGGCGAGCACGTCATTACCTGCAGCGTCGGGGTTGCCGAGCACGCGGGTGACGCGGGCGAGGGGAGGGCGGTGGCTGGCTTCCCAGCGGATGATACGAACGAGAACAAGATTGCCGGGTTCGGGTTGGGCACTCGGCGCGACTTCGCCAACATCAAGGATGGGCGGGAATTTTTTGTCTTCGACTTCGATGAAGGCGCGTTTGCCCTGGCGGCGGTAGATGCCAGTGGTCGAGCGCCGCCCTTCCTGGACGACGCCGATGACCCGGCCTTCGTAATCCTGCCCCTCCTCACGGTTGCCGCGGGTGAATTTGCGGAATTCCGCCGGCGGGCGTGGCTTCCTTTTCAAGCGAATTTCGACCATGTCGCCGGGCAGGGCGGTGCCGGCGGAGGACTCGGTGATCTCGATGCGGCGGGAGCCATCGGGACCGGGGCGGAGCACATGGCCACCGGTGAGGATTTTTACCGAATGGTTGCCACGCCAGTTCGTTTCGAAAATCCCGCGTGCCACATCCGATTTCGCGCCAGGTGGTCCGTAGCGTCCGCCTTTGCGGGGTTCCAATTTTCCCTCCTCAAGCAAAGCCGCGATGGCCTGGCGCAAACCCGCGCGTTCGTCCGGCTTGGCTCCAAAGGCCCGGGCGAGTTCGGATTTGTTGAGGGGGCGGCAATCCGGTTGATTGAGCCAGTCGAGCAAACGGGCGCGCCAAGTGGTGGAGTCGTGCATGGAGAGGGCAGGGAAACGAGACTGCGGAGTTTAGCCGCGATTGGTAGGAGACGCACCCACGGAATTGTCGATCTCCACCTTGAGGGCTTGACGAAGGGCAATTTTGGGTTTTGCTCCATGGTTGTTCCCCCAGCCTTCGGGTGCCATGCCCACGCTACCTCCAAAACTCATCGACTGCCCCAAATGTGGCAACGTCAACCGCGTGACCGGATGGGATGGTCGTGCCAATTGGCAGTGCCAAAACTGCAAGCTGGTTTTATTGAGGGCCATCTCCCCCGGCGAGGAACCGAAGTCGGCTCCATCTGGCAAAAATCTCCCCCGTTCCCCGACATCACCATCGAAGGGGGTCGACACCCGGCGCAAGTTGAAGTCTTGGATCGACATTCACAATCTTCTCACGCAGGAAGAGATGGAGTCCTTGGAGCCCCAGTCGCTGCCACAGGATTGGTTTTCCCGCTCCGCCCTGCCAGAGCGTGCTCCAAAGCGCGAATCCGGAGCTTTCCCAAGCGATTTCTCCCCGCCCAAGCCATCCTCGGGCGATAGTCCTCAAATTCGGGACATGCCGACGGAGAACGAACACGATGAGGAAGAACCGGTGGACTGGTCCATCGAGGAGATCGGCGATTTTCAGCCGAAAGAAAAACCTCCAGCGGGAACCAGCGGCAAGCTCTGGCGGACTCCCAAGCCTTTGGTGCGGCTTGTCGCGCCATTCGGCATCGTTATCCTTTTTGTTCTTATCGGCTGGTTGATCAACTCCATGCTGAACTCCCGAAACCGCCAAACCAACCTTCCGGTGGAGGTGCCTTCAACGTCGGATTCAGGGGACTGGACAAAAGCGCCCCCCCCGCTGGCCGAGAAGTTCGCGAATGCGTCCACCGCCGACGAGTGGATATCAATGGTGCGCGATCCGGAGCGCGTTGCTCCCTTGGTCCGCGCTTTCAAGCCCAGGTTTGCCTCCGGGCGACCGCTTTTGGTGGAGGCATTCGGTGTAGAGCCATTCGGAAGCGACGAGGTATACCAATTCATGGTTACTTATGAAGATGGCCGAAGCCGCTTGATTCACATCCTGCCCACCCCGAAGGGCCCGAAGGTGGACTGGGAATCCTTCGCGCGTTCTGGCGGCGCTAGCTACGCGGAACTCACGGCTCCGGCGGTCGTGGAAGCGGAGTTGCGTGTTCTCGTGCAGCGCGGCCGATACTACAATTATGATTTCGCGGATGA
>JBJTQJ010000097.1:0-3452 GCA_046075565.1 Verrucomicrobiales bacterium | reverse complement strand
CGCCGCCGCCCTCTACCTCGCTGGCGATAGCGGGCGCTTCTTAACAGGACAAGTGCTCACCGTCGATGGCGGCATGGTCATGTGAATCAATGCGACTCTACCTTCTTCGCCACGCCACCGCCGAGGATCAGGGCATCCGCCCAGATGCCGAGCGCGCGCTTGTGGACAAAGGTTGGAAACAAACCCGGCGCGTCGCCGCTTTTTGTCGTGCCCAAGAGATCGCGCCCTCGATTGTCCTGACCAGCCCGCTGGTGCGCGCGCGGGAAACCGCCAACGGATTTTGCCAGGGGCTCGGCTTACCGGAGCCGGTCGTCGTGCCATGGCTCGGACTCGGACGCGCCGCCCGCGAAGCGCCGGAAGAATTGCTCGCCTATCGCGATCATGAATCCGTCTGCCTCGTCGGCCACGAACCCGACTTCTCCATGCTCGCCGCCGACTTGCTCGGCACGACCACGCACGGACTCCACGTCACCAAGGCCAGTTTGCTAGCGCTCGACTTCACCAGCCCCGCACCCGGCCGCGCCACCCTTGTGTTTTTTCTCCCGAACAAGATGATGGGGGAGTAGTGCTTGAAGGGAAGATGGATCTTAAGAGAGATCCGGCGCACCCCGGTAGGCACGCACATCAAGTTAAAGATTTCAATCCCACTTACCAAAGGGCACGAGAATAGCAATCGTGTCGGACTGCGCTGGCAGAGGGAGCCTTTGGCGACCGACGACGGCGCTCTTGAGAATGGTGCGTGCTTGCCCAAAGCGGTGTCGTGCTTTGCGTGCCACCGCACTCAACACCTGCGCGAATTCCCGGGCTGTCGTCCTCTGCTTCGAGCCAACGATGCCGTCAGTCTTTCTCAACTTGACTGGCATTCCCGTCGGGGTGCACAAACAAAGGGAATCCGGCTCCGGTGGTGTCCTGCGCGAGGCGCACTCAACCACCGGCTACAGGCTGGGATGACTCAGTCTCATCCGCCTCCCCGAGGTGTTCGCCCATGAACGCATGGGTCTCCAGACCTTCCGCCGAAGCAGAAACCAAATCACTGTCGAACCGCACGCGGCCGGGTTGGAATATCGTGATCACACAACTTCCCCCGAAAGCGAAGTAGCCCTTCTCGTCACCTTTGGCCACGGCCGCGCCGGGCTGGTATGTCTGGCGTATGGATCCGACACAGGTGGCGCCGATTTCGATGATGGCGACTTTTCCCACACGCGGACTCTCCAACATGGTTAGGTGGCGGTGGTTTTCCCAAAGCCAGGAAAGATTTTCTCGGAGTGCGATTGGAGACACGGAAAACAACGGACCATCAAGCGACTTGAACGCCCCCGGAATGCCCGCGCAGGGAAAATGGAAGCGATGGTAATCAACCGGACACAGCCGCGAAACCAGCAACGATCCGCCCGTGAACTCGTTTGCGGCGTCGCCAAGCAGTCCCCGGAGATCAAAACGCTGACCCTTGGCGAAGACCCGGGTTTCATCTCCAAGCCGCGGGATAACAAAGTGACGTCCATCAGCGGGGAAAACCACCGAGGTCTCCGACCCATCCACCGGGCGAGCCGATGGCTTCAACTTCCGGTAAAAGAATTCATTGAAGGTCGCAAAATGATCCGGAGACTCCGCGAATTCCGCGGGGTCGAGTCCGTAGTCACGGATGAACGGCAACACGAGTTTCCGGCTGGCCGGGCGGCTCATGCGGTGGCCATACCAGAGTGAGAAGAACCGGCGGCTGACCAGCAGACGCAATGCGACGCGGCCAAGGCCGGTTTCGTAGGTCCAGCGTAACGCCTTTTCGCCGTAAATTTTTTCTTCCTCGATTTTGCCGGTGCGGCGATTGACGAAGCGGACGGGTTCAGGCATCGGCGGGGGAGGAGATGGTGGCTCGAGACGGATTTGAACCGCCGACACGAGGATTTTCAGTCCTCTGCTCTACCAACTGAGCTATCGAGCCGGAAAAAGTGCCCGTCCATCGGGACGGGACGGAAACCATGGGGCGGACGGGTGTTTGGTGCAAATGATTTTTTCCCGGCGCGGAGAGCGGTCCGGGTTAAGATATGTGGTGTTTGCTGCCCAACCCACCGCGAAAGTTCCCTTGCTCCGGTTGGGTGGATTGTTTTTCCTCCACTCGCTGGCTCCCGGCTTGTGGATGATTTCCCTTGGCAATGTTCTCAGTGCCAGCGGCCATGGGAAATGGGTCGCTCTGGCCTTCGCTCTCGGCCCGCTATCGGCGCTTGTTTCCCCGCTTTGGATCGGCAGCCTCGCCGACCAACGGATGGAAGCACAGAAACTCCTCCGCTGGCTTTGCGGACTCTCCGCCATCTTTCTCTTCCTCTCGTTTTATTCTCTCCAACAGGGTTGGGGTGCCGGGTGGTTTCTGCTCTGGCAAACCCTGCACGCGCTCTTCTTCACTCCGACGTGGTCGCTCGTCGCCACGGTCGTTTTCGCCCACATCGCGGATCCCCAGCGGCAATTCCCTATCCTGCGCACGGGGGCAACCCTGAGTTGGATCCTCGCCGGAGTCATCGTCAGTTTCGGAATGAAGGCCGACCACTCGCCGCTGGGGGGATTGGTTGCCTCGGGCGTGCTCGTGCTCGTGACATTTTACACCTATCTGATACCGGCCACGCCGCCTCGCGCGCCCATCGGTTCGGGCCGACGAAGTTGGCGGGCGATTTTCGGGTTGGAAGCTTTGCGGATATTCAGCAAAGGCGACTTCCGGGTTTTCCTCATCACCACCGGCTGCTTGGCCATTCCTTTGGCCGCCTATTTCCCTTTCGCCCCGCAGCAACTCACCCTCATGGGGCTGCAGAATCCCACCGCCTGGATGACCCTCGGGCAAGTCGCCGAAACCGTCTCCATGCTCTGCCTGGGGTGGTGCGTCTTGAAGTGGCGCGTCAAATGGGTCATGGCTTTCGGGCTTATCTGTGCATCGCTCCGTTACTATCTGCTCGCCATCGGTGCCGTCACCGGCCAACTCGGTTGGATCTACCCGGCCATGGCATTACACGGGCTTGTTTACACCTTCTATTTTGTCACCTCACAGGTCTTCCTTGAAATGCGGGTGCCCATGGAAATCCGTGCCCGCGCCCAGGCTCTGCTCACCACGGTCAACGGCGGCATTGGTTCGCTGCTCGGTGCGCTCGGTAGCGGTTGGTGGTTTGAGACTTGCGGGAAAATCCCCGTTTCGCCACTGCATCAATGGGCCATCTTCTGGTTCGTGCTCGCACTTTTCGCCACCGCCGTGTTCGTGTATTTTCTGCGTCACTACCGCGGACGCGCTGGTTCCGACCCGGATTTGCAAAATCCGTCCTTTCCAAAACCCGTTCCACAGGCTAAATCATCTCCAACATGAGTGAAAAATCCATCCCTCGCCGCCGACCCCGTCTTGATGACAAGGACTTCACCGGAGGTGGCATCCACATGCTCCCGTCGCGGATCCGCGGCACGACCGGAGACGAAGCCCT
>JBJTQJ010000096.1:0-29273 GCA_046075565.1 Verrucomicrobiales bacterium | reverse complement strand
TTGCCACTCCCTACGATAGCTGGGCGACCGCCAAAGGCCTGACCGGAGCAAATAATGGCAAAGGCGATGATCCCGACAATGACGGACGCAACAACCTCGCCGAGTTCGCCTTCGACGGCGACCCGCTCAGCGGTGTCAACGACGGCAAAGTGGTCGGGAAGGTCGCCACGGTGGGCGGAGATCAGGTGCTCACGCTCACCCTGCCGGTGCGCAATGGAGCGGTCTTCAGCGCTGATTCTGGCGATCAACGCACCGCCACCGCGGTGGACGGAGTCGTTTACCGGATCGAAGGCGACAAGAGCCTGAGTCCGTTTGCCGACAACATCTCGGAAGTCACTGGAGGTGATGCCGCGGCCATCCAGGCCGGACTGCCCGCGCTTTCCGACATCGCGGCCCCCGCGGGCGCGGACTGGACCTACCGGACCTTCCGTGCTCCGGACAACGTTGCGACGGAGGCCAAGGCCTTCCTGCGCGGAAAAGTCAGCGAGTAAGACAACGTGCCACCGGCAACCTGCCGGCGAACCTGTGCGAGAACGGCCAGCCCCGCGAGGGGCTGGCCGTTCTTTTCGGGCACCTATCTTCCCACCGGCAGGATGCCGGTGGTACACTCCAGACCAATCTTTGAGCTGCCAGGTCCCTCGTAACAAGAGCGTCCCGCTCTTGTCCCGGAGGGACACGATCCCGCAGGGTCGTGTCCGTTGCCCGCGCGAGTGATGCGCCATGCCGGAGCAATCACGGCATCCTGCCAGTTGGGTTGGACCCTCCCACCGGCAAGCTGCCGGTGGTACGCTCCAGGCCAATCCTTGAGCTGCCATTTCACTCGTAACAACAGCGTCTCGCTCTTGACCCGGAGGGACACGATCCCGCAGGGTCGTGTCCGTTGCCCGCGCGAATGACGAGCCATCCCGGAATCGTTGTGGCGTCATTTTCCGGCAGATCAAGGCCGCGGCCATTTTGCTAGGGAAGCGTGCGGGCGACGACGAAGCGGGAGTTGATACTGCCTCAAATGTGCTCGATGACCTGATTCGCCGGATACCGCACTTTCGGAGCGCTCGCGTATTTGTCTTCGGCGGAACGATATCCCAGCGGGCAGGCCACGGAGGCGGTCAGGCCTTTCGCGGCGAGGCCGAGGACTTCATCGTATTTCTCCGGGACAAAACCTTCCATCGGGCAGGTATCAATACCGAGTTGGGCGGCGGCGAGCATGAGCTGGCCGAGCGCGATGTAGGTCTGGCGTTTTGCCCACTCATCATAGACGCGCGAGCGGGGGCCCTTGACGATGTCACCCACCATCATGTCGCGATAAGTCTGCAGGGCGTCGCGGGATACACCACGCACCTCGACCGTCCGGGCGATGAAAGCGTCAATATCCGCTTCACCAAAGGTTCTCTTCACCGTGAAGACCACAAGGTGCGAGCAGTCCGCGACCTGTCGTTGTCCCCATGAGTGAGGGACCAGGGTCTCCCGCGTGGTTTTATCCGTGATGATGAGGAACTTCCATGGCTGCAGACCATAGGATGAGGGAGTGAGCACCAGGCTCTGCTCGATGATCGCCATGGTTTCGGCGGAGATCTTCTTTTCGGGATCAAAGGCTTTGGTGGCGTAGCGCCATTGCAGTGCTTGGAGAGGTGACATGGGGGTGGATTGAGAATTTAAGATTTAAGATTGAAGATTTGCGATTTAAGAAAAGATATGGAGAGGGGAGGAGCAAACGGTATGGATGAGGTGGGGGAGGGGCTAATCATGGCGATGGACTCGTTTCGCGAGTTCCATCATGTTTAGTCGCTGTGAGTAAACTGGAATATGGGCAATACAAGAACGCTTGGTTGCGACCATCAGGATCAAGAAATCAGGCTTGACCGGGCAATTTGAGGAAGTCGTCGTCGTCCGTTGCGGGTTCTTCGGCGGACGCGAGTGGAAAGACAACGGGGTCTTCCGGGGGCGGGCCATCGGTTCCCGACAGCGCCCTCGGCAGGTTTTCCACTGGCTGGGGTGGGGGGAGTTCCGCGCTCGTGGTCGTGGCCCCGAGGTCTTCGAACCTTCGGGCGTCGGCGAGCACGCGCGTCTCGAAAGATCCGATCGTCTTGTTATAGGCGTCCACCGATGTCGAAAGGGCGCGGCCGAGTTTGGCGAGATGGGAATTCATCAAGCCGAGCCGCTCGTGCAGTCGCCGGCCGAGGGCGGAGATTTCCCGTGCATTGGCGGCGAGTGTTTCTTCCCGCCATCCTTGGGCGATGACGCGCAGAAGGGCAATGAGCGTGGTCGGTGTGGCCAGCATCACGCCTTGCCCGACGGCCTTCTCGATGAGCGTCGGATCCTGATCCAGCGCCGCCGCGAAGATGGCCTCGCTGGGCAGGAAGAGCACGACGAACTCCGGTCCGGGACCATAACGGGCGGCGTAATCTTTCGCCCCGAGTTGGCTGATTTGCTGGCGCACCTGTTTGGCATGGCGGGCCAAGGCGACCTGACGGGCCGCATCGTCCGCGGCGTCGATGGCTTCGAGATAGGCATCCATCGGAGTCTTCGCGTCCACCACGACATGGCGTTTGCCCGGCAAATGCACGAGCATGTCCGGACGCAAGCGGTCGCCATCGTCGCCGGTGGTGCTGGTCTGGAGATCGAAGTCGCAGTGTTCGCGCATCCCTGCCAGTTCGGCTACACGCCGGAGTTGCATTTCCCCCCACTGACCGCGCCCGCTCGGTTGGCGTAATGCCCGCACCAGCCGGGCGGTTTCCTCGCGCAACATTCCCTGGGCCTCGTGCAAACCCCGCACGTTTTCCTTGAGTCCGGCGTAGGCACCTTCGCGGGCGACCTCGATCTCCCCGACCCGGCGCTCGAATTTCTGCAGGGCCTCGCCAATCGGCTTGAGCATGGTTTCCACTCCGGTCTGCCGGGCCTTCATCTCCGCTTTGGCTTCCTCGGTTTGCTTCTCCCAGTTCGAACGGGCCAAGAGGAGAAATTGCTCCTGATTGCTGCGCAGCGCTTCAGAGGACAGGGCCTTGAAGGCATCCCCGAGGCGTGCTTCGGCGACCCGCAGCATCTCGAGTTTTTCAGCGGTTGTCCTCTCTTCGTCCTCGGCGCGGGTTTTCCATGTCGCAAGCTGGGTGCGGCTCTCGGAAAGCTGGTCGCGCAGGGTGGATTCCGCCCCCTGGGTCGATTCCAGCCGGGTTTCCAGCTCCGCCAGCCGGGATTCTCCGGCCGACAATTTTTCCTGCAATCGGACGCGCGTGACCCGGCCAATCAGCCAAGTGACCACGGCTCCGAGGAGGATTCCGGTAGCGGCGGCGATGGAAATCTGGGCGATCAAAGGCATGAATACCCTACCAAACCACGGATTTCCCGCAGGAAAAGCCCGAACCATCTTCCCGAGGTGGATTTGATGGAGATGGGGCACGTTTCATCCGCCAATCGGAGGGACACGATCCCGCAGGGTCGTGCCCGTTACCCCGCGCTGACGAGGGGCCATGTCGAACGAGCCGCGGCCACAACCGCCGCGCATTCGCTGCCAAGACAGGATTGTCGTGGCTCCGAACCGGTCCACGCGGAAGTTCGGAAACGCACCGTTCTCGGGTGGGTTCGCGAAACACGTGTTCGTCTCCGTCTCTGCGCTAATTTCACTTGTTTCGGGGCCAAGGCTTGCCAAATTTGCAGGATGAATCAATCCGACTTCGGACTCATTGGCTTGGCCGTTATGGGCCAAAATCTCGTTCTCAACGTGGAAAGCCGCGGCTTCCAGGTTTCCGTTTACAACCGCACCACCAGCGTGACGCAGGAATTCGTGGCCGCGCATCCCGACAAAAAGCTCGTCGGCGCGAAGACGCTGGAAGAGTTCGTGGCCTCGCTCGCCAGTCCCCGCAAGGTCATGATCATGGTGAAGGCGGGCAAACCGGTTGATGCGGTCATCGAACAACTGATTCCGCTGCTTGATGAGGGCGACATCATCATCGACGGCGGCAACTCGCTCTACACCGACACCGAACGCCGGGATGCGTGGCTTTCCGGACTGAAGCTGCGCTTCATCGGTGCCGGCGTCTCCGGGGGTGAAGAAGGCGCCCGCAAAGGACCCGCAATCATGCCGGGTGGCCCCGCCAGCACCTGGGATGTGATGAAGCCGATTTTCGAATCCATCGCCGCCAAGGTCGAAGGCGTGCCTTGTGTGACGCACATCGGACCGGGCGGAGCCGGTCACTTCGTGAAGATGGTGCACAACGGCATTGAATACGGCGACATGCAGTTGATTTGCGAGGCCTACAATCTTTTCTCCGCCGCCGGCATCGGTGCCACGGAAATGTCGGGGATCTTCGCCGATTGGAACGCGGGCGACCTCGAAAGTTACCTCATCCAAATCACCGCCAAGGCTCTCGAACAAATCGATCCCGAAACCGGAAATCCGATTGTCGACATGATTCTCGACACCGCCGGTCAGAAGGGCACGGGCAAATGGACGCTCATCAATGCCATCGAGAATACGATTGTTGTTTCCACGATCAACGCCGCTGTGGAAGCCCGCATTCTCTCCTCCATGAAGGATGCACGCGTCAATGCCAGCAGCCAGTTGAACGGACCCACCGCCTCTATTTCCTGGAGCAAGGCCGACCTCGTCGCCAAGGTGCGCGACGCGCTCTATGCATCCAAGATCATTAGCTACGCGCAGGGCCTCGACCTGATCCGCGCGATGAGCGCGGAAAAACAATGGAACCTCGATCTCGGTTCCATCGCCCGCATCTGGCGCGGTGGTTGTATCATCCGCGCCCGCTTCCTCAACCGCATCACCGAGGCCTACGAGCGCAATCCGGATCTCGGCAGCCTCATGCTCGATCCTTTCTTCAAGGACATTCTCAACCGCGCCCAGCAGAACTGGCGCGAGGTGGTGGCCCTGGCCGTCGCCAATGGCATTCCTGTTCCCGCCTTCAGCGCTTCACTCGGCTACTACGACAGCTACCGCAGCGCGCGCCTGCCCGCCAATCTTCTCCAGGCCCAGCGGGACTTCTTCGGAGCCCACACCTATGAGCGCGTGGACAAACCGCGTGGAGAGTTCTTCCACACCGACTGGCCGGAAGTCATCGGGTAATTCGGTGAACCACGATGGCGAAGCCATCGTGGTTCCTTTTTCGGTTCCTCGTGGAAGTTGGCGGGACTCTTTGGTCGCGTGGGCATGTCTCGCTTGCGACTTTCGGGCTCGATAGCCTTTGGCGATGGATGGCGACACCGCTTTGGGCAAGCAGGCTCCATTCGCAAAAGCGCCGTCGTCGGTCGCCAAAGGCTCCCTTTGCCAGCGCAGTCCGACACTTTTGCTATTCGTATGCCCGTAGCGGCACCGCTTCCGGTGCCGGGCGAGGGACGCTCCACCTACTCCGAGCCGCGATGTCCCCACTCCGGAACGCGCAGGCGTTCCGCTACTTGCCAGGCAGATGACCAGTGCCAGAAGGTAGCGAAAAACCTCAAGCTCACGGGTATGCCCGTAGCGGCACCGCTTCCGGTGCCGGGCGAGGGACGCTCCACCTTCTCCGAGCCGCGATGTCCCCACCCATTCGTCATCAAATTCATATCTCACCCGATCTCCGCTTCTTTGGCGGCGATGTCTTCGGTGAGGTCGTTCCAGCGGGTGTAGCGGGTTTCGAGATCGCGGCCGGCTTCCTCGAGGCGGCGGGCGACGAGGGCTGCTTCTTCCTTGGCTTCGTAGAGGGCGGGGTCCTGGAGCTGTCGGGCGAGTTCGACTTTCTCCGTTTCGAGGGCGGCGATGGTTTCCTCGAGGGTTGTTAGTTCGTCGAGCAGGGGTTTGAGCGTACGCGCGCGTTCCTCGCGCCGTTTGGCTTCGAGTTTCCTCTGTTCCTTGCGGTTGGCGGGAATGGTTTCGGGCACGGAGTGTCCGTGGCTCGGTGGATTTGCCGCTGCGGGGCGCGCGGTGGCGGCGCGGAGGGCTTCGACACGTTCCTCCGCTTCCTTGGCCTCGACGTAGTCGCTGAGGTTGCCGAGGTAAAGCCGGGGCGGGCGTCCGGGGCGGAATTCCAACACCTTGTTGACGAGCGGGTCGAGGAAGTCGCGGTTGTGGGAGACGATGGCGAAAGTGCCTTCGTAGTCGAGCAAGGCGCTTTGCAAGCGCGCCTGCGAGGCCATGTCGAGGTGGTTGGTCGGTTCGTCGAGCACGAGGAAGTTCGACGGGTGCAGCAACATGCTGGCGAGGGCGAGTCGGCTTTTCTCGCCGCCGCTGAGCACGCTGACCAGTTTGAAAACATCATCGCCGCGGAAGAGGAAACATCCGAGCACGGAGCGCCGGTCGATGCGGGCACCGGAGATATCCACCTTTTCCAGAGTCTGCAAGGCGGTGAGCGATGGATCCAGTTCCTCGGCTTGGTCCTGCGCGAAATGGGAGGCACGCACGTTGTAGCCGTGGGCCAGTGTGCCGTCGGTGGGGGATTCCCGCTTGCTGATGAGACGCGAGAAAGTGGATTTGCCGGCTCCGTTTGGTCCGACGATGGCAATGCGGTCGCCTTTTTCGATCGTGAAGTCGAGGCTGTCGATCACGACATGGTCGCCATAGGCCATGGTCACGTTTTCGAGTTTGACCACCGCATGACCGGATGCGGGCGCGGGCGGAAAAGAAAACCGTATCTCCGGTCCGTCTTCTTCTATCTCAATGCGCTCGACTTTCTCCAGCATCTTGATCCGGCTCTGGGCTTGGGTCGCCTTTGAGGCCTTGGCGCGGAAGCGGTCGATGAATTGTTTGGTCTTTTCGATCTCGCGGTCCTGGTTCGCCTTCGCCTTCAGGAGCAATTCGCGGCGGGCGACACTCTCCCGAACGTAGAAGCTGTAATTGCCCGCGTATTCCTCCACGCGACCACCACCAAAGGCGAGGGTTCGGCGGATGAGCGAATCGAGGAAGGCGCGGTCGTGGCTGATCAGGACGAGTGCGCCCCGGTAGCCTTGCAGGTATTTCTCGACCCAGCGCAAGGAATCCATGTCGAGATGGTTGGTCGGTTCGTCGAGCAACAACAACTCGGGCTCCTGCAAAAGCAAGCGGGCCAGCGCGATACGCATCTGCCAGCCACCCGAAAACTCCTCACAGGGGCGATCGATGTCGGAAAGGGCGAAGCCGAGGCCTTGCAAAACCGTTTCCACTTTCGGGCGGATGCGGGCGGCATCGGATTCATCGAGGCGCAGTTGCAGGTCGCCCATTCGTTCCAGCACCTCGCGGTAGTCGTCGCTGGTTGAATCGAGATGGTGCAACTCATCGCCCAGTTCATCGATTTGATGTTGGAGCGCGAGCACGCCGGAGAAAGCATCTTCGGCTTCGGCGCGCACGCTGCGGCCGCGCGCTTCGATGCCTTCCTGGGCGAGGTAACCGACCCGCACGCTGCGGGCGCGGATGATCTTGCCGGTGTCGGGCGCACCGATCCCGGCCAGCATCTTGAGCATGGTCGATTTGCCCGCGCCATTCGGTCCGACCAAGGCAAGGCGTTCGCGCGGCTGAATGACAAACGACACCCCCTTGAAAAGGGCGCGCCCGACGAACTGAATGGAAATGTCCTGGACGGCGATCACCGCTTGTCCAGAATCTTGTTGGAGCCGGCAGGGATGGCGTCCATCTCCCCGAAAACGTTGCTTGTATTGATGGGCATAAAAAGGCCCCCAATCTAGTCAGCGGCCATACCCGTCGCAAGGAATGATTTTCCGTTCAGGGATTACCGACGATTGCTGGCGCCCCTGCCGGGGTGCGCGTCAAGCTAAGGATTCCGCGACTTCTGAGCACTCGTCATCTCCATGGCAAGTAGAGGAACGCCTTCGCGTTCCGCAGTGGGGACATCTTGGCTCGGGGGATGTGGAGGGTCCCTCGCCCGGCACCGGAAGCGGTGCCGCTACGGACGTTTCAATCCCTGTAACGAATGGGGATGCGAAGGGTAATGCTGTCGGATGCGTTCGGCCAAAGCCAAAGAATGACACCGATTAGAAATGGTATTCCAGGCCCAATTGGACGTAGCTGTCGCGGCGGTAGCCGTTGAGGGGGAAGTCGTCTTCGGGGATGCCGGCGAAGGCGCGGGCTTCGGCGGCGACGACCCAGTTCTCACCGAGGCGGAGGGAACTCTCGAGGTTGATGAAAGTGGAGCCGTCATCCGGGTCGGTGATGGCACTGAGGAGGAGGGTGGTGTCGCGCAGATCATTGAAGGCGAAACGCAGGCCGACCACGATGTCGTTTTCGAACGGGTTGATGTCGTTGTTGCCCTGGCTATCGTAGAGGAACTCGCCGATCACCCCGAGGTCGGCGCGGGTGCCGGCGATGCCATGGAAGGTGTATTCAAATCCGGCGGCCGCGCGGACGAAGTCCTCTTCGCCTTGGCCGGCCCGGAACATGACTTCCGATTTCAGCAACCAGTCGCCGGTGGTGTAGGTGGCATCGAGCCCGGCTTGATCGACAATTTCATAAAGTGGCTGGAGCACGGTTTCATCGCCGTCGGTGCCTAACAGGTAAATCGGCTCGCGGGTGGTGCCGTGGAAATAGGAAAGGCCGACATCAAGGTCGCCGAAGGTTTTCGACCAACGAGCGGCAAAATCGATATGCCATTCTTCCGAACCGGATTCATAAACCGCCTGGTCGGCGACAATACGCGGATGCAAGCGCAGTCGTCCATCCGGACCGGGATAGGTGCGTTCGCGGAAGCCGGGCAAGGCGAAGAAGGAGAAGCGTCCGTAGTCGGTGTAGAGATTGTAGTTGATCATCGGTTGGCCGAGCTTCTCCTCACCGTCCGGGTCCTCGATGAGGTCGGTCTGGTTGATGACATCCACCCAATGCACGGCTTCCATCGCGCCCCAGAAGACTTTGCCAACACCAACGAGCAGATCGGAGTTGTCGAACTTCGCCATGATGTTGAATTCGCGCAGGTCGGCGTGGGTGCGTTCGTCGTCGAGGAAGTCGAGGCGTCCGAAGGGCGCGGCGGTGACGGTGAGCTTGGCATCTTCGTTGGTGAACTTCCATTCGGGTGCTAACACGAGGGATGGTGCAAAGTCCTCCTGGCGCGGGTCGAGCGGCGAGGAAGGAAACCAACGCAACTCGGCCGCGGCATGACCACCGAAAGAAGTCTCCCATGCGGCGGGCGGCGGGTCTTCGGCAACCGGTTCCTTGCCACCGGGTGATGTTTCACCGGCGAGCACGATGCCGCCGCTGACGAACAGGAATAGGGGGAGCTGTTTCATGGTGGGGGATGGGGTAGGGGGTGCAGGGGTCAGGAGACAGGGGTCAGGAGACAGGGGTCAGGGGGCGGAGGTGCTTATTCTACAAACCACGAATGGACACGAAGATTCACGAATAAGAATTTTGAAATTCGAAGTTTATGCAAAGAGATCATTTCGGAACAACGCTGAGGCCAGTCTCATTCATCACGCTTTGAAAATTCGTGCACATTCGTGTCCATTCGTGGTTCAATTTTCCTTTCTAGGATTATTGGCCGCGGTCGAGGCGGTCGCTGTCGAATTGGGCTTCGGTGAGTCCGGTGCCGAACTTGAATTCGGAATAACTGATGGTGGTTTTTTTGCCGGTCTGGTGGTTGGTCATGCCCATGGCCAGCGGACGCCAGAACTTGCCGGCGTATTTTTTGTAGTTGGTGAAGGTCAGAGTCTTGAGCAGGGAATCCTTGCGGTCGTAGTTTTCCGCCTTGAGCGGGCGGTATTCCGCCTTGTCTATCCAGAGCACCTGGCGCGTATAACCCGAGGATTTCTTATCGACCGGATAACGTTCGACGACATGGCAGGCTTGGCCGGATTCGGTTTCTTCCTTGAGGTATTTGTAGGTGTATTTCTCGACTTGCTGCGGGCTGATGTCTTCGTAGGAGAATTCGCTGCCGACAAACGAACCGCTCTTGTTGCCGGAGGCGATGCGTTTGGTGCGCTTCATGGCCGGGAGGTAAAGCCATTGGTCGTCGGCTTTGGTTTTGTAAGAATAGCTGAGGAGCACGGTGTCCTTGGTGTCGGCGGGGGCGGTGAAAAGGATGAGGCTCTTTTCTCCTTGGCCCGGGACTTCGAGGGTTTTGACTTCGAGTTCCTTGACGCTGGATTGGCCCTGGGCATTGGAGAGGGTCATGCGGGCGGTGGTGGAGAAGTCCTGGTAGCCGGTGTCGCGGCGTTTGACTTCCTGGGCGATTTCCAGTCCTTTGGCGGCCGCGTCGTCGGCCAACGCGGGGGCGACGAGAGCTGGAGCAGCCAGGGCAAGGGCGGCGAGGATTTGCAGATGGGTGGTTGTTCTCATGGGATGGTGATGGGTGTGTCTGTTAGATTTTGGATGAAACGGGACGGGCGAGGATTACCTCATGCTTTGCCGCGGCGGGTCAAGCCGCCATCGGCCCAGCGGAGGAGGACGGGAAGGAGAAAGAGATCGAAGAAAAGGGCAATGGCGATGACGATGGCGCTGAGGATGCCCATGCCGCGATTCAGTTCGAAGCCGGAGAAGGCGAGGATACCAAATCCACCGACCAGGGTGATGGTGGAGGTGATCATGGCATGGCCGGCATGATGGATGGTGCGGGTGACAGCCTCGGCGGAATCAAGTCCGCCTTTCCGGCGGTATTCGAGGTATTTGGTCATGAAGTGGATGGTGTCGTCCACCACGATACCGAGGGTCATGCCGACGACCACGGAGATGGCCAGGCCGACTTGCCCGACGAAGATGCCCCAGAGTCCGAATCCGATGGCGGCGGGGCAGAGGTTGGGCAAGAGGCTGAGCAATCCCAGTTTCCAGGATCGGGTGACCGCGACCATACACAAGGAAATGAGGATGAGGGCGAGCACGGTGCCCCAGAGCATGCTCTCGATATTGCGCAAGCCGATATGGGCGAACATCAGCGACTGCCCGGTGCCGCTGGAGCCGGGCGAGAATTTGTTGTCTTTGAGCCACTGCACGGCTTTTTCATCAAGGGCGATCATCTCGTTGCTGGTGATGCCGGAGAGGCTCACGCGGAACAATGTGGCGGATTTGTCGAGGTTGATGCGGTCGTTGAGATCGTGCCCCGCGGGCAGGGACATCTCATAAACAGTCAAGCAGTCGGTGGCCACGGGTCGGGTGTCGGGTAACCGGAAGAATTCGGGTTTGTCGCCATTCAGGTTCTTGTGCAGCCGCTTGATCATGTCGGTGTGGGAATAGACATGGCGGACCTTGGGTTGTTGGCGGAACCACTGGGCGAAGGCGTCGAGTTTCTTCAGGTATTCCGGGTCGGCGATGCCGCCTTCGCTGCCGGAGGAGATGGAGTATTCAATGTATTCGAAGCCGGTCAGGTTGTTGATGGTGAAATCGGTGTCCTGGCGGAATTCGCTTTTGGCGTCGAAATACTTGAGGAATTCGTCGTTGAGGTGGTTGCGGAAGACGAATCCGGTCATGATCAGGGTGAATGCTCCACTCACCACGAGGATGGCCTTGGGCTTGGCTTCGATGAGCCGGGCCAGGGCGGTGAGCATCGGGCTTTGGTGCTCGCTGGCCACGGCATCCGGCGCGGGTTTCCGGGTGAAAAGGATCATCATCGGGGCCAACAGCGTGTGGGCCAGCAGCCAGGCGAAACTAACCCCGATGGCCACGATATTTCCCAAATCACGGAACGGCGGCGAATCGCTGGTGTTCAAGCTGAGGAAGCCGAGCACGGTGGTAAAACTGGTCAGGAAGACTGCTCCGAAATTGAGATCGAGGCTTTGGCGCATGGCCTCCTGGCGGCTTTGCCCTTGGCGCAAGTTCTGGCGGAAGATGGCAAGGATATGGACCGAGTCGGCGATGGCCAGGGTCATGATCATGTTGACCGCGGAGATGGCGGGCGGAGACAAGCCGATGCCAAGCCAACCAGCCAATCCGAAAGCCGCGACATTGGAAAGCAGGATGACCGCCACCGCTGCCACCGGACCAACCACCGAACGGAGCAGGATGCCGAGGGCGAGGAGAATGAATCCGAACATGACCGGCACCAGGGTGGTGAAATCTTTTTGCGCGGCCTCCGCCAGCTCCTGGTTGATCATGATGATCCCGGTAAGGCGGACATCGATGCCGGGATGGGCTGCCTCGATCTCCGCCGCGAGTTTCCGCACGAAGGTGGCGACCTCGGGTTGTTCGGCGAGGGGATTGTCTCCCGGCAAATGGATCGGAATATTAATCGCGGTGACCTTGCCGTCGGCCGAGACCAAGCGGTTGACCAAAAGCGGGTCGGCCAAGGCGATCGACCGGATGCGTGCGATTTCCTCCGGTGGCAGGGTGGAAGCGCCTTCGGGCACGAGGTCCTCGACCATGAGATCGTCCTCCTCGGCATAGGAATGCTGGAAGTTGGTCAGGGAATCGACGCGACGTGAGTAGGGAGTCTTGTGAGCCTTGTCGGTCAATTCCTGGACAACGGCCAGGTTTTCCGGAGTGAATATCGAGGCACCGGGGTCCTTCGGGCTGACCACGATGAGGACGTTGGTGGACTTGGAATAAGTCTTTTCCATGGCCTCGTAGGCCTGGAGGTCCGGATTGTCCTCGCTGAAGAAAACCCGGATGTCGTTCGAGAACTTGAGCCGGGGCGCGCCCGCCGCCATGAGCGCGACCACGAGTAGGCTGAGCAGAATGCTGGCCCACGGGTGGTTGACAATCCAATCCACCGCCTTGCCGGTCGCTTTGGGAGGGTGGGGGGCACCTGAGGAGTTGGGGGAAGAAGCTGACATGGAAGATTTTCGCAACTTTTCTCCTTCGTTTTACGGGATATGATTGCCGACGGAAAGACAAAAATGTTATTTTTCCAAAATGATTCCGGATTCCTTGGACCATCTCTTGGGAAAAGATGCTCCGCCTGCCCTGGCGGCGGCGATGATTCCCCTTGTTCTCGGGGATGGCCAGATTGTCTTTCGGGCCGGGGAAGCGGCGGATTCCCTCTACTTCATCGACCGCGGGATCATCCGCATCGAGTCGGATGGTGCGGAAATTGATAGCGACCCGGTCTTGGCCCGGTTGGGAGAGGGGGAAATTCTCGGGGAAATGGCCATGCTGGACGGAGGAACCCGTTCGGCCACGGCGGTGGTGGAGGGCGGGGCGGAACTGCGGAGGCTGGATCGAGCGGCCTTAACCGCCTTGGAATCCGACCATGTGGAGTTGGCCCTCGGGCTATGGAAGGCCTTGGGTTCGGCAGCGGCGAGGCGACTGCGGCAAACCAACGCACGTGTGGTTTCCAGCGCGGCGCGGGAGAAAGATCCCGTGGTGGAAGCGATGGTTGTGGACGCGCGTGCCGCGCAATTGGTTCTGGCGGACGCTTCCGAGGATGCGGTCAACGCTCTGCTGGAATCGCTGGCGGCGGTCTTTGCCCGGGAAGCCGAATCCTTGGCCGAACTCGCCGTGCAAGCCACCGGCATGGGCAATGTGCCCGACAAGACGGAGAAAAATCTTTTCGCTTCGCAGGCGGTCATGGCCGACATGGCCGGACAGGCCGGTGCCGGTTTGCTCGGGCCGAGCGGACGGGGATTGACCGCGCTGGCTGCACCAGCCGGGGTGGTATTCGGTTTGATTCCAGTGACCAATCCGGCGGCCACCGCCATCTTCAAATCCCTGATTTGTTTGAAGAGCCGCAATGCCCTGATCCTGAGCTTCGCCCGGCGGGCTACGCCAGTGGCGGATCGGATTGCCGGGATGTTGGGAGAAATCCTCGAAGCCGGTGGCTGGCCGAAAACCCTGGTGCAAGTGGTGGCCCGGGAAAACTCCCGCCGCCGCACTCAGGCGTTTTTCCAGCATCCGGGAGTGGATCTGATTCTAGCCACCGGCGGCCCATCCATGGTGCGGGCCGCCCACTCATCCGGCCGCCCGGCCATCGGGGTGGGGGCGGGGAATGCGCCCTGCGTGATCCTTGCCGACGCCGAACCCGGCCCTACCGCCGCCATGATCGTTTTGAGCAAGGCCTTTGATAACGGTCTGATCTGCGGGGCCGAACACCATCTGGTGGCGGAATCCGCCATCGTTCCCGCCCTCAGCGAAGCCCTCGAACGTGCGGGAGCGGCCGTGCTCGATGATGAGGAGGGGGAACGGTTCCGCAAGACCATCCTCAATGCCGACCAGTCATCGCTGCGACTACGATATCCCGGCAAAGCGGCCACCGCTCTCGCGGCGGCAGCGGGCATCAAACGCGGCCATCCAATCAAACTATTGGTAATTCCCGCCCGGGCGGGAGAAGAATCCGCCAGCCATGCCTTCGGACGCGAGACCATGGCCCCGGTGCTTTCGCTTTTCCAAGTCCCGGATGAAGACTCGGCCATGGCCCTCGCCCGGAGGTTGCTCGATAACGATGGGACCGGCCACACCGCGGCCATCCATACCCGGTCGGAATCCGCCATCGCCCGTTTCGCCGAACTCATGCCCGCGAGCAGGATTCTCGTCAATAGCCCGGCCACCCAAGGGGTCATCGGGTTGACCACCGGGCTACCGCCCTCGCTCACTTTGGGTTGTGGGTTCTACGGCGGAAACATCACCAACGAAAATGTTACCTTCAGGCATGTTAGAAATACCAAGCTCATCGCCCGCGGCTTGGTGGAATTCTCCTCTTGACACCGGGACCGGTTTCATGATTTTTTCACTCAAAGTCTTCGTCCTAAATCCTCGCCCATGGATAGCCTCTTCCGCCTTCTAGATCAAGCCACCGGCACCCGCCGGCAACTGCGCCGCGGCGATGTGCTTTTTCATGAGAACAACCGTGGGGACAGTTTTTACCTCGTGCGTAATGGCCGCTTGCGGGCCATCCGCAATCTGGACGGCGAGAATCCGGTGACCGTTGGTGAGGTCGGGCGCGGGGAAATCATCGGGGAAATGGCCGTGCTGAGCGACGCACCCCGTTCGGCCAGCGTCATCGCCATCCGCGACACCCATCTGACAGAATACTCCGGTAGTGACCTTGCCGCCCTCCCGAAAGAATCGCTTTTGGCCGTCATGCGTATTCTGGCTACCCGCATCCGGAAACTGATGGATGGGGAACGGGATCGCGCTCTCCCGAACTGCATTGCGGTCGTCCCGGTGCAACAGGGTTTGCCGATCGAAGAATACTGTGAACGATTGGTGGGTTCATTAAAGGAAGACGGCGGGCGATGCCTCTGGATGCGCGACCGGGATCTTCCGTCCGAATTCAAAGGACTGGCCAATTGCGATGGTGAGGATTTCGAGCGGCTCGGGCAATGGCTGGAAGAAAAGGAGCGTAGCGAGGCCATGCTCCTGCTGCAGGCGGATTACGAGGTCACACCGTGGACGGAACGTTGCCTCCGCCAAGCCGACTTGATCCTCCTGCTCGCGCAACCCATTGGCGAACCGGTGAAAAGCCCGGCCGAACGCGCCATCGAGCGTCTGCCGGGAAAACAAGCGCGCCCGCGGGTGGATATGGTTTTACTGCAGAACGAGGCCCCTTACCGCAACACCGCGGCATGGTTGGCCAACCGCCAGATTACCCGCCATCATCACGTCCGCTTGAGCGACCCGGTGGACAAGGCCAGGGCTGGACGCATGCTTACCGGCAAAGATGTGAGTTTTACCTTCGGTGGAGGCGGAGCTCGCGGATTCGCCCACATCGGGATCTTGCGTGCCTGCCAGGAACTCGGTATTCCCGTGGATCGGGTTTGTGGAACGAGCATGGGATCCATTGTCAGCGGCCTTGCCGCCATGGGTCACAATTGGGAAGAAATCACCGATCGCCTCCGCATCCACTGGACACAAAAACGCAAACTCGTTGATTACACGTTCCCGCTTCTTTCGATCGATACCTCGCGCGGTTATGCCCGCGCTTTACAGCAACTGTTCGGTGAAACCCGCATCGAGGATCTGCCAATCAACTATTTCTGCGTGAGTTGCAACCTGACCCAGGCCGACGTCATGATCCACCGAGAAGGCCCCATGGCCAAGTGGATTGGAGCCAGTATCTCTGTTCCCGGCATCGCTCCGCCTCTGGTGGAGAATGGCGAACTTCTGGTCGATGGCGGGTTGCTCAACAACCTCCCGGTGGACATCGCCAAAGCCGATGGCGCCGGCATGGTCGTCGGGGTGGATGTGAGCCCGGAAACGGAATTCCGGCTTCCCGCATCCTACTCCGGACGACCCCAAGCATTGGATGTGTTCTGGTCGCGGATCTCCGGGCGCAAAAAAGATCAAGCCAGCGCCATGGCCAAGCCGGTTTTCCCTACCCTCGCCGGCATCCTCTACCGGGCCACCAGCCTGAGTAGTGTTTTCCAGCAAGACCAGCTTATCCGGCGAGCCGACTTCTATATCAAGGTGAATGTGGACCAATTCCGGCTGCTTGAGTTCGAATCCCTTGACGCCATCTCGAAAATCGGTCATACCACTGGACTGGAGAAACTCGCACCCGTCTCCGAATGGGTGAAGAAAAACCGCCAACCCAAATCCATCGAGCCCTGATGTCTGCCAACCACATCCCCCGTGTGCTTTGTCTGGGCGGCGGCTACGTCGCCATCTATCTGGCCAAGGCCTTGCGTTCCCAACTCAAGGCCGGGAAGATCCATCTGACCGTGGTGGATCAGGATAATTTCCAGTGTTTCCACGGACTCATTCCGGACATGATCACCGGGAAACTCCAGCCCACCGATACCCTCAGCCCGGCCCGCCGTCTCTTCGCGCCCGGCGACTTCGTCAACGCGGAGGTCGAGCATATCGATCTGGAAACCAAGCAAGTCACCGTCGCCCGGTTCCTCGACGGCAAACGCCAGACACTCGGCTACGACCACATCGTGCTCGCCCTCGGTTCGACCGAACACCTCGGGCGCTTTCCCGGATTGGCCGAACATTCCTTCCGACTCAAGGCCTACTCGGGTTGCCTCGCCGTGCGCAACCACTTCATCAGCATGCTCGAACTGGCCGACATGGAAACCGATCCGGTGGAACGCCAGCGCTTGCTCTCGTTTGTTATCGTCGGTGGGAACTACGCCGGGGTCGAAGTGGCCGGCGAGTTGCGGGAATTCCTCCCGGCCGTCGCCCGCAAGTTTTTCCGCCGCATCCCCGTGGAGGAAATCAAAGTCCATCTCGTCTCCTCCACCCCGCATATCCTGCCCGAACTCGGCTCGCGCCTTCCCAAACTCGTGGCGTGGGCGGAAAAAACCATGGGTGGTGATCCACACTTTGAATTGATCCCCGGCACCCGCTTGGCCAGCGCCACTCTGGAAGAAGCGGTGCTCTCCAATGGTCGCCGCATCTCCACCCGCACCATCGTAAGTTGCACCGGCATGTCCACCGTGCCGCAATTGGCGAAACTCCCGGTGGAGCGAGACAGCCAAGGGAGAGTCATCTGTGATCCCCATGGGCACGTGCTGGGACGGGACCATGTCTGGGCAGGCGGCGATTGTGCGGCTGTCCCCATGCCGGATGGCACGCCCGCGCCCGCTCTCGCCATCTGGGCCATTACCGTCGGCACCCTGATTGGGGAAAATATCCTGCGCCAGGAAAAGGGTCAGGCGCTGCGGCCATATACTTTCAACGGCTTGGGTGACGCCTGTGTGTTAGGCCACCGCCAGGCCATCGCCCACCTCAAGGGCATTTCATTACGCGGCATCCCCGCTTGGCTCGTCTGGCGTTTCTTCATGATTCTTTACCTGCCCTCTCCGGAGAAAAAAGTCCGGGTCGTCTGGAACTGGCTCATGGCACCGTTCTTCGGGCGCGATCTCATCAACATGCGCGTCCAGCAACCGCTCGACCTCACTCCCGTTATTTTCGAAGATGGACAGGAAATCGTCCGCCAAGGAGATGTCGGCAATAGCATGTTCATCGTGCAGGAGGGAGAAGTCGAAGTAATCCGCACTGAGGACGGCCAGTCCAATGTCATCGCGCGACTTGGCAAAGGCAGCCACTTCGGTGAAATCGCAGTCTTCAACCGCTGCCCGCGCACCGCCACCGTCCGTGCCGTGGGTCACGTCAAACTCTTGCAAGTGCGCCGCGAAGCCGCCGCCGCTCTTTGCGATTCGCTGGCCGCCGTTGGAGCGGCCCTGCGACCTTCATCCGTCCCCGGTCCATCCTGAATCCCGATTTTTCGTATAAGTCCCAGATTCCACTAACCACCATGAAATCCATCCCTCACCGCACGTTGCCCCTGCTTGCCATGGGAGCTTTGTTGCTTGCCGGTTGCGGCGACAATCCTCCGCCTGATGAAGCCATGGCTGCTGGCAAAACCAAAGCCGATTTTCCTCCTGCCACCGCCGACGTTTTCGATGGCATGGATGCCGGGGTGAAACTCACACCCGCCGAGGCGGAAGGCCGCAATACGTGGATGCTCTGGACCGGCGGCAATGAACGCCTCTGGAACCAAATGGCCCAGGAGGGCTATGGCCTCATCGATTTCCTCTATGTCCTCGACTCCCGCAAACGCGCCGACCGCTTCAAACGCCTCGGCCTGATCAACGAACCGGGCCATGCCAGCAATGCGCAACCGGATTCCCATGGCCTCTATCTCGACAAGACCCTTCCCGCCGGCGAACAACCCGGCATTGATCCGAAGATCTACGGCACCTCCACCGGCGTCGTCGGTCTCCGGCTTTTCCCCAATCCGGAGTTCGACGAAAAAGCCAAAAAGCACTGGGATGCCAAGAAGTTTTACGAGGATGTGGACTACCGCACCGATCCCAAACTCGTCCGTCCCTACCGCGTCGGCATGACCTGCGCCATTTGCCACGTCGCCCCCCATCCGGGCACCCCGCCTCCCGACCCGGAAAATCCGGAATGGAAACACCTCTCCGGCACCATCGGCAACCAATACTTCCGCAATGGCGAAGTCTTCGGATTCAACCTCAAGGATGATGACTTCCTCCGCCAGATCATGAAAGCTGTTCTGCCCGGCACGGTGGACACCTCCATTGTCGCCACCGACTACAATAACAATCCGAATATCATCAACGGCCTCTTCAATACCGCCGAGCGACTGGCCATCGCGAAGAACGAAACCGTCGATGGCAATGCCCTCCTGCTCGATCCGAAAACAGCCGAGCGCCCGGTGCCCCACGTGCTCGTGGACGGAGCCGACACTATCGGCGTGACCGGAGCCTTGGCCCGCGTTTTTGTCAATATCGGGACCTACAGCGAGGAATGGCTGCGTTGCCACAATGCCATTCTCGGCTTCAAACACCAGAAGCCGATGTCGATCAAGACCGCCTTCGACAAATCCGTCTATTGGCAAGCCACCGTGGATCAATGCGCCAACCTCGCCGCCTATCTGGTCAAAGCCGGACAACGGATCCCCCTCGCCGATGTGCCCGGCGGACAGGCTTATCTGACCGAACCCCCGGCAGTGGTGGACCGCGGGAAAATTGTCTTCGCGGAGAATTGTTTCCCCTGCCATTCAAGTAAACAACCCGCCGACGGCAAGGAACGTCCGATCGCGGATGTCGCCAAGTGGTCGAAAGACCCCGATTACCTCGCCTGGGCGCGGACCGAAGTCATGAAGCCCGATTTCCTCGATCAGAATTACCTATCGATCGACGAACGCATTCCCGTCACCATCACCAAGACCAATGCCGCCCGCGCTTTGCAGGACAACGCCCGCACCAACCACGTCTGGGCCGACTTCTCCTCGGTGGACTACAAGACGACTCCATCCGTCGGCAGCATCGATGTGGCGGATCCTTTCACCGACAAACCATGGTCATTCCCCATGTTAGGCAACGGACCCGGTTTCTACCGCGTGCCCTCGCTGGTCGCCATCTGGTCATCCGCCCCCTTCCTGCACAACAACGCGCTCGGCAAACATACCCACGATCCATCCGTCGCCGGGCGTATGGAAGCCTTCGACGACGCCATCCGCAAGATGTGCTGGCCGGAAAAACGCGATGGCAAGGCCTCGGTGGTCGTGGCACAGGAGCCTTGTTATTTCCGTCTCGACGGGCGTTATCTTCCCGTCCTGCTCAAGGGTGTGCTTGGGAAAGGAATCTCGCCCTTCCTCGATTACCCATGGTTGGCCGGCACTCCCATCCTGCTGGGCGGTCTTTTCCTGACATTCCGGGCCCGCAAGGCCAAACCCAAAACCTTGCGCCGCTGGCTCCGCGCCGGCGGAGGCATCATCGTCATGCTGCTGGCGGTTGCCATTCTCGCCGGCAACCATTTCGCGGCCGGCAAACTCGGTGGAGTCGAGATCGGCCCGATTCCAAAGGGATTCCCGCTCAATCTGCTCGTCAACATCGATCCGGAACTCACCAAGCCCACCGAAGTCGCCGCCGCCTTCGCGAAATTCCACAGCGACCTCGGCGAGATCAAAAAGCGGAACCTCGACGACAAGGCGGCCATGGAATTGATTGGCAAGAATTCCGGACCGGCCTTGCTCGCCGTGAACAAGGCCCCAGACTTCATCCGCGATCGCGGCCACTATTTCCCATCCAATCTGCCCGACGAGGACAAAGAGGCGCTCATCGCCTGGTTGAAGCGACTGTGAGCATGATCTCTAATCCCAATTCTCATTACTTCGTGTAGATATCAACGATTGGCTTCTGGTTCTTTGATTTATCCCTGCGGGGCAAGAGCGAGACGCTCTTGTTACGGTGGACATCGAAGATCAAGGGGATTTTACTTGCGGGCATCCACCGGAGTCGTAGCAAGACCGTCTCGGTCTTGCCTTGAAAACTGGTCTCCATCCATTGATTCTGGTGCAAACCAAAGAGTATTGTCTCTAATCCAGCAGCCACTTGACGAGGCGGAACTTCCATTTCCCGTGCGGAGGGTAACGCAAACTCGGGTCGATCCACGTCGCCTTATCGACGATGCCCTTGAGGTTGGAGAAGGCGAGGAATCCGGCGTGGCCGTGGTAGGAACCAAGGCCGCTGGCCCCGACACCACCGAAGGGGAGGTGGCTGTTGGTGATGTGCATGATGGCGTCGTTGATCGTTCCGCCGCCGAAGGAAATCTCGTGAAGGAGTTTTTCCCTAACTCCGGAGTCGCGGGTGAAAATATAACAAGCCAGTGGTTTCGGGCGCGATTTGATCCGGCCGATCACGTCATCGAGATCATCGTAGGCAATCACCGGAAGGATGGGCCCGAAGATTTCCTCTTCCATGACCTTGTCCTCGAACCGCACGTCCTTCAGGATGGTCGGCTCCAACGTGCGATTGGCCAGGTCGTGTCCGCCACCGTGATGCAAGAGAGCGGGATCAATCAGCTCAAGCAGTCGCCGGAGATTGCGTTCGTTGATGATGCGCGGGTAGTTGTTATTTTCCACGCGGTAGTTGGCCCGCTGGATTTCCTTGACCGCCAGTTCAAGGAAGCGGTCCCGGATGGAGCGGTGGACCAGGATGTAATCCGGAGCGATGCAAGTTTGCCCGGCGTTGATGAATTTCGCCCAGACCAGGCGTTTGGCGGCAACTTCGAGGTGGCAGTCGGCGGTCAGAATGGCCGGACTCTTTCCTCCCAATTCCAATGTGACCGGGGTCAGATGTTTGGCGGCGGCTTGGTAAACGATTTTCCCGACCGTGCTGCTTCCAGTGAAAAAGATTTTGTCGAACTTCTCCTCCAGCAGAGCTGTCGTCTCGGGAATCCCGCCTTCCACCACGGTGAAGTAGCGGGCGTCAAAAGCCGAACGGACCATGTCGGCCATGGCTCGACTGCTTTGCGCGGGCAACTCGCTGGGCTTGAGCACGACCGTGTTTCCAGCCGCCATGGCCGCGACCACCGGGGCGAGAGAAAGTTGATACGGGTAGTTCCAGGCACCGATGACGAGGGATACCCCCAATGGCTCGGCACGCACATGACTCCTCCCGGGCTGATTGATGATATCCGTGCGGACCCTCTTTGGTTTGGCCCACTTCGGGGTCATACGGATGGCTTCATTCAATCCATGGTAAACCAAGCCCAATTCATTGGACCAGGTATCAAATGCCGATTTGCCGAAATCCGCATGGATTGCCTCCATGAGCGACGGTTCGTGCGACTTCAGCGTTTCGCGCAGAATCCGGAGCTGCTCGAGGCGGAAGGGAACCGCCTTGGTGACGTCCGTTTGGAAATACCGTGCTTGGGCTTCGACAATTGATTTCATGGGGCAAGCCCGGAAGGGGACATCACCGGAGAGTCCGGACGATCAACCGAGGGGCGGCTTCATTGGTATCATGCCAGACCGATCCACCGCAAGGGTAAATTTCTCGGGTCCGACCACGACCAATCAACGAGACAGATCAATCGACAGGCAGGGACTGGACGGCGATCACCGCTTGTCCAGAATCTTGTTCCAACCGGCGAGGATGTCGGCCATCTCCGCGAAAAGGTCGTCGGTGGAATCCAGGATCTCGACGCCGAGAATCTTGTCTCCACCTTCGATGGCATTGACGATGTCTTGTCCGCCGGTGGTTTCGCCGAAGACCGAATGTTTCATATCGAGCCAGGGCGTGGGCACATGGGTGATGAAGAACTGCGAGCCATTGGTGCCCGGTCCGGCATTGGCCATCGACCAGATACCGGATTTTGAGTGGCGGAGATGCGGTTTGAATTCATCTTCGAAACGGTAGCCGGGGCCGCCGCGGCCGGTGCCGGTCGGGTCGCCGGTCTGCACCATGAAATCGGGAATCACCCGGTGGAAAAGGATGCCATCATAGAACCCGCGTGAAGCGAGATTGAGCCAATTTGCGCAGGTGATGGGGGTTTCGGAAGCAAAAAGGGTGGCGAAAATGTCACCTTTGCTGGTCTTCAGGTGGATGCGGATGTCGTTGGCCATGGGCGGGACCTGTAACCCCGGTTCTGGTCCGGGGAAAGTGAAAATGCGGTTCTGATTTCCTGCTTGGATTTGACGGATTGGTTCAACTGGCGGGAATGACTCCACGTGCCTGTCGAGCGCGGCCTTGAGCCTTGCCCCGGGAACGCCGAGCCCCAGCTCGGCAGCAGGTAAACGCCGCCATTTTCACATTGCCAAATTGGCTGGCTCGGGCAGATTCAACGAATGGTTCGATACTCCCTTTTGATCGCTTTTTGCCTTCTTGGCTTGACCGCCATGGCATCCGAGGTGCCGCCGGAAATCGAGAATGAACGGATTACCGGAATCAACAAATTACCGCCACGGGGAAACCACTGGCCGCAGCCGATGGAGGACGTTTCCAAGATCGACCCGGCTGATAGTGTGGAATTGAAAGAGGTGCCGGTGGTTGGCGACCTTTTTCCCGGCGGTTCCATGGCATTTCCCCGCTACGCGGAGGGGCCTTGGGTGCGCTCGCTGAACGGCAACTGGAAATTCAGTTGGGGCAAGCAACCGAAGGAGCGGCCGGTCGATTTTTTCCAGCCGAACTTCGACTCCTCGAAATGGGGGACGATTCCCGTGCCTTCAACTTGGGAAAGGGAAGGCCACGGGACGCCACTTTATGTGAACATCACTTATCCGTTCAAGGTCGATCCGCCAAGGGTGATGGGCGAACCGGACAAAAGCTTCACTTCGTTCAAGGAACGGAATCCAGTGGGTTCCTATCTTCGGAGTTTCGAGGTGCCGGCCGAGTGGAAAGGCATGAGGGTCATCCTGCATTTTGGTGGGGTGAGTTCCGCCATGTTCGTGTGGGTGAACGGACAAAAGGTCGGATATTCCCAGGATTCTCGCCTTCCTGCCGAGTTCGACATCACCGACGTGATCAAACCCGGGGTCAACCAACTTGCAGTGGAGGTGTATAAATTCTGTGACGGTTCGTATCTTGAGGACCAGGACTTCTGGCGCCTGAGCGGCATCTACCGCGATGTCTTTCTCACGGCCCTGCCCGCGGGTGGATTGTGGGATGTCTATGCCCAACCGGAAGCCGATCTGAAAAGCGGCACGGGAACGATCCGGCTGCACACCACACCGATGCCGGGAGCGAATCCACAAGTGGAGATGAAGGTATTGGATCCCTCCGGGCGTCAGGTGGCCAGCGGCAGCAACGAAGTGAAACTGGAGAAAGTCGAACTCTGGAATGATGGTCAGCCCCGGCGCTACAAGGTGAAAGTGGTGGTGCGGGAGAACGGCAAGGCCATACAACGATTCACACTCCCGGTCGCCTTCCGCAAACTAGAGGTCGTGGGGAATCAACTCTACTTCAATGGCCATCCGCTAAAGATCCGCGGGGTCAACCGTCACGAGTTTTTCCCGCAGACCGGTTACGTGCTCGATGAAGAGCTGATGCGACGCGACATCGAGTTGATGAAACAAGCCAACATCAATTTCGTGCGCAACGCCCACTACCCGTGTGATCCGCGGTGGTATGATCTCTGCGATGAGATGGGTATGCTCGTCATGGACGAAGCGAACGTGGAATCCCATGGACTCAGCTACCACAAGCGCGTGTTGCCCGGCGATCAGCCCGGATGGACGGATGCGGTGGTCGAGCGGATGGAGCGGATGGTCGTCCGCAACCGCCAACACCCGAGTGTGGTCATGTGGTCGCTGGGCAATGAAGCCGGTTATGGCACTTCATTCATGGCCATGCGCGAGGCGACCCACCGCACTGATCCGGAGAAACGGCTGATCCAATATGCCGACATGAACCTTGCGGCGGATGTGGATAGCCAAACTTACCCGCCAATTTCCTGGCTCAAAGAACATGTGGAAGGGAAGGCCCAGCGGAAGGGCGAACAAGGCCAAACTTCCCACGAGGCCCAACACGGAGCTTATCCCTCGGGCAAACCTTTTGTGATGAATGAATATGCGCACGGTATGGGCAATAGCATCGGCAACTTCCAGGATTATTGGGATCTGATCTGGGCTGAACCCATTCTGTCGGGCGGTTTCATCTGGGATTGGGTCGATCAATCGCTTTACCGCGATCGCAAGGATCCCTCGAAGGGTTTCTTCTATGGCGGTGACTTCGGCGACAAGCCGACCAACAAGAATTTCTGCATCAATGGTCTGATTTCATCCGATCGGAAACGACATCCACACTATTTCGAAGTGCAAAAGGTTTATCAAGCCGTCGACTTCAAGGGATCGCGGATGAGAGAAGGCAAATTGATCCTCGCCAACCGAGGGCTGCACGAGGGCCTGGGTCATCTGGATCTTGAATACATCATGTATGCCGACGGGGTGGAAATCTCGCGTGGCACGCTGCCCGTGCCGGAGATTCCGATTTGGCAGTCCGCCGAGGTGGATATTTCCAAGGTCCCGACCTCGCCTGAAAAGTATAAGAATGCGGAACGAAGTGTCATCTTCCGCCTCGTTCTACGCGAAGCCGCGCCGTGGGCACCGAAGGGCCATGTAGTTGCGTGGGAGCAGTTCACGCTGCACCAACCCAAGACCGAGCTTCCATTGCCAGCGGGACGTGTTGCGGTCGAGGAAAAGGCGGACCAAATTGTTGCCACGGATGGCGATGTGAAGTTCACTTTCTCACGCAAAACCGGGTTGCTCTCTTCTTACCAAGTCGCGGGCAAGGAACATCTCAAAGAACCGATGCGCTGGAACTTCTGGCGCTCCATGACCGATAACGACCTCGGATGGAAAGCCAACCAGAAACTCGGGACATGGCAGGCGGCGGGCGATCAGGTGGTCGTCAACAGCATCAAGGTCGGCACCGATGCGGATGGTCGAACGATCATCGAAGTGAAGGCTGCCGTCCCCACGAACAAAGCGGCCATCGAGGTCAGGCACACACTGGCACGAGGCGGCATCATCCGCAGTGATTCTCTGTTTGAAGGAGGCAAGGGGCAGGATCTTCCTCGCCTCGGTCTGCAGTTCGCCATCCCGGCGAAGTTCAATCAGGTGGAGTGGTTTGGACGTGGACCGAACGAGAATTATTGGGACAGGAAAACGTCCGCTCCTATCGCGCGTTACGAATCGACGGTGGAGGAATGGATCACGCCCTACGTGCGGCCGCAGGAAAATGCCAACCGCACCGATGTCCGCTGGTTTTCTATAACCGACAAAGGTGGTGCCGGTCTGCGTTTCACGGCAGGGGCCTCGGAACCCTTGTCGGTGAGCGCGTGGCCGTATTCGATGGCCGATTTGACGAAGGCAACCCACGACTTTTTGCTGCCGAACCGGGACTTCATCACCGTGAATCTCGACCACCGGCAAATGGGCGTAGGCGGCGACAACTCCTGGGGATTGCCCGTGAATGACCCCTACCGCATCTGGCCGGATAAGGTCTATAAGTGGAGCTTCACGATATCCCCGGCCGGGAAGGCGAAATAGGAGAGTCGATCCGATGACCTTGGGTTGAACTCAACGTGTTATGGTCTGCGAATGCTCACGCATTCGCGGGGCCCGCGCCTCCCGCCCATGATACCGGTGCGGTAGTTCGCGGATTCGATCAGGCAACCACGGATGGGACGAGTTCTTCGTTTTACAAAAAGGAACTCTGTTCTAGACTCAGGGCCCGAACGCACCTATCCCCATGCCCGCCGATTTGCTGAAGTCCCTGATTCTGCCCGCCGCCCTGATGTTCATCATGTTCGGCATGGGGATGAGCCTTACCCCCGGCGAATTCAAACGGGTGTTTGTTTCGCCCAAGGCCAAGCTTGTAGGGTTGGCGTGTCAACTCCTGTGCCTGCCTTTGTTAGCCTTTGGGATTGCCGTCGTCCTGCAGCTTCCCGGCGATCTTGCGGTGGGCCTCATGCTAATCTCGGCCTGCCCCGGAGGAGCAACCTCGAACATCATCACGCATCTTTCGCGAGGTGACACCGCGCTGTCGGTCAGTCTGACCGCCGCTTCCAGCATGATCACCGTTTTCACCATCCCGCTCATAGTCGGCGCTTCGATCCATCATTTTTTGGGCGAAACCACAACTCTCACGCTTCCATTTGGGAAGACGGTGATTCAATTGCTCGTGGTCACCATCCTCCCGGTGGCGCTCGGGATGTGGGCCAATGCCGTGCGCCCCGCGCTCTGCCGGCCGATCAATTTCATTTCCCTGGGCTTCTTGGTTCTGGTGATTGCCATGGCCGTGGCGAAGGAGCACGATTTGGCCAAACAATTCCTGCTCGCCGGACCATCGGCGGCGGCGCTCAACATTACCAGCATGCTCATCGGATTGGCCGCCGCGACCTACTTCGGTCTTGCCCTTCCCCAACGCATCTGCATCTCGATTGAGGTCGGGATTCAAAATGGCACCCTCGCGCTCGCCATCGCTCTCGGCATGCTGGAGAGCGCCCGCATTGCCGTGCCGGCAGTGGTTTACAGTCTCATCATGTTCGCCACCGGAGGTCTGATGATCCTCATATTCGGACGCCGAGCCAAGACTTGAGTGGTAAAGAGGGTTTTTCCCATCATCCTGGGGCAGGTCAATAGCTGTTGCGAAGTCTGCCCTGGAGAAGGATTCGAGTCCTTGTGATCCAAATCGATTGCGGAAGATCAACGCTCCAAGCGATAGGTCGGTCGGGCTGCGCCTCGATCCGAGGTGGTTGGCCCCTTGATCAAGACCTCCCGGATACGGATGAGTTCTCCAGCTTCATGCGGAAAGAGGAGTCGGAGGCTGTCAGAGGTTACCCGCTCGTTTTGGGGAATCGCAATTTCGACCAAATTCGATGCGTTATCTTTGACGCGGGTTGATGGGATATCCCTCCACTCTCCATTGTTCTTGTATTGTAAGACCCACTGCTCGACCGGAGACCGGTTCTGGAACCCGCTGGCCACGGAAAGCCAGCCGATGTTTTTTGGTTCTTCGAGTGTGAGTTCCAACCACGAGGGGCCATTCTGATCACGCGCCGAGATCCACCGGGAAGCGTCGGAAACGACTCCGTCAATTGCCTTCTTGGCAGGGGAGTCCGGTGATGCTGAACTGGCACGCGCGTTCGAAAAACGGTAGGAATCCGGCGATTGTTTGGCGGACGTTTCAAAGCGGAACTCGAAATGCTTCGTCCCTAAATCAAGCGGAATGGTGAACTCCTAGGGGAAATTGTCTTTCGAAACGCGGTGTTCCGTTCCGTCCGCATTGTAAATCAGAGTGACTTTATCAAACTCATCCTGGCTGTCGAAAAGGTAAACGTAAGCGGACTTGGCGAGGTTGCCGAAGTTCATGATCACGGCACGTCCTGGCGGGCTATCAAAATCAAGGCGGTCCTTGGCCCAGAGGGTTCCGGGATCGACACCGCTGACTTTCTCCTGGAACACGGCTTTGATTTGTATGCCATCGAGGCTTACCGCGACCAACCCCTTGGCGGGGATGGTGACCTCGATTGCCCCGTCCGTGCCTGCCTTCGACGCGCTACCGCTTGCGGATACGGTTTTGAGGGTGAAGGTCTGATTTTGAACCAGTTTGGAATTCACCCGCACCGTCGCGGTGACTGGTTGGAAGCTTTCATTCATCAGTGCGAGGTGGAGCGCGTTGGGGCTCCGAGCGGCGATGTAGTTGATCTCCGGGTTGTCGATTTGCAACAGTCCCTTGGGCATCCACAGCACGGCATCCTTGGCTTCGTAAAACCGCCCCGCCATGTTGCCGTAGAACTTCGCCTGCATGTAGGCATAGCCTTCGATGTATTGGCTGGGGAAATTGATTTGACCATCGGAGCGGGCGAACGCATCGGTCACCAGATAATCCACCAGGATCGACATCATCGGCCAGATGTGGTTGTAATGCATCGAATTGAAGCCGAGTTCCTTGTGAGCTTTTAGCGGATAGTCTGCCGCTTCATAGACGGTCGTGCGGCCCGTATTCATGTGGTAGCCGGGGAAGTTGCGGTAGCGACCGATGACGGCGGAGCGGGCGATGTCCATCAGGAAACGATCTCCGGTCAGGTGTCCGATGCGCATCAACCATGGGGCGTGATTCGCCATGAAAATCGCACGATGTCCCGTGCTGGTGGAACTCGACTCGGAGGTCAGGCCGATCTCGGACAAGCGCCAAGCCCGAACAGACTCCTCCGGAGCCTTCATCCGATCATGTTTTTTGCCCTTCAAATACCAATAGTGCGGAGCATATCCTCCTTGATTCACGGTAATCGATTGATCCGGAATCGCTGGGCACATCCACACCGACTGGGAGAACCGCCGGGCGGAAGTGTGGGCAGCTTCAAGATAGTGTTTTTCGCCGGTCATTTCGTACATTTCAAGTAGGAGACTGAAGCGTGGATTTATTTCGGTCCAGAAGAACATCGCTCCCCCCTCGGGGTCCTTGAAATCCTTCGCCGGTTTGTTAACGCGCTCCTCGATGTAGCGGTCGGCATCGCGTTTGGCAAAATCGAGGAACTCTTTCTCGCCGGTCACGCGGTAGAGCGCCATGGCATTTTGCCAGCGTTTGCCGAGTTCGCTGGCGCTGAGGTTCCTCACGCGGGACGATGCATATTCCTCTTTGGCGAGTTGCACCAGGAAGGGGGCGCCTCTTTTGAAGATGTCATACAAGGCCGTTAGTTCGCTGATGGGTGCCGCTGGTCCGGTCAACGTGTGACTCGGGTTTTG
>JBJTQJ010000095.1:0-27284 GCA_046075565.1 Verrucomicrobiales bacterium | reverse complement strand
GCCGTTCGCGGTGATGAGGCCTTGTTCCCAATTTTCGGCTGGTTTCAGACTGACAAATCCTCGCTCGGGCACGGGGAGGGAGAAGGTTTGGGCAACGGGAGAAGAAGAAGACATGGCGAGGAAGATGGAGACGATGGGCTTGGTAAGAAAGTTTTGAATGCAGGGCAGTTGCCCGGCACCGCGAGAAATACCAGGGGGTGGGACAACTCCGGTCCGATTACTACGCCAGTTAGCCGGGAAAATTGCGGGAAACAGCGAAGTTTCCCGTGCTTCGGTGGGCAATCCGGGCTGCGGTTGTTTGCACGGTGCTGGAAAGGGGGAAACTGCAGAATTCCGTGCAAAATCAGGCCGAGCCAAGGCGTAGAATCCGCTGCCAGATGTAATCCCACGTTTTTTCCCAATGACCACCCGAAAATCCCTATCTCTCGTCGCCATCGCTCTCGCAGCTTTCACCCTCGGTTCCTCGCCCAATGTCCATGCCAAACCTGGTGCAGTGCCCGTGGTGTTATCCGAAGCTGGTAAGTCTCTGGAAGCGGGCTACGCTCAGGAACTGAATGGTTTGCGCGCCGAAATCGAGAAGGCTCTTCCTCAGGTGGACCCGCAGGCGGCCGCTAACTTCGAGAAGGCTCGCGAGGCTTTGAACAAGGCCGAAGCTGACGCCGCCGCCGCCGCGAAGGCTTTCGGGGGTATCAGTTCAGGCAAAGCTCTCGTCGACCACGCCAAGGGCAAATGGATCGGTGGGGCGGAAAAGGGCATCGCCCAGGCGGAGGCCGCCTTGAAAAAAGCGACCACCGATGCCGAACGGGACGCCGCCAAGGCGAAACTCGCCAAATGGCAGAAGAACAAGGAGGATGGGCTCGCCGCTTTGAAAGAACGACAGGCCGCATATGACGCGGCGAAGAAACAAGAACCTGAATTGACACGCGCCAACGAAATCGCCAAAGCCGCGGCCGAAAAAGCCAAGGCCGCCGAGATGGCCGCTTCCAATGCCCTTTTCGCCTCGGTCGAATCTGTCCTGAACACCGACACTTATGATGCAAAATTGGTCAAGTGCGCCGTACTCGCTGGTGCCACCTCCAAAGGTCTGGCCGATTTCGCCCAGCAGGGTGCTGCCCAAAAAGAATTGGTGGATGCGCTCTTGTCGGACACCAAACTGATGACGGCCATGCTGGAAGCCGGTGGAGCCAAGTTCGGAAATTATGGCCGCGCAATAGAGATTCTCACGGCAATCCGCAAGGTCTCGCAAAAGTCCGATGATCCTGTCTTGGTCCGCCTCGCGCTGGCCACCAGCCTCGAACACGCGAAACCGATCGAACAGGGCAACGCCAAGGATGAAACGAGCGCTCCCCAGTTCGTGGATCCGGTCAAACGCTACCAGCACTATGAAAAAGCCTATCTCGACGGAGAATTGGATCCCGCTTTCAAAACCTTGACCACTTGGGAGATGCGCCATGTCGTGAACAGCGATGCTCCCGATCACATCCTCGCGTGGGGGCGTTCCATGCTGCGAAACTACCGCCCGGATCACATCTACAATCCGGACTACGGCTGGCGTTATGCCTCGACAGTTCGGACGGAAGTTCCGTATGGGTCGCAGAACGTGCAGTATGATCTGCCTTCCCTCCAGCAATACCAGAACATCATCATGAATGGAGGCGTCTGTGGTCGCCGCGCATTCTTCGGGCGTTTCATGCTGCGCAGCTTCGGAATCCCGACCTGGGGTGTCACCCAGAAAGCCCACGCCGCGCTCAGCCACTGGACTCCCAAAGGCTGGGTGGTGAATCTGGGCGCCGGTTTCAACAACAGTTGGTGGGACAAGGACGAAGCTCCTCGTAGCGGTTCGGACTTCCTTCTGGAAACCCAAGCCCGCGCCCACGGGGAAAAATTCATGCCCGTCTTGCGTGCGCAGTGGGTCAGCGCCGCCCTCGGTGAACAGGCTTACAACGACCGCAAGAAAATCGAAGGCGGACTCTGGAGCCGCCTCGCCCACATGAAGAGTGTTTCCCTCGCCGCTACCGCCGTCACCCTCGGGCCGCTGGGCCAGGAGCTGGGTGAAGCCAATGAAGCGAAAGACAAACAAGCGCTCGCTTCCGACAAGATCGGCGAGGCGGATCGGCAGATTGTCGTTTCGGCAGACCGTTCCATCGTCATTCCTGCCGTATCCCACGGCAAGGTTTCCGGACGCGCCGCCGCCATGCGCAGTTTTGGCAAAGGCATGCAGATTCATGCCACGGCCGGATACAAGGGCGAGGTTGCTTTCGAGGCTCCCGCGGGCAAATACTCCCTCAGTGCCAAAGTGGTCACGGTGCAGAATGGTCATACCTTCGGTGTTGCCGCGAACAATGCCTCTTCCCTAATAGCCATTCCCATCACCAATACCGTCGGCAAATGGGTGCAGACGCAACCGGTGGAATTGGAATTGAAGGAAGGCATGAACACCCTCACTTTCGCCTTGCAGGATGGCAGCCGTGGGCTCACCATCAAGGAATACACTCTGACTCCGCGCTAACAAGCTCAACCAACCACTAACAATGAAAACCGTTCGTCATTCCCGTTTGGGTTTCCTCCCCGCCTTCCAAACGCGTGTGCTACCCCTTGCGACGGGCCTTTTGGCAATGTTCGCCCTCGGCGTGCAGGCGCGCACCTGGACCAGCCCCGATGGTTCGAAGACCTTCGAGGGCGAGTTGAAGTCCTATGACCCCGCCACCGGCATGGTCGGCGTTACGCTGGCGAACGGAAAAGAGCTTGTCTTCAAGCAGGACAAACTTTCCGCCGACGACATCGCGTTCCTCCAGGAAAAAGGAGCCACCGGCACACCCCCTCCCGCGCCGGCAGCGAGCGTGTCGACCGCAAAAGTTGATGTGAAGACGGACAACCTGTTCGCAAAATCCGATGGCAAGCCCGCCAACATGAGCAAGCCGGTTCAGGTCTTCATTCTCCTCGGCCAGTCCAACATGGTCGGGCTCGGCAAAGTTGGCGGGGGAGATGGATCACTCGAATTCGCGGTGAAATCAAAAAGCAAATACCCGTATCTGGTTGGCGATGACGGCAGTTGGGTCGAACGCAAGGATGTTCGCTTCGTCCAGTATATGCAAGGCAAGGGCCAGATGCGTAACGAATGGATGAAAGTCGAGGGCAAAAACCTCGGACCGGAATACGGCATCGGCCATGGGCTAGGCAATGCCCTCGACGAACCGGTGATGATTCTGAAGTCCTGCATCGGAAACCGCAGCCTCGGTTGGGATCTGCTGCCTCCTGGCAGTGAGCCTTACGACTACAATGGCACCATGCAACCCGGCTACCGGGGCACGCCGGGCAATCCGAAGGGCAACGGCGAGAAGGTCGAAGGCGAATGGTACGCCGGCAAACAATGGGATGACGACATCGAGGCCGCCAAACTGGCCCTCTCCGATCTGTCCGGACATTATCCGGATGCCACGAAATACGAAGTCGCCGGTTTCTTCTTCTGGCAGGGGGAGAAGGACTGTGGAAATCCCGCCCATGCCGAAAAATACGAGGAAAATCTTGTCCGGTTCATCAAGGCCCTCCGAACCGAATTCAATTCGCCCAACGCCAAATTCGTTCTGGGCACCCTCGGTGAATCGACCAAAGGTTCCGGCGGCAATGGCGGAAAAGTTCTCGATGCCCACCTTGCGGTGGATGGCGAATCTGGCAAACACTCAGAATTCAAGGGCAATGTAGCCACCGTCTATACGAATCCGATGGCCCAAGGCGGTAGCGGCAACGGCCACTACGGCGGCAAAGCCGAGGTTTATATGGATGTCGGCGAAGCCATGGCCACCAGCATGGTGAAATTGCTCGGGGGCAAGTGAGATGTCCACACCATTTCTCGTTTCCACATCGATGACCCAGGCAGGGACGTTTGTCCTCAAACGTCCGCGGGGAAGAAGCTGCCACGCGTTGGCGGTTTCATCATCCTCGCGATCTCACGGACCGCTGGGGACAGCGGTCCCTGCCAGACACAAGGCCGGGCACCACAGCTGTCCATTCCAACTCTCATGAGACCTAACAATTCCATTAACCGAGCTTTGGCCGCGTTGGTCCTGCTTCTCGCCCCTGCGATGATGGCAATCGGAGAAGAGAAGAAGAAGCCGAGTTTCTCCACTTGGACTGATCCGGTCCTGGCCGCCACCGAAGATCCCGATTTCACCATCCAGGGCGAATACCGCGACGACAAAAATGGAGTCCAGCTTGTCGCGCGGGGAGGCGGGAAGTTCGAAGCCTGGTGGACGGATGCGGGCCTCCCCGGTGCAGGCGCGAAAGGGGATCGGATCCGGCTCGCCGGCGAGTTGAAAGACAACCAACTCGTTCTGAAGAGCGAGGACTCGTCCACCACGGCCAAACTGAACGACGATAAGTTGGAAATCCAACTGCCCGGCAAAGAGCCCGCGATACTCGAACGGGTGGAGCGGAGCAGTCCGACGCTGGGCGCAAAGCCACCTCCGGGTGCGGTTGTCCTTTTCGATGGAACTTCCGCCGATGCCTGGGATAAAGGAAAGATGGAAAACAATCACCTCCTCGCTTCGGGGATCTTTTCCAACGAAAAATTCAAGAGCTACACATTCCACCTTGAATTCCGCACGCCTTATATGCCTTCCGCTCTCGGCCAAAAGCGCGGGAACAGCGGCGTCTATCATTGGGGCCGTTGGGAAACCCAGATCCTCGATTCCTTCGGCCTCGAACCCAAGGATAACGAATGCGGCGGAATCTACTCGGTTGCCAAACCCGCGCTCAACATGTGTCTTCCTCCCTTGGCCTGGCAGACCTATGATGTCGAGTTCACCGCTCCGGAATTCGACAAGGATGGAGTCCGCACCGCGTGGCCGCGGATCACCGTGAAACTCAACGGCGTGCTCGTGCATGAGGATCTCGAACTCAAAAAAGACTTCACGGCCGCAGCGCCCATGAACAAACCTCTCGACCAGCCCGCCGGTCCGGTCTTCCTGCAAGACCACGGCAATCTGGTCGTTTTCCGGAACATCTGGCTTCTGCCAAAGGAGTGAACCGTCTTTGTTAATCCAATCCACACAATTTTCCACCGTGTCCCAATTTTCATTCTCCTCGTGCCGGTCTTTGCTGGCCCTTTGTATGCTCGTTTGTCACGTTTCGGTTTTGTCCGCGCAAACCAAGTTCGATATCGGAGTTTCCTCCGCTGACGGGCAGAAAGGGACCTTGGCCGTCGTTTCCAAACAACCCGCTTTCACGTGGAATATTGAGACGCTCGAACGGGGGCTTGCTCAACACGAGTGGCAAATCCTCGTCTCCAGGAACTTGGAGGAACTCGAAAAGGACAAAGGCGATCTCTGGGATTCCGGACGCCAACCGACCACGCGCTCTCCCGTGGTTCTTTACCGCGGGAAACCGTTGGCGGCTGGCGATACATGTTTCTGGAAAGTCCGCGCCTGGGACAAGAAGAACTGCAGTTCCGGTTGGAGCATACCAGCTCAGATGGTGGTTGCACCAGCAGATCCCGCCGATTGGCAGGGAGCGCGTTGGCTCGATGACGGCAAATCCAACCCCGAACGTGACGAGGATTTCTACAAGGAGGATCCCGCGCCGCGTTTCCGGAAAGAATTCAAGTTGGAAAAACCCGTCACCCGGGCCTGGCTGCATGTCGCCGGGCTTGGTTACGGCATCCCGAGCCTGAATGGCAAACGGCTCAAGGATGTTTCGCTTGATCCTCCATGGACCAATTTCGAAAAACGCATTCTCTTCCGATCGCACGACGTCACGACAGAACTGAAAGAGGGAGCAAACTGCCTCGGTTTGGCGCTTGGCAACGGATGGTATAATCCTTTGCCTTTGCGGATGTGGGGCGCGCGGAATATCCGCGTTGAACTTCCCGTCGGACGTCCGCGGGGTATTGCGCTTCTGGTCGTAGAGCATCCGGATGGAACAAAGACCACCATCACGACCGGACCTAGTTGGCGCGTCGGCTCGAGCCCTACTTTGCGCAACAGCATCTACCTTGGTGAAGAACGCGACGCACATTTGGAGGAGGCCGGATGGGATGCCCCGGGTTTTGATGACTCCAAATGGCGGGATGCGCGGGTTACCCCGCACGCCCTCGACCCGCTCCATCCCATTCTCGACATGCCACCGGTGCGGGCTACCGAAGTGCTCCCCGCGATTTCGATCCAGTCGCCGAAACCGGATGTTCACATCGTGGACTTCGGGAAAAACTTCACCGGTCTTCCGGAAATCCGGTTTTCGCTGCCGGCGGGAACCCGCGTCCTTCTTCGTTACGGGGAAATCCTGAATAAGGACGGCACGCTCAACCCCATGACGAGTGTCTGCGGTCAAATTAAGGGCACAAGGAAGGATGAGAACGGCAAAGAAATTTCCAAAGGCGGGCCCGGAGCACCTCCCATCGCTTGGCAACAGGATGTCTATATCACAAAGGGAGGGGGAGAAGAGGTATACATCCCCGATTTTACGTTTCGCGCATTTCGTTTCATGGAGATCACCGGGGTAGAGAAACCACCGGCGCTCGCGGACATCAAGGGCATCCGCTTGCAATCCGACATCCGGCAGGCAGGAGACATCGGCCCCGGGAATGGTACACTGAATCGAATTGAGGAAATGACCATCAACACCTTCCGGAGCAATGTGATGAGCGTTTCCTCGGATTGCCCGCACCGCGAGAGGTTTTCCTATGGCGGCGACATCGTCCCGACGGCCGATGCCTTCCTCATGAGTTTTGACATGCAGGGCTACTACGCCAATACGATCCGCAACTGGTCCGAGGCCGCCCGGCCGGATGGCAACTTTACCGATACCGCGCCCTTCGTCGGGATTCAGTATTGCGGGGTGGGGTGGGCCATGGTCCATCCGTTGCTCATCGAACTACACTACCGTCACTATGGAGATCTCCGCATCGTCGAAGAGCAGCTTCCCGCTGCCGTGCGCTGGTTCGACCTCGAGGCATCCAAACGCGTTGATGGCCTCGTGACCCAAGGCTTGGGTGATCATGAAGCTCTGGCCAAAGCCCGCGGCCCTTCCGTCATCACCCCGATGTTCATCGATGCGGCCCGTCGCATGGCGAGACTTTCCCAGCTTATCGGGAAGAACGACGACGCGACGCGTTTCACGAAAATGGCCGATGAATCGGCGGCCGCTTGGGCCAAGGCATTTCTCGACAAAGACTCCGGCAAAGTCGGCGGTGGGGAACAGTCCGAGCAAGTGCTCGCCCTCGGGTTTGGTGCCGCTCCCGAAGCAGCCCAAAAGGCGGTCTTCGAAAACCTGGTGGCCAACCTCACCGCTCCGGAGGACGGACCACGTCTCACCACCGGCATCTTTGCCACGCGCTTCCTGCTGGACGAGCTAACCGAACGGGGTCGCCCGGATCTTGCCTTTAAACTCGCGACGCGGAAGACTTTCCCGTCGTGGGGTTGGATGTTGGAAAACGACGCCACCACGTTATGGGAAACCTGGAAGGAAAGTGACAACACATTTTCTCACAACCACCCGATGTTCGGCTCCATTTTGGGATGGTTCTACCACCACCTTGGTGGCATCCAGCCGGCTGATGATGCCATCGCCTTCGACCGCATCATCATCCGTCCGCAAATGTTCCCCGACTTGATGGGAGCCAACTGCTGGCATCAGTCCGCGCGCGGATCCATTGTGTGCAATTGGCAACGCGTGAATCAGGGGGCGGTTGAGAAAAAGGGGTATAAATTCGAAATTGATATCCCGGCCGACACCACTGCGACCATTTATCTGCCCGCTGGCAAGACCACCGAATCTGGCAAACCCCTTGGTGAAGCGGAGGGAATCGAGGTGTTGGGCACCAAAGATGGTCTGCAATCCATGAGGATTGGCAGCGGACGCTATAAGTTTACCGTCGAAGAATGAACATCTCCGGCAATGAGACCAGCCCGAATCTCTCAAGACCCATGAAACTGCCAATTTCACTTCTTTTGCTTTTCTGTTCCGCCCTCACCTTGGCGGCCAAACCGTTGAACGTTGTCGTCCTTTACGCCGATGACTGGCGTCACGACACCCTCGGAGTGGACGGCAATCCGGTGGTGAAGACCCCTCGTCTTGATCGCTTGGCTGGTGAGAGCGTGCGCTTCACCCACAACTGCGTGACCACGTCGATCTGCGGGGTCAGTCGCGCGAGTCTGCACACCGGGCAATGGATGTCTCGCCACGGTTGCCGGGGGTTCAAGGAATGGGCAACACCTTGGGACCTCAGCCTTCCCGCTTTGCTTCGCGCCAATGGTTATTACACTGGCCACGTCGGCAAATGGCACAACGGCAAGGAACCGGCCGATAAGTTCGACTTCGGTAGATTTTACAATGGCCGGCACTGGTATCCCACCAAAGATGGAGGGAAAATCCACTCAACCGCCCGCAACGAGAAGGACGCCCTTGAGTTCCTGCGCACCCGGCCGCAGGAAAAGCCGTTCTACCTCAATGTCGCGTTTTTCACTCCGCATGCCGAGGATGGCAATCCTGAACAGTATCTTCCGCAGCCGGAGAGCATGAAGCTCTATGAGGACGTGACCATCCCCGTTCCACCGACCGCCACCGATGAGGCATGGAAGAAGATGCCGGATTTCTTTACCGAGAAAAACGAGGGCCGCCACCGTTGGACCTGGCGCTTCGATACTCCCGAGAAATACCAGCGGATGATGAAGAACTACTACCGGTTGGTCACCGAAAACGACGCCGTTTGCGGCCACGTTCTTGATGAACTGGAAAAACAAGGGGTGCTCGACAAAACGCTGATCATTTTCACTACCGACAACGGCTACTTCCACGGTGAACACGGATTGGCCGACAAATGGTATCCCCATCAGGAAAGCATCCGCGTGCCGCTCATCATCCGCGACCCCCGTATGCCCAAGGGCAAACGCGGAACCACCGATGCGAATTTCACGCTCAATGTGGATCTGGCCCCGACCATCCTCACCGCCGCCGGCATTCCCGTGCCCGGGGTCATGCAGGGCCGGGATATCGCGGCGCTTTATCTCGGAGCGGAGAAACCGGAATGGCGCACCGAGTTTTATTACGAACACCCGATGCTGAACAATGCGGATTTCATTCCCGCGTCCGAGGCTTTGGTGCGCAAGGACTGGAAATACATGTTCTGGCCGGAGCAAATGCTTGAACAACTCTTCGACCTCGGCAATGACCCCGGCGAGTTGAACGACCTCGCGCGGAATCCCGAGCACGCCGCCAAACTCGGCGAATTGCGTGCCCGATTCAGCGAACTCAAAGCCGCCGCGAAATAAGCGGGGATACTAGGGGAGAAATCTTCGGCGGTCACAGCAGAACCGGACGATCTTCATCGGCGGAGCGCATGGCGGCGAGCACTATGGCCATCGACCGGATATTGTCGGCGGCGGAGTTCTCGGGTTCGCGGTTTTCCTCAATGGCGAGCAGCAATTCACCCATACACCCGCGGAAACCATCGGGAAACCATGCTCCTTCCAGTTCGGCAACCGCTTCGCCTTCGGTGGTGTGAATTGCAACCTTCGGGATGCCACACAGCGGACCGGATGCGGACAGCGTGCCTTTGCTGCCAATGACCGTGCAGGACTCGTTCGCACCGAATCGACTGCAACCGTTGAAGGCCAGGGTGGCCATGCCTTTTGGGAAATTGACGGTAGCGGAGGCGAGCAGGGGAGGTTCAATCGGTTGATTGGGGAAACGCGCAAGCCGGGCCGAAACCGACGTCGCGGTCTGACCGTGCATTAGCGTTCTCGCGGCATCAAACCAGTGGATGCCAAAGTCATAGAACATGAGATGATGGATGTCCGCGAACGGAGTGCCAGCCGTCCAGGTGTGATCCCAATTCAGCACCATATGCACGGAGCCGATATCACCAATCAAACCCGACTTCACCGCTTGCCGCATGTAGGCGAAATACGGTGCCCATCGGCCATTCTGATTCACGGCAAGGCGCACGCCCCGGGCTCTGGCATGCGCAGCCAAACGTTCGGCGGTCGGGAGATCGACGGCGAATGGCTTCTGGCTGAGGATGTGCTTGCCCGCATCGGTGGCACGCAGGATCAATTCTTCGCGTGCTTTTGGATGGGTGGCGATATCCACGACTCCGATACTGGGATCCTTGAAGATCTCATCGGCAGTGGCGCGTAAGCTGGCATTGGGGAAATACTCCGCTCGGCGCTTTTCCGCAGCCTCGCTGTTGGGATCAAAAAATGCCGCAACCTCCCATCCAGCATCCCGGTAGGCTTGCAGATGGTGGGAGGTAATGCCACCGCAACCAATCAGACCGATTTTCGGGACCGGGCCTTTTGGCGCCGGCGGTTGATACTGAAAAACCGGGGCCGCCATGGTTGTTTTGGCCGCCGACTTGAGATCGTAGTTTTCTGACATGGCGGATGGATTTCAGGCGGGCAGTTGGACCGTACGTTTTTCGCGCACACTGGATACGGCCGCATCGACGATGCGTTGTCCAATACGCGAGATGGCGGGTGAAAGCGGGCCGTCCACTTGCCGGCCATTTTCCAGACACTCGAGCACATAGGCGATGGGATTGTGGTGCGGGTGGACGAGCTTGTCCGAAGGAATCTCGACGCCGGCGGGACATTCCCGTGTTTGCAGGCGCACGGTCGGTTCCAGATCATAACTCGACAGCGTGCCCTCGGTGCCGACGATGACAAATCCGCATTTCGGTTGCGGTTGATGGGTCCATGGATCGGTGAATGTTCCCCAGCGAGTTTCGAATTTCGAGAGCCCAGTCGCGTATCGCGCGATCACGATGGCATGTTCATCCACTTCAAGTCCCTCGGGTTGGTCGACCATCGCCGTCATTTCGATCGGTGCCCGTCCATCCATGAACCAGGTGCCGAGGGTCGCCCCGTAACCGAGGTAATCAAGAAGCGAACCGCCGCCGGATTCCTTGCGGTAGAACCAACTGGCGGCTTTCGCTTCCGCGGTCGGGGTGGTTTCGATCTTGTCGGCGGTATGCCAGAGTGGTCCCCGGTTTCCATCGTAGTAATGAACTTCGATGACCTCGCCGATTTTGCCCTCGTCCAGCAGACGTTTCGCGGTGGCGTGCGAGGGATACCAACGCAACGGCCAATTGATGATCAACTCTTTGCCCGTTCCGGCCATGGCCGCGATCATCGCATCGGCCTCGGCCAGATTCGCGGCAAAGGGCTTCTCCATTAGAATATGCGTGCCATAGGGGGCAATCCTCAGGGTCCACTCGCCATGTTCGGCGGTGGCCGGACAGAGGATAACCAGATCCGGCTGGCTTTCGGAAAGACAGGTGTGGTAATCGGTATAGACCTTCTCCGGTGGAATCTGGAAATTCGCGATGGCAGCGGCCATGCGCTCGGGGGATTCATCACAAATGCCGACGATCTCCGCGTTCGGGTGGTCATGAACCATCCGCAACAAGTCACCCATGTGCATGTGGTCGAAATTGATGCCGGCGATTTTCCAAGGGCGATTCATGATGGGAGAGGGGAGGAGGTCTGCGGTCGGTTATTCATGGATTCTCCGGAAGGGAGAGAAGATCCAAACCCTCGCCGTTCCGCAGGACATGGTAGGCTTGGCCGTGCCGTTTGCACTCGACGACAAAAAGACCGGGCGAAGCGGTGTTGAAGTCGAACATGTCGAAGTGGTGGGGAATGGCGAGTCCTGCTCCGATTTCATGCGCCAGACCGGCGGCTTCTTTGCCGTCGAGATTGCCCGAGACACGGCGTTCGGGAAGATTGCCATTGATCGGAACCAACGCGATATCCGGCGCGTGAGGTGCGAGAGCGGGAACAAGACCGTCGTGCAGGAGCGTGTCGCCGCTGTGGTAGATGCAGAATCCTCCGATCTTGGCCACGAAACCGAGGAACCGGCAGCAGCCGTTCGCATCTCGTTCGACGGTATTGTGGGCGGCGGGAATGCCCGTCCACTCGATGTTTCCGATATGCCGTGTTTCACCCGCGTCGATTTCTTCAATACGGTCCTCGACCGGACCGAGTCGGTCCAGCACGAAGGCCCGGTTGGCGCGGGGAATGAGAAGTTTCGCCTGCGGATTGGCTTGGAAGAGCGGAAGGAGGGTTTCCGCATCCAGATGGTCGGTGTGATTGTGCGAACTGGTGATGATGTCGATCCCGGTCAGCAACTCCGGAGCGATAACCCGTTCCGTGATCCGCGTGTGCGGTTTGTCGGTGGTCGCATATTTATTCGTAAGCGAATCCGAGAGGTAAGGATCGAAAAGGATGGTCGCTTCACGGGTGACCATCAGGAATCCGCTTTGACCAAACCACCAAAGACGAGGGCGGCCTTCCGCGCGGGCTTGGGCAATGTCCGCGAGCAGGAGTTCGTCCTTTTGGAAGGCCGGGTTCATGGCAGACCGAGATCCTTTTTCACCATGCGGGTGCCCTCGACCATCGACGCCAGCTTGCGTTTCGCGGCCCAACGGGCGGTCTGGCTGAGTCCGCAATCGGGTGCGAAGACCAGTCGTTCGGCGGGCGCGTGTTCGAGGCAGAGGCGCACGCGGTGGGCGATGTCTTCCGGCGATTCGATATAGTAGCTTTTCACATCGACGATGCCAACGGCCACATCCATCCGCTCGGCGATACGGGAGATTAGTTCGATTTCCGCGAACTCACGGCTGGCCATTTCCACGTGCATTTCATCACATTTGAAATCGAGGAAATCCGGGAACATCGGGGCAATACGCCGGTAACCCACGGCATGACCTTTGAAGTTGCCGAAACACAGGTGGGTGCAGATACGGGTTTTTCCAAACACGCTCTCGACCGTGCGGTTGAAGATGTCCACGAATCGTTTCGTATCCTCGCGGAAGGCATAACAACTCATCGATGGCTCATCGACGCTGATCTCCTGGCATCCGGCGGCAACCAGGGCTTCGAGTTCGGCGCGGACTATCGGCAGGAGGGCTTCGGTCAGAGCCAGACGGTCGGGATAATGGGCGTTGGGAAGGAGTCGGCCGCTCAAGGTATAAGGACCGGGCACACTCGCCTTGAGCGTGACCGGATGATCGGTCACACAGGGTTGCATGATGCGCACCAGCCTCTGGTATTCCTCGACCACGCCGAGCCCCTTGGGAGCGGTGATGGTGTCCACGACCTGGTGTTTGCCCCGTTGGTCGTGCGCGGGCGGTCCGAACCGGCGTGGCGAATCGGATTCCAGTTCGATGCCTTTGAGGTAACCGTAGAAGGAAAGATTGAAGTCGAGGCGGGTTTGTTCGCCATCCGTGATGACATCCAGTCCGGCCGCGAGTTGATCATAGATCGCCGTGATGACCGCGTCGTCCTGGGCTTCGGCGCGATCGCTTGAACCGAATTGATCGAGGTGCGAGGTCGCGAATTCCAGCCACCCTGGAAAGGAGTAGCTGCCAATGACGGAGGTGCGGAGAGGGTTGGTTTGCATGAGAGGGGAGATGGGAAATGATCGAGGGCAGGGGAAATTACGGTGAAGAAATTAGTATTATCCTTGAAAGGAAAATGGAACCACCAATAGACACGAATGGGCACGAACTTTCAGAGTTATGGAAAAAACCTAATTCATCTTGCGGGTGAGTGAAGCTTTTTTCATAAATCTCCGATTATCAATTTTTTCGTGTAAATTCGTGTTTATTCGTGGTTTTTAGGATTATTGCATCGGGGTGGGGAGCCCCACATTGGCATAGAGGCGGGCCATGCGGTGGGCGTGTTCATCGTACGCGGACTCGAAAAGTTCGACCGCACGATCCGCGCCGACGACATTCGCGCCACTGAGAACCTTCGGTGCTTGACCGGCGGCGGTGAGCCGGGCCGCTGTTTCCGCCTTGATGGCGTTGACGAGCAGGCATCCGCCAACCGTCGAGCCGGGGGCGACCGGCGTGTCGAGTCCGGGAACCATGACCATCGCGTCCCCCGGGGGCGCTCCTGTGTCGAGCACGATGTCGGCGAAGTCGGTCAGCTTTTTGCCGTCGGCCCGTTTCGATTTGGAGCTTTCCAAATGCGCGCTGCTGACGATGGCCACCACCTTGATGCCACGCTTCTGGAACTGCTCGGCCATTTCGATGGGCACGACGTTGCATCCGCTGGAGGAGATGATGAGGGAGCTGTCGATTCCGGACAGATCGAAATTCCGCAGGATGCGGTCGGCGAGACCGGAGACATTCTCCAGGAACATCGCCTGGCGTTGCCCGTTCGCCCCGACCACCAGGTTGTGGAAGGAAAGAGAGAGTTCGACAATCGGATTCCATCCCGGGTAGGAACCATAACGCGGCCACATTTCTTCGGTCATGATCCGCGAATGGCCGGAGCCGAAGACATGGACCATACGTCCGGCGAGAATGGTGGATGAGAAGATGTCCGCCGCCTTTTCGATGAGCGGGATCTGCTTTTCCACGGTCTCGATGAGACCACGTGATTTTGTTAGGTAGTCGAGTGCTGGTGTCATGGAATCATTGGATGGAATCGAGAGCGGCGCGGGCGGCCCCGAGGGCTCCGGCCCGCTCGCCGAGCGAGGCGGGAAGGATCTGGACGTGATGTCCGTCGGGACGCCATTCGAATTGTTCAAGGTGCTGCCGCAGGGGATCAAAAAGCGTCGGACCCACCTGGGAAATGCCGCCGCCGAGGATCACACATTCGGGATCGAGCACGTTGATGAACCCGGCAATCGCCGCCGCCAGTGCGCGCACCGAAGTATGCCAGGCTTCGATTGCCCAGGGCTCCCCGGCTTCGACAGCCCGCACCAAGGCGTTCGTGTCGGCGAAGCGCCCGCCCGTCCGTCGGGCCACGGAATGATTGCCTATCGCATCCTCCAGCGAACCCGGTGTGCCGACAATGTCCAGGGGACCTCCGGGATCGAGGCTAACATGCCCTAGGTGGCCGGCGCGCCCAATGTGACCGTGGAGCAAGCGACCATCCAACATCACCGCTCCGCCGACCCCCGTGCCGAGGGTCAGGAGAATGGCATTTCCGGAGTGATGTCCCGCACCGAGCCAGATCTCCCCGAGCAGCGCGGCTTGTGCATCATTCATCACCGGCACCGGCAGGGCCGAACCGAAGCAATCCTGCCAGGTGTGCCCTTCCAGTCCGCGCAGTCGGCCGGGCATCAAGCTGATGGAAAGACCATCTCGTGCGGCAATCCCCGGAGCCGCCACGCCATAGGCGTCCGCTTTTAGTCCGCACATGCGTTCGGCTTTTGCCGCCGCCGCGCGCACGTGCTCTTTCCAGCCGGGTGTTCCGTCATCGCCGGTCGGCTCGATGGTTTCGGCCAGCACGGCGCCGGTTTCATCAACCAGCAGTGCCTTGATGCGGGTGCCTCCGATGTCGATGCCAACCACGTGTCTCATAGGCCGGCGGGAATTTGACCTTCGGAAACCGTCCATCCGCCATCGACCGCGAGCACTTGTCCGGTGGTGAAAGCCGAACCATCGGAGAGGAAATAAACGACGGCGGCGTCGAGATCGTTTGGTTTTCCGATGCGGCCTCCATCAAGCGGTTGTTTCGTCCGGATAAACGAGAGGATATCATCATCTCCGGCGGCGCGTTTGGCCATCGGGGTTTCCACGAGGGCGGGCGCAATAACATTCGCGCGAATCCCCTTGGACGCATAACAAGCGGCGATGGATTTGGTGAATCCGATGATCGCGGACTTCGCCGCTGCATAAACATGAGTAGAGAAGAAACGAGGTGAAGGCGACCAGCCCAGCACCGAACCCATGTTGAGGATGCTGCCGCCTGTGCCCGTCGCGAGGAAATGTTGTACTGCCGCCCGATTGGAGAGAATGAGGGAGTGAAGGTTCAGATCGAGGGTGAAGCCGATGCCATCATCCGTGACCTCGTGGAGCGGACCATCCCCCCTGCGCCGACCACTGCCGCCTGCCACATGATAAAGCCCGTCGAACCGTCCGAATCGCCCGACCGCCAGTCGGATGGCATCCTCCGCGTGCTCCGGGCTGGTGGCGTCTCCGATGTGGGCGACCGCCTTTTCGCCGAGGCTGGAGAGGGCGGCGTCCGCACTCTCGGGATTTCGCCCCGTGACCACAACACCCGCGGCCCCGGCAGCCAATACCGCGTGGGCTGCGGAAAGACCGAGGCCGGTGGTGCCACCGACAATCACGATGACTTTTTGGTCGAGCAGGAAGACGGGCACCCGGCAACTCAACCACAGGATAAGGGGAATTCAATCCCCGGAATCGCCCGAAACCTTGCCGGACTTCCAATTGCTTTTGTCGCCGTTGACAGGGCGGGGGGGGGCGGCGTCCCTCCCCGGCAGCTCCCGACCATCCGGATTTACCGGCTTTCGGAGTTTCCCCCCGGAGGGACACGGTCCCGCAGGGTCGTGTCCGTTGCCCGCGCGAACGACGCGCCATCCCTCAGCAGCCGCAGCGTCCCTCCACTTGGATTGGATTCCCCACCGGCAAGATGCCGGTGGCACACTCCAGAAGGCTGCAACGCTCTTGTTACGAACTCGGTAAAGGCTCGCAGGCCAACTCCATTCGAGTGTCCACGTCAATCATCAACCCATCGGCATCCGTGCCGTCCGTGCCTTCCGTGAAATCCGTGGTTCCCATTTCAGATTCTTTGGCACCTTCTCCCAAGCGCGGACCAGACACCCGTCACGCTTGCTCCCACGAGCCCCGGACCTCGCAACCCATCTTCCCATTCAATTCCGCGGGCGATTCGATGCGATAGGCTTTCGGATCCCAGACGACTTCCTTGCCCGATTGAATGGCGAGCAGGGAAAGGTGGCTGAGGGCATCCGAACGAACGGCATCCTCGATGGGCGCGACGGACGGGCTGCGTTCGCGCACGGATTCAATGAAGGACGCGTAATAATTCGGGCGATAGAGCACACGGCGATCCCCTTCGGGTTCACGCTGACGGAGCATATCCGGGTCGCTGGCATCGAAACTGCCGCGGCTCAGGCTGACCCCGCCGTTCGAACCGAAGAAGGTGGTTCCATTGTCCTCCCAGTTTTTCCGGTATTTCCCAACCACTTCCTTCGCGTGGTTTTCGCTCAAGAAACGCATCGGCAGATCCGGGAATTGGATTTCCACATTCCAGGATGCGCAAGTGTTGAAGAGAGCGTCCAGGGTGGGGAACTCACCGGTGCCGCGGAAACGGACCGGGCCTTTCTGATCGTAGCTTTGTCCCCAGATGGCAATATCCAGAGGATGCGCTCCCCATCCGGCGATGAATCCGATCGCATAGTCGGAGCAATACCACGACCCTTGGCTGGTGATGCGGTCCTTCGTGCAGGGTTTCATCGGTGCAGGGCCGATGTAGAGTTCGTAGTCGAGACCTTCTGGCACGGGAATCTCCTCGAGCGAGCCGCCACTTGCTCCTCCGGGACACCAAGCTTCGATGCGCTGGAGTTCGCCAATTTTACCATTGAGCACAAGTTCGACACCGCGTTTGATGATGGAACTGGAGCGTTGCTGGGTCCCGTATTGGAAAATGCGATTGTGCTTTTTCACCGCTTCGAGCATGGCGCGGTTCTGATTCAATGTGTAGCCGAGCGGCTTCTCGATATACACATCCTTGCCCGCGCGCACGGCGGCGAGTCCCGCGGGCACATGCCAGTGATCGGGCGTGGCGATGATCACGGCGTCAATGGATTTATCGGCGAGCAGTTCCCGGAAATCTGCGTAGAGTTTCGGTTCGTGTCCTTGTTTCTCCTTCACCGATGCTCCGGCCCTTTGCCGGCGCTCGAGAAAAGGATCGGCAATGGCCACACTCGTGGATCCACCCGCCGCCATGAAGTTCCTCAGAAGACCGTTGCCCTGTCCGCCGGTTCCAATATGACCGAGCTGGATCTGGTTGCTCGGTGCATCGGCGCCGAGAAGCCGCTATGGAATAAACTGCGGGGCGATGGCGGCGGCGAGGGTGCTGGCGAGAAAGCCGCGGCGGGTAGGGGAGGAGGAGGTTTTCATGTGGACCAGGCGCGGAGACGTGCGGCGGATGTTTTGACGGCTTCCTCACCGGCAATTTCGAGGGTGGTGGGTCCGTCGAATCCGATGGCGAGCAGCTCTTTGACAATCGCTTCGATCCCGACGATGCCATCGCCGAGCGGAATCAAACCCATGCCGCATCCGAATTGGGTGCCGCGTTTCGGCAGCCATTCGGCGGGCATGTCTTTCCAGTGCACGTGTTTGATGCGGCTTCCGAAGACTTTGACAAACTCCAGTGGATCCCCGCCGCCGAGCCAGGAGTTGCCGGTATCGAGATTCACACCGACGGTCTTTTCATGGCCGAGGGCATCGAGGATTTTGCTCATGCCAGCGACGGTGTCGGTGAGAATGCCGTGGGGTTCGAGCAGAAGTTCGATGCCGAAATTCTCCGCCCAGCGGATCGGCTCGTGAAGCTTTTCGCGAATGCTGAACAAACGCTGGTCTTCGCTCAGATGATGGCCGAAATGCGTTTTAGGATCGCCTTCGGTGGTGATGACCTGTTTGACCCCGAGAAAGTGGGCGAGTTTGATCGCCTTGATGATCTCCGCTGTTCCATATCGATCGGGAGCCGTTGGATCGAGCAGATTCGCATGCGCGCAGACACTCGTCAGGGTGAGACCGAACTCTTTGACCATATCGAGTATGGTCGCTGGGTGCGAATCGAGGCTGAACGAGGCGGAAAACCCGTATTCCGTGCCGAGGGTTGCGCCATCGTGGTTGTCGGTCAGATCCGCGTAATCGAAACCGAGTTCACGGATGAGTTCGAATTGACGCCGCATGGGCGAGAAGGGTTGGATGAGAGCGAAGCAGCCGATTTTCATGGTTGTTTGACGGGTTGGTTTGGGGAGAATTTCCGCCACTCATTGTCGATTCGTTCTGGAGTGAGTCCGACGGAGTGGACGATGATTTGGTAGCGGAAGGAAATCGATTCTTGGGGGGCGAGTTCGATGGTTTCGTTGAACAATGGCGAGGGACTGAAAAACAGCATCGTCTTGTTCGAATGCAAATACCATGGCGGAGGATGACGGGGATTCGAGGGATGATCAAGAATGGCGATCCCCGATTGGGCATCGGCGAGATCAACCCAAGGGCTGGTCTTGCCATGGCTGGCGGCAGGATTGGTTTCTCCCGCAGGCGTCCGGAAGGTGTAGCCGTCGAGTCCTTTGGCCATCCGGAGGGATAAGCCGGCGTAGCCGCCATATTCCGGTCCGCCTTAGTGGGGAGGTAATGTCCGATCCAGTTTCACCGGTGCATCCGCCGCCGTGAAAGTGCTGGTCCAATCGATGACATAGGTGCCCTCCGCGTCGGGCGCGTGCACATGCAGTTCGCGTTTTTCCTTGAGCAAAGTGGTCTGGCCCGGCGGTTGGTAGTCGAGAGCGAGGCGAACCCGCGCGGAAGAATCCGGTGAGGGCAGCACTTCCGCCCGCGTGACCGGGGTCAAGCCCTGACTTTTGCCCGTTTGCGGATCTTCTTCCCAGTAGTTGAGGCCGTTGATGTATTTCCACGACCACCAGAGCCCGCGGTGCCAGCGGTGATCGTCCGGCTCGAAGGCGGTCAGGACTTTGCCATCGATGGTCGCGAGCGGATGAAAGTAGGATTTCGGTTGCTCCGGGTCATGGACCAGTCGCCAAACGACCTTGCCGTTGTTGGTGAGGGCGAGGGAAGTTTCTCCTTTTTCCCACGCCAGCGTTCTTCCGGCCACCGCTTCCCCGGCTGTGGTATTGGCGGCCAGTCCGAGGACGCTTGCCGTTAGAAGACATCGGATTCCGATTGCCATCACCTCAGCTTACGTCGAGCGGGTGGCGGAAATTTCACCGGGAAAAGCCGACACCTCAGTATCTCCGGCACAGCGGAAATCTCCCAAATGCGGGCTTGCATCCGCGCATTCTGATCGGATCTTTCCGCCCCTCGTCCGATGAACGCCCGAACCAAATCACCCAGCGGCCGCAAGCCGTCCAAACCCGCCTCCTGGTCCTGTTCCCGCTCCGCCGAGCTTTATGGCATCGGCAAATGGGGCAATGGGTATTTTGATATCAACCGCGACGGCGAGGTGACCGTCGAACTCGGGGCGGGGAAGAACAAGAAGCCCAAGCAGATTTCCCTCGCGGAAATCATCCACGGTCTCCGCGACCGCGGCACCGACCTGCCCGTGCTGTTGAGGTTTCGCGACCTCCTGCATTCGCGCATTGCCGAATTAAATGAGTCCTTCAATAAAGCCATCGACGCGCTCGGCTACAAGGGCAACTACCGCGGCGTGTATCCGATCAAGGTGAACCAGCAGCGCCAGGTCATCGAGGAGATTGCCGATTTCGGGCGGAAATACCACTACGGACTCGAGGCCGGTTCCAAACCTGAATTGATCGCCGCCCTCGCCTACATGCATGATCCGAAGGCTTATCTGGTCTGCAACGGCTACAAGGATGAAGAATTCATCGATCTCGCCCTCAATGCCCAGAAGATGGGAGTGATGGTGGTGATCGTGCTGGAAATGCCGGGTGAACTCGCCCTCGTGATCGAACGCGCCCGCCGGCTTGGCGTGCGCCCGAACCTCGGCATCCGCGTGCGCCTCGCCAGCAAAGGTGCCGGGCACTGGCAGGAATCCGGCGGCGACAAATCGGTTTTCGGTCTGAACGCGCCGCAGATCATCGAGGCGGTGGACCAACTGAAAGAGAGCGGATATCTCGATTGCCTGCGTCTCCTCCATTACCACCAGGGGTCGCAGATCCCGAATATCCGCTCGATTCGCGAGGCGGCCACGGAAGCGGCCCGGATCTATGTCGATCTCGCCCGCGAGGGTGCCCCCATGGGTGTGCTCGACATCGGCGGCGGCTTGGCCGTCGATTACGATGGCTCCAACTCGAATTTCCACGCCTCCTGCAACTACTCGGTCGGCGAATACTGCACCGACGTGCTGGAAGTGGTCATGCAACTTTGCGACGGGGCCGGCTTGCCGCATCCCGATATTATTTCCGAATCCGGCCGCGCGGTCGTGGCCTACTACTCGGTGCTGGTTTTTAACATCCTCGATGTCTCGAAATTCCAGCTCGACGAGACGATGCCGGACTTGCCTGAAGGTGCTTCCGCCACCTTGAAGAATCTGCTCGAGGTCAATGGCCAGTTGCGCACGAAGAATCTGCTCGAGTGTTATAACGATGCCGTCTACTACCGCGATCAAATCCGCTCCATGCACGTTCTCGGGAACGTGACCTTACGCGAGCGCGGCATCGCCGAGAACCTTTTCTGGCGCATCCTCACCCGTATTTCCCGCCGCCTCAAGGAAGTCGATCAGGTGCCGGACGATCTCCTGGAACTGAAGAGTTCCCTTCACGATTTCTACTACGGGAATTTCAGCCTCTTCCAATCCCTTCCGGATTCATGGGCCATCGACCAGTTGTTCCCGGTCATGCCGATCCACCGGCTCGACGAATATCCGTCGCAGCAGGCCGTGCTCGCCGACATCACCTGCGATTGCGACGGCAAGATCGATCGCTTTATTGATAGGGAAGATGTTTCGCGCACTCTCCAGCTCCACGCCATTGAACCGGGCGACGATTACTGGGTCGGTGTCTTCCTCGTCGGAGCTTATCAGGAAACCCTCGGTGACCTCCACAACCTGCTCGGCGATACCAACGTGGTCGGCGTCCATCTCGAAGACGGGAAACTTGTTTACACCCACGAGGTGGAAGGCGATACCGTGGCCGACGTTCTCTCCTACGTCGAATACGATACCAAGGACCTCGTGGCCCGGTTCCGCGCTTTCGCCGAAAAAGCCGTGGCCAAAGGCTTCATCACGCCCAAGGAACGCCATCACATGGTCAACCTTTACCGGGACGGCCTCGACGGTTATACCTACTTCGAAAGCTGAAGGCACCCGGCCCTTGCATTTTCGTGCAGCACGGCGATGCTGCGTCATGAATCGTTCCACCCTGATTGCCCTGGTGGCGACCCTCGCGGTCGCCTTTGTTGCCCCCGTCTCCCTCCAAGCCCGTGAGAAGAAGGAAGATGCCGCCGTGCCCGAGGCGAATATTTCCCAGTTCGGTTTCGGCGAGTCCATCAACGACGTCGCCTTTAAAAAAGAAGATCTCGAGGGGAAACCTGCTGTCATCGAATATTGGGGTATCAACTGCCCGCCCTGTGTGGCTTTCCTGCCCGAGTTGGCGAAGATCGCGAAGCGCTACGAAAACAAAGAGCTCAAGGTCGTCGGAGTGCATGCCCAGAATGGCACCAAGGAAGCGATCAACAAGTTGCTCGACAAGGCCAAGGTGAAATATCCGGTGGTCGAAAATGGTGCTTGCCCGATCAATTTCAGCGGCATCCCCCGGGCCTTCGTTTTCGACAAGACTGGCAAACTCGCATGGACGGGCAATCCCCATGACGACGGTTTCCTGAAGGCCATTCGGGAAGTCACCAAGTGATGACACTCCCTTCCGGGAAAACGGAACCACTTGCAAGCTTCGCAGGCAGTCGCAAAGTCACGGCCATGCCGAGACCGCGCCTGCCCGCTTCCAATGTTGAGACCCTGCCGAACGGGTTGGAGGTTCTGGTCATCCCCGGTGCATCGTCTCCCGTGGTGAGTGTCCAGGCCTGGGTGCGCGCCGGCTCGGTGCACGAGCAGGAATTTCTCGGGGCCGGAATTTCCCATCTGCTCGAGCATCTCGTCTTCAAGGGCACACGGTCCTTCGGTATTGGCGAAGCCGCCCGGGCCATCCAGGAAGCCGGGGGCTATCTCAATGCCTATACTTCCTTCGAACGGACGGTCTATTGGGTGGATGCACCTTCGGAAGGTCTTGCCACCGCCCTCGATGTGACCGGCGATCTTGTTTTTTATCCTCTCCTGCCCGAAGAAGAGTTCGAAAGGGAGAAGGAAGTGATTCGCCGCGAGATCGCCATGGGCAAAGACGACCCCCGGCGTGTCTTTTCCGAGCAACTCTTCGCCACCGCTTTCCGCGAGCACCCGTGCCGGCATCCGGTCATCGGTCATCTCGGGGCCTTCAACCGCCTGACGCTGGCCGACGTGCGTGCCTACCATGCCCGCCACTATGTGCCGAACAATGTCTTCTTTGTCATTGCCGGCGATGTGGACGTGGACGAGGCCGTTGCCATGGTGCGGGAACGTTTCGGCGAATTGGCACCGTCGGGTAGATGCTCGCCCGTTCTGCCCGACGAGCCAGAGCTTTCGGGGCCGAGAGAAAAGACCGTTTCGTTCACCACCGATCTCGCCCGGTTGCAGATGGCTTGGCATGTGCCCGCCCACGGCCATCCGGACATTCCGGCGTTGGATGTGCTCGCCCGCATCCTCGGCGGAGGTGAGAGTTCCCGTCTGTTCCGCCGCTTGCGTGAGGAACAGGAGTTGGCGCATGAGGTCGGATCCGGGATTTATTCTCCTGGTTTCTCCGGTGTCTTCTACGCCGGTGGCGAAACGGAGATCGATCGGCTCGCTCCATTGGAAGAAGGCATTCTAAACGAGATCACAAAACTCCGGGCTTCCGGGGTGACGCCTGCCGAATTGGAGAAAGCCCGGCGCGGCGCCTTGGCCGATTTCCTCCATGGTCTCGAATCCACCCAGGGACTCGCGTCGCAGGTGGCTGCGAGCTGGTTGTTATCCCACAGCACCGATTACCCGGAGCGTTACCTCCAAGGATTGCAATCGGTGGACGCCGCGACGGTTGTTGAGGTGGCAACCCGTTACCTTCTTGATGATCGGCGGGTGACCGTGCGTATGCTCCCGCATTCCGCGCCCAAGCCGCGCCCGGTCTTCGCCGCCCGTCCGTCGGGTTCGTCACTCGATCTTGAAACACTCCATCTGCCCAACGGAATGACCGTTCTGTTAGGCCGGGATCCCCGGTTGCCCATCGTCTCGACCCACTTTTTCTGCCTCGGTGGATCATCCGCCGATGCTCCGGAAATGGCCGGGCTCTCGACATGGCTGGCCAACGGACTCTGGAAAGGAACCGGCAAACACGATGGGGCCGCGCTTGCCGAAGCCATCGAAGGGCGTGGTGGTTCCTTCGGAGCCATGGCGGGCAATCTCAGTATCGGCATTTCGCTCGACATGCTCGCCGACGACTTCCCGATGGGCTGTGAGTTGCTGGCCGAAGTCGCGGGCCAGGCGAATTTCCCGCTCGCCGCCATGGAACGTGAACGGGCCGCCATGATCGCCGCCGCCCGCGATCGTGATCTCCAGCCTCTTCCGTCCGCGATGCGCGAGGCCCGCGCCCGGCTTTTCGCCGGCACCGGATTCGCCCATCCTTCGGCAGGAACTGTTGAATCACTTGCCGCCCTGCGCGCCGACTCCCTGCCGGCCATTTGGCAGGGGCGGAGAGCCCCCACAAGCTCGATTCTCGGTGTTTTCGGTGACTTCGATCCCGATGATGCCGCCGCCCGCTTGACATCGGGCTTCGGAAATCCAACAGAAGAAACGATATCCTCCGCTCCTTCCAACATGATCTGGCCGGGTGAACCGATGGGCGGGGTGTTCGAGTTGCGGCGTCCCAAGGAACAAGCCGTGCTGGTGGTCGTCTATCCGACCGATGGCCTTTTGGCCGCCGATGCCACCGCGCTCGACCTACTCGATGAAGCTTGCGGCGACATGGCCTCGCGTTTCTTCCTTCGGATTCGAGAGGAACAGGGACTGGCCTACTTCGTCGCTCCCTTCCAACTGAAAGGGACGCGCATTGGCGGCTTCGGATTCTACCTCGGCACCAGCGCCGACAAACTCGACCATGCCGAGGCCGAAACCCTCGATGAGGCCCGACGCCTCGCCACCGAAGGACCCGACTCTGCCGAAATCGAACGCGCCCGCCACACCTGGCGAGGAAAACACCTTCTGCAGAACCAGAGCATCGATTCGCGTGGTCGCCAGGCCGCCATCAATGCCTTGCTCGGTCTCGGAGCCGACTACGCCGAACGGCAACTCGAAGAAGCCAGGAAGTTGCCCGTCTCCAGCGTTGCCGAAGCCGCCGCCCGCGTCTTCTCGCGGCCACCGGTCATCGTACGCGTCAGACCAGGCGAGTGAGGAAGAACATTGGGAATACAGAATCTCCGCCGCTTCTGCCTTGTTAGGCACCAGAACCTGCGGGAGCCGGTGTGGAACCGTGAGTCACTCGTACGACCGTGCCTCTGGCCGGTCGTCGGATGACATGGTTGCTCCCACGACGACCGGCTGGAAGCGCGGTCGTACAGCGTCCTGCTTCCGAGTCATCCAGGAGATTCTACGGAACCCATTTTTTTTCCTTGAACCACTTTGCGGCATCTCCCGGCCAGGCGTCGCTCGGTTTGCCATTCGGGCGCAGTCCATACCCATGGCCACCGGATTCGTAAAGGTGCAATGTAAAAGGTACGCCGGCGACTTTGGCGGCCCGGGCCATGTCGAGACTGTTGAGCGGGGAAACCGGATCGTCGGCGGTGTGAATCAACAGCAGGGGAGGGCAGGATTTGTCAATGAGGAGGGCCGGGCTATTTGCTTTCACGGTGGCTTCGTCGGGCGACTCGCCAAGCAGGCGGCGTTTCGAGCCGCTATGTCCGTGGGGCTGGTCCATGGAAATCACCGGATACACCAGCACGGCCAGATCGGGGCGGGGGGATGTTTTGGCGATGGCATCGTCTCCGAGTTCCGGTCGCGGTTGATGGCTGGTGGCGGTCATTGCGGCCAGATGTCCTCCGGCGGAGAATCCGATAATCGCGATGCGTGCCGGGTCGATTTTCCATTCGCTAGCTCGGTGGCGGGCGGTTGCCACGGCGCGCTGGGCATCAACCATTGGCCAAGGGGTGCGGTAGCCATCCTTGTCATCGGGTGAAACCCGATATTTCACGACAAGGGCCGTGAAGCCAAGTTTGTTCGCCCATTCCGCGATTTGTTTCCCTTCATGGTCCATGGCCAACATGCCATAGCCGCCGCCCGGGAAAATGACCAGGCAGGGGCTGGGGGAGGTGGTTTCGCCGGGGACCGGCCAGAGTTGGAATTCGGGGCGGGCGATGCGGGTGTAACCACCCTTGGCATTCACCTCATCCTTCGGGCCTTCGGTTTTCGGACCCGGAGCGCCTTGTTCCCAGAGCGGTTGCCAGGATGGGTCGGCCAAGGCGGTGCCGGCAAACACGAGGAGAGAGAGAATGGCGGACTTCATGCGCACATCTTGAAGCTTGGGCTGGATCGGTCAAGGATAGGTTTTCGGGGGTGCCGAATTTCCATCCCGGGGCGGGTGATCCCATAATTTGCCCGAAAATTGGCAAACTTTGCTCGGTGGGGTGTCTCGATTTCGCGCATTTCTCCAAAAATCGTCAAACTATTTACGGAAAATATGCGGAGGTTCGCCCATTTGGCCGAAAAATCATGATTTTCGGTTGACGAAAATGGTCTGCGCTCTGAAAATAAACCTTCACAAACCAACTTTTGACCCCATGAGCGCGAATTCTACCCAACTCGACGGTGCCCAGGTTTTGATCAAGACCCTCGACGACCTCGGCATCGAATACATCTTCGGATACTCCGGAGGCGCCGCCATTCCGATTTTTGATGCCCTCGAGACGGTCAAAACGAACATGAAATTCGTGCTCGTCCGGCACGAGCAAGGTGCGGTGCACATGGCCGACGGGTATGCCCGTGCGACCGGTCGTCCGGCTGCCGTGTTGGTCACCAGTGGTCCCGGAGCCGGGAATACCCTCACCGGCATCATGACCGCCCAGATGGATTCCGTGCCCATGATCATCCTTTGCGGCCAACAGGTCACCTGGATGCTCGGTAAGGATGCCTTCCAAGAGGCCGACATTTTCGGCATCACCGTGCCGGTGGTCAAACACAACTACCTGGTCAAGAATACGAACGACATCGCCCGGATCACCCGCGAGGCCCATTATATCGCGACCACCGGACGCCCGGGGCCGGTGCTCATCGATATCCCGAAAGACATCAGCTCCGGTGCTTTCACCGGTGACTTTGACGAGGACATGGATTTGCCCGGTTACCATCCGGAAGAATCCTTCAACATCGATCTGGACGCCATCGACACCGCCGTCCAACTCCTGCGCGCCTCGCGCAAACCTCTCATCCTCGCCGGCCATGGTGCCATGATCGCACGGGCCGACCAGGAGTTGCGCCAGTTGGCGGAAACCCTCGGCGCTCCCGTGACCAACACGCTTCTCGGCAAGGGGGTTTTCCCGGAAACTCACGCGCTTTCCCTCGGCATGCTCGGCATGCACGGCACCGCCTATGCCAACAAAGCCATCGTCGAGTGTGACCTCATTCTCAATGTCGGCTCCCGTTTCGACGATCGGATCATCGGCAAAGCGCACATGTTCGGGCGCAACGCGAAAATCATCCACATTGATATTGATGCCGCCGAGATGAACAAGATGATCAAGGTGGACGTCGCCA
>JBJTQJ010000094.1:0-8880 GCA_046075565.1 Verrucomicrobiales bacterium | reverse complement strand
ACTGTAAGGCCGGTGTATCGCTGCCGCGCAGCAGGATGCGCCAACAGCATCTGGCACATCCCGTTCCCCCTCAAGGAAGTTTCATCACTGTCTTTCCCCGGCCACGGCCGGGAGGGGGGCTGCTAGGAATTTGCTTTTGGCAGGCAGCCATGGCAACAGCGTTTGGGGCGGACCGGCCTGTCGGCCGTAGCCTTGGCGAAGGCTGGAGGGCGGGGAAAAGGGGGTTGTTGGCAACCGCCTTGCCGTCGCGGGGATCCCCGGCACCCCCTTTCACCCATGCCTCGAGATCAGCGATCACGGGGTCCGGGAGTTTCCCGCCTTTTTTCTCCGGCGGCATGCCGGTATCGGGGTCATGCCAGCGGATCGCCTGGATGAGCAGACTCTTTTCGAGATCACCGGGGACGACCGCCGGGCCGGTGTCGCCGCCGGTGCGGATGCCATCACGGGTGTCGAGCTGCAGCCCGCCCTTTGACTTGCCCGATTCCTGAGAATGGCATTCATAGCAATGTTTCACGAGAACCGGACGGATCTTGTTTTCAAAAAAAGCGATCTCCGAGGCCGCGATTGGAACGGCAAGCAGCAGGGCGAAAAGGAATGGAGTCTTCATAAGGACGGCAATCAAGGTGTGGTGTTCACATCGTAGGTGGAGATGCTATCGCGGCGAACCCGGTGAAAGCTGCGAGAGGGGCTGGCGGCCGGCACGGTGCGCTGCGTTTGGAACGCTGCGCCGGTGGCGGGGACGGTGGACCAGTCGCTGAGGTTGGCGCTGCTTTGGATGGTATAGTTGCCGCCCTCGGCGCTGTCCCAGGTCAACGTAACGCTGCCGCCACTCACGGTTTGGGAACGGATATTCAGCTCGGCATTGGCACCGCCGGAGTAAGTTGTGATGTGGGGCGTTTCGATGCTGTTGAACCCGATCGTGCTGGCCGCAGCCCAGTTGCCGCCTTGCTTTACCCCGTAGTATTGCCGTCCGATGATGTAGGGATATGCGGGTTGGAAGGAGCTGTCGATGGTGACGAAGTAGGCGTAGATGCCGGCGGGGAATTCAGGCGTCACGCACCAGCGGCCATTCGAGTCGTCGAGGTCAAAGTGCGTGCCCTGGGTGTAGCCGCGGTCGCCGAGGTAATCGAAGTCCTGGAGATACCAGCCGATGGGGAATGCGGTGCTCACGTTGGGGCCGGTGGCGGAACTCGGGGTCGTGCTGGTGCCATGTCTGGCGCGGACGGCCCACGCTGGCAAACTGCTGCGCCCCGCAGTATTGAGGTTGGTGGTGCCGAAATTCCCATCGCGTGGCACAAAGCCGCTGACCATGCGGCGGATGCCGCTGTTTGGGTTGTTGGCGGTGCCATACCCATAGGGGCCGTAGATCGGATAACCATCAAAGCTCCAGCCAAGGATCGGAGAGTGATTCGGCGACGTGGTGGCCTCGATGTAGGTATGCGTCGCGGGATTGTAGTTCATGTGGTCGCCCATTTCAAAACGCAGCGCGAAGGGGCTGATATGATGATGGCTTTCTCCGGTGAAGGGCTGATGCGAGCCGGCGGGATCAAAGGTCAGGCCTTCGGCGAGGCGGGCATTGCGAGTCCAGTATTCCGTGCCACGGGCGTTGGTATCGACGTCAGCCGTGCCGTTCCAGTAGAAGGCGTCGAGCTGATTGTGAATGATGGTGGTGTTCACCCAGATGGCGATGGGACCGAAGTTGGTATTCGTCTTGGTGACGGCGGGCGCAGGCTGCCGCGGAATGCGGGCGAGCATGTCCCACTGGTTCGGATAGTTCACAAAGAGCTGTGTCTTTGCCGTATCGAAATACCAAGGCCCCATGGTGTAGTGCGGCATGGAGGAACCTTTCACATAGACCCAGTTCGCACTGACGCGGATGCTCTCGATCCCGGCATAGGCAGGCAAGTCCTGACGGCCATTGCGCACCGCTCCCTCGGGAGCCCAGGTCGTATCGGACAGGCCATTGAGGGCACGATTTTGCGTGCGGTAGATGCGGGCGTACTCGGCGCCAGTGGTCTTTTGCCACGCTGTCTCCACCGGAGCATTCAAAAGGTTCGCAGGAGAGACATAGCTTGCGAGTTGTGCGGTGAGTTGGTTGTACGCCGCCAGCGCTGTCGAGTTGAGCGCCGAGGCCAGCAGATTGGTCTGCTCATTGGGATCGGTGCTGATTTGATGGAGCCGCTCGGTGTTGTCGTTGAAGCGGATCAGCTTGAAATCGCCGATGCGCACCGTGCGACCACTGTCTGCTGCGGAAATGGCCGCGCCGGATTCCTCGGCGTAGGCCACACGGGCGGGTTCGCTCTGATTGTGCAGCAGCGGCATGAGACTGCGGCTGTCGATGGGCTTCACGGCCGGCTGTGTGGTGGCCACGTTGATGCCGACCATTTCGAGGATGGTGCTGTAAAGATCCACCGCATGGACCAGCGCAGTGCTCTCGCGATTCGGGGCGACCAGGCCCGGACCGCTGATGAACAACGGTACCCGTACGCCGCCTTCATAGAGCGAATCCTTGGAATGGCCGGTGTTGAAGGGAGCCTGGATCACCTGGTTTGTTGTCCCATTGTCACCGATGAAGATGATCCAGGTATTTGCCCGCACCGCCGGGCTCATGTCTGCCAGAAGGCGGCCGATCTCCGTGTCCATGGCCTCAACGGCAGCGTTGTGATGGGTGCGCTGATTGGCGGCGTTGCTGTTGATCGCCAGCGTGGACCAGTCGGCAACGGTGGTATCGTAGGTGTGCAGGTTGTTCGGTGGCTTGTGGAATGGCGTGTGCGGCGCGTTGTAGGCCACCCACGCGAACCAAGGATTGCTCCCGCGTGCGCCGATCCAGGCGAGGGCATCATTCGTCACATCCGTGGTGGCATAAGTGGTGGTGCCGTTCGCTGAGCCGGTCACACCGTTGATCGTTTTTGTCCAGGACGTGTAGGTACCGGTGCCGCCACTGCCACCGACCAGCGAACCGGTAAGGCAGCCCGAGTAGTGGGGCCATCCCCCAATGTTTGCCGGATCGTTCGCGATGTTTTGACCCACCGTGACATGCCATTTTCCGAACTGTGCGAGGCTATAGCCGAGGCCTCCGTTCGCCGCGAAAGCCCGCGGCAGGGTGAACTCACCAGCCTGCAACTGCCCATCATTGGCCGTGACCGCCGTGGTCACACCATGGCGGAACGGATGCCGGCCAGTCAGCATGGAAGCGCGGGTCGGCGAGCAGGTCGGCTGGGCGTAGGCATTACGGAACTGCACACCCGTGGTTTTCAGCGCGTTGATGTTCGGCGTGGGCGGCAGGGCCGCACCGGGCGAACTGTTGTAGAGCGAATTGGAGTCGATGCCGTAGTCATCGGCGATGATCAGGAGCACATTGCGCTGCTGTGCCTGTGTTTGCGAGGTGAATGCCAGAAGCATTCCGGTGATGAGGATGGTTAATGTTTTCATGGTTATTGGTTTCATGGTTATACCCTATTCACCCTCAGGGTTCTAAAGGAACCATGCCTCGCTGGATAAATTTTGATTTATTTTCGGGTTTTTTTGCATCAATCCCTTAAGATTGCAACACCATGCGAATCCTGCTGCTCGAAGATCAAGATCGACTCCGTATCTCCACCCAGAAAGGGCTGGAGGAGATGGGCTTTTCCGTGGATTCAGTCGAAGATGGCGATCTGGCGCTGGAGCAGGCTTTGACGCATCCCTACGATGCCCTGGTGCTCGACATCATGGTGCCGGGTCGCGATGGTCTGAGCATCCTGCGTGTGTTGCGGGAGAAAAAGAAGGCCACACCTGTAATCCTGCTAACCGCACGCTCAACCCTGCCGGAACGCGTGGAAGGCCTGAACCTCGGTGCCGACGACTATTTGACGAAACCCTTCTACGTCGAGGAACTCGCGGCACGCCTCCGCACGGTGGTGCGTCGTCAATCCGGCGCTGCCATGCATCTGTTAAAAGTGGCGGATCTGCACATGGACCTCGTCACACGGCAGGTTTCTCGTGGCGGCCAGGCCATGGAACTCTCCGTGCGGGAGTTTTCGTTGCTGGAGTTTCTGATGCGGTCACCGGGGCGTGTTTTCAGCCGTGTGCAGATCTACGAACATGTCTGGGGCTACGGCATGGATTTGGAAAGCAATCTAGTGGAAGTCTATGTGCAGCGCCTCCGGGCCAAGATCGACAAGGATAACGAGGTGAAACTGCTGCGGACCGTCCGCGGTGCGGGTTATGCCCTGGGAGAGTCACGATGAGCATCACGCACCCATCATCCTTCCGCATTCGACTGGCGCTGCAAACGATGCTCGTCGCCGGCATCGTGGTCGCAGGGTTCGGAGCCGGTGCGTGGTGGTTTGCGCTGGAGCAGCAGGCACGGAACCATGACCTGCGCATCGCCCAGGAAGCACGCCGGCTCTGGACGCAACTCACGCCACGCCATCGCGAGGAAGACTTCACGCAGGCGGTGCAGAAGATCTTTGGCGGCAGCGCCGATGGAGGAGTGGCTGTGAGCGTCGTGTGGCACACGGAGGGAAATCCGTCCGCCACCATCACCGGCCCTGCGGTAAACCAAGCCAACCGGGGCAGTTTTATCCAACATCTGCCTCAAGGACCCGCCGTGGTGACCCGCTCCGCTGAATCCGAAGGAAGTCCGCTTCAAGCACGGGCACATTCACCCGAGTTTGTCAATTTAGGGACCCCGCGACGCCCATTGATGCCGGAAATCCGCACGCCCGACTTCTTCACCATCGACGAAGGCGCGGATGAATGGCGTTTCGGCGCCTTCAGCAATCCGCACTACACGCTCTTCGTCGGCATCTCCCACGCCGATTTGCAAAGTGAGGCCCGTGGCATCGCACTATGGTTCGCGGGAGGGGGTATGATCGCGCTTTTGATTACCGGACTCGGTGCGTGGTGGTCCTCCGGACGAGCCATCCGCCCACTCGATCGAATCGTGGCCCTCGCAGACCGCATGAGCGCTGGGAACCTTGGGGAGCGCATCCCCCTCGGCAGCGGCGACGACCGCGAGTTCACGCAACTCATTGGCGCACTGAACAACATGACCGCGAGGCTCGGGCAGAGCTTCGAGCAGGCGGCCCGCTTCACCGCCGATGCCTCGCACGAACTGAAAACACCACTCGCTGTCATCCAGGCCACGTTGAACGACATTCTGCGCTCCGATTCGCTGAATGAGGAATCGCACGAGCGCCTCAGCGTCGTGCTGCATCAGGTCTCGCGGCTGAAACACATCACACACAGCCTGCTTTTGCTCTCGCAGTCCGATGCCGGTGAACTTCCGATCCACCGGGAGCGCTACGATCTCTCCAGCGATCTGGAAGGACTCATGGAGGACGCCGAGTCCCTCTGCGAAACCGCCGGGCTCACCTTCAGGAAGCATATTCAGCCCGGCGTCTTCATCGAAGCCGACCGAGCGCTCATGCATCAGGTTTTTCAGAACCTCGTCAGCAACGCAGTGAAGCACAACCAGCCCAACGGCAGCGTGGAGGTGGAACTGCGCGGCACCAACACCGTTGTGACCTTCGAGATTACCAACACCAGCGCCGAAATCCCGCCGGAGGTCAAAGAGCGCCTCTTCGACCGCTTCTATCGCGCCGAAACCTCCCGCCGCGGCGAAGGATTCGGTCTCGGCCTCAACATTGCCTTCGAACTGGCCCGCGCCAACGGTGCCAGGCTCGCACTGGAACCTGCCGGGACCGGCAAAACGCGATTCACCGTAACCTATGAAACTGCCTCCCCTGAAAACTGATTTGGCATTGAGGAGTATCCTCGTTCCCACATGCATCGCAGCGATGTGCGGGCCAGCGGCTGCCGCGCCTCTGCATGTGGCCTTCGTCCATGAGGCTGATGGCAAGCCGCTGACCTTGGATTCTCTGCGCCACAGCAACGCCGCCGGGGAAACATATTCCATTGCGCGACTCGATTGGTTGGCGACCGGCTTTTCAGTGACGACCACGGATGACGTTTCACATTCGTTCGATGACGCCGTCGCCTTTATCCCAGGCACCGGTAGTGAATTCCTGCTCGGCCAGGCACCGGCCGGGAAAATCAAGTCGCTGACCTTCCACATCGGACCGGATGAAAAAAGAAACCACGGCGATCCAGCGCTTCATCCTCCGGGGCATCCGCTCAACCCAAACGTCAACCGGCTGCACTGGGACTGGCAGGGCGGCTACATCTTTCTCGCCATCGAGGGGCTCTGGAGGCGACCTGGGGTCGGGAATGAGGCGATGGACGGCTTTTCCTATCATTTTGCGCGAGACCCGAACCGCATCGCCGTGACGCTCCCGCTTGAGGTTAATTCAAATGAGGCAAGCCGCGTGGTCATCGCCCTCGATGCGCACAAACTGCTCGATGGCCTGGCGTTTGCCGCAGACGGCGCGACGACCCACTCCATCGAGGGTGACCCGGTAGTCCCCAAACTCAAGACAGGACTTGCCTCTGCTTTCCGCGTCCAAGCTGTGGAGGTCGGAGGCGTGCCGCGTCCGGTCAACCGGCCCAAGCCCATTGATTTGCCCGCCAATCCACAGGGTTATCCCATCACAATTCCACGGCACATTCCCCTCCCCGCTTTACCATATGACAATCCCATTTTGAAGCAGCGGGTTGCCCTGGGGGAAAAGCTGTTTCAGGAAACGAAACTCTCCCGCACCAACACCCTCTCCTGTGTCTCCTGCCACCAGGGCGACCAGGGCTCCGATCCCCGCCAGTTCAGCCTGGGTGTTGATGGCAAGCAGGGTACTCGTCACTCCATGCCGCTGTTCAACCTCGCGTGGAAAACCAAATTCTTCTGGGATGGCAGAGCCAACTCTCTGCGTGAGCAGGTCCTCATACCGATCCAGGACCCGCTGGAGATGGACGAGACACTGGAAAACGTCGTAGCCAAACTGAAAGCCGATCCTGCCTACCCGCCGCTCTTCTCCGCCGCCTTCGGTTCAGGCGAAATCACGCCGCAAAACATCGGACTGGCGCTCGAAAACTTTCTTCTAACACGCCTCAGCTTCGATTCCAAGCCTGACAAGGCCTTGCAGGGCGGGCCGGCGCTGACTGATCAGGAGAAGCGCGGCTTTGAGTTGTTTTTTACCGAATCCGAGCCGCGCATGGGCAAACGCGGAGCCGACTGCTTTCACTGTCACGGCGGCGCGAACTTCACGGATCACAGCTTTCACAACAACGGCCTGACGCCCACCGAAGACCTCGGGCTCGGAATAGTCACCGGCCTCGCCAGCGATGCCTACAAGTTCAGCACGCCATCCCTCCGTAACGTCTCGCGCACTGCCCCCTACATGCACGACGGCCGTTTTGCCACGATCGAGGAAGTCATCAGACATTACAACGAGCCCATAAAACCCTCCGCCACGCTCGCGCCCAACCTCGCGAAGCACCCACAGGGCCTCAAGCTAACCGCCGAGGAGATGCGTGACCTGGCTGCCTTCCTAAAAACACTCTAAAGCAAGCAATCGGGCCAGCAATTGAAAGCCCACGACCCCGCACCACAAATTTGGACAACATTCCTATGGGCTCGTGACTTTCAGCCGCACAAAACGCCTGCCGTTCGCTCCGGCGGGCATGGTTGCCTTGATTTGCTGCGTGGTGCCATTGTCGGAGCCGGGGACGATGGATTGGGTGACGCCAGTGGTGCTCCATGTGCCCGTGAGGGCGTCTCGCGCTGCTAGGCTGCTAAGAATTTGCTTTTGGCGGGCAGCCATTGCAACAGCGTTTGGGGCGGACCGGCCTGTCGGCCGTAGCCTTGGCGAAGGCTGGAGGGCGGGGAAAAGGGGGTTGGTCCTTAGTCCTTAGTCCTTGGTCGAGCTTGTTCAGAACAAAGTGCCATTCAAGCGCTAGATAATGCAAGTATCATGCGAAGCGCGATAGCACTTCATCATAACCGACTAAGGACCAAGGACCAAGGACCAAGGACCAAGGACCAAGGACTAAGGACTAAGGACTAAAGAACCCGCGACCCTGTCGGGGCAGGCCCCATGCGCAATCTCTTGTTCATTCTCGTTGCCATCGCGGTCATTGAGGCCGTCGCCTGGTGGTGGATGAACCCTGCTCCCGCCGGACTCGGGCAACCCGTGCTCACTTGGAGTTCCTCCGACACCACGCTCGCCGACCGCCCGGATCTCTACGCCCAATCAGCGCCGGGTCTCCGCTGCGCGACCGGCCAAATCCGTTCCGCCGACCGCCCCGACGGTGTAGCTGTTTTCACCGGCTTTTTCGCGTGGGAATCCACTTCTTCCACCGGTGATGTCCTCGAGGCCTTCCGCCACCAACCCGAAGAGTGTCTCGGCTACGTCGGCATGAAACTGGTTTCCACCCAGCCACTCCGCACTTTTAAGGTCAGCGGCGAGACGCTTACCTTCGAGCACACCATCCTCCGATCGCCACAGGCCATGCAGGGCAATGTCCATGCTTTCAAAGCCGTGTGGCTTTCTGGCATCACTACCGGCACTTCCCGCGAAGGCATTCTCGGCGGCAACCAATCTTCCCTCCGTGCTGTCCGCTGGCGCGCCGCCCTCTCCCGCTTCCGCCCCGCCCATGCCCGCGTAGTCCAAGGAGCCGTGCAAGGTGTTTCCTCCCCCGACCAGGCATGGGAAATCTTCCGCTCCAGCATCCTCGAGGATCTGGAAATGAAATAGCGGCGAAGCCGCTGTGCGTGGTGCTTGGTCCCGCGCCTGACCCGACAGAGTCGGGGGTCCTTGGTCAAAAAGGCATGCGCCAGCGACCAGGGGTCAGGGGTCAGGATGTAGTGCCCCCTTGAAAGTTGGACAAGTGTTTTTGTTATTCAGGCGACGTTTGCGGGTGGGTTGGTGTGCAGTTGGTGGTGTTGGTTTGGGGTTCGGAAGTTGAGGGCTTGGTGGGGACGGTGATGGTTGTAGTGGTGGA
>JBJTQJ010000093.1:0-5635 GCA_046075565.1 Verrucomicrobiales bacterium | reverse complement strand
GTCAAACACCGCCGCCCCTACGATCCATCGCGACTGGGCAACCCCGAGTTGGCCCGCGCCCGGAAGGAGCGCTACTTGCGCCGCCAAGCCGAGCAACTTGGATTCGCCTTGACTCCGGTCCACGCCGAAGTTTCATAAGAGGTAATTGAATGAATCGATGGCAAGAAGATGGATGGGAGGAAATGGAGATGAATCTTGAGGGGTTCGTGGCCCAAGGTGCTTGGTTCTTCACGAAAAGTGTGGGATATGTGGGCTAGCCATGCCCGGGCCCCGGTGGTAGATTTCGACGGATGCCTCCTTGGATCGAATATCTCGCATGCGTGGTCTGTGCCATTTCCGGCGTGCTTGCCGCCGAGGGCAAACAAATCGACCTGTTTGGTGCACTCGTGCTCGCCTTGGTGACTGCGGTGGGGGGTGGCACCATCCGGGACATCTGCCTTGATAGTCAGGTGTTCTGGTTAAAAGATCCCGGAACCTTGCTCTCGGCCACATTGGCCGCTGTTTTCACATTTTTGGCCGTGCGGTTCATGACCATGCCCAACCGAGCCCTGTTGGTCGCCGATGCATTCGGTCTGGCGCTGTTCGGGATTGTGGGGACTGAAAAGGCCCTCCTTCTTGGGGCGAGTCCGGTTTCGGCCGTTCTGCTCGGGATCGTCACCGGTGTGGCGGGGGGTGTGCTGCGCGACGTTTTGCGGGGTGAAATTCCCTGGGTCTTCCGGGCGGAAATCCACCTGTATGCGACCGCCGTCTTTTGTGGGGCAGTGGTTTTTGTGCTGCTCCAGAAAGGATTTCCCCACCGGGAAAGCAACCGCTACGTGGGGATGCTGGTGATATTGATCTTACGCTTGCTTGCCATGAGGTTCGGCCTGCGCCTGCCGGTCTTCCGGATGCGGCGTCCCTGACAAAGGTTCGATGTGGAAAGGACGTGAAAGGTCCGGCATGGGCTGCGGGTAAACATACCCCGACATCATCCTCCCGCAACCAACCCGACCATGCGGGGTTCGATCCCTACCTTCGATGAACGCCATATCCAAATTTTCTCTAACAGCAATGCTGGCTCTGCTGCCCTTGCTTTCCTCCGCCGAAACGAAAAAGACCAATATCATCTACATCCTTGCCGATGATTTGGGTTGGACGGATACGGGAACTTACGGCAGCCGGTTCTATGAAACACCGAATATCGACAATCTCGTGGTTCGTGGCATGAAGATGACACGGTATCACAATTGCCAGAACTGCCAGCCCACGCGGGCGGCGGTGATGAGCGGACAATACGGCCCGCGGACCGGTGTCTATACGGTCGGCAGCATTGACCGCTTCAACTGGAAATCTCGTCCTCTGCGTCCGGTGGACAACGTGACCTCATTGCCGCTGGAGAAAATCACCATCGCGCAGTCCTTGAAAAAAGCCGGCTACGCGACAGCCATGTTCGGCAAGTGGCATCTCGGCGAAGACCAAAAGCATCATCCATCGGCCCGTGGTTTTGATGAGGCCATCGTCAGCGACGGCGCGCATTTCAATTTCAAGACGAACCCGGAGGTGCCCCATCCCAAGGATCAATATCTCGCGGATTTTCTCACGGACCGCGCCGAAGATTTTATCCGCCGCAGGAAGGACGGTCCATTTTTCCTGTATCTGCCACACTTTGGCGTGCATTCGCCGTTTCAGGCGAAAGAGGAAGATAAAAAACGATTTGAAGGGAAAGCGGCGGTTGGTGGCCATCGCGACCCAACCTATGCAGGCATGATCACTGCGGTGGACCGGTCCGTCGGCCGTATCGTCGCGTTGTTGGACGAGTTGAAAATTGCGGATAACACGGTGGTGATTTTTTCCAGCGACAATGGTGGGGTAGGAGGCTACGGCGCGGCGGATGGATTGATCCGGGATCCCGCTCCAGTTGGTCAGGCCGAGGAGAAGGCCAAACGGAAGAAAGGCAAAGCCGGCGGGGGAGATGACGACGGGGGAGGCGACATCAAATCAATCACGGATAATACCCCGTTGCGCAGCGGCAAGGGTTCGCTCTACGAAGGCGGAACTCGTGTGCCCTTCATCGTGTCCTGGCCCGGCGTCGTCAAGCCGGGCACGACCAGTGAAGAGCCGTCCATCCACGTGGATCTTTATCCCACCTTCCTGGACATCGCGGGGGCCGCTAGACCGGATGATTACATCCTCGATGGTGAAAGTCTGATGCCGGTCCTCAAGGACGCGGCCTCGTCCTTAAAACGCCCGGCCATTTACCAGCATTTTCCAGGCTACCTCGGTTCCGGTCCCGGAATGTGGCGCACCACCCCCGTGGGCACCATCCAGGCGGGCGACTGGAAATTGATGGAGTATTTCGAGGACAACCGGCTCGAACTCTACAATCTGAAGGACGATGTCGGGGAAAAGACCAACCTCGCTACGACGAACGAGGAAAAGGCGAAGGAACTCCGGACAATGCTGACTTCTTGGCGGGAGCAAGTCGGGGCCCGAATGCCGACTCCCAATACAGTCGGAAAGGCGGATAAAAAAGCCGATCGGAAATAGCATGATGTCTTCCCGTTTGCCTTCCTGACCGCAAGGCGGGAGCATGCGAAAAAGCCTGAAATGACCGGGTGAATCCGCAAGTAATGGTGATAACCAGCCAACTCGGCATGGTTCGACCCAATTCGCACCCCTTCCCGGGGAAAACTACACGACCGACTTCTTTCCCGGCCTCCCAATGAAAACAAGCGCAAGCCGAAATACCATCCGTCCGTTCGCGGCTCTCTATTTTGCAGTCATTCTCTCGCTCTTCTCGGGCACGGCATTTGCCCAAAAAAAGGCGGCGACAGACTCGGAGGAGCATCCACGCGGCAAGGAATACGTCTATAAGGTTTCCGCCGGCAAGGAACGGAAGATGGAAATCTATTTCCCACCGAACCATGATCCAAAGAATGCGAAGGTTCCAGGTCTCATCCTCTTTCATGGAGGTGGTTGGTCGGGAGGCAGCCTCGATCAGTTCCGGGTGGCCTGTGCTTATTTCGCAAGCCGCGGTTTGGTCTGCGCCACGGCGGAGTATCAAATGCTCGACAAAGCGCAGACGGCCAAACTCCCGAAGGGTGTAACCAAGAAACGGGTGTGTGTGACCGATGCGAAGAGCGCGATTCGTTGGTTCAAGCAAAACGCCGGCGAACTCGGCATCGATCCGCAGCGCATCATCACCGGTGGCGGTAGCGCGGGGGGGCACATCAGCGCTTTGGCCACCATGAGTCCGGGCCTCGACGATCCCGCCGACCCGAAGGGAATCAATACCGACGTGATCGCTTACCTCTGGTTTAATCCCGCCTTCGCGCCCACGGACAAAAGCGACGCTGAAGTCGACATCCTCCGGCATATGAAAAAGGATATTGCTCCTTCCATCGTCTTTTTCGGTGACAAGGACGAGTGGAAAGAGGGATGGGACACGGCCTTTCAGAAGTGGAGGGAGATGGGCACGAAAAACATCGATGAGCGGATTGCCGAAGGTCAGGGGCACAGTTTCTTCAATAAAGAGCCATGGCGTAGCGTCACTCTCATCGAGGCGGACAAATTCCTCACAGGCCTCGGATTGCTCAAAGGTGAGCCAACTTTGAAGGCACCGCCCAGCGGGGAAAAACTCGTCAAATCCTCCAAAAGCCCATGATGTTCAAGGCAATCCTTACACTTGCCGCGAGTTTGCTCTGCCTTGCGCAGGCGATTCCCGCTGCGTCGGAAAAACCGAATATCGTATTCGTCCTATTCGATGACTTGGGTTATGGGCAGCCCAAGTGCTATCGCGATACGACGGAGTTGAAGATGCCAAATGTCGATCGTCTCGCGACAGAAGGGATGCGGTTTACCGACGCGCACTCCGCCGCTGCAGTCTGCACGCCAACGCGCTACGGCCTGCTCACCGGCCGGTATCCGTCGCGTATCGGTCAGTATGGCGTGCTGACGACCTATAGTCCGCCCATTATTCCAAAGACGAGGCTTACGGTTGCTTCGATGCTCAAGGAAAACGGCTACGAAACAGCCTGCATCGGCAAATGGCATCTCGGGATGAATTGGAATGGCAAGCCGGGGAACGAAGACAAGATTCCCGTCGAAACGAAGCTTCTCACCAGTCCCAATGCGGCGGGCTTCGACTACTTTTACGGTTTCACGCATGCGCGGAACATCTCGACAATTATCGAGCAGGATTGTGTGGCTGAAACAGTGACCGATGTGCAAAACCAGCCCCGCATGATTGCCAAGGCTGTCGAGTGGATCGAAAAACGCCAGGCCGACAAACCATTTTTTCTCTACTTTCCGATGTGTCCGCCTCACACGCCCGTTGTTCCAGCACCCGAATACACCGGGAAAAGCGGCGCGAAGGACGAAGTCAAAAAGGACCCGAACTACGGCGACTGGGTTTATCAAGGTGACGACATGCTGGGCCAGTTGCTCGGCGCTTTGGAGAAGAAGGGGTTTGCCGAAAACACCCTTGTCATCGTCTCCGCTGACAATGGTGCCGCAGGCCGTGCTTATCCGCCGCTCCGCGCATCAAAGGCCAGCATCTACGAGGGCGGCCATCGCGTGCCTTTCCTGGCCCGTTGGCCGGGAAGAATCAAACCGGGCTCCGTATCCGATCAGACGATATGTTTGAATGATCTGATGGCCACCAGCGCGGAAATCATCGGGGTGAAACTCCCGGACAACGCTGGGGAGGACAGCGTGAGCATTCTGCCTGCTCTGCTTGGCACCGCGAAAGAACCATTACGCGAGGCCACCGTGCATCAATCACATGCAGGCGAGCTTGCTCTCCGGCAGGGGCCGTGGAAGCTGATTTTCCAAAAGAATGGGCAGCGTGAGCTTTATCATCTCCGGACCGACATCGGGGAAACGAAAGACGTCGCCGCTACGAACCCCGAGCAAGTTGCCAGGTTAACCGCTCTGATGAAAAAGTATATCGACGAAGGTCGAAGCACGGCTGGAACTCCCCAAAAGAACGACGTTTCGATGTCCGTGGACGGTGGCGCTCGGGAGGGCAAGCAGGGGAAGGAAAGCAAAGAAGGGAAAAAGAAGAAGGCCGATCCGAATGAGCCTTCGAGTCCTGCCGATTGACCGAATTCAAGCCATAGCTGTTTTTTCCCGATGAACTCAATCCGCCAACTCGCCTGCTTGTTGGTCCTTTCATCGCCGGCTTTTGCCGAAGAGCTTGCCGAGAGTTTTATCAACCCACCGATTGAAGCTCGTCCACGGGCCTTTTGGAATTGGCTGAATGGCGACATCGATCATGAGAGTTTGACCAGCGACCTTGAGCAGGCGAAGGCGAAAGGTATGGGTGGGCTTGAAATATGGGACTGCGAGGCGATGCGGAATCCAGGTGGGTTTGTCCCGGCGGGGCCACCATTCATGGGGCCTGAATCGGTGCGCGCGATCCAGCATTCACTTGGCGAGGCGCGACGCCTCGGGCTGGAGATGAGTTTTCTTTCCTCAAGCGGGTGGAATGCCGGTGGTCCTTGGGTGCCGCCGGTGTCCCGGTTCAGCGTGAATGTCCGAACTGAGTGGTGGAGCTAAGCTATAGCCGGAATGGTTTGGTGGGCGTGGTGGCGGGTGGTTGGGAAGGTTGTTTGTCTGGCCATTTTACGCCTATGGCGGGCATCTTCGGGCTTTT
>JBJTQJ010000092.1:0-13884 GCA_046075565.1 Verrucomicrobiales bacterium | reverse complement strand
GTATCGCTGCCGCGCAGCAGGATGCGCCAACAGCATCTGGCACATCCCGTTCCCCCTCAGGGAAGTTTCATCACTGTCTTTCCCCGGCCACGGCCGGGAGGGGGGCTGCTAGGAAATACAGCGGCACCAAGGAGATTACCTCAGCAAACTCTGGTAAAGCCTGATGGTCTGGCGCGCGATAGCTCCCCACGAGAATGTCTCAAGGCAGCGTTTGCGTCCCGCTTCGCCCATGGCGCGGCGTTTGTTTTCATCCGCCATGAGTTCGTTGATGCCGTCAGCCAGTCCTTTGGAAAATGCCACGGGGTCAACTGGTTCGAAGGGCGCGACAGGAAGTTGTTCGACCGGAACAAGCAGGCCGGTTTCCCCGGGCACGACGACTTCGAGGATTCCCCCGACCGCGCTCGCCACCACGGCGGTGCCACAGGCCATGGCTTCAAGGTTGATGATGCCGAAGGGTTCGTAGATCGACGGACAACAAAAGACCGCCGCGTGGGAGTAAAGTGCGACCTTCGTGGGCACATCGACCATTTCCTCGATCCAGATGATACCATCCCGAGACGCCTGCGCACCGGCCACCGCCGCTTTCATTTCCGCCGCGATCTCGGGCGTGTCCGGTGCCCCGGCACAGAGAACGATTTGGAATCCGGGTTCGAGATGACGGATGGCATTGACGAGATGGATGATTCCTTTTTGGCGGGTGATGCGTCCGACAAACAACACGTAGGGCTTTTCCGGATCGATACCAAACCTGGCCAAGCGCGCCGGGTCTTCTGTCGGACAGTATTCCTCAGGATCGATTCCGTTGTAGATCACATGAACTTTTGCAGGATCGACATCGAAAAGGCGCAGAACATCATCACGTGTGCCGGCTGAGACCGCGACCACGGCATCGGCCATTTCGATGGCGGTCTTTTCCACCCAGCAGGAAAAATCATATCCCCCGCCAAGCTGTTCGCGTTTCCATGGGCGCAACGGTTCCAGCGAATGGGTGGTGAGCACCATGGGTTTGCCGTAGTTCATCTTGGCGAGGATTCCGCCAAAATGTGTATACCAGGTATGCAAATGCACGACATCGGCATCGACATCCGTGGTGTTGAAATCGAGACAGCGCTGCATCGCCCCGAAAACTGAATGCAGGGCGGCGGGAGCCGTGAAGGAAGATTTTTGCAATCCGTAACCTTTGACCCGAATGGGCGGACCCGGCACATCCTGATCACCAAAACACCGCACTTCGACCCCGATATGCCGGGCCAATTCGCGGCTGAGATATTCGACATGCACCCCCGCGCCTCCGTAAATGTGGGGCGGATACTCGTTGGTCAGTAGCAAAGCTTTCACAGGCCCACCCGATAAGCCGGAATCCCTAACCGCGCAAGAGTTTCGCGGTCCAACATTGCGTTCCGGGAATGCATAGTTCTGGGATCTCCGATGGGCTCGGCTGTGATGTCGGTGAATTGCCATTGCAAGCGAAAGGGATGCCCCTGCGAAAGTCTCGTCGTCAACCGAACCGGTCGTGCCATACCGGACTTCGCGCGCCACTTTGTCGCGGCAAATTGGCACTTATGCGTCAGCAAGACGCGCCAAATTGTCGCTTTTGCTGCCCTCAAGAGTGCCGCGCAAACCACCATCAAAAATTGTATTCCATTGTTTCTGAATGCTTTGCAACACAAAAAAGCCGACTGGCACGCCACGTGCAAAAGAATGTGACTGCGATGACGCGCATTCATGCCGTCTCGGAAAGGAAATTTACCTATGCCCAAAATCCTCGGAATCGACCTCGGAACCACCAATTCCTGCATGTCCATCATGGACGGCGGCCAGCCGACCGTGCTTGAGAATGCGGAAGGAGCCCGCACGACCCCGTCGGTCGTGGCGTTCACAAAAACCGGCGAACGTCTCGTTGGTCAGGCCGCGAAACGCCAGGCCATCACCAATCCGACCAATACCGTTTTCTCGGTGAAGCGCCTCATTGGGCGCAAATACTCCGAACTCAAGGACCACGAAAAGAACCTGCCCTACACGGTCGTCGAGGCTCCCAATGGTGACGCCCACGTCGAGGTGGAAACCGGCGGCGAACGCAAACGCTACAGCCCGCAGGAAATTTCCGCGATGATCCTGGGCAAGCTGAAGGCTGACGCCGAAGCCAAACTTGGTGAAACCATCACCGACGCGGTGATCACGGTTCCCGCTTACTTCAACGATTCGCAACGCAACGCCACCAAAGCCGCCGGTGAAATCGCGGGTTTGAACGTGCGCCGGATCATCAACGAACCAACCGCCGCCTCCCTCGCCTACGGATTGGAGAAGAAGTCCGACGAAAAAATCGCGGTCTATGACCTCGGCGGCGGAACCTTCGACATTTCCGTGCTCGAAATCGGCGACGGCGTCTTTGAAGTGCTCGCCACCAATGGCGACAACTATCTTGGTGGCGACGACTGGGACAACCGCCTCATTGAAACCATCGCGGCCGAGTTCCAGAAAGACACCGGCATCGACCTGCGCAAACAAGCCGACGCCATCCAGCGGATTAAAGAAGAAGCGGAGAAAGCCAAGATCGCGCTTTCGTCCTCGCAGACCTACGACATCAATCTGCCCTTCATCACCGCCGACGCCACCGGTCCGAAACACATTCAGAAGACGATCTCGCGCGCTCAACTCGAGCAACTCTGCGATGACCTCTTCGAACGCACCGTGCGCCCGGTCAAAGAGTGCATCGAACAAGCCAAACTTTCCGGCGCCCAGATTGATGAACTCGTGCTCGTCGGCGGCATGACCCGGATGCCGAAGGTCATCGAGACCGCGCGCAAACTTGCCGGGAAGGAACCCCACAAGGGTGTAAACCCGGATGAAGTCGTTGCCATCGGCGCGGCCATCCAGGGCGGTGTGCTGCAAGGCGACGTGAAAGACGTGCTCCTTCTCGACGTGACCCCGCTTACACTGGCCATCGAAACGGCCGGTGGTGTGGCCACCCCGATGATTGAGCGCAACACGACCATCCCGGCGCGCAAATCGCAAATCTTTTCCACCTACAGCGACAACCAGCCGTCCGTGGAAATCGTCGTGCTCCAGGGTGAACGCCCGATGTCGCGCGACAACAAGGTGCTGGGCACCTTCCGTCTCGAGGGCATCGAACCCGCTCCCCGCGGCGGCCCGCAAATCGAGGTTACCTTCGACATCGATGCCAACGGCATCCTCCATGTCTCGGCCAAGGACAAGAAGACGAACAAGGAGAACAAGATCTCCATCTCCGGATCGAGTGGTCTGAGCGAAGAGGAAATCGAACGCGCCAAACGGGATGCCGAAGCCCACGCGGAGGAAGACAAGCGCCGCAAGGAAACCGTCGAAGCGAAGAACAATGCCGATGCCCTTGCCTATCAGGTCGAAAAACAACTCGCCGAAATGGGCGACAAACTTCCCGGCGAATTGAAATCCACGCTCGAAAGCAAAGTGGCGAAACTCAAGGAAGCCGCCGCCGGCGAGAACCTCGATGCCATCAAATCCGCCAGCGATGATCTCCAGTCCTCACTGGCCGAACTTTACAATGCGGCCCAAGCCGCCCAACAAGCTGGCGGAGCATCCGGACCAGCACCCGCGGGCGACTCCGCTGGCGACGGCCCCTCCGAACGCGAGGCCAAGGGCAAGGTCGTCGAGGCCGAGGTCGTGGGCGAAGACAAAAAATGATCCGCCGCCCCGCATGAAAATTTTCTCCTCCGGCTGGTGCCCGGGTCACGATGACCCGGCTATCGGCCGGTGAAGAACCAACCCGAAAATAGAAGCAACCGATACCAACTGAACTATGGCTACAAAGATCCAACCTCTCGGTCAGCGCGTTCTTGTGAAGCGCATTGAAGCCGAAGAAAAAACCGCCGGCGGCATCCTGCTCCCGGACACCGCGAAAGAAAAACCGCAGGAGGCCACGGTCGTGCGTCTCGGAACCGGCGGCAAGGACGAGGATGGCAAAACCATCGAGTTCACCGTCAAGGAAGGCGACACCGTGCTCATCTCGAAATACGGCGGCACCGAAGTCAAAATCGACGGCGTGGACCATCTCATCCTCTCCGAATCCGACATCCTCGGCATCGTCCAGAAGTAATCCAACCGGTCGCCCACGCGTCCGCCAACAGACCAACCCTATCATCACATCCATACCATGGCTGCCAAACAATTGAAATTCGACGAAACCGCCCGCCAGGCGCTCCTGCGCGGCGTGGAGAAACTCGCCAAGGCCGTGAAGGCCACCCTCGGGCCAGCAGGCCGCAACGTCATCCTCGACAAGAAGTTCGGATCCCCCACCATCACCAAAGACGGTGTTTCGGTGGCGAAGGAAATCGAACTCGAGGACCCCTATGAAAACATGGGAGCCCAGCTCCTGCGTGAAGTTTCCAGCAAGACCAGCGACATCGCCGGTGATGGAACCACCACCGCGACCGTGCTTGCCGAAGCCATCTACCGCGAAGGCCTGCGCAACGTGACCGCCGGTGCCAATCCGATTAGCCTCCAGCGTGGTATCCTCCGCGCCTCGGAAGCCATCGTGGCCAAGCTGCACGAGATTTCCAAGAAGGTCTCCGACACCAAGGAAATCGAACAAGTCGCCACCGTCTCCGCCAACTGGGACTCGGAAATCGGCGGCATCATCGCCGAAGCGATGGACAAAGTCGGCAAGGACGGCACCATCACCGTCGAAGAGGCCAAGTCCATCGAGACCTCGCTTGACGTGGTCGAAGGCATGCAGTTCGACAAAGGCTACCTCAGCCCCTACTTCGTGACCAACCCGGACACGATGGAAGCCGTGCTTGAGAACGCCCTCGTGCTCATCCACGAGAAGAAGGTCAGCAGCCTGAAAGACATGCTGCCCCTGCTCGAGAAGGTCGCGCAAACCGGCAAGCCGCTCCTCATCATCGCGGAAGACGTCGAAGGCGAAGCCCTCGCCACCCTCGTGGTGAACAAACTGCGTGGCACCCTGCAAATCGCCGCCGTCAAAGCCCCCGGCTTCGGCGACCGCCGCAAGGCCATGCTGGAAGACATCGCCATCCTCACCGGTGGCCGCTGCATCACCGAAGATCTCGGCATCAAACTCGAGAACGTGACCATGGACGACCTTGGCAAGGCCAAGCGCATCGTCATCGGCAAGGAAGACACCACCATCGTTGAAGGCGCCGGAGCTTCCGACGCCATCGCCGGACGTGTCAGCCAAATCCGCCGTCAGATCGAAGAGACCACCTCCGACTACGACCGCGAGAAGCTGCAAGAGCGTCTCGCCAAGTTGGCCGGCGGTGTGGCCGTCATCAATGTCGGTGCCGCCACCGAAACCGAGATGAAGGAGAAGAAGGCCCGCGTTGAAGACGCCCTGCACGCTACCCGCGCCGCTGTCGAAGAAGGCATTGTTCCCGGTGGTGGTGTCGCGCTCATCCGCGCCCAGTCCGCTCTCGACGGCATCAAAGGCCTCAGCGCCGATGAACAAACCGGCGTCGAAATCGTCCGCCGCGCCGTGGAAGCTCCTCTCCGCCACCTGGCTGAAAACGCCGGTCGCGAAGGTGCCCTCATCGTCGCCAAGGTGAAGAGCGAAAAAGGCAATGTAGGTTACAATGTCGCCAGCGATACTTACGAAGACCTCGTGACCGCCGGTGTTGTTGACCCGACCAAGGTGACCCGCAGCGCTCTCCAGAACGCCGCGTCCATCTCCGGCCTCCTGCTCACCACCGAGTGCCTCATCACGGAAATCCCCGAGGAAAAGAAACCCGCCGCCGGCGGCCATGACCACCACCACGGTGGCGGCATGGACTTCTAATTCCCCGCGGAAAATCTTTCCTCCAATCACCAACTCCCCGGCCGCGAGGCCGGGGAGTTTTTTTGCGTCCGGTCGTCGGAAAGAGGGCATCGCGAATCAGCGTATCGGCGGCATGTCAAACATGGTAAACCGAGCCTGCGGACTTCTTCTCTCCTGCCTCTTCTTCTGCGCGCCAACGAGAGGAGCGGAGCAAGCCGAGGATCCCGCGCTGCAAATCGGATTCGGACTACCTTTCCTCGACAACGCGGTCTTGCAGCAACAGATCCCCGTGCCGGTCTGGGGAAACTCCCCTCCGGAATCGAAAGTCACTGTCATTTTCAACGGACAAACGAAGACGACCACCGCGGGAAAGGATGGCAGCTGGAGGATCGTGCTAGATCCGATGGAAGCCCAGCGCCTGGCAAGTGTGAACGATGTTCCGGTCGGGCAGACGATGACGGCGACTTTTGAGACCGACGGAACAAAAACGGAAAAAACGGTCCGCAATCTGGTCATCGGAGACGTGTGGTTCTGCGCGGGCCAATCAAACATGGCGGGTGCGATCCGCACGAACAAAAAAGGGCACTACCCGGAGGATACCATGGAGAAGGCGACGTATTCCACTCTGCGCCAGTTCCAGTCCGGCGACGCCTCGTGGATCGTTTGCTCACCCGAAACGGTGCCAAACTTCAAGAAGACTGCTTTCTACTTCGCCCGGCGTGTGCAGCAGGATGCATTGGTGCCCATCGGTATCATCGCGACCGCCGTGGGTGGATCCAACATCGAATCGTGGCTGAATCAGCAACCCTACACGCAGGGAGAAAACTACACCAAGCTTGTCGGGCCACTCGTTGGCTATGGCATTCGTGGTGCCATCTGGTATCAGGGTGAAAGCAACGAAAAGGACAAGCGTGGCTACCAGCCCAAACTGGAGTCGCTGATTACGGGATGGCGCAAGGCGTGGGGTCAGGGGGATTTCCCGGTTCATTTCGTCCAACTGCCCGGCATTGGTGCTTCTTCCTTGGAAAACCCCGCGGGTGGCGACGGACGCGCCGAAATTCGTCAGGCCTATGTGGAGGCACTGCGTTTGAAGAATACCGGTCTGGCCGTGACCATCGATGTGGGCGCACCCGGCGAGCATCCGCCGAACAAATACGACACCGGAGATCGTCTCGCGCGATCCGTATTGCAGAAGGTGTATGGGTTCAAGGACATCACGGCCTGTCCTCTTTACGTCAAACATGCCATCGAGGGTTCTTCCATCCGCATTTCCTTCGATGACAACGCGCGCAACGGATTGATGGTGGCCAAAAAGGATGGGTATCCACCGGCGGTGCCCCAGCCGGATGCCGCGGTGCAATGGCTGTCGATCCAAGCGAAGGATGGCACATGGTATTGGGCCGACGGAAAAATCGATGGATCGGATTTGATTGTTTCCAGCAAAGCCGTCGCGGAACCCATCGCCGTGCGCTACGGCTACACCCAGCACCCGCAGGGGAATTTGCTCTACAACAAGGAAGGGCAACCCGTGGGGCCATTCAGCACCATTGGCTACGGTCCAGCCAACTGAACGCGTAATTGCTCTCGGTGGCCCGCTTCATACTCCATCCGCTGAAAGTCCCCGGTGTCGAATGGAGTAATGTTGGTGTGTCTGATCACCTTAAAAAATGCGGATTTCAGGTCCTCCGCAGTTCGGGTCTGAAGATAGGGCTCCTTCTGACCGCCATTCTGCCCGTCTCACAAGTTGCCGCGGCTCCACAGGACTCTCCTGCCATGATTCTCGATGCTTATACCCCTTGGGTGGTGGCGGCAGATCAACCGGAACCCGTCCAACGTGCCCTGAAGGGTCTCGAACGCGACTGGTATAAAGTCTTTGGCCGCCGGCCTTCGGTGGTCCAGGAAAGGCCCAAGGACTGGGTCGGACCGCTCATTTATCTGGGCCATGCCGGGCCATGGCGCGATCAGATGAATCTGGAGCCATTCGAGGGTGCCGAGTCCTTCGTGCTACGCGGGCAACGTGATTCAGCCGGCGGTCCCGCCTTGGTGGCGACCGGAGCGGACATCCGCGGGAGCATTTATGCCGCCTACAGGCTGGCCGAAGAATTGCTCGGGGTCGACCCTTGGTATTTCTGGGTGGACAAGGAGCCCACCGCCCGCGAGCGCATCGAGGTTCCGGAAGGCTTCAACCGAGAATTCGGTTCACCCACGTTCAAATACCGGGGCTGGTTCATCAACGACGAGGATTTGCTTTCGGCATTCGCACCCGATCCACTCCGCGAAAACATCTTCTCGCTACACATGGCCGACCGGATTTATGAAACCCTGCTGCGGCTGCGGGGAAACATGATCGTGCCAGCGACTTTTCCGTTTCCCGACGAACGTTGCCAAGAATTGGCCGCCCGTCGTGGTTTGGTGCTGAACATGCACCACTGCCTCGTGCTCGGCGTCAACATGTATCGCTGGCCGGATGAAGTGCCATTTTCCTTCACCAAGCACCCTGACATTCTCGAGCGTTATTGGCAGGCGAGCATTGATGCCTACAAGGACTACGAGGTTGTTTGGTCCGTTGCCTACCGCGGAAAGTCGGATCATCCGTTCTGGGCCGAGGACCCAGAGTTGAAAACCCCCGCCGACCGCGGAGCGGTGATGACCCGGGCCATCGCGAAGCAGGTCGAGATGGTTCGCAAGTTGCATCCCGATGCGCCGATCATAGCCAACATGTGGGCCGAGGGAGCCGAAATGCTCCATCAGGGACTCATTAAACTCCCGGATGGAGTCACCGTAATCTGGCCCGATGCCGGCAACGGGATGATCCGCGACCAGGGGCGCGTGCAACCCGGTCAAGGAATCTACTATCACACCGCCATGATGAGCGGGGCGCACAACCAACTCACCGAAATGGTGAATCCGGGACGCATTTGCAACCAGATCGGGCGTTTCGCCCGCGCGGGCGCCACTCAGTTCTTACTGGTCAACGTCAGTGATATCCGCCCTGTTCCCTTGTCCACGGATTGTGTCATGAAGCTCGCCTGGGATGCCAAGCCTTACCTGATGGAATCCGACGCAACCAACATGGCAAACATGCTGGGGGCATAGAGCAACAGGCAGTTCGGAGCGGAAGCGGGTCCGCAGGTTGCCGAAATCTACCGCGAGTATTTCACGGCTCCATTCATGAACGACACCGGTCTGAAGGGCGAACACTGGACTCACCGCTGTATGCGCCGCTTGATCAGCAAAGCCCTCCCGCTGATGGAAGAGGGAAAACCGCTTGATGAGGAAGTCAGGGCCTTTACCAAGGAAATGCGCGAGTTCAGTGCTACCAACCGCGCGATCATGGAGAAACTGGCGGAAAAAGCGATGCGCCTGCTACCCCTCATTCCAGCCGAGCGCAAGGATTTCTATCAGAGTCATGTGCTCACGCAAATCCAAATCCATCTCCAATCGCTGATGGCCCTTGAAGCCACCTGCAAAAGCATGGAGGCCTACGAGGCGGGCGACCGCGCACGAGCCGCCACCCACGTGGCCGAGGCGTCCGCCGCTTCCACCAGTATTTAGGACGCGCTTCGCAAGGCGGAATATGGCAAATGGGCGGCTTGGTATGCGGGCGAACGTTTCATCGACCTTTATCGGACGCGCCTCACGTTACAAGACCTCCAAACTGTTTTGACCGGAGGGCCGAAGTCCCTCAAGCCCGAGCGTTGGGATGACTACGGGCGGGATCCCGTCCATCACTATGATGAAATGTATGAGTTCCAAGAACCCTTCCTGAAGAACTACCCGCTGCTTTACCCGCCAAAGCAAGTCCCTTCACGATAGGCAATTCTTTCAGGAAGTGCTCTTGGATATCCCGGAAATGGTCCGGGCGTATTATAGAATTCGCTTGGAATCATTTGCTTCCCGCAGAGGGAGCCTTTTGCACCACCTGGTCCAAGAGAGCGGCGATTCTCGCGCTGGCGGCGGCCAATTCCGCTTTGTCATTCGCCTTGGTGCCGGGTTTGACGGCGGACCATTCGGTTATTTCCATGGCGGTGTTGGCCCCTTTGATCGCTTCTGGTTTCGTGATCTTAGGTGCGAGAGCGCTGCCAGGTAGGGTGTAGAAGAATGGCACGTCGTCTCCGCCGAGTTTCGCTTTGAAGCAATTGGCAAGCGCGGACATCTCAGGACCAAAGTTGGCGCCTTCCACGTCCGCGATCATTGCGTTCCCGCAGAGGAAAACGACGCCGCTCACTTGCGCGGGCGAGAAGCAGTCCACATGGACATTGTAGGTCATGGTCGCCTGCGAGTCTCCGATCTTCGGCTTGAGTGCCGGAAACTGACCCCAAACCGCTCCATCCGGAGCCGCCTTCCTTTGCATCATTGTGGGAATGTATTCCTCCCAATACTTCCTCCAATCGGCCATGTAGCGGCGGATGTTGTCGAAGTAATAGGGATTATCGGTATGCTGGCTGCCGACGGTCTTGTAGTCCTCCATGAGACTCGGCGCCTGATTCAGGAAATCCGCCCCGATCCAATTCTTGAGGGGGACGTCGGTCTTGTTCTGCATGAAAATGATGCCAACGGGACTGCCGGTCTTCGCCGCGATGCCATGGCCGAAAACGGCGGCCAGCCCTTCCGCTTCCTTCCAGTAAGAAGCGAAACGGTTGTCGGGTCTTGGTCCGCGCGAGGTGGAAATACTGAAGCGGCTCGGCATGCCATGGCCATCACGTTTCGACTCGTTTTCCATCATCCGCACGATTTGTCCGGATGGCTTGGTGGCAGGCGCTACGAAATTTCCCACGGGGAGAGCCAGATACCAGACGTCACCAAAGACAATGTTTTTCGCTTCACGCGCGTGGACGACTTCGCCGTCGATGGTGAAACTTACTTTCAGAGTGTAAGGAGTGTTGCCGGCTTTCATTGGCGGCAAGGTCACTTGCCATTCCATCATGTCCGGAGTGACGGCGATTGTCTTCTTGATGTCGCCGAATTCGAACTCCACCTTGCAATCGCCTTTTTCCGGCTCGGGCTGCCATTCCCCGAAGTTGCGCGTGGCGCCCCAGATCATCACCGGCTTTCCGGCTTGCAGCACCGCGTTTTCTTCGAACTGCTGGCTGAGCAGCGGCATCTTGCGGTATTGATAGACCTTGCCATCCTGCGAGGTATCGACCTGCCCGCCGGCGATGGCAATTTTTCCACCCGGCCAGTCCTTGCTGGTGACGAGTTTGTTATCGTAGTAGATGAAAGGAACCAGCGGGAGCATCGCCTTGTTGTAGATGCTCGGCTGGAAGCCGACACCTTCCGAGCCGTAAGCAACACCACGTGGCGCTTTGACGGCGGGCGAGCTGACCACGATGCGGTTTCCGTTGATTTTCATGCCCGCCGGATGCCAGACGCGGTCTTCGCCAGCAACATAGAAGAGTTTTACCTTGTCCTCGCTGTTCTCAAGAACGACGGGCGCTTCGAGAAGGTCTTTTGAGATGCCCTCGCCGACCAGCAATCCGCCCTCGGCGAAGTCGAAGGAAATGGTGAGTTGGTCTCCGCTTGCCTCATAGGCTTTGAACATGGGACTGTCGGCCACAATGTCTTTGCCATACTGGTTTTTCAATGCGTGCAGGGCGAGGCGTTTTCCGGGAAGAGCCTTGTTACCGTAGTGGATGGCACCTTGGATATCGATCTGGCAGGCCATTCCGGTGTGGGGAATGTCCCTGGCCAGCCATGTGCCGAGCCGCATTTCCGCAGTGCTGTCGAGACTTGGTTTGCCGGCGAACTTGTCGTTGCCGGGGCAATAGAACTGGTGGAAATAGACCGGCAGATCCGGCCTGTCCCAGACAATGCGCCACCCACGGATCATGTTATGCAGGCAGTTGTAGTAAAGCAGTCCGCTTTGGCGATTGGCCCAGCCCTGGTTCCAGATCGCTCCACGGATGGCATAGGGCACGACCGGATTCATGCGCCCGTTAAACATCCAGTTCGCGTCGCGGTTGCCCTTCATGTTGCCGGGCAGGGACGCACTGATCGATGGTGGTTTCACGCCGGCTTTGACCTTTTCCTGATTCACTGTGATCTGGGATTCGAGTGATTTGTAAAACGCATCCCATGCCGCCTTGTGTTCGGGCGTGCGTGGGTCGGTGATGAGACATAGCTGATGGATTGACTTGCCATAGTCGTCCTGGGCGGTGGCATAACCTTCCCTCGGAGTCCATGCTTCGATGGCGGTTTCGCTCCATGAGCAATTCAGGATGCCGATGGGCACCTTGAGTTCGCCAAACAGCTTGTGTGCGAAGGCAAAGGCGACGGCGCTGTAATTTGCGTAGTCATCAACCTTCCATGCGCCTTCCGCCCGTTCGATGGGATGAAGTGCCGAGCAGGCGCCCGTGACCTCGAATTCGCGGATGGGTGGAGTCTCCCCTTTGGCCGCAAGAGCGGCCACAATCTCCTTCACGTCACACTTGCCCGCGTTCCACTGCATGTTCGATTGCCCAGAGGCCATCCAGACTTCACCGACGAGGATATTCTTGAGGACAACTTTTTTGCCGGCCTCTTCAACAATCATTTCGGCAGGTTCGGCACTGGCCTGCAGGGGCTTCAGCTTGAGCATCCATTTGCCATCGGCGTCGGCCTTGGCGCTTTCCTTTTGACCTGCGAATTCCACCGTGACCGAGGCCCCCGGTTTGCTCCACCCCCAAACCGGAAGCGGCATTTCCCGCTGTAGGACAGCGTTGTCGCGGAACGGCGAGCCCAACTCAATGGCGGGCGCGGGTTGCTCCTGGGCGGTCAGTTGCCCGAACGAGGAAATGAGCAGTGCGGCTGTGGCGGCAAGGATGGCCGTGGGGGCGCGTCGTGGAATCATAATGTTCATTTTCCCGGGGTCACGGAAATATCGGAGCAAGGAATTGCCGGCAACGAATCTTGCCTCACTTCACAGGCGTGAGGGTGATTTCTTTGATGGCGAGTCCGCGGCTCTCCTGGGGACGAGCCAAGCTCAAGGTGTTCTTGCCCTGAACGAGCGTGACCCGCACCGGTTCGGTCTTTTGCCATTTGCCCATCGTGTAGGGAATCCCGATTTCGACGCCCGCATCAGAGCCATTCACCGAGAGTTTCAGATTCGGATTCTTATGCACGGTGACAATCGGCAGCGCGAGGGAATAGGTGCCAGCGACCGGCGCATCGAATGTCACGTTGATGGCTCCACTTCCCGAAAACAACTGTTGACCGCCGAGGAAGCTGCCGAGGATCTGCGCTCCGCTGGTGGCGGCGGCGGGGATGGTGATGATTCCTTTCGAATCGACCGTCACTTTCTTGTCGTCTTCGGTGACGGTGGCTTTGACAACAGCCCGCGCGCGTTCTTCGGCCGATTGATTGGCCTCGCCGAGGTTGGTGCCAAGCGCGGCGAGTTCCGTGGCTTTTGCGGCGGCCACAATGGCCCGCTTGTGGGAATTGGCAATGGCGCTCCAGAGACCACCGCTGTCCGGCTGCATGCTAACGTATTGCGGTTCACCAATGAGCTGGCCAGCCCATTCGGCCCGGAGGGCCTTGCGGTATTCCTCGGGATTCTGGCGGGATTGTGTTTCGGTGAGGAAATCGGCATCTGTGAAACCGATAATGCCTTTGGCGTCACGGCTACCCCAACCTGCACCGAGGTTCACGACCCAGCCTTTGGGTGTCCAGTGCGTTAGGGCGGCGTGACCACGCTGCGGGCGGGCGGCGGTGGGAATGCCGAAGGCGCGGAGGATGAAACGTCCGAAGAAGGCGCGGCGTCCGCAGATACCGCCATTCATGATCATGTTCTGGTAGGGATGGAGTGTGGGGAGGTCATCCTTGACGTTTTGGGAGCCGTATTTGACCTCGCTGGTCACGGAACCCGAATAGCGCCAGCCGTAATCGGGGTTGAGCACGTGGTCCGGGCGGTAGTTGCGGAGCATTTCGCGGCCCCATACGAGGGCTTCTTCTGACTCATCACCGTTGATCACGCTGCGCAATTCCCAAGTGGAAAGGTCTTTAAAGGCGGGATCAAGTTCGCCGTCCAGCATGGCTTTTTCGAAATGCTGGTAACGCTTCAACGGATCGATAATAGCCGGCGCGTTCGCATCAGCGGCAGGGTTGATTTGTTTGATGGGGGTCGCATGCTCGAGGCTGGT
>JBJTQJ010000091.1:0-41701 GCA_046075565.1 Verrucomicrobiales bacterium | reverse complement strand
CGTGCCGCCGGGGTGCCGCGATGGATCATCATCAAACAGCCGCGGGTTCAGGCTGCGCTGGGGTCCGGGCGAGAGAAGGATGGTTACCCTCTTGGAATTGGTGGGCAGCATGACAAGCGCCGCCAAACCGGGATTGTTCTTCCGGGCGAATGCGAGCGATTCGGGGATTTCTCCCTTGAGATCGGGCACCCCCGGTTTCGGGGCAATCGGTTCGGGGAGATCAATGCCATCTTCGCGGGCTCTTTTCCGTTGCTCTGCCTGCAGTTCGGCGAGATTGGCCTGCACTTCATCGGAGACTTGACCGAAACCAAGGGACAGAACTTGCGGGCCGGAGTAACGATAGGGTTTCGAGAAGCGGAAGGCGAGGGCGCTGACGGGATCGGACTTTTTTTCCGAGCGCACCTCGAGTCCGTGCAGATCCTCACCCCAGGCGACAAAATCGATGGTCAGTGAAACCTGCGGCACATCGCCGCCATTCTGGGCGGGCAGAGGAGAGCAGGCAAGGAAGAAGAGGATGACGGCGCGGAGATCAGATTTCATCGGGATGGAGCCAGCGGAAGGAGATCACTTCGAAGCGACGACCATAGCGGCGGTTCACGGGCGTGATATCCGGATTCTGGATCAGGCTGCCGTTTCTTAAAATGATTGTAGGGGTTTCCGGGAGGTTTGTCGAATCGAGGAATTCCGGAACACGTTGCACGATGGCCTCGCACCATGAGCGGGCGACAACCCTTCCATTGGCATCCAAGGTTTCGCTGCTGGCGCGAAGACGGAAGGTATCAGAACGGGCGCTGATCGCCGGACCGATGACTTGCAGAATGTCCGCTTGCGTCAACCATCCGGGAATGCCGGTGGAGCGGAAGCCTTGTTCGGGGCGGTAGGTGGGATTCGTGAGCATCTCGCGATCAGCGAGCATGCTGCCGGTGTTGCCGGGGTTGAGGTCCCTTGATGCGGATGCCCAGACAGGCGGGCCGGAATCGGCCGGGTCGTTGTTGGGACCCGGCGGGGTTGCCCTACCTCCCACCATATCGGCCTCTGGAGTGCCATCGGGCCGTGCTTGCATCTGGACAAGATTGTTTGCGGGGGTGAGATTGGCGAAGCCGGAGTCGGTGCGGCCGGGAGCCATGTTCAATCCGCTATTGTCGATTGCACTCTGGAGCGCGCCGCTGCGGCCGAGGTTGTTCGTGTCGCTCGTGAGATCGACCAGAGAGCGATTCACAAAGTGGGCTAACGAAAGGAACGGGCCGCGTAACCGGACCTGACGCGTGATCTCTTCGGCGAGAGCATCCAGTTGTTGATCATTGATGCGCCGGAAGCCGTTGAGCGAGTCGTCGGCATTTCCGCTCGGTTTGGGTAATAGAGCCCTGCTGCCTTGCAACGACAAATGGCGGGGGAACATCATGCCCTCGGCCGCGGTGATGTCGGCAGGGTGCCTCAGCTTCCGATTGGAGGCGAGGAAAGCTTTCCATGCTTCCTTGCTGGTGGAATTCACATTCAATCCACCTTCCGCAGCCAGTTGGGAAGCGGAGCGCAGGGGATCGCGCAAACGGTCGGGCGATGAACCTCCCTTGAGATCAACGATGCGGGAATTGAGCGGTGTGGTGATCCCGGTGGTTGGCACGGTGGAGAGGAAATAGGAATCCCAGAGCGAGGCGTTGAGCAGATACGAAATATCGTAATAGCGAAAGGCGCTGGCCGCGGCGGCACGAGTTGACAGCACGGTGTAATCGTAACGAACTTCGGAATTAAGGCCGCGCTTCACGAGGGGATGGGCATAGGAGTTCCCAAGGGCATTGCCCGGCTGGACGGCGACCGATAACACGCCGTCGTTGGCGGTCAGATCGGCATGCTGAAATTGAGCCAAGGATACGAGGTGATTGGGCACATCGAAGAGAATGGTTTTGCGGGGGCCGGAAACCGGGGAATGCCCCCAGGCGAGCGGCGACAGCGCGAGATTGCGGGTGAAAGCGGTCCCCGTGTCGCCACCGGGTTCGGTAAAGGGCAGGCTCGCCAGGGTATCCGAGCTTTCCATGAAATAGGGAGGGGTCAGGTATCCGGCAATCGGCCGGGGGAAATACGCAGCCCTTAAATTGAAATCGGCGAAGGTACGCAGGGTGGAATTGCGCACTCCGAGTTGACTGGCGTTCGGAAGCAGGGAGCCGTAGTCCGCGCCCGGCTGGCTGATTTGGAATGCGTAGAGATGCAGCGGGAATGGATCCGTCATCCGGGATGCGATGTCCGCGTTAACGCCCCGGCGAACTTGGGAGAAGAAGGCGTTGTCCAATTCCAATGCGTTGACCCGGCGGAGAATTCCGGAACCCCTGGAGGAGCCTCCGAGCCGCATTTCGATCCCGAGAACTGAGGAGGTTTGTGCTTCACGCACATCGAGCGACTTCGAACCGGTGTTGACCGCGGTATGCTCGAGTTCGACGCATTTCCGGAAGTCTGACGGCCCTTGGGCCAGAAATGGACCGAGCGGCACGGTCACCGGATTCAACGAACTCGCGGCCGCACGCAAAACCCGGCCGCTCACCGTATAGGACTGCGCTTCGCCCGGAGGCAGTTCTCCTGCGGGGATGGTGAAAACGGCGTTGCCGAAGACCGACGCGTCTCCGGCACTTTGCGGCAGGTATCTCGGCTGGCCAGCCGCTTCCCAAATGCAGGAGGGCCTTCCGGCGCTGCCCACGAGGAAGACTTCCACATCGAGATTCTGTCTCCACCGGAGGCGATAGGGATAAGGATTGGCGAGCGAAACGGCAATCTTTCCGCACGGGTGGATCCGATATTCAGTGGTGCTGCCGGGGACCATCGCCAATTTCGCGCCCATGAGCACGCGAACGTCAAGCAGCAGGGGTGCGACCAGCGGCTGGTCGGCACCGTTTCCAAGACTGACCGTCAGTGTATCCCCGCTGGTGGGTCGCAGGCTACGGAGCGCCCGCAATTGACTCCAGATCGGCCCTTTAATATTCGGGGCCACGGTTGCGGGGATAATATTCCTCCCGGCTACGGGAGGGTTCGGCAGCAAGGAATTGGCAGGGGTCGAGGGGAAACCATTTTCCACATAGGGAGTCAGGTCCATGCGCAAACCACCGGTGAGGGTATTGGTGAGAAGAGTCCGGGAGTCGTTGGTGAGAGCATGGAAGTAACGGCGAAGGGAGGCTTCGGTTCCCGGCACTGCGAGAGCCAGGTTTGGCACACTCAATGCCCTGCGCAGGAATGGCTCATTCGCTCCGCCGATTTCCGGGAATGTTTCCAACCCGGCCACGGTTTCCCAACCGGCGCCGCGTTTGCCGAGAGTGAGTTCAGTGGCGGCCAATCCCGGGGGATCACCGGAGGGCAGGTTGCCGCGCGCCTTGGTGCCTTCGTCGCCAACCCACCAACTGATCCGCGAGGTCTGACCGCCTGTTGCGGCCCGGACATCAAGGGTCGGTGCCGTGACATACTGGGCAGTTGAGTCGCCGGCGCTGCCTGGTCCCACCAATTGGATGGCATTGGTAAGAGGCACCGTCGTGCTGTCGGGATTGGTCAGGGATTGTTTGGCTCCGCTGACGAGCCAGCCCTCGAATCTGGACTGGGGAGTGCGTGTGTAAATTTCCGTGGAGGCGTTGTTTCCCGCGGCATTCGAGTAAACACCGGTCCAGTAGCGGCTGGAATGGGTGATGCCGGCGGCCATTTTCAAATCGGCGGGAGCGGTCACGCGCCGGTCGTCACCTGCCAAACGCTGCAACTCGCCCATGGCCAGCATCAACGAAAGCCGGGCGTTGGCCTGCGCCATGGCAGTTGATTTCCACTGCGCATGGGTCCTTGCGGTCTGGGTCGAGAGCGAGAGCAAGCCGAGCACCAGAAGGGTAATGAGGGCGGTAATGGAAAGTGTCGCGATCAAGGCGAAGCCATTTTTGCAAGGCTTCGCCGGGCATGGATCGGAGAGATGTTTGCGCTTTTTCATGGCCAGCTTGGAGAGTGGTCTGGATGGGGAAGGGAGGGAAGGTGGGAAGATACCAAAATGGCGCTTTTCCGAAAAAGAGGTCCTCGGCAACCGCATCGTATACACCGCCAGCGGATCTTACAATCACATTCTCTCATGCGGATGAAAAAATGACGAGACAAAAATGTCAAAGCTCCGGTCTAGCTTGGGCGTTTTTGGCCTTGAGGTCTCCGAATGGCCTTTGATGCTGCCCCCCAAACAAGGGCACGGGGATGGAATCAGTTCCCGAACAGCCCTGCAACGCTCCGCCTACGACGGGAGATGGGCGTCACTCAAACGGACCATATTCCGAGAGGCTGGTGACCCGGAGAGTGACATTCGGATCGGGAAGCAGGACGATGATGTTGCGCGCGTTCGGGATGCCGGTTGTATAACGATCGTAACAAACCTGTTTTGTGCCTTGTGCGCCGGGGGACTCCACCATCACCCGGTAGCCCCCGGTCTCGTCCGGTGCGGGCTTGGCCAAAAGATTTTTGCCGGCCTCGACGGTGACGGTTTCCGTGCCAAGGGTTGCGGTGCCGGTCATCTTGCTGGCATTGATGATGACCGTAGTGCCCTCTTTGAAACCCAGTTTTTCGGGGTCGAGCACGACGGCGCGGCAGATTTTCGCTTCCTCATTCGCGGTCAGGATAACCACCGCGCGACGGATCCCCTCCGCGTGGGTGAAATGGCCGAAGGACTCGGCTTTGCCATTCTTTTGCCGGAGGAGGTGGATCTCGCCGTACTGCGAGGGCAGCCAGTTGCTAACCATCGGATCCCGAAGTTCCGTCTTTGCCACCTCTTTCCATCCCGCATTCTCGCTTTTGGTGGCGAGCACAACTTCCTGAGCTTCACCCAGGCCGCCAGCGCAAATGAGGCGCACCATGGGCGTGGATTCGGTCGTCTGGGCGTGGGCGGCTTGGCTGCCGAGGCAGATGAAGACGGCTGTCACGAACGCATGGCAGGACAAATGGATTATTTTTGAATTCATGGCGCTATCAATTGTGGTCAGGGAGACGGGAACTTCACTGATTGGTGTCGAATTCGGAAAGGGTCATCGCTCGCAATCCAGTATCGGGATCGGGGAACAGGAGGACAAATTTCCGGGTTTCGGGATCGGAAGAAACGAACCGGTCGTAGCAGGGAATGATCTTCTTGTCTTTATCGAGGTGACCGATGACCATGCGGTGCATGCCGTCCTTGTCAGCCTTGATGGTCTCGACATACTGTTGTCCGGGTGCCACGGTCGTCGTTTTATTGCCCATGTTCACTAGGGCGGGGATTTTCGAGTAATTCACGACGAGGGCCTTGCCTTTCTGGAATTCAAGTTTCGCGGGATCAATCAACTGCAAACGGTATTTCCTCTCCTTCATGTTCGGAATCAGGATCAGGATGGCGCCTTTCATCTCGGGAAGGACCGTGAAAGACGCGAGAGAGACGAACTCTCCGCCCTGCTTCCTGACCACATGATTCACTCCAGCGGGCACCCTGAGCCAATTGGTGATGAAGGGTGAGCGCAATTCGAGGTCGCCGAATTCCGTCCATTTACCGTCCTCGGCTTTTTGCGCGAGGGTGATCGTTTCGTCCTTGTCACCGCTGAGGCTCTGAACACAAAGGATGCGAATCATCGCCCCTTGTTCCTTTTTCTCCGGAGTTGGTTGCTCCTGGGCCTGGCTCCTTGCCGGCAGGAAAAGCAACGAAAGAATGGCAACGGCAATCGATGTGGTGTAACGGAGGAACATGGTCTTCTAAAGCGATGAAACGATTCCCGGTTCGTTCAGATTTCATCCGGGCTTAACCAGCGGAATGACACGATGCTGAACTTCCTGCCGAATGTATTATTGGCGGCCGAGAGACCGGCGGATGCTTCCGCAGGATTGGTGGAATCGACAAAATCGGGCAGACGTTGCACGACCGCCTCGCACCATGCCCTGGCCTGGATTCTGTCCGACGGGTCGCGGGTATCTCCGTAGGTGCGGATGACGAAGGTGTCGCCGCGCACCGTGACTTGGGAGCCGAACGCGGTCAGCAGGGCACCCTGGCTCAAATATCCGGCGGCGCCGACGGCCCGGGCCGGTACCGGTTCGCTGCTCAGCGTGTCTCTTCCGGCAAACATCGGGACGTCCGCGGGGGCCAGCGACCTGCCCGGCGAATTAAACCGGTTGTTGAGGCCCGACTTGTCGATTGCGACCTGCAAGGCACCGAGGGCGCGCTGCACGGGATCGGTGCTATTGGGGCGGCGGTTCACGAAGTCGGCCATACTCAGGAAGGGGCCGCGTGCTTTCACCTCGACGACAATGGCCTTGGCAAGCGCGTCCAATTCGGTATCAGAAAGATCACGGAATCCGGCCCAATCGCCTTCGTTGCCGGAAGTCGCGGCGTTCACGGCATATCCGAGTGTTCCGAAAGGATGGGTCTTTTTCGAGATGGAGCCGTTGGCGTCGATCAGTTCATGATCCCTCACGCTGGTAAGGAAAGCTTTCCATGCCGCCTCGGAGGTGGAATTCACATTGAATGCCCCATCGACCAGCAGGTATTTGGTGAGCCGATCGATCGCTTCCGGTTTGAGGTTGTCGCCATTGAAAAGTTCGTTTAGGGCTTGGTCGAGCGACTTCTGGGGATGGAAGACGATGCGGGCGTTGCGCAAGGTGGCGGTGCGTTCGGCGAGTTCGCGGAACTGTTGCCTCTGGCTGCGGCTGTCGCTGTTCCAGGCACCGGAAGGTCCCGGTCGCACGATACCGGAGAGGAACCAGCTGTCCCAGAGCGCGGTGTTGGCCAGCCAGGATTGGTCGTGGTAGGTGCCATCTTGGATGCGGTCGGAACTGAGGAACGGATTGGTCCATGAGTTGCCGATGGATCTCGACATCGTCACTTTGCTCGCGTCCGGTTCCGGTCCGGTTCCCAGTGTTCTCTTGGCCGGCGAAGTTGGCAGAACCTCGGGAGTGCCGTGAAGCATCGGGCTAACCACATTGTATGCCCCAGTTCTGGTATTCTGGGATCGGAAAGGTGAGTGGAAACCAGATGCGATGGCGTTCTCGAATGCGCCCAAGGAAAGGGGCGCTGACAGTGGAATGCGGCGCTTGATTACGTTGAGGTTGCCGCCCAAGGCCACTTCCCTCGCTCCACCGTGATAAATGTTCAACCCACCGGCTCCGGCTGGCATGGTGCGGTCATTTCCGGGCGTGAAGTCCATCGGCTCCGCGATGGTGACGAGCTGTGCGTTCTGCATCGTCGGTAGCAAGTTGGTTACTGCGTTATTCGAAATAGCTGTCAGTCTCGAACTCCCTGGCTCTTGGAGGATGTAAGGACGCGAGGGGAGAGCGTTCGGAGGCAAAAGAGCGGTACGGCTGCGCTCCACATTGGTCATGCTTGTCACCATGAGCACGGGTTTTGGGTTATTGAGATCGGTGAAATTCCGGATCTCCGGGGTCTGCGATGGCCGGATCGATGCGGGCATATAGAGGCTGCCGGGGCCGTCGCTAAACCGGCTGCCTCCTCCGCCCCCGTAGCGATGGAATCCCACGGCAGTCGAATCGATTTTCACATGGTTTTGGATCCATCCACTGGGTGTTGCCCCGAGGCCTTCATCATTTTGCACCATCGTCAGATCCAATTTGTCCGTCAGCCGGAGGCGGGTTGCACGGAGGCCGTCATAGGGACCGACGTTGTTGTCCGAGTCCCAGTCCCCGTCGTCGATAAGAACCCCCCTGCCCAGCCTGAAACCGCGCGTCAGGTTGACCTGTTTGGCTTGTGTATCACTGCTGGAGGCGCCAAATACGGCCGCCTCTCCTGCTTCAAGGGTGAAGCCGCCGTTGATCACGGAGCGGAAGAAAGCGCTGTTGATCTCATCCACCGTGTGGGTAAGGGTTGCAAGTGCAGGTGTTCGGCCAGGCCTCGCGATGTTCCATTTGGGCCGGTAGGGGAAGCCCTCGGTCTCCACGCGGAACGGCAGTCCGCTTTGCCAGACGACTTGGATGTCGTTCGGGTTCGAAAGGACGACAATGGGGTTTAGCATGCCCTCGAGTTTGTAGGTGACCGGATTGGTTCCCGCTTCGGGCGTGGCGACGAAGGAAAGAACCTGGCTTACCGACTCCAGAATCGGTTTCCGGTAAATGAAGAATCGATCGTTGAGCACGTCCGATGGGTTGCCCTTATTCACCAGACGTGGTTTGTTGCCGCTCCAGTCCACCTCGCGGTGGATTTCGTGGAACAGATGAAGCTCTTCGAGGTTGATGCCCCAGGGTGGTGGAGCTTGGCTGAGGTTGAAGTTTGGAACCCAGGTGTTGTTGGTCACCACACCTGTGGTGGAGTTGATCTGGAAATAGTTGATGCGACCATCCTGCAGGTAGAGTGGCTTGTTTACCAACTCCGCAATCGGACGGGACAAAAGATTGGAAAGATCCCGCTTGAGGTGGCCACCGCGCACATCGCTGAGCACTCCCGCCGAATACAAGGTGATATTATGGCTGACCCTGCCAAGGCCCGCACTGCCGAGACCTGCCGCCAGATTGACTTCCCCCGTGGTAACGGACATGCCACGTTGGTTCGTGCGCCACTCAAATGCGCTCAACGCCGGAATCGCCTTGGTTCCGGTATAGGGAGGTGATTGCGCCCTCGAGATTGGGCTTGTTGGCGATGTGGAACTGTCGGCGGCGGCACCCGCGTTGATTTTCGCCTTGATGGATTCGTCGGAAGTCCACCAGGCAAGCTGCCCGCGCTCCCTTCCCGCGGTGTAGGCCAGAGCCGGCACCCGGACCTCATCTTCCGGACGGGCGCCCGCGCCCACACTGGAGGAACTCACGAGCAAAGTTTGGCTGCCATTTCCCGGGGGACCGCCCCTGGAGGAATTGGCACCGGACGCCAACCAGCCCCGGAACACGGGATTTCTGGTGGCCGGGTTTTCCGCTGTGCCCGTAGTGGCCGGGCGTCTCCACGCGTCATAAATCGCTGTCCAGCGCGGTTGTCCGCCAGTTGACAGCGTGCCGGCGTCCGCAGGCGCAGAGATCCGGGTGTCCGGCCCCATTTGTTTTTGCAGTTCGGCCATCGCCAGCATCAAGGAAAGCCGGGCATTCGCCTGAGCCATGGTCGCGTTTCTCCATTGCGAGTTCGTGCGCCGCGCTTGGGTCGAAAGCGACAAAAGAGCAAGCACCAGAAGGGTGATGAGAGCGGTGACGCTCAGGGTGGCAATGAGGGCAAAGCCATGCTTCTGCTTGGAGAAACGAAAGAGGCGTGATCTACGGATTGGGTTACGCATCGGAGAGGGTGATTGGGTTCGGGGGCTGCGTCGGGTCTGGAGGGCTTCTGTAGGGCTTCTGGAGGTAAGTCGACCTAACTTATATACATCGTAAATACCGAACGTGCGTTTTGCCAGAAAAATCTTTCGGAATAAGGAAAAAAGTTCGGACGCGTCGGGAGTCCTCTGTTGAACATCCAACGGCGGAAACCCGAAAAGATTGAATTTTTCTCAATCCAACAACGTTTGTTCGTTTTTGGCTTGATTTGCGATACTCCTCAGGACTTCTCGGGTTTCGACTTGTCAGAGGCCGAACCGTCTTTCCACCAATCGGGATCTTTTTCCCAACCATTTGGCGGTTTCTTATTCTCGGCAGTTGGCTTATCCAAATCTTTCCCTTCCTCCTCTGGCCTCTTTTTGGGCTCTGCGCGCAGTTCACGCAGCAAGGCCTGCTCTGGCGATTCGCCTCGCCGCGCTCGGCGGACTAACACGAAGACGCCCACAGCAATGGAGAGCAGCATCACTCCCACGATACCTGTCATGAAAAGTGCTGCTCCTTGGGCGGCAGGTGCCAGATCTTCCCCGGCTTGGAGCGAATGCCCGTGCTGCGCGAGCATGGGGAGGAAGGCCGACATTGGGAAGTTGTGACGCGGTGTTGGTTAGCGCAGGATGAGGCGCATCGGGATCATTTCGGAATGGGTGAATCCGAACTTGGCGAAGAACTTTTGTGATTCGACGCTGATGCGATCGGTGAGCAGTGTGATACGCACGAAGTCCTTGCGGCGCGCGAAGTCAATGACATGACTCAAAATCTTGCTGCCATTCCCTTGGCCGCGGTATTCAGGGAGAATGATCACATCTTCCATCTGGATGGCATGACCGCCGTGGGCCGTGGAGATCGTAAAAAGAAGATTCACCATGCCAAGGATACGGTGCCCGGCGCGCAAAACAAAAATCCGACCCCGGCTCGGGTTTTCAAGAATGAGGCGCAGTCCGCGTTCTTGGGCGGCGCGGTCGGGCACGAAGTCGGCTTCCGCTTCAAAGAGGTCGCGGAGAAGTTCGATGAGCTGCGGCAAATCCTCGATGGTGGCGGGTTCGATGTGCGACTGGATGGGGCTGGTGCTCATGATCGAGGAGGATGTTAGGTGCCCGGTGGTCTGGGGCGGATTGTATGCGTAAAATCAACTTTCAAGGAAGGGACGTGGACGACCCGACTCAAGGCCGTTTTCAATCCATCCGAAGAGTGCTTGCAAGTCCTCGCTGTCACGTTCGCTTGCTGCAAGCGTTGGCCAATCGAGCGACTTCCTTGTTTCCGGTGCGCTCAGTCGGCTGAATTTCGCCCGTGCCAGCACGGCGTCGAATTCCGCGGACGTCATTTCCAGAATGGCTGCGGCTTCAGGCAAATCATCCAACACCTCGCTCGTGAAACCGGTCGAGAGAATACCGATCCCATGCCGTTGGCCGAGCTCCGCGAGCGCGTCGGCCAGCGAGGCGTCGGCGATGGGATTGGCAATGAGGAACTCGCAGGAATGCGCCCACTCGCTCTGGCTGAGGCATTGGAAAAATTCTTCGCGGTAGGACTCGTGGGTGATACTGAGCCGGAGCTTGAGCGAGGTGAGCGAATAGAGCGGAGCATTGAGCGTGCGCCGCCGTTTTAACAAAAGTGGGTCGAGACGGAATCCTTCTTCCGTCGCCTCGCCGGCCGGCCAGTCGACCACCGCGGCATCCGGATAACGCCAGACATTCTCGGAAGGACTGCCGGGCGCGAAGGCGTGTTCGAAAAAGAAGGGAAAACGATGATTGCTCTCGTAGTAACGCTGAACGATGGCGCGGAACTTTTCCGCATGGAGGAGGTCGCGGTTGATCTCCGAGGGCGATTTCCGCAGGTGCTCCCCGAGGGTCGGCTGGCGGAACGCGATCAGATGGCGCACCCCACCGGGATTGCCTCGGGAATCCGGCCGCAAATAATACCCTTGGCCTTGGGCGACTTTCGCGATGGGCGCGCTCGGGTCGCACGACATGATCGAGAAATGATACCGCAACGTCGCGTCGGAATAGTCCTGGCGAAGTTGGTATTTCACCAGCCGGATCAATTCAGTGCCTTTGATCGAGTCGTTCGGGTCGTTGGGAAGGATCTTGGGCAGAATATCCCGGAGTTGGTCGCGGAGGCTCATGACGGAAATTTTGGAAAATTTGGCGAGGATTCTATCAACGCATATAAAAAACCATGGCCGACTGCAATGCGAAAAAAACTTCCGAGGCCATTTGTGGTGAATTTTTGCCGCGGACCACCCCAAAAATGATTCTCGGAATCGGTTGAATCCGTGATGGACAATCCGCGCCGCCCGTGCATTCTGCTCTCATGTTATTGCCCGCGCGTCATTTTCTCGGATGGGATGCCCCTTTGGTCAACGCCGTTGCCGATTGGTTGCTGCGGGATCGGGAAATTCTCCCCGAAACGCTCGTCGTCGTGCCAACCGGCCACAGCGCGCGCCGATTGCGCCAGGCCTTGGCCCGGCAGGGCGGGGGAGCTGTCTTCTCGCCGCGCATGCTGACCCCCGATGCTTTGTTCCGTCCGCAGGAATCCGACGCCATGGCTACGCAAGCGGTTATTCGCGCCGCGTGGCATCAAGTTTTGCTTTCGGCCCCGGCCTCGGAAACCGAAGCGCTGCGACCAATGGACCAGGATGACTTCGTCCCCGATCGGGCATGGAGCAGCGGATGGACCGACCTGATCTTGCCCACCCTGAATGCCCTCGGTGAGGTGGATATCCGCCCGGAGGAGGTGCCGATCCGTTGTCCGGCCGCCAGTCTCGATGCCCGGAAATGGGAGACCATCGGTCGTCTCGCCCGCCGGGTGGAAAAATCCTTGGCGGCACTCGGATTGGTCACACCCGAGTTGGTCAAACGTCGCCGGGCCCTCGACGCCACCGCTCTTCCGGCCGATACCGCGCGGGTCGTGCTGGCCGGTGTCCCGGATCCTGTCCGGCTCGCGTGCGTCGCTCTCGACCGCTGGATGGAAAAATCCGGTGTGCCGGTGCAAGTGCTTGTCCATGCTCCCGCCGACATGGAAGGACTCTTCGACGTGTGGGGACGTCCCGAACGCGAAGGCTGGAAGGCCGCCACCCTGCCTCTGCCGAATGGAAACGATTCCATCCAAGTCCTCAATAACGACGAGGATGTCGCCCGCGCCGCCCTGCGGGCTTGCGCCGGACGCGAAGCGCAAGCAATCGCCCTCGCCTGCCCGGATGATTCGCTCCTGCCCGCCCTCGAACGTGCCTTCGCCGCCGCAGGGTGGCCACTCTACAATCCGGGGGGGCGGAGTGCTGGTTCGACCGGCCTCGTGCCGGCTCTGTCCTACTGGCTCGACCTGCTCGGCTCCCGCCCCGCGCCTTTTGCCGCCGTGGCCGGATTCCTCCGCTCGCCCGCCGCTTGGGACTGGCTCCGTGCCGCCGGTCTCAGCGTCGATCCCTTCCGCCTCGCCACAACCCTGGATTTGCTCGCCGTCGAGTTCCTGCCCGAAACCCTCGACGATGCCATCGAGGCCACCAGAAGATGGCCGAAGATGGAAGGAATCCCATATCGCTACCAGAACGAATTATTGGAAGAAAGTGATTTGCATAATATTCTTACGAATATCGCTGAAATAGCATATTTGGTAGAAAAGGCCGGTTTGGCTGCTTTGACGGGCGAATTTTTCGACCGCTTGAAGGGGCAAGGGTATGATGACGGAGCCGGGGGTCAGGCGCTCAAGCGGCTGGCCGAGGCGGTCGACGACCTCGGGCAAATCGAGGAGCTTTTCCCAAAACTTTCGCCTGCCGACCTCACCGCTTTGTGGCGCGCCACCCTGCCTGAAATCGTCCGCGCCGACGACGACCCCGGGCGTGTGCTCGATGTGCTCGGTTGGTTGGAGTTGCCCTACGAGCCCGGCGCTCACCTCGTTGTCGCCGGCATGGTCGAGGGAAAAGTACCGGACGCGCCCCAGGACCATGCCCTGCTCCCGGATTCCGTCCGCCGCAGCCTCGGGCTCCGCGACCAAGCCAGCCGTGCCACCCGCGATACCTTCCTCTGGCGCAGCCTTCTCGGTTGTCGGGAAGTCAACGGCTCGGTCACGGTTCTTGTCCCGAAGTTCGACGGACGCGGCGAGCCGCGCCGACCATCCTCGCTGCTTTTCCGGTGCCTGCCGATCGAGCTGCCCGAGCGAGTTGCCCATTGTTTCTGCGAACTGGATGAATCGCGGACCCCGAGACCACCCATCCGCCGCGGGGCATGGCATCTGGACTTTGGATCTTCGTTAGCTGCGTCCGCAGTCACGCGCGCCGGCAAGGAGTTTTGCATCAGTCCGACCCGTATTCGTGACTATTTAGAGTGTCCATTCCGCTACTACCTGCGGCATATCATCGGGATGGACGAGGTCGAGGCAAATCCCCGCCAGTGGGAACCGAGAAAATTCGGTTCTGTTCTCCATGAGTTGCTCTGCAAGTTCGGCCAAGACGAGGAGATCCGGGATTGTGATCACGGCGAAACCATTCACGCGTTTCTCATGAGGTCACTCGATGAATGGTTGACTATCAATCATTCAAAAGGTTTGTCACTTCCAGTAGATGTCCAGATTGCCTCGGCGCGCGAACGACTGAAGGCCTTCGCCTATACCCAAGCCGCTCATCGATCTCAGGGATGGCAAATCCAGAAGGTAGAGTGGCGGGTTGGAGGCAAAGAAGGTCCCCAGTGGTCGGTCGGTGGCGCGCAGGTTTCGATGGTTCTCGACCGTGTCGACTTTCATCCCGCCAGCCGGACGTGGCGGGTGCTGGACTATAAAACCGGGAGCGTGAAGTCGGTGGAAAAGGAGCATCTGGAGAACCACGCCGACTGGAAGTCGGTCCTCGGGGAATTGTTGCCGCCGCGTGGAAAAGGGAGAACGCCGCTTCGTTGGAAAAATGTCCAACTCCCGCTCTACGCCGCCTTTCTCCGCCAGTCCGGGGAAAATGGTCCCGGGGTTGAGCCCGGTGATACCATCGAGACCGGCTATGTCCTCCTCTCCCGCGCCGCCTCGGAAACCGGTTTTTCGATCTGGGATGGTTATGATGCTTCTCTCGAGGCCAGCGCCCTGGAGTGGTCGGCCGAAGTGGTGCGCCGTCTGCGGGCGGGGATTTTCGGGCCCCCGACCATCCAACCGGGCAAGCCTCCTCCCGAACCATGGGCAAGTCTTGCCCCCGATGGCTGGGAAATGGCCCTCGCCAACCCGCTGCCTGCCGCGTTCGCCGGAAGGGAGGTGTCGCCATGAGCCGCCAAAGCCTCATGATCCGTGCCTCCGCCGGCTCGGGCAAAACCTACCAGCTTGCCAACCGCTTCCTCGGTTTGCTCGCTCTCGGGGTGGACCCGTCCGCCATCATCGCGCTGACTTTCACCCGCAAGGCGGCGGGGGAGTTTGTCGACCGGATCCTCGCTCGTCTGGCTCAGGGAGCTTCCTCGCCGGAAAAGGCGGAAAAGCTGGCGGCGGAACTGCTCGCCGTGCTGCGCGGCGACCCCTCGACCGGTCAGCCCGCCCTCGCCGGTGCGGACGAAACGTTCCCACCCCTCGACCAAGCCCGGTTCCGGGAATTGCTGGAAAATCTCGTCCGCTCCCTCGACCGACTCGCCCTCGGCACCATTGACGCTTTTTTCGGCAAAATAGCCCGCACAGCATACACGGAGTTGGGATTAGCTGGATTCGAGATGCTCGATGATGCGCAGAAGGAATCCGAGCGTGAACGGGTCTTCGGAAAAATTTTCAGTAGATTACGTGAAAATGATCCGGGGCGGGAAGAGTTCCTGCAGGCCTTCAAGCGGGCGACCTTTGGGACGGACGAAAATCGTTTTGTGGAGAAGTTGATTGAGTTTATCGAGTCCACCCAGTGCGCGTTCCTGAAAATTGGCGACCCGGAGGCCTGGGGCAACGACGAACGCCTCTGGCCAAGGGGGTGTCCGTGGCCCGAATACAACAGTATGCTTTTTAAGCAATGGACGGAAAAACTGCGGACCCTCACCGAAGGACGGAATTGGGGGCACGCGAGCTGGACGAAATCGTGGAACAAACTGCTGGATTTCTTGGACGACTACGAGCCGGCCAAACCGAAGTTCAAAGTTCCGCTCTGGGACCGTCTTTCGCCCCGGATCGAAAACCTCGCTTCCGGGGTTGCAGAAATGCCCTACTACAACAAAACCATCTCCCTCGACGGCGAAGCCGCCAAACTCACCGCCGATTTGCTCGGGGCCATGCTCGGAGCCGAAATCAAGGCTGCCCTCGTCCAGACCCGGGGCATCCGGGATGTCATTCAGCGTTATGACCGGGAATACGATTCCGAGGTGCGCCGTCGGGGGAGGTTGGGATTCGACGACCTCACCGTCGTGCTCGCCGACGCCGGAATCGGCGATTCGGCGCTCGGACAGAATATCGGCTATCGTCTCGACCAGCGGTTCGAGCATTGGATGCTCGACGAATTCCAAGACACCGACCGCCTGCAATGGAAAGTGCTGGCCGGCTTGATCGAAGAAATCGCCCAGGAAGAGGGTGGCCAACGGACCTTTTTTGTCGTCGGCGACCCGAAACAGGGTATCCACGCCTGGCGGGGCGGGGAACCTCGGCTTTTTGACGAAATCGCCGCCTCTTGGCAAGGGCGACTACCGGAATGGTCCATGGATCGCTCCTTCCGCTCCAGTCCGGCGGTCTTGGATTTCGTCAACCTCGTCTGCGATCCCGAGGGTCCGGGCCTGCGGGCCGAATTTGCGAATGGACGATTTTCACCCGCCGCGCTCGCTCGTTGGAAATTTCATCCCCATGTCGCGGCGAGGTCGGACCGGCGTGGTGAATCCCTCGTGCTTGAAGTGGCCGCTGCCACCAGCGACCCGGTCGACGATGACTCCGGGGCGGGGGACGAAGCAGGTGATGAGGCTGGAGGAAACTCCAAAGCCAACAAATTGCCATGGCTCGCCATCCCGGCGATCATCGAACGCGCCCGACCCCTCGAGCGCGGGTTGACCTGCGCCATCCTCGTGCAAACGAATAAAAATGCCGCGGAGCTGGCGGATTTTCTCCGCCATGAACACCCGGACTGGCCGATCGAAGTGGAAAGCGAGACCGCCATCGAGAACGCCGGCCCGGTCGTGGCCGCCTTGTATGACTTTTTCCGCTGGCTGGAAACCCCCGCCGATCAATTCGCCTGGGGGCATGTGCGGTATTGCCCGCTCTATGCCACTCTCGCCGAAGTCTTCGCTGCGGAGAAACCGGATGCCATCTGGTCCGCCGCACGTGGACTTTTCCAAACCGATGGGGCGACCGGGCTTCTGGACAAACTCCTTCCCGTGCTGCGCGCCCGCAACGATCTCGATGCCAGCCAAGTCGAGCGGCTCGCGCTTTGGGAAACGGAAGCCCGGCGATTCGACGCGCGCGGAGGTCCGCTCGCCGACTGGGTGCGCCTGCTCCGCCATTGGAAGACCCGCGAGTGGTCGGGAGCCGGAGCCATCCAGATCATGACCATTCACAAAGCCAAGGGGCTGGAATTTGATCTGGTCGTGCTACCGGACCTCGATGGCAGTGGATTCGACAACCTCGGCAAACTCGACCGTCTCCAGGAACGCGCTCCCGATGGTAGCATCCATTTGTTATTCGACGCGCCTCCGAAACCCGCCATCGAAGCTGATGAGCGTCTCGCCCAACTGCGCGACGAGTGGGAAGCGGAAATGACCTACGAGCGTTTCTGCACCTTGTATGTCGCGCTCACCCGCGCCGCGCGCGGACTCGTCCTCATCCTGCCCCCGTCGCTTACCGAGAAAGGCGAGCCGGTGACGGCGAAAAAGAACCATGCCTCCTGGCTGAGGGCCGCTCTTGAGGGCAAAGCCCCCGCGGAACCGGCCATGGAGATTCCCGGCCTCGAAGTGACAACACTCTGGCAACATGGCGATGCCGAATGGTACGGGGAATTTCCAATCCAATCTGCCGCCCCGTCCGCGCTGCCGCCGGTGGTGCTTTCTCCGCCAAGTCCGCGGCTGGCCCGCAAGACCCCGAGTTCCGAAAAAGCATCGGGATCGAAAGGTGCCTCCGGTGCTGCCCTCGATTCTTCCGGCGGCATGGCTTTTGGCACCGCCCTCCACGAAGCCTTTGAAAAGATCGCATGGCTCGATGACGGCCCGCCCGAACTGCCTAAGGAAGAATCCGTGAGGAAACTCATCGAGGCCAGTTTCGCCGCGTCGGAAATCCGCAGGCTTTTCACCCGGGCCGGCCGCGACATCGTGCTTTTGCGTGAACAACCGTTCGACACCATCGCCGATGGTGTATGGACCAGTGGCGTGATCGATCGCCTGCATCTTCACCGGGAAAAAGGACGGGTCGTCAGTGCCGAGGTCCTCGATTTCAAAACCGACACGGTTGCAAGCGGGGATGAATTGGTCGAAAGATACGCCGGTCAAATGCGGGCCTACCGGCAGGCTGTCTCGGCCGCCGCCGGAATCGCGCCGGAGACCATCCGCTGTCTGCTCGTCTCTACGAAACTGGCAGCCATCGTCGAAATTCCCAATTCATGAACTCGACTCCTAACAACGAAGACGCCATCCATCTCCGCCGTGCCATCGCGCTCGCGCGCGAACACATGCTCGCCGGTCACGGCGGTCCGTTCGGAGCGGTTATCGCGCGTGACGGTCAAATCCTCGGCGAGGGATGGAACCAGGTCACCACCAGCCAGGATCCCACCGCCCATGCCGAGGTCGTGGCCATCCGCGCCGCTACCCGGAACACCGGTTCGTGGATGCTGACCGGAGCCACTCTTTACACCTCCTGCGAACCCTGCCCGATGTGCCTCGCCGCTGCCTGGTGGGCACGCGTGGACCGCATCGTCTTCGCCGCCAACCGCGATGACGCCGCCGCCGCCGGCTTTGACGACTCCGCCCTCTATACCGAAGTCGCCCGCCCACTGAAGGATCGCCATCTCCCTATTACCAACGCCCTGCCCAACGAAGGCGCAGCCGTCTTCCAGGATTGGCTGGCCAAAGAGGACCGCGTCGAGTATTGAGTTGCCCTATAGAGCATTACCCATGTCCTCCTTCGAGCTTTCGGTCCGCTTTTTCCTGCAATTGACGGTCATTCTGTTCGTCTGCCGCGGGGTGGGGATTTTGGCGAAAAGGTTCGGGCAACCCCAGGTGGTGGCGGAGATGATGGCCGGGGTGGCGCTGGGGCCGTCGCTTTTTGGTCTGTGGTTTCCGGGCGCGCAGGCCTGGTTGTTTCCCAAACAATCCATGCCTCTGCTCTTTGCCACCTGTCAGGTCGGTCTTGCCTTGTATATGTTCCTCGTCGGCATGGAATTCCGCGCCGACCTCTTCCGCAACAAAGCGAAGACGGGAATCAGTGTCTCGGTGGCCGGTATGGTGGCACCGTTCATTCTCGGAGCGGGGCTCGGGTATTGGTTGCTGAAGCAAGGCGGTTTCTTCACCGCAGAGGTCGCCCCTCTCGAAGCCATGCTTTTCCTGGGGGCCAGCATGTGCATCACGGCTTTCCCGATGCTGGCGCGTATCATCCGCGAGCAGGGCCTGACAGGAACAAGCCTCGGCACGCTCGCCCTCGCGGCGGGCGCCATGGACGACGCGGCCGCCTGGTGTGTGCTGGCGGTGGTGCTCTCGAGTTTCGGCGGCGACTGGATGATCGCGATCAAGGCCATCGGCGGGGGTGTCGCTTACGGTGTGCTGGTGATGACTTTCGGGCGCAAACTATTTACCCGTTTCGCCACCGCGATGGAAAGATCGGGTTCGCTGCATGGCGGGCTGCTCACCGGCGTGCTCGCCTGTGTAATGATGGGGGCATGGATTACCGATTCGCTCGGCATTTATGCGGTCTTTGGCGCTTTTATCATGGGTGCGGCCATGCCGAAGGGTGCATTCGGCGAGGAGGTGCGCAGGCAAGTGGAACCGCTTACGGTTTGTCTGTTGCTGCCTTTGTTCTTCACCTATTCGGGATTGAACACCCGGCTTGATTTGGTCAATACCCCATGGTTGTGGTTCATTGCTTTGATCGCGCTTGTGCTCGCTACCCTTGGCAAAGGAGGAGCCTGCTGGGCCGCTGCCCGTGCCTGCGGGGTTCCGCAACGCGAGGCGCTGGGGATCGGCACGCTCATGAACGCGCGTGGGCTGATGGAATTGATCATCCTTAACATCGGCCTCGAACGCGGCGTCATCACCCCGACACTCTTCACCATCATGGTCTTCATGGCCGTGATCACCACCCTCATGGCCACTCCATTGTTCCGTCGGCTCCATGGCATGCCACGGGGGATTTGAACGGGCACGCTCACGACTTCTTCATTTTCACTCATGCAGATAACGAGGGCATCAGATACATCGAGTGCGGCCGCGGGAGCACGCAGCAGCGATGCCTCTCTGCCGGGCAAACTCTATCATTGGACCCGCGCCTTCTGGCGTTTCGCGTTTTTGTTTACCATGCGGGTCAAGACGCGGGGTATGGAAAATGTGCCCGCGCGTGGCGGGGTGATTCTCGCCGTCGCGCATCGGAGTCATCTTGATCCGGTGGTGGTGAGCACGCTCCTTGATCGGGATGTCGGCTGGATGGCGCGGGTGGAATTCTACCGGCACCGATTGTGGCGCGCCGTGCTAAAAGCGATGGGCTCGTTTCAAGTGGATCGCCGGAGACCTGGAGTCGCGCCCGTCCGCGAGGCGGCACGGCGGCTGGGCTCCGGTCATGTGGTGGGAATCTTTCCCGAAGGGGAAATCCAAACCGGTGACGATCGGGTGACCCATGGTGGACCAATCAAAGCGGGCGCGGTGTATCTGGCCGCCCTCACCGGATGCCCGATTCTCCCGGTGGTCGTGGTTGGGGCGGAGAAGTTGTCGAGTCCCTGGCCTTGGTTGCCGGCGAAATGGGGACGCCTGTGGGTGCGCGTTGGCGAACCATTGACCATCGGCCCGGAGGCGAGGCGACGAGCCGGACGACTGATCGCCAACGAACAGCTGAGGGAGAAGTTCATTCAAGTTTACGCGCAATCCGATGCCGAATGGAGGTTGCCGGAGGGGAGGGGAAAGTGAGCCGTCTATTCTACCGCACGGCCTGCGCCATCGGACGCCCTATCGTGAAGTGGTCGGTGCGCTGTGTGGTTGAAGGAGTGGAGAATTTGCCATCGAAGGGAGGAGCCTTGTTAGCCCCGAATCATGAATCCTACTTCGATGCCATGATCCTCTCAGGCCTGTGCCCGCGTTCGATTCGCTGGCTGTCAGCGGTCGGTCGATTGCCCGCACCCGTGCGCGCCCTCGTGCGAGCGCTTGAAGTCATTCCGCTCGCGGAAAGCGGTCGGGATTTGTCCGCCATCCGCATGACCATGGCCACGCTGGGGGGAGGAGAAGTGGTCGGCGGCTTTCCCGAAGGAGGGATTCCGCAACCGGGTTTCCGCGCGGTCGAGGGTGGATCGCTGCAATCCGGAGTTTTCAAACTCGCCCGGCTCGCCGGAGTGCCAGTGATCCCCTGTGCGGTCGCGGGGTCATCGGCCTTCGGACACATTAGGAACTGGCTCCCGGGCTCCGGGAAAACCTGCGCGGTCATCTTTGGCACCGCGCTCGACCCGCGAGCGGATGCCATTGAAGATGCCTACCGTTCCGCTCTTTCCATTTTGCTGGAGAGAGCACGTATACTGATCCGAGCGGACGCCGAAGGCGCCGGTCCTTCGGCTCAGAGTTTGTAATACTGTTCCCAACCGGCGCGCGGGGGAGAGCCGGCGAGCAGGGCCGGGCCATTGGCGTGGCTGGTAATCGTCTTGTTGGTACGATCAAATTTGATGGTGCCGCCATAACGCTGGGCCAGGACCCCGAGAGTGAACATCTGGGTGAGGGGGCCGGAGATGGAGAAGGGCGAATTGGGCGTCGCTTCTCCACGGCAGGCAAGGATGAAATTCATGGCATGGTCCGGAGCTTTCTTCGCATATTCCGGCAATTTATCTCGGACTTCGCGGAACTTCTCCTCGGGAGCGATACGCAGGGTGGCGCCATGGCTGCCGCCGCGGAAAATATTGTCTTTTCCGTAGATGATTTTTCCGGCGTTGCCGATGTCGGTTCCGGCGGGAATCTCTTTGGGAAGCTCCGGCATGTTGCCGAGTCCGTCGTGCCAGTTCACGACACAGGCCGGTTTGTTGCCCCGGGCCGGGAACTTGAACGCGATGGTCGTGGATTGCGGGAAAATGAATTCATTACGTCCATCGAGTTTGACCGCCGTGACTTCTTCCGGTAGTCCGAGTTCGAGGAAACGATGGCAGGTGTCGAGAATGTGCGGACCCCAGTCGCCGAACGCACCGCTGCCGTAGTTGAACCATCCGCGCCAGGTCTGCGGGTGGAGTTTGGCATTGAAGGGAGTCATCGGGGCGGTGGCAATCCACGCCTCCCAGTCCATGCCCGCGGGCGGAGTCTCGCCTTCCGGCAGTCCTTTCGGATCCCAGCCGTGCCAACGGCGCGAAGAGGTCATGTAGGCGTCGATGCGTGTCACGTCTTTGATCACGCCGGCTTCGGTCCACGCTTTGAACTGCCAGTGATTCGCTTCCGAATGCCCCTGGTTGCCCATCTGCGTGACGACGCCGTATTTCTCCGCGGCCTTCATCATCAGTTCCACTTCCATGAAGGTGTGGGCCATCGGTTTTTCTACATACACCGCTTTGCCCAAGGCCATGGTTTGCATACAAATCGGGAAGTGGGAGTGATCCGGTGTGCCGACGATCACCGCGTCGATATTCCCGGCTTCCTTGTCGAACATTTTGCGGAAGTCGGTGTAGCGGCGCGCATCGGGAACCTGTGGGAGAAGCTCTTTGCAGTGTTTCCCTTCCAAATCCACATCACAGACGCAGACGATATCGGCCTGACCGGTCTTCTTAAACCAGACCCCGATGGTGCCGCCGCGGTTGCCGCAACCGACCACGGCCAGGCGGACCTTGCTATTCGGGCTGACCCGATTCGCCCCGGAGACGAACCCCGATGGAAGGATGCCAAAGGCCGCCATCGCTCCGAGCGAGGTGCCAAGGAATGCCCGCCGACTCTTGGCGGCGGTGATGTTGGTGATTGGATGGAGATTGGAAGTGGACATGGTAGACAATTCTTCGTTGAAGGCCCGGATCTTTCAAGGAAATTCTTCAAAAGTGTTGCTTGGATTTTGCCGCAACCCGGTTTTCTCGCACGATTCGTGACGAGGTGGAGGGATTTCCCGGTGGGGGCAGGCCTGCAGCTTTGGCCCCGAACCGAGAGACTGGGTGTCCGGTTCTGCTTTCCAGTGGCTAGTTTCGCCATCCCGGTCCCGAACGCTACCTGATTCAAGCCCTTGGCTCCGTCTTCCCGGTCCGGTTCTCCTGCTTCGAAATTGATGGAACAATTGGGCTTCGGGGACGAGTCACCGAAGCTCAACGGGCACTGCAGTTTGAAGTTGGGCATGCTCACCAAGGCGATCATGGGATTTTCGGCAATGCGATTTCACGGTTCAGAACAAAGGCTTCCGGGGAAAACGGAGACTCGAGTTTTCGGGGACCCCGCTTGACCAGGACCTGGTTTTTGTTCACCCAAAGACTTTCCACCACATCCGGTGCACTCGCGGAGAGAATCATCAGTTCCATGAGGAGGTTCGAGAGGGGGTCTTTGTTCTTGAAATACTCACCGCCTTTTTCTTTCTGCCAGCAATCCTCCGGCCAATGGGCCCACCCCCAGTCTTCGATGATGTAGTATCCTCCCGGACGGAGACGTGGGAAAAAGAAACGAAAGGACTCCCTGGTTTGGTAAAGAAAATGGGATGCGTCGTCTATCACCATGTCGATGTTTTCATTACCAAACTCTTCCGAGTAGATGCTTTCAAGCGCCGATAAGTCAGCCTGGTCAACTCCGTAGCGCACACTCACCGAGTTATCGGTGTCCGCAGTTTTGAGATATTCCTCCAATGGCTCGCACTTTACCGTGTTGCGCTCAATGGCAACCAGCTTTTCCGGCGTGCAGGAGGCATGGAGAAAGACAACACTGCCGCCTTTGAAAACTCCGATGTCCACGATACGTTTCGGGCGGATTTCGTCGATCCAGCCCAGCAACAGATGCACCATGCTTGTGGTCTTGCCGAGAATGAATTCTTTGGGGCTGGAGTCGAGAAGATGGAGGTCCTGATCGGAGGCCAAGAGCAAGGTTGCGTTTTCGATTTGGATGCTAGAGTCGTCAAGCCACTTGATGGATTTTGCAGCCTCGGTTGGGGAATGCTGCGAGCTCGGCAAGGCAGGGGTCTTAACCGGAGAGGTCTTTTTGGAGTGGCGGTTTTTCGAGGGTTGACCTTTGAATTTTCCTTCCAATTGGATCAATGGGCTGAGGGCTCTATACACCATGGAGCCTTCCAGTTGTTTTCTGCGCTGGTTTTCTTCTTCCGCCTTGATTCGAAGTTTGTCATTCTTGGACCGTTGTTTTTCAAGTTTGGCTTTTTGATTTCTGACTTGCCCTGCCAAATCCGAAATCACATGTGACATTTTCCCGTATCTGTCTTTGAATCCTTGGAACCAGGAGTTTGCCGGATTGCTTTCGCTGGAGAACAAGTTGCTGTAGTTGCGCAAGGCGGTCGCGAAAATCACCGTTGTGGCTGGGTCCAGCGGACCGCTGCCCGTGAGGGAATCGAGAAGATGGGACATGGGATCCCCGTTTGTATTGGCGGCCTTTGTTGCCTGAAGGTAGGAAAAGCCGCGTTCATTGTCGGGCTCGAGATACGTCCCTTCGGCCCATTCATTCCATGCATTGATGAATACGAGCCGGCTGTCTTCCTTGTTGCAACGCACGGATCTTCGGATTGAACTGATGAGCCATTGTTGGTAGGCAATCGGGTTGCCATTCACAAAAAGCGAGCCCCTGTGGCCGCGTCGGGCGGTGTTGTCCCAATCTGTCACGACCGTTGGGAAATATGGGTAGGGCCTGTCGGGTTCCGCTATGGAATTCAAAACATGGGCATGGTAATCCCATACCGTGCCATGGAACTCCTCGTGAAACCCTATCGCGTCCACCGGCAAGTTTGCATTCCTTACATTGTGCGGTGGAAATTCCACGGCCGAATCGACCCCCAATTCCATGGGCGCTGTTTCGCCGAAAGTCAGGGCAGCACTGATATGGACATCCAGACCGGTCTCGTTCCGCCAGATGGTGCGGAGTTGCGTGAGTGTGGACTTTGTCTCGGGGATGGATCTTGTGTTGTAGATCACCAACAAGGGTTTGCCGTCCACGCGAATGTAGCGTGGATCCTTGAAGAAAGGCGAAACAGAAAGCGCGAATCCCTCAAGATCTTCCGGGAGGTAGCTCTGTTGCATCAGAATCATGTTGTCGCCGCCGTCCCATGTTCTGGTCCAGTTTTCGTTGGCCCAACACAAGCAGAATGGGAAATCGGGCTTCTGGTTTTGCAATAATCGATCCACGGGCATTTCCAGCAACCTCTTTCCTTTGCCAAAATAGTAGTAATGGTAGCAAAACCCTTCGATGCCGTGTTGTCTCGCCATCGCCGATTGCTTTTCCAAGATTGTGCTGTCATTCAGGTCATAGTAGCCGAGTTCGCCCGGTATCCTTGGCTGGAGATGCCCCGGGTAGAGGGACTGGGCCTTCCGCACATTTGTCCATTCCGTGAAGCCTTCTCCCCACCAGGCATCGTTCTCCGGAATGGTATGGAATTGGGGGAGATAGAATGCTATCAGCCGAGCGGTCTGCTGTTGAATGACGTTGGATGTGGAGGGTGTCACTGTGGTTGTCCGTGGGACAATCGGAATGCTACAAAGGCTTTCCAGTTTGCCAAGTAAAAACGAGCAAACAAATGTCCAGTCGGGGCCCATCCCTTGACGCGAAGCACAGGCTGAGCCTGCGGACGGCGAAGCTTCTGATAGAGCATAGACTGGCCTAACGGCCGATCACGAGGATCCGATTCACGTTTGGTTGGTTGTGGCTCATCGGATGGAATCATTGGTCTCCAGTGAAAAAACATGAGGTCGAGCAAGGGCCATTTATGGCAGAATCGTTCGCTGTGTTGCATGCTCTGCGCCCGAGAGCGGCATTGCCGGGAAAATGATGGTTGCCGTGGATTGATGGAAAATCCCGCAGCGGGGATGCGAAAATTTGAGGCCTTTGGGACATTTCCCGGCCAAAAGAAACGTTGGCTGGCGTTTTGTAGCTATTCCCGGTATGTTTCATCCGGTTGCTGATGACCAAACCTTTCCAGCGTTTCCTCTTTGCCATGGCCGCGCTTGCCTTGCTCGCGGTCGGCATTTACGTGCTGATTGGGCCCGGGGGATTCGGCAAAAAGGGGGAATCGGCTGAGAATTCTGCCGCCCGCCCGTGGTCGACGGTGGGTGAAGGTTACCGGGCCTCCCAAGACATCGGTTCGCGCAAAGTGGCCCTGAGTTCTGATGATGCGCCGGCCCGCGAGGGAGAGGTGCTCGTTCGATTCAAGGACGACGCGGAGTATCTCGATTTCCTCGCTCGCGCCGAAAAACTCGGACTCAAGGTGCTGGGCCGGATTGACGGGTTGCGCACGGCGCGGCTCGCCATCGTGGATCCCGAGCGCTGGGCCGCCACCCAAGAAAAAGAGAAGGGTGAGTTTTCGCCCAACTATCTGGTCTATGTGCCCGATTTGCCAGAAGGGAGTATCCAAGACGGTGCGGTTGGATTCGGCGCAGATTTGCTGGGCTGGTTGGGCATTGATAGCGACAATTCCAAATGGGGGACCGGGGTAACGGTCGCCATTCTCGATAGCGGCGTGGTCAAACATCCGGGGATTACCGCCAATCTGACCACTCTCAACTTGCTCGGCGAAGGGGTGGTGATGGATGCAGGCCATGGCACGGGAGTGGCATCGCTGATTGCCGGGAGTTCTTCCCAAACCCCTGGGCTCGCGCCTTCCGCCAATCTCCTGTCGATTGCCGTGGTCGATGCTTCCGGAGTTTCCGATACCTTCCTTGTGGCGCAGGGGATCATGGAAGCGGTCAATGGCGGCGCTGGTGTTATCAATGTCTCGCTCGGCTCGCAGGGCGACAGCCAGGCTCTCCGTGATGCCGTTGCTTACGCGAGGGAACGGGGGGTGGTGATTGTTGCTTCCGCAGGAAACAATGGAGTGGACAGCATCGCATATCCAGCCGCCTATGAGGGTGTGCTTGCCGTCGGGTCGGTCGATGCGCGGGGCGAAAAACTCGATTTTTCCAATTCCGGTTGGGCTCTGGATGTTGCCGCGCCCGGATTGGAATTGAATGTGGCCTGGCCGGGCGATCAGGTTGCCGGCTTCACGGGAACATCCGCGAGTGCTCCCATCATCAGCGGTGCCATCGCCGCCGCTATGTCGCAATATGGGATCTCTGCCAACCAAGCGTCCGCCTTGGTTTTGGCGAATTTGAATGAAGCCGGTGCCCTCGGTGCGGATACCGGATACGGTGGCGGCATCCTCGATGTGGGTCGGGTCATGTCCAGCAGCACTCCGGGCATCGTCGATCTTGCCGTCGCCAACCAATCGCTCAGCGTCAATGCCTCTGGCGGCACCATTGAAACCATCGTGCAAAACCGAGGCACGGCTTCGATACCCGCGGCATCTCTGACCGTAACGGCCGCTGGAAAACAAACCGTCGTGCCGGTTCCCGCGCTCGCGCCGGGAGAATCGGCATCACGCACGGTCCGCCTCGGCACCGCCGCCGATTACCAGAAGCCCGGAGCCACCATCCTTTCGAGTGTGTCGGTCTCCGAAGGCAGTGATGCGAAACCTTCTAACAACTCGCGGACGTCGACTGTTCAGGGGAAGTGAGTGAGGCCATTTCGTGCGGGGTGCCGCACGAGTCGCCGTGCTCCACAACCGAAAGCGCCGTCGCAGCCGGCGCAGTCCAACACAGCGACTGCCCAAGCGGGTGTGTCGGAGTGCGGTGGAAACCCCGACCTGTCGGGGACGACACCGCTTTGGGGACGGATGTCGAACGCTTTTCAACCAATCGTTAATCCGGAGTCACTTCGCCGGCCGCTTCCGCAAGGTTGATATCTTGATGTCGTTCTGGACCTTCCGGCTACAGTTCCCAGGGCAAGACCGGGCCTACTTCGCCAAGGCTTCGAAAGCTTCAACGGTCTGGCTACGACTCCGAAGAATGCTCACAAGCAGCGTCCATAACCGGTAGATACCGGAACAATACTAATGGGAAGTTGGTCTGGTGAAACACGTCGCCGCAGTGCAAAAACAAACGACTTCCCGATGAGGTTTGATGATATTTGGCTTGGAATTCCCGGGGTAGCCCCGCAAGCGGGTCAACCCCGGGCTCTGGAACACAATCCCTTCGGGATAGGGGACGCCCGTGTTCTCTTTTTTTATCCGAGGCTACCTCACGCGTTCTTCGCAGCTTTTTCGATGCGACGGCGTTCGTTGGGATCAAGAACACGTTTGCGGAGCCGGATATTCTTCGGGGTCGCTTCGACGAGTTCGTCCTGCGCGATGTATTCAATGGCGCGCTCGAGGGAGAAACGCATCGGGGGACTGAGCTTGGTGTTTTTGTCTTTGCCGGCCGAACGCATGTTGTCGAGATGTTTTTCCTTCACCGGATTCACGGGCAGGTTGTCGGTGCGCGGGTTTTCCCCGACGAGCATGCCGGTATAGACTTCGTCACCGGGAGCGACAAAGAGAATGCCGCGTTCTTCGAGGGCGAGCAGTGAATAAGCGGTGGCCACACCTGTTTCCATGGAGACGAGCGTGCCGGTGGTGCGGGTGGCGATTTCGCCCGCGTAGTCGCCGTATTCCTTGAACAGGTGGGACATGATGCCGTGTCCACTGGTCAGGTTCACGAGTTCGAATTCGAAACCGATGAGACCGCGGGTCGGGATGTTGGCCTGCATGAAGGCGCGTCCGCTTTTCTCGTGGTCCATGTGTTCGAGCACCCCACGGCGAGCGGTGATGGCCTTGAGGATGCCGGGCACGTGTTCCTCCGGCACTTCCACATAGAGGGTTTCGTAGGGTTCGAGAGTGCGTCCGTCTTCGGTCTTGCGGGTGATGACCATTGGTCGCGAAACGCAGACCTCGTAGCCCTCGCGGCGCATGGTTTCCACCAGGATGGCGATCTGCATGGCTCCGCGGGCGGAAACATTGAAGACGCCGGCGGTGTCCGTGTCTTCGACGGCGATGGAGACGTTGATTTTCGTTTCGCGGAAAAGGCGGTCGCGGATGGCCCGCGAAGTCACGTGTTTTCCATCCTTGCCGGAGAAGGGGCCGTCATTGATGGAGAATTGCATCTGGACGGTCGGAGGATCGATGTCCACAAAGGGCACCGCTTCCATTTCACTGGTCGCGGCGAGCGTTTCACCGATGTCGATATCCTCGAAGCCGGCGATACCGACGATGTTTCCGGCGGTTCCGGCATCCGAGTCCTGGGTGCCCAAACCGGAGTATTCGAAAAGTTTCGTGACCTTCGAGCTGACCTTGGTGCCATCCTTGCGCAGGAGCCAGATGGTGTCGCCCTTGCGCACCGAACCACCGAGCACCTTGCCGATGCCGACACGGCCCACGTAGTCATCCCAATCGATATTCGAGACGAGCATGGAGAAGGGCGCGGCGGGGTCGGCTTGGGGTGGGGGGATTTTCTCGACGATGGTCTTGAGAAGCGGGGATACGTCAGTCTTCGCCTCATCGGGCGAGTGCATGAAGTAGCCATCGCGGGCGGAACCGTAAAGGAAAGGCGCATTGAACTGATCATCGCTGGCGTCAAGGTCGATAAAAAGCTCAAGCACCTTGTCATGCACGGCGGCGGGATCGGCGAAGGGACGGTCGATTTTGTTGATGACGACAATCGGGCGCAGGCCTTCCTGTAGCGCCTTGCGGAGCACGAACCGCGTCTGGGCCTGCGGGCCTTCGAAGGCGTCAACCACGAGCAAGACTCCATCGACCATTTTCATCACCCGCTCGACCTCTCCACCGAAGTCGGCGTGCCCCGGAGTATCGACGATATTGATGGTATTGCCCTTCCAGTGGACCGAGGTGTTTTTGGCTTTGATGGTGATGCCCTTTTCCTTTTCGAGGTCCATGGAGTCCATGGCGCGTTCCTGGACCGCCTGATTCTCCCTGTAGGTGCCTCCGGCTTGGAGGAGTTGGTCAACGAGGGTCGTCTTTCCGTGGTCAACGTGAGCGATGATGGCGAGATTGCGGATGGTGTCGGCGGTCATGAAGGCGGGAAAGATGCCCCAAAAAGGCATTTCCGAAAGCAAAGATTTCGCAATTTTCGGGAAGAATGCGCTATCTTCCCGCAAGACCGTGGGGAAAACTCCCGTGTTCTCGATTGAAAATCGGAAATTTCCACCTCCGTCCGTTCCCAACCTCGCAACTTCTGCCATGTCCGAAGCGCCCAAAATCCACGTCATCTTGCCCAGTGGGGAAACCCGCAAATACAGCCTGCAGATGGATAGCATCCGCATCGGCCGGGCTCCCGATAACACCGTGGTGCTTGAGGACGGCAGCCTCAGCGCCCACCATGCCGTTCTGCACCAACGGGACAACGGTTTTGAACTGGTTGACCTGGGCTCGACCAATGGCATCGAGGTGGATGGCCGCCGTGTGCTCACCCACTCACTTCGTCACGGGGATACGGTGAAAATCGGGTCTGTCCTGCTCCGCTTCGATTGGCCGGACCAACCCGAACAGACCGCCACGGTCACCGAACCCGCTCCCCCCCCAGCCGAAGAAGTTCCCGATTCGGAAAAAGCCCCGTCTGCCAGCAAGCCAGATGCGGAAGAACCTGCCCCGCGCCCTCGCCGGGCGACTCCGCCCGCAGAGCCGCAATCCGGGTGCCTTGCCTCGCTGGTGCTTTTCACCCTGACCTTACTCGCCCCGGTGATTGGAATGCATGTTCGCCATTTCCAGGAATCGGGAGGGAAAATCCTGATCAGTGAAATCATTCTGCACGTGCAATCCGCGAAAAAGTCTGAAACTCCGGTGCCTCTCCAGCCCTGAGGAGACCTTCGTGCAGGAATGAAAGAACCGCGAACCCAGACACGTTTGCCTGACGTCCCCTAACCACAGAAACATACCACTACCTATGGAACCGAATCGTCGTAAATTCATCAAGTCTTCCGCCCTCGTGGCCGGAGCCACCGCTCTTCCCATCATCGGTTCGGCCCAAGCGGCCGGATCCGGCACCCTCAAAGTCGCTCTTGTCGGCTGCGGCGGGCGCGGAACGGGCGCCGCCAAACAAATTCTCGCCAATCCCGGCATCGAAGTGGTTGCCCTGGCCGATGCCTTTGCTCCTTCCATCGCAAAGTGCCTCGGTGCGCTGAACGATGCCAAAAAAGGCCAAGGCTCATCCGTCAATGTTCCTGCCGAGCATCAGTTTACCGGGCTCGACGCTTACAAGAAAGCGACCGACCTCGCCGATATCGTGATGCTCTGCACGCCCCCCGGGTTCCGCCCGAAACATTTCGCCTACGCGGTGGAAAAGGGGAAACACGTTTTCATGGAAAAGCCGGTTGCCACGACCGCCGACGGCGTGCGCATCGTGCTCGAAGCCGCCAAGAAGGCCAAACCCGAGACCAAGATCGTGGTCGGCTTCCAACGCCGCTTCGACCCGGTTTATCTGGAGACCCTCAAGCGCATTCAAGACGGCATGATCGGTGACCTCATCAGTGCCCAGGTCCACTGGATGGGCGGCAACCTGTGGGTCCGCGACCGCGAACCGGGCGACACCGAATTCCAATACCAGTGCCGCAACTGGTTCTACTTCGATTACATCGGCGGCGATGGCATCGTCGAGCAGCACATCCATAACATCGATGTCGCCAACTGGTTCCTCGGCACCCTGCCCGAGCGCGCCTATGGCACCGGCGGACGCAGCGTGCGGATTGGGCCCCAGTTCGGAAACATCTACGACCACTTCGCCACCGAATACTCCTACCCGAAGGGTGTGGTCGTCAACAGCTTCTGGCGCCACCATCAGGGTGCCCAAGGCCGCGTGGGCGAACTTTTCCTCGCCGCGAAAGGCCGCGCCCAACCCGGTACGATTTGGGATCGCGATGGCAAGGAGCTTTGGAAATACGATGGCCCCCGCGCGGATGGCCAGCAGATCGAGCAGGACGAACTGGTTGCCCACATCCGTCAGGACAAACCCATCAACATGGCCGAGGCGGCCGCCAACAGCACCATGACCGCACTTCTCGGTCGCCAAGCCTGTTACAGCGGCAACAGCATCCCCTGGAGCCGCGGCCTCGGTGCCAAGGACAAAATGGTCCCGGACGCCGACGATTTCGGTGCCGATGTCCCGGCCAAACCCGGCCCGGACGGTCTCTATCCGGCCGCCATCCCCGGCCAATACAATCCGCTCGACCCATTTGCCTGAGCAATTGAACCGATCATCCGATGAATCAAGCGCCCGACCGGTGAGTTTCTCGCCGGTCGGGCGTATCGTTTCGCCCTTCAACGGAAAATTCGGGGTCCCGCGCCAATCTGGCCTCGTGCCCTCGGCGGTCGGACTCATCCGGTTTTTTCCGCCATGGAACCAAGCTGAGGCATTCCGGGGACTTGAGGGGTTCTCCCATGTCTGGATTCTTTTTCTCGCCGACCAAATCCCGGAGGACAAGGAGCCTTCGCTCACGGTTCGCCCCCCTCGCTTGGGGGGCAATACCCGCCTCGGCGTCTTCGCCACGCGCTCCTTGTTCCGCCCGAACCCTATCGGGCTGTCCCTCGTCGAACTCCGGAAGATCCTCGTCGATGATGGCGGCGTGACCCTCGAAGTCGCCGGCCTCGACCTCGTTGACGGCACTCCGGTTCTCGATGTGAAACCCTATCTGCCCTACGTCGAGGCACAACCCGATGCCCAAGGCGGATTCGCCACCGAAGCTCCGCCAATGCTGCCTGTCGTGCTATCCCCGGAGGCGGAAATCCGCCTCACTTCCATCGAGACGCGACAACCGGGTTTTCGGACACTACTGCTTGAGACCATGGCCTTCGACCCGAGGCCCGCGTATCTGGAAGAGGTCGCGAATCGGGAGTTCGCTTTCGAGTTGCAGGGGATTGGAGTCCGTTTCACATGGACACCCGACGAGGGCTTGCTCATCTTGGACCTGACCGAGAATTCTTGAAATACTCACGGGTCCAAAAAATCTTTCCCAAGCTTTTTCCCCCGGACGACGCTATACTCTCAACATGAAACCAATCTTTTCCCGCTTTCTCGCTGCCGCTTTCCTTTTCGGGGGGGCGGTCCAGGCCGACGACTTTGTCATTGATGATGCTGCTCTCTCCAAGGATTTCGCCCACAAACTCGGTGCCATGGTGGATGAAGGGCATTCGATCAGCGGCAAAAAGGCCGGTGAGTTGCTGAAAACGGTCGTGGACAAAAAGATTCCTCTGCCTGAAGCCGCCCAACCTTGTTCCCTGGAAAGCGAAGGCACGGTTTACGAGAAGTGCCTGCCCGCCGTCGTCGCCATCGGTTCGGTGTATAAATGCGGCAAGTGCAACGACTGGCACTTGGGAGCTTTCGCCACGGGCTGGATTCTCTCCTCCGATGGATTGATTGTCACCAATCACCATGTGCTCCAGAAAGAAGATAACAACACCCTCGGCGTGATGACCGTCGATGGCTCGGTCTTTCCTCTTAAGGAAATCCTCGCGGCAAACGAGGCCGGCGATGCTGCCGTATTCCGCGTCGATACGCTGGGCAAAAAGCTGCCCTACTTGCGCATGGCCGCCGAAGGCAAAGTTGGCGAAGAGATTTCCATCATCAGTCACCCCAAAGGTCGTTTCTATTGTCTCTCCGAAGGTGTGGTCTCGCGTTTCCACAGCCAAGCCAAATCGAAAAATGCCAAAGCGATATGGATGAGCGTGACCGCCGACTATGCCGTGGGCAGTTCAGGTGGACCGGTCCTCAACGCGAATGGTGAAGTGGTGGGCATGGTGTCCAGCACCCTTACAGCGACGACCGGCGTGCCTCGTGGCGCGGAAAAAACTCCCCAGGCGGCAGCGGCAGGGACGGTTCAGATGGTCTTCAAGGACTGCGTCTCCTTGGCTACCATGCGGCCGATGTTCAATCCTTGACTCGGAGTTCCGGAGTTCAGCGGCAATTCTTCCGAACAGATTCGAGGCCGCGATACACTCAACGGAACGCCAGCCACGCCGCTAACGGCGGAACCTTGGTGCGGCCTTCGATACTTCCGGTTGTTTCGCGTCGGGAATCGAGCCGCACCGTCCATTGACCCGCTGGCAGGTCGAGTTCAAGGGTGGTGTCGGCGGAGGTGTTGACCACCACCATGGCTTCTTTCCATGATTCATTTTCGAGGCCTTCCCCGTTGATGGTGAACATCAGCACGCCGGGCTTTTCCATGTGATGGAAACGCAACCGCGAGCGAATACTCTCGTGGTCGCGGAGGCGGAACAACGGATGCTCCTTTCTCAGGCTGATAAGTGCACGCGTCCAGCGATGGGTTAGATCATTTTCCACGAGCAGATTCCAGTCGATGGCATTGATGGGATCGCCGGCATTGTAGCTGTTGTCGTTGCCTCTCTTCGTGCGCAGGAATTCGCAACCGGCATGGAGAAAGGGAACACCCTGGGAAGTGAGGAGCACGAGGTAACCCTGCATCACCCGGGCGCGCCGTTCGGAAATCGATATCCCGGGCAAGGAGAGCACGAGTTTATCGTTGAGCACCATATCATCATGGGCGGTCATGTAGTTGATCATCCGGTCCGGCGAGCCGAATCCCCAGTTCTCTTGTCCGGCAATGCCACGGAACAGTTCCTCCTTGCGCGATCCATCCATGATGAATCCCGGTTCCTTGCCCTTGGGCATTCCTTTGAGGGAATTCCGAATGTCATCATTGAAGGCGGCGATCCCTTGGATGGTGCGGAGGCCGTTCTTGTCCGCCGCGATTCCATTCATCGCCGTGGCTCCCGACGCCCATGGTTCACCGTAGAGGATGATCCCGGGCTTGATCGAGCGAACCCGTTGTGCCACTTGCCGCATCGTTTCGGCATCGATGAGGCCCATGAGATCGAAACGGAAGCCGTCCACATCGTATTCCCGCACCCAGTGCTCACAGGACTGGATGATGAACTCGCGCACCCACGGGTTTTCCGTGCGGAGATCATTGCCGCAATGCGAACCGTTACACCACGAACCATCGGGCCAGGTGCGGAAAAACTTGTCCCCGCCGAGAGCCTGGAGAGGGCTGCGGTGTGCGGCATGGTTGAAGACCACATCCATGATCAATCCGATGCCTTCCTGATGGAGGGCCAAGATGAGTTGTTTGAACTCCAATACCCGCGAGGCATCATCCGGATCCGTGGCATACATGCCCTCCGGTGAGAACCAGCCCTCCGTCATGTATCCCCAGTTGTAATCCTGTTTCGCCTCGTCGTTCTCGAAGTCCATCACCGGTAGCAAGTGCACATGGGTGACACCAAGTTGTTTCATGTAGGCCAGCGCGGTGGGCGGAGCGCCGGGTTTGCCATCGAGGGTGGTGGAGGCTTCGGTCCATCCGAGATAACCGCCTTTGTTCTTGACCCCGGAAGACGAATGGATGGTGAGGTCGCGCAGATGGGCCTCGTAGATGATGGCATCAAGAGGTGATGTCGGGGCCTGAACGCGGGGTTTGGTCACCCAGCCGGCTGGATGAGTAGTGCCGGGTTCCGCGATCAGGGCGCGGGTGCCACTCGCCACGAGATGGGTGGCGAAGGGATCGACCACTTCGGTGCTATGCCCGGATGAATAGATCACATGGTAGCGGTAAAACTTCCCGGCCAGATTGCCCGCCACGCTGACTTCAAACGAACCGTCACGGGTCGCGGTCATTGGATGGCGCGCCGTCGGATCCGGAGAACGGGCACCATCATAAATCCAGACCTCCATCGATTTGACGATGGGAGCATGCACGCGGAAGCGGGATTCTTTTTCCGACCAACGCAGGCCCCAATGGTTGAAATTCGGCGGAGGCAGGCCCGGTTCGGGCGGGGGAGGTGCTTCGTGGCCCGAGTCGGTCGGACCCGACGGCGCGGATGGCGAAGGAACCGCCGGAGTGGAGACCGTGGATTGGGGATCCGGCTGTGGACTTTGTTCGGGCGCACGACGGCAAGCAAATCCCGCCGGAAGAGCGAGCGCGAGAATCAAGACGTGGTGCAGTCGGAGCATCACGCGCATCGATCCAAATCATTCCTGAACCCCGGGCAGGGTCCACTTCTCAACCTTGCCCTGGCGGATGAGGGCCTTGGCTTCCGTTTCGAACTCGCCAAAATAGGTTTCTTTCGAAATGATGGCGGCGCCGGTCCAATATCCGGTTCCACCGATTTCCTCGTAGCCAATCCATCGCCAGCTTTTCACTTTGTCGGTGGTCACGTCCTTGAGTTCGCCGTTGGCCACGCTCTGCTTCATGATGGCCAAATATTTCTCTTCGTCACTGGCATCTTTCGGCACTTCTCCGGCTTCGGCTTTGACCGTGTCGCTGGTGGTCGCGGCGGTGGCAAATCTCGCGCGCTCCGCTTCGCGGCGTGCCTGGACGCCTTCCTTGATCCGGGCCACTCCTTCCTCGTAACGTTTCGTCACCAGTTCCTTGAAGTCGGTTTGGTCAACGGGCAAAGCGGCCCGCAACTCGCTGCCGGCACGCAGGGTAACGGCAAGTTGCCCATCGGCACCCAGCGAAACCGGCACCGCGTTTTTTCCCGCGGAAAGGCTCATGGTATTGCCCTGCGGAAGTTGGAAAACGGCATCGGCTTTGAGAGTGACCTGCGGCGGATAGGCGTTTTGCGGGACACTCGTCCAGTTCGAGGTGATTTGCTCGAGGGACTTGATACTGGGCATGGGCACAAGGCGTTCCAGTTCGGCATCGGTGGCGGAAAGAGGAGCCGGGGCTGGGGCTGGAGAGGGCGCAGGAGACGGGATTGGCGCCGGAGCGGGGCTGACCGACGGTTTGTCGGCTTCCGTAGTCTTGGTGGTCTCGGCGGGCTTCGCCGGTGCGGGTGGCATCCAGTTTTGGTTGCGGAAATAGTCAACCGCTGATGGATAGGCGATGTAACCCATGAACCCGAGCGCGACCACGATGGCGAATGTGAAGAATCCCTTCATTTGACGAATATACTGCCCCCCGATGCCGGGGAAATCCAGCGGAAACTCACAGCGCCTGCTGGTAGCGCATGCAGCGGTTGTGCCAACCGGCGCGCCAGCGTTCTTCCCCGCGGGCGGGGGGCGAGTTGGCGATGCGGCGGGCCAGCACACGGTCGGAGGAAAGCGAGAATTCCTTCACAGCCGCCTGTCCGCGGGGTTGGCCGCGCATTTCCTGCAATACCTGCAGAAGCCCCCAGCCGTGGCCGTTGTAGCGTTCCTCAGGCCGGATGCCCTCGCCTTTGAAATTCACATAGTCAATCAGGCAGAACATCCCCTCCGGTGTTGCGGAAAGGGCGGCAAATTGGGCCCTCACCCGTGCCTGATCGGCGGGCGAACACGCCGCCAGCATTTTCGGAAGGGCGGCCTGTTGGCGGCCGATGAGGTAGTCGGTTTGCACGGAAATGGTCGAGGAGAGCCACGCCCGTAGCTCTTTCATCTTCGGCGACTGGAAATCGGCAAGGAAGGCCTTTTTGTTCGGCCACGGACAATCCGCCGGCGGAACCACCCACGGCGGGACACGCACCCCGTGGTCCATCATGTATCGCACGAGCTGCGGGAAGGTCTCCTGGAAACGTTCGTTGATCCCCGCCGGATACCAAATCGTGTGTCCGATGCCCATCGAGGGGAAATTTTCCCCGTCATTCCACGTGGTCAGGCCATCGATGGTCCCGGCGCATTCGTTCTGCCAGATGCGGCGGCCGATTTTTTCTTTCTGCTGCGCGCTGAGCCCCGGGGCAGCCGCCATGGCGGGCGCTTGAGGGCCACCGGCACCGGGATCGGCGAGGGTGCAGGATACGACAAGTATGGCTGGAACGAGCAGTGAGAGGATCAGGGGGCGCATGGGGAAGGGGAAACGGAAGGAAGATTTCGGATCTTGCTGAAACCGGCGAATGCGGGAAAAAATAGCATGCTTGTTTGTCTCTGCCCAGGTGTTTGAGCGTTAGATGGTTTGGATCCACCACAATCCTGTAGTGGCAACGAAGGGCAAGCCGGTGCGCCGCTCCGAGCGGCTTTGCCATTGTTTTCACCAGCGCTACCACGACAGGATTGTCGTGGCTCCGAATAATTTCCGGAATCATCGACAAGGTGCCCGGATCGAGAATTCCGAGCCCACGGGCAAGGTTTGAACCGTCAGGATGCACGAGTTCACCTCCGACCACTTCCATGTTGCGCGGAAGGCTGAAGCGGCACATAGTTACGGTTCGCTCATCCGCACCCATAGTTCAACGGATAGAACGGCGGCCTCCGGAGCCGCAGGTCCAAGTTCGATTCTTGGTGGGTGCACCAGTTTTCCTTTTGCCCGAGCTTTTCGGGCGGCGGATCGCCCTCGCGGTGCGGGAAAACTCTTACTTCCAGAGGTCCTCGCCCATGCCCCAGCCCTCGCGGGTGGGTTCCTTCACATAGGCGTTCAACTCGGGGTGGTTGGTGATGCGGCCGTTGGCGGCGTCCCATTCGATCTTCGTGTTGAATCGCTGGGCAATCACCCCGAGAAGAATGATCTCGGTAAGATTGGCCGCGACGGGGAAACTGGAACCGGGTTCCGGTCCTTCGCCTTTGATGGCCTGCATCCATTCGCGGAACGGACCACCGGCCACGCGGGCAATGCTCTTCGGCGGGGGACTGTCTTTCCAATTCGAGCGCAGTTCATTCGGCAGGATGAGCGGTGCCCCGGCATGGGTGCCGCAGCCGAGCATGCCCTTGCTGCCAACCATCCAGCAGGCGCGGCCGAGATGCGCGGCATTTTCCGCCCCGAACTGGTCGATACGCCCGACTTTGGTCCAGTCCTGCGGACCATCGAACCAATCGAGGGTCACGGGACCACGCTGACCCTTCGCTGGGAAATGGTAGCGGATGTGACTTGAGGCGGGAATCACGCCGTCGAGTGATTTATCTCGTTGCAGGCATTCCACGACAGTGGGTGGATCGAGGTCGAGCGCCCACACCGGGGTGTCGAAGGTATGGCATCCGAAGTCGCCGAGCATGCCGAGACCGAAATCATAGAAGGTCCGCCACTTCTTGCGAATGTAGTCCATGTGGAAATCTCTTTTCGCGGCCGGCCCGATCCAGAGATCCCACGCCAGGCCATCGGGAATGGCCATGGCCGGGCGTGGCATGGAATCCGGATTGGCGAAATGTTCGCTTTGGAAATTCGGACCATCATTGCGGCAGAAGACTTGTTTCACATCGCCAATCACTCCCGCGCGCACGGCTTCGACGGAATCGCGGATGCCATCACCGGCGTGCCCCTGGTTACCCATCTGCGTGACCACCTTGTATTTTCCTTTCGCCTTCACCAGCGTCCGGCATTGCCAGATGTTGTGGGCGAGCGGTTTCTGGGTGTAGACATGGATTCCCCGTTCCATGGCCATGAGTGTGGCCGCGAAGTGGGTATGATCGGGCGTCGAAACCACCACCGCATCGATTTCCTTGTGCATCTTGTCGAGCATGACGCGGAAGTCGTCGAAAAATGGCCGGTTGGTCTGCCAGTTTTTCATGTTCTCCGCGCAAAGCTCCCGATCCACATCGCAGAAGGCCACGAGGTTTTCATCCTTGCAGCCTTGTTCATACGGCTGTCGGGCAATCCATCCGCCGGATCCAATGAAGGCGATATTCAGTTTTCCATTGGCGGATTTCCCCGGCTTGCCGATGGAGAAACGCGGAAACACGGTGGAAGCAGCCAGTGCGGTGGTCGCCGTGAGGAATCTCCGGCGGCGCATGGAAGAACGGGTGGAAGTCATGACGGAATAGGGTTGGGAGTTATCGAATCACTTCAATTGGAAAACCAACTTCACACTCGCGCCAGCCGGGAGCGAGACGGCGCGTTCGTTGGCATTGGCCGCTGGCGCGACCCGCGCCACATCACCATCGACCGAAGCGATGGATCGCGGCAGCACGACGGTGATTGTTTGTTCTTTGGCCGAGGTCATTTCCGCCTCCACCGTGTCTCTATTCCAGTGGAGTCGATTGAGGATGATGCTGCCCCGGCAGGACATTCCTTCGATGGAGCCGGTCGGCCAGGCTTGCGGCAATGCTGGCAAGAGCCGGACTTTTCCGGGGAACGAATCGGCAAGCATTTTCATGATGACTGCGGGTTGTCCTCCGCTGATGTCCATGTTGAAAAGCGCGCGCCGGTTGTGCATGGAGGCGAGGTTGTTCAACCAGAACCCGTAAGCCAGATGTTTGAGGCAGTGGTGGGCAATTTCCCCGTGGCCGAGGCTGGAGGATACCTGACCGAGTTGCACGATGCCGAACGACATGAAGCCGCGTTCGTTATCCTTCCAGTAACGCTCGAGTTTGTCTTCCACGCTCTTGATAAAAGCAGATCGCAGTTCGGGACTCCGGTCGATTTCCTCCGGCAGATCGTCGTAAAGCGGATAGAGCTGGGAGGAGTGCCGGTGGGCGTCGTTGTTGCCGAGTTTCGGCGTGAGCCATTCCTTGATGATGCCATTCTCTGCGATCGCGTAATCCGGCACTTTGTCGAGCATCTTTTCCCACACGGAAATCTTCTCGGCATTCTTCCCGAGTTTGCGCGAGGCGGTGATGAGATTGGCGAGGAGTTCTTTCACCGCCGCAATGTCCATCGTGGCATTGAAGGTGGTTTGGGAGTCGGACCCGGCCGGCCAGTTCTCCGGTGATTGCGCGGGGGAGAAGATGTATTTTCCATCCGCACCCTCGTAAACGAAATCCTCGAAGAATAGCCCGACCTTTTCCATGAAGGGCAGGGCACGCTCGGCGAGGAACTTCTCGTCACCGGTGTGAAGATAGTAGTCGTAAAAGAAATGCGCAGCCCAGGGTGCTCCGGCGGTCCACATCGCACCGGCAAAACTTTCGCACAAGGCATTGTTGTAGCCATTCGTCGAGGTGCGCGACGGGAGGACAACCCCCCGACATCCATAATAGTTGCGCGCGTTCAACTCGATGTCGGGCACGATCGACTCGATGTAGCTGACGTAGGGTAGCATCAGCTCCGGCAGGTTGCCCATGAGGTTGGCGGCGATGGCCGAGGGCACGTTCCCATTGTGGGTATAGTCGCTGGCCCAGCCGGGCACATAGGTTCCTCCCCAGACACCTTGCAGGTTCGGTGGGAATTCGCCCGTCGAGCAGATGATATTGTAGCGTCCGGCGTCGAATTGCTTTTCCAGCCAGGCGATATTCATCTCATCGAAAGTCGATTCAGCCATGAGTTGCTCGGTCGGTCGTTTGTGATCCTCGCCGCCGCCCAGATCGAGTTTCACCCGATTGAACAATTCCCCATGTAATCCGGCATGTCGGGCGAGCAGAAGCGCGTAGTCCGGCGTGATGACATTGAGATCGACATTGGTCGTCGCGAACTTCCCGCCCTGCAGCCGGACGTCCACCAGAAGCAGGACGCTGTCAGCATCTGAAATGAGCAGCGAACCATCTTCGCTCGCTTCGGCTTTTCCTCCCTGGCGAATCACCCTCGCCCGGCCTTCCAGCGACTCGATGCTGCCAGGGTAGTTTTTGAGGAACCTGGCTTCGAAGCCGAGCCAATCTTCCCCGGAAGTGCTGCGGAGATCGCCGAAGTGTTGCCTGAAGCTTTCATCGGACGTCTTGAGAATGTCACTGTCTTTGTTAAACTCTTCGCTCGGTTGACGAGGCTCGATTCGCAGCCTGACCGTCAAGCTCCCCGGTGTGGAGGCGGTGAGCTTGATCACAGCCACCCCATCGGCCCGCGAAACGAACATCCGGCGCTCGAAGGTGCCGTGGTCATTTTCCCAATGCACCACCGCCTCGGCAGTCTGGAAATCCACCGAACGCGCATAATTCAGCGTTTCTCCGGCGGTCGGACTTTGCACGGCCAAATCGAAGGCCGGGACGTAGAAGTCCGGATACATGAAGCTCTGCTGCCCGGAGAGTTTGAACTGGAGGATTTCTGCTTCCTTGTATTTGCCTTCTTCGACCAAGCGGCGGATTTCCGGAAGGTGTGCCGACTGGTCCGGCGGCACGTGGGGCGCGCCCATCGGCATGAAGAGCCGTTCGTGATTGAAGATAATCCTCTCGTTGTGCGGGTCGCTCAGGGCATTGATGGCCAGGCTGCCATTGGCCGTGATGAGGCCTTGTTCCCAATTTTCGGCTGGTTTCAGACTGACAAATCCTCGCTCGGGCACGGGGAGGGAGAAGGTTTGGGCAACGGGAGAAGAAGAAGACATGGCGAGGGAGATGGAGACGATCTATTTGGTTAAAAAGGTTCGAATGCTGGGAAATTGCCCGGCACCGCGAGAAATACCAGGGGGTGGGACAACTCCGGTCCGATTATTACGCCAGTTAGCCGGGAAAATTGCGGGAAACAGCGAAGTTTCCCGTGCTTCGGTGGGCAATCCGGGCTGCGGTTGTTTGCACGGTGCTGGAAAGGGGGAAACTGCAGAATTCCGTGCAAAATCAGGC
>JBJTQJ010000090.1:0-53769 GCA_046075565.1 Verrucomicrobiales bacterium | reverse complement strand
TTTTCGTTTGCCATTCATGCACCTGCCGAGCTGGGGCTCGGCGTTCCCAGGCTGCAGATGCGGCGTCCCAGCAAGGTTCCTCGACACTTCAATTCCTCTCCGGCATTTCCGGAGTCAGCGCGACGATGGCGTGGAATGGGCTGAGTCCGCGCAGGATGCGGCTCCAGAGATCGGGGATGGCGTCGGGTTCGGCGAGGGCGGGCACGCCTTCGGCGACGATCCAAGAATGACGCTCCAACTCGCTCTCAAGCTGGCTGGGCGACCAGCCGGAGTAGCCAACGTAAGCGCGCACGTCCTGGCCCGCGAGGTAGGCTTCGCGGGCGTCTTCGGTCGAGAGATGGCTTTGGAAATGGAAGCCGCGTTTGCGGTGGTCCCATCCCATGGCGGCGAAGGTGAGACGTTCCGTGCCGACCGGGCCGCCTTTGAATACCGGCACATCGGCAAGCGATTCGAATTCCTCCCCTTCGAGCAGATCACCGACCTTGCGATCGATGGGTTGGTTGAGCACATAACCGTGCGAGCCCTCCTGCCCGTGACGCGTGAGGAGCAGGACACTGCGGAAAAAATTCGCATCGCGCAGGGTCGTCTCGGCGAGCAGGAGTTTGCCCTCGAGATGCGAAGGGGGTTGGGATGGTCCTTTTTTGGCCATGGGAACGATCAATCGTCGCGCCGGGGATCGGGCACCTCGCCTTCATACGGGTGCAGGGTGTCTTTCTTGCTGGTCGTGAGCACCTTGATCAGACAGAAGACGAACAAGATTGTCACGAACCCCACGGAAAGGATAAGAATGATGAGGCCGCCGGTGGTCATGGTGGGAAGTGTGGAAAGAGTCGATTAGAGTTCGCCCGGCTCCCATTTCACGGGATCCCGCATCATACGCGAGCGGGCGACGAGCAGGGTCATGGTGATGATGAGCAAGCCGATGAGACCGATGCTCATCCAGGCCACGGTGCTCGGCTTGTCGCCGAAGAGGTCGGTCACGTAGCCGCTGGGTTTGGCCTCCCCGCCCTCGAAGCTCAGGCCGAAGACGTTTTTCAATACCCACAAACCGAAGATGGTGAGCAGGAAGATCGGGCAGACCCAGAGCATGATCGGGCGGAAGACGCGCGGGATGCGCATGGAGGCGCCGTCCTCGGCCCAGGCCAAGCCTTTGTCCACGCCGATGACCCAACTGAAGTGGATGATATGGATGGTGGCTAGGATGAAGAGCAGGAAAGTGCCGACCCAGAAGTCGATGGTGTCAAGGGCTTTCCAGTCATCGGCGGTGAACCAGGCGACAAACATGGTGCCGACGGTGGTGAAGAATCCGAGTATCGCCACGGAAGTCTTCCTTCCGACGTCGAGGGATTCCTCGATCAGGGCGATGCCGGGCTGGAGCATGCTCAGCGAACTGGTGATAGCGGCGAGGAAAAGCAGGAAGAAGAAGGCGGCGCCGAAGAATTGCCCGCCGGGCATCTGGGAAAAGACCTGGGGTAGCACATTAAAACCAAGCGCGAAGGTTCCCATTCCGACCACTCCGGAGATGCCGAGGAAAGCGACGGCGGCCGGCAGCGTGATCAATCCGCCGAGTCCGACCTCGCAGAATTCATTCGCGCTGGTGGCGGTGAGCCCGCTTAGCACGACGTCATCTTTTTTCCTCATGTAACTGGCATAAACGAGGATGACCCCGAAACCGACGGACAGGGAAAAGAAGATCTGGCCGGCCGCTTCGAGCCAGAGGTCGGGCTTTTTCAACTGCTGGAGCATACCGATCTCGCGCACTTCAATTTTGCCCTGGCTGGCGGCGGCTTCCGCCTTCGCTTCCGCGATGGTGGCTTCGCCGACCACCTCCCGGTCTTGTTTGAACTTCCCGTCCGGTTGCTGGACCATGACCACGATCTTTTCCGGGTTCCACATGTAACCGAGGCCGTTGGCGACATTGTTGTGCGGCTTGGCCGGGTCGGGGGTGCCGAGGGTGAGTACCCGCACCAGCACGATGATGGCGAGGATGACCAGAGCCGGCATGGCATAGGTGCAGAATTTCTCGATCCCTTTGGAAAGCCCGCGGTAGATGAGCACGAAGTTCATCACGATACAGGCGAGCAGGAAGGGCAGGGCGCCGTTGAGACCGGATTCGAAGACCGCGCCATCCTTCGATGCGCCGGTGAAACCATCGAAAGTCGCTTTCGCCGCATCCGCATCGATGCCGTGCATGTGCCCGGTGATGAACTTCCACGTGTAGCCGAGGCACCAGGACTCGATGAAGACATAATACATGTAGATGGCCACCGGAATGAGTGCGGCGAGCACGCCGATGTATTTGGCGTAGCGGCTGCGGCTGAGGGCATGGAAGATGCCGGGGGCGGAGTGGAACCCCTTGGTGCCGCCCTTGCGCCCGAGGGTCCATTCGGCCCAAGCCACGGGGATCCCGATGATGAGCAGGGAAATGAAATAGGCGAGCATGAAGGCCCCTCCCCCGTAGATCGCGGCTTTGCCGGGGAAGCGGAGGAAGTTGCCGAGACCGACAGCGCTGCCGGACACAGCCATGATGACACCCAATTGGCTGCCCCAGTTTTCGTTTTGTTTCTGGCTCATCGTTTGTTACAGACGCCAATCATGCAGGAATCGTGCCCCGCGACAAGGGAAATTCTCCCGGAAGCGGGAATTCGGCCTGCTCCGTGAAAAAATTCTCCCCGGAATTCCTTGAAACAACGCCCGAAATGCCGGAGTATCCGGGCACCATGGAAGACTACACCCAGAACTATCGGGGCGCCGCCGCCACGGCCGCCGTCGCGGACCGCTCGACCTTCATCCGTCGGACCTACGCCCACGTGGCCGGAGCCATCGTTGTTTTCGCCGCACTGGAGGCGATGCTCATCCAAGCGGGAGCGGGCGAAGCCGTGCTCCGGATGATGGGGGCGAGCAAATTTTCCTGGCTCATCGTGCTCGGTGCCTTCATGGGTGTTTCATGGCTGGCCAACAACTGGGCCCACAGCGAGGTCTCCCAGAACATGCAATATGCCGGTCTCGGTCTCTACATCGCCGCCGAAGCCTTCATTTTCCTGCCCCTCCTGACCATCGCGGCCGCATGGAACCCGGAAATCATCACCCAAGCGGCCCTGATCACCGGTGCGCTCGTGGCAGGCATCACGGCGGTGGCCGTCATGACGAAAAAAGATTTCTCCTTCCTCGGGCCGTTCCTGATGATCGGCGGCTTCATCGCCTTGGGGACCATCGCGGCCTCCATCATTTTCGGATTTAATCTCGGTCTCATCTTCACCAGCATCATGTTGCTCTTTGCCGGAGGCAGCGTGCTCTACTCGACCTCGAACATTCTCCATCAATACCGGGTGGACCAGCACGTGGCGGCGTCGCTTTCGCTCTTCGCCTCCATCGCCCTGCTCTTCTGGTATGTGCTTCGTCTCCTGATGTCCCTGCGCAGCCAATGAAACGTTCCCTTCTCCCCATTCTCTCGGCCTGCGGCCTCGCCCTCGCGAACCTTCCTTGCCAGGCGGAGGAACAAACCGGCAAGTCCCTGCTGGCCAACGATTCCCTCGACGGCTGGCTGGCCCCCGATGGCAGTCCCGCCAAAGCCGGTGGTTGGACCATCGAAAACGGTGTGCTCACGCGCGCCAAAAACGGTGCGGGTGATCTTTGGAGCGCGGAAAGCTATACCGACTTCGAATTGAGCTTCGATTGGCAGGTCACCAAAGGCGCGAACAGCGGCGTCAAATACCACGTGCTCAAGCAGGGCAAATCTCCCCTTGGCTTCGAATACCAGGTGCTTGACGATGCCGAACACGTCGATGGAAAAAAACCGGCGACCAGCGCGGCGGCACTTTATCATGTCATTCCCGCCAACTCAGACAAGGCCCTCAAGTCGGTCGGGGAATGGAACCAGGGTCGCATCGTGGTGAAAGGACGCCACGTCGAGCATTGGTTGAATGGTGCCAAAGTCGTGGACGTGACGACCGAAGGTGCGGATTGGGATGCCGCAGTTGCCAAGAGCAAGTATGCGAAAAACGCTGCCTACGGACGCGAAGCGAGCGGCCCCATCGTGCTGCAGGACCACGGGGATGTGGTCTCGTTCCGTAACCTCGTGATCCGCCGGCTCTAACTTGAACGCTCTTCAAGTGGCACCAGATTGGCAAGACCGGGACGGTCTTGCTACGATTTCGGTAGCAGCTCACAGGCTGATTCCCTTCGAGTTCGCATGCTAAAATGTAGCCCCGACGCCGTCGGGGCTCCGGAGGGATGGGCCGTAGGAAGAGAGGAAAGCCATCGATATTTGTCCTAACCCATTTTTCTCACGGTTTTCGTGGGGTAGTTCGAGGATCTGGCCGGGGTGATTCCCCGAATCACTTCACCTCGAAGGGCGCGGTGGCGGTTGCGCAGTGGCCCTTGCCATCCTTCACCCAGAGATACAGACGATAGACACCCGGTTTCGCGGGAGCGGTAACAGTGACCCGGTTGCCCGGTTCGCCGGACAATGCTCCCGGCACATCCTTTGGAAGTTTCGTCCACTTGTGGGTGTGGTGCCCATCGTGTTCGGGCAACAGAAGCCATTCGTATTGCAGAGCATCGCCCTCGGGGTCCACAGCCTTGGTTTCGGCGACGAAAGAAGTGCCGGGCGCGACGGCCGGGCCCGGAACACCCCGCAATCGCTCGATGGAAGGAGCGCGATTCGCGGGTTTGGAATTGCTCCAGACTTCCTGCAGCGAATCCACCGCCGCTGTTGTTTCCCCCTCATGAGTGAGCAAGCCGAACCAAGTGGCGGTTGCCTCGAATTTCCACCCCCAGAGGAAGACATAACTCCCCAGACAGCCGCCGTTGTCGGCTATCACTTTGCGGTAAGCATTTCCGATCATTTCCGCTTTCTCAGTGCTGGTCTGCTCGACCGGAGCACCTGATGGGGTTTTCTGACTTTCCCAGAATCCGCGCGGCCCCCATTCGGTGAGCATCCATGGCTTTTTCCAACCCAGCTTGGCGAGATGATTCCTGAGCCCAAAAATTCCGCCATAGGTATTGATGCCGACAAAATCGATGTTCGGAGCGTGCTCCATCAATCCCTTGACCTTCATCTCGTTCGCACCGGCCAAGGCGGTGTAGGTCGGGTGGGCCGGGTCGATTTCCTTGACCATGCGCGCGAGTCGATCCAATTGCTGCCAGAAGGGCAGGTTGGTTCCATCACCTTCGACTTCATTGCCGATGCCCCAGGCCAACAACGCAGGATGGTCGCGAAATTGCAGCAATTCTTTGCGCACCCGTTCGGTCTGCTTGGCGCAATGCTCCGGATTCGCGTAGGAAAACCATGAGCACTCGGGCTCCAACCAGATGCCCGCGCTTACCGTCATCCCGAGCGAATGGGCCTCATCAAGGATTTCCTTGAGTCCCCCGGTGGTCCAGCTCCGGATCGAATTGGCTCCGCGGGCGGCGAGTTTTTTCAATTCTCCGCCACCCCCCGCTCCCTTCACGAAGTAAGGCTGTCCCCCGCGCATCATCGTGCCGGCGGGGCTTATCGTCACCGGCAGGACACCGGAAGTCGGCTGAGCCGGAGGAGCCGGGGGACGGCATCCCGTTGGGAAGACCAAGGAAACGAGCCCCAGCCCGACCATCAGCCGACCCAGTCGGCGACCAACGGATGAATTCAAACCGGAAAAAGGCGCAGGCATCCGGCAATTAAGGGCGTTTTTCCTATCCGTCAAAGAAAGACAAACCCGCCACCACCGCTGGCAAACCGACCTGCCGCCGGGCGGGCATGGAAAGCAGGGTGGCGGCAGGTAAAGAATTCTGGACTCCCTGCCGTTTTTACAATTTGATAGGGAGCGTCCCCTCCGGGCTCAACACGCCTCTCCCCAACCGAAGAAGACCCCCATGTTGCGAAACCAGAAACTCCGCTCCTTAGCACCAGCAACAGGCTACACCCTGATTGAGTTGCTCGTCACCATTACCATCATCGCGATTCTTGCGATCATCAGCTTTACGGCCTTCAGTCGTATGCGGGATAAAGCCCAGGCGGTCGCCGCGTTGTCCTCACTGCGCCAGGTAGGTTCCCTTCATACCCAGTATTCCACGGAAAACTACGGCAATATCAATACCGTCTGAACTCCAACGCCGCGAATCATTTCTGGGGACGTTTCCAACCCTATTCTATGGGGGAATTCACCAGCGGAAACTACACGGAACAAAACAACCAATACAGGGAAGCCATAAACCAGGTCCTGAGCACGTCGGATTGCCGAACCATGGCTGGCACCCCTTTCTCTACGACAAAGATTTACGCTGATGTGCGTGGCCTCCCTGTTCCCTTTTCCTTCAACCGGAATGTCGTTATCTTCGATCTGACGAAACTCAGGAAGATGGCGGACTTTCCCGAGCCCGCGCAAACGCTGTGGGCCTGCTTCGGCAGATGGGTTTTCACTCAAGCGGAGGGTTCCACTCACGCGGATTTCCCCACCGATGGAAGCCCCGCCGCCGGCGCCGCTTCGATCTATGCCCTGTCCAACAAGAAAGTTCTCGGTGCCTATCTTGACGGCCGGGTCGAATTTCTCGACCGTCCATTCGATACACGGGTTTACGGTCAAATGCCGCCCTGATCCGCGGTGAGTTCACTCCGTCTCCAAGCCCAGGATACTGCGCTGCCAGGGCAGAAGCATCGGCTTCTCTTCCGCCTCGTCTCCCAGCACTAACAACTCGAGGTTACGACGGTTGGCTATCACGGTCGGGTCGATGCCGAGTTCGGCTCCTTTGCCATCGCGAAGGGCGCGCCAGCGATCGAACTTCTCATCGAAACCCTTCGGCTTGGCGCGGCGGACGGTGCGGGTGCGCACCGGCCAGGCACTCTGCGGCAGGCCACGCACTTCTTCGACCAACTCCGAAAGTTCCGAACGGGCTTCGCGGGTCAATTTGCGGCGCACCTCGCAGCGTCCTTTGGCTTCCAGTTCGGCGGCCATGACCAGCAACTCCTGATTCGAAAGCACCTTGAAGGTCGGCACATCACGGCGCTCCGATTCGGCATCGCGCCAGAACCACAGTGCCTTGAGAAAGGCCAATTCGCGCCCCTTGAGTCCGCCCCAGCCCTGAATGCGCCAGACCTGGTCCTCATCCCGCGGCGGGCGGGTCAGCGCCTGACGCCGGGCGTGAGCGCAGCCTTGCAATAACCATTCCCATCGACCGGCCTGCCGAACTTCCTCGACGAGCTTTTCTTTGATGGGCACGAGCACACTCGCGTCGATGGCAGCGTATTCCAGCATCCGGGCGGTGAGCGGGCGGCGGCTCCAGTCCTCTTTTTGGGAGGATTTGGAAAGGGTGACGCCCAGGTAGTGGTGGACGAGAGCGGCCAAACCAAACTGGCGGCGGCCAACCAGCAAAGCGGCGATCTGGGTATCGTAAATCCTCGCGGGCAGCCAGTCGAAAGCGGCGAGCATGAGGGTCATGTCGAAATCCGCCCCGTGCATCCAGAGTTCGCGCCGCGGATCATCAAGGAATTCCAGAAGCGGATGGCAATTCTCCACGGCCAGTGGATCGACGAGAGCGGTGCGGCCGCCCGCGTGCAACTGGATAAGACAAAGCTGCTCGCGGTAGTGGTGCAGGTTATCCGCCTCGAGATCCATATAGACGAACGAGGCATCCGCGACCGCGTGGAGATAGGCATCAAGTGCCTCGCTCGATTCGATCAATTCGTAGCTCGCGTCGAGGGGGAACGGTGCGGCCCCGGAGGCATGTTCGCTCATGTCATTCATTCCCGATTCAGGCCATCAGTTGGAGTCCGGAGAGCAGCAGCTCGGTATTCGTTTTGGTGCGGCGGATATTACGCAACAACACTTCGATGGCCTCGGGCGCGGGCAGCGCGGCCATTTGGCGGCGCAGCAGGGCGATGCGGCGGAACTCGTCGGGATGATAAAGCAAATCATCCTTGCGGGTGCCGGACTTCGCGAAATGAATGGCGGGGAAAATCCGTTGTTCGGCCATCTCTCGGTCGAGATGGAGTTCCATATTCCCGGTGCCTTTGAACTCTTCGAAAATCACCTCATCCATGCGGCTTTCGGTTTCGATGAGCACGGTGGCGAGAATGGTCAGGCTGCCGCCTTCCTCCACATTGCGGGCGGCTCCGAAAAACTTCTTCGGTTTTTGCAGGGCCTTCGCATCGAGACCACCGGAAAGGATGCGACCGCCGCCGCCCATGAGATTGTTGTATCCGCGGGCCAGACGGGTGAGCGAGTCGAGCAGGATCACGACATCCCGGCCCATCTCGACAAGGCGCTTGGCTCGTTCCGTGACGAACTCGGCCAACTCGACATGCCGGGCGGGAGCCTCGTCGAAGGTCGAACTATACACCGCCGCATCCACGGTCTCGCGGAAGTCCGTCACTTCCTCGGGACGTTCATCGAGAAGCAGCACGATCACTTCCGTCTCAGGATGATTGGCCACGAGCGCCTGCGCGATATTTTTCAATAGGATGGTCTTGCCTCCCCGGGGCGGGGCGCAGATGAGGCCGCGTTGGCCCTTGCCCAACGGGGCGATGACGTCCACCACGCGGCAGGATTCGGTGCCGAGCGCTTGATTCTCGAGCATCAATCGCTCCTTGGGGAAAAGCGGGGTCAACTTGTCGAACGGGGTGCCGGCGGCAAAGTCCGCCACCGGAATGCCTTCGATGGAAATCACTTCTTCAACCACCAGGCCTTTCTCCCGGTCCCGCGGGGCGCGGGCCACGACCTGGAGGCGGTTGCCCCGGCGCAAGTCATACTGGCGGACAAAGTGCGCGGGCACATAAATCTCATCGGCATTCGAGCGGAAATTCGCGGCGGCGAAACGCAGGATACCCGGTTGGTTCGGGCCGTCGTGGAAAAATTCGATGCAGCCGTCAGCTTCCAAGCGGCTGCCGCGGCGGGAAAAGAAGACGAGCAAATCAAAAACGAGCTGGTGTTTCGTCCGCGAGTTCACCCGCAGGTGGAGGTCTTCGCCCAATTGATAAAGCTCCGGCAGTGACCGGGCTTGGAAGGCATTGACGTCGATGAGTTCCGGCACGACGACCGGCAAGGCCGGAGCGGCGGACAATGGCGAGGAGGCTTCTTCAGGCTCCATAAATCGGTGGATTCTTCTGGGGATCAGCGCTCGGGGCGAGCAACAAGTCGCGCAGCATCAGTGCTTGGCGGCTCAAGTCGGATGGACGGCCTTCGTTCCAGAGAACATGGTCGGCCGCGGCCATTTTGGCCGGGAGATCCGCTTGCAGGGCAACCATACGCCCGCCTTCGCCGTTGTCGAATGGATTCCTCTCCCGCAGTCTTTGCATCCTGGTGGCGGGCGAGCAGGCCACCACCACCACCCTGGCATCCGTCACCGGCTTTTGCGCTCCAACTTCGTAGAAAATGGGGATTTCGGCCAGAAAGCAGGGCGCACCCGCCGCCTCCGCCTCGCGGGCCAGTTTCGCCCGTTGCTCGCGCACGCGCGGGTGGAGGATTCCTTCGAGGGCCGCCCTGCGGGTTGGGTCCTCGGCGATGGCACTCCGGATGGTGGCGCGATCGACTTCCGCATCGCCAACGAGGACTTCCGGGCCGAAAATCTGGCGGAGTTCCATCCGCACCGCTGGATCGGCGTAAAGGCCGTGCACCGCCTCGTCGGCGTCGTGCAGAACCGTCGCGGGCAACATCTCAAGCCAGAGCCGGCAGAACGTCGATTTGCCGGTCGCGATCCCTCCGGTGACGACAAGATACAGCATGGCGGGTTTCGGGCTTCTGAAGTTGGAAAGAATTCGGCCCGCGGAGCGCGCTCCGCGGGCCGTTGAAACATTTGGCCCTGAAGGGCGAAACTCAGAGGGTCGGCAGACCGTCGGTGCCCGTGAGAATCGGATTGTCGAGCGGAGTCGCCCCAGTGGTAGCAGGAACCTCGTTGGTCGCCGGGGTGGTGAACATACCGGCTCCGCCGAAGGTTTCGCCGGCGATGGAGTTGACGGGTTTGCCGGACGGGTCGATCAGGCGGGCGGTCACGAAAACCATGAGATTCCGCTTGAAGCGCTCTTCGGCTTTGGTCTTGAACAGGCGGCCGATGATGGGCGTATCCCCAAGCAACGGAACCTTGTCTTCCACGTTCTGCACGTCTTCACGAATCAAACCACCGATAGCGACCGTCTGGCCGTCCCACACCGTCACTTGCGTCTTCACGCGGCGGGTGGAGAAGATGGGCATCTCAATGCGGTTTTCCGTGATCACCACCTGGGTCGGACGGCCGAGACCATCGATGGCACCGGAGGTAATCGGGTTCCCGTAGTTGATGAAGCCTTCGAATTCGACCACTTCAGGGGTAAGGGTCAGGTCGATGGTGAAACCGTTCGGGCCGACGACCGGGTCCACTTCGAGGGTCACGCCGACATTTTTCGTGTCGAAGGCCGCCGGGGTCGCAGGAGTCACCGGGAAGGTGGTCACCGTGGCCGGGGTAAGGCCGGGGCCGGGGATAACACCACCGCCACCACCAACTTGGTCGTTGCCGACCGAGTTCGGAAGTTCTGGCGGGTCATATTCGGTCGGGTAGATGAACTCGCGGATAATCTCGATGCGAGCGGGCAGACCGGGTTTCGTGGTCACGCTGGGGGCGCTGAGAAGGTCGGTTCCCTTTTTCTGGTCGAGAGCGCGGATGACCACTTGGAATTGAGGCTCGGTGAGCAGGCCGGCGATTGAAAGAATGCCGGGGGCAACTGTATCCGCGCCGACTTGGCCGATGCTCGTGTTGAGAATCGAGTCAATCGCATTGCGGGTGATGGCGAAGTCACCCGTGCGGTTGCCGGCCGTGACGGGATTCGAACCAACGGGAATCGGGTCGGCGGTGCCGATAGCCGGGTTGTTGAACGGATAGTTAGCGGAGGCCGGAGTAATGCCAGTGCCAGCGCTTCCGCCGGCGACAGCCACACCATTGCTATCGCTGATCACGGCAGGACCGAGCAACCAGTCGAAACCAAGCTCCTTGCCATTGCGCTGTTGCACTTCGACGAATTTCGTTTCGATGTGGACTTGCTTCGGCTGACGCTTGGCATCGGCTTCGACGAGACCTTCAATCATCTCCATGGCTTCCGCCGTGTTGCGAACGGTGAGCACGCTGTTGGTGGTGTTGAAGTCGGCGGTCGCACCTTCCGGGAACGGCACGCCAAGGCTGATGAGGTGATCCCTGGCTCTCATGCGGGTCGGCAACGCAGGACGGCCACCGGCGGCCGCGCCACCACCGCCGAATGGATCGATCTCACCGCCTCCTCCGCCACCGGCGTTGGCGGCATCTTGCGGAATGAAATCGGGAGAGACTTGGAAGGAACGGGAATAGAGTTCCACGTCTCCGGATGCCCCGGACACAAGCACGATCGAGAATTGCTCAACACGCACGCGCATTCCGGTGATTTCGCTCAAATAACGGAGCACTTCGCCGAGCGGCAGGTTCGTCAGGCGCAGTTCGGGAATGATTTTTTCACCCGCATTGCTTTGACCTTCGACGGTATTCGAGGAACGGATGAGGATGTTCACGCCGGGTTTGCCAGGGCGCGGGTCGTATTGGCGGCTGGCATTGCGGAGGAAAATCACCGCGTCGTTCAGCGTCGTTTCTTCAAAATCCACTTTCGGGATGATGATCGTCTGGAGGGCTTCAAGATTTGTCACGCGCGGGTCTTTTCCAGCTTGCTGCGCCGTGCCACCCACACCGGCGGGCAAGTTCACCATGGGCGGTTTGGTTTCCCAAAGTTGGTCCACCATACGAAGCATCCGGGAGCGCGTGTGGTTGTAGGCGGCACCGTAGTAGTCGATACGAACGCGCTCGATTTGTTCGAGGAACTCGCGGGCGGCGGTGTTGTAGCGGTCGATGGTCAGGACCTTGAAGAATTGTTCTTCGGCCTTGTCGTATTCGCCGAGCAGGTAGTGGCTTTCCCCGAAGTGGAGCAAGCGGGTCACCTCTTCCACATCGGCGGTATAGGCCGGGGTGCGGGCGGGTTGGTAACGATCCGGATCATCAAGGTGCCTCAGAAGCCGCGCGGCGGTGCGGTTTTCCGGGTCCATGTCCGGAAGAAGGATTTCCTCGAGCAGCTCGCGGGCTTTTTGATAGTCGCCTTCGTTGGCCAGTTTCTGGGCCTCGGCATTGGCAGCGGCACAGAAGCGCTTCACGGTTGATTCGCGTTGGACCTCGGTGGCGGGCGCGGGGGGAAGGATTTTGAGGGCATCCTTGTATTTCGCGATGGCTCCGGCATAGTCGCCTTCAGCCATCAGACGGTCGCCTTCGGCGGCGAGTGTGGCGGCTTGCTGGGCGGCTTCAAGACGGCGGGCGATTTCGCGTTCGGCAACGCCAGGCACGCCAAATCCGGCACTTCCACCGCCTTCACCCGCCGTGGCGGGCATGGCTTGGAAACCGCAACCAAGTGTCAGGGCGACGAGCAGCGCATGCGAGGCGCGGCGTGAGGTGGTCAACATTGATGGTTTCATCATAAAATTCGGGCTAAGAGAGCAGATGGGCGACAACGCAGGTTACTCTGGCACGGGGGGCACCTTGCATGCAAGTGCTTCAATCGACTTTTTCGGATTTTTTTGAAAAATTACTAGAATGGCTTGGTTCAGGGCGCGAGGTCTTTGCCGCGCTCGAAGGTGAGGGTTTGCGTTTGACCGCCCTCTTCGCAGTCCACGATCGCCTTTTCGGCATCCACCTCCTTGAGCGTGTAGGAGGGCGCCAGCGTGTCGGGAAGGATGAATTTCTCGTATTCCCGCTTGCTGATGGGAGCCCCGGGCTTGGGCAGGTAATCAAAGACCGCGACTTTGGTCAGAAGGGTGATGGTTTCTCCTTCGGAGACTTGGAATTTCCGCTGGGGATGGTCCTTCGGGCGGGTGGAGTCTTCGACGGTGATGCGGTTGACCTCCTCCGGCGGCAACCCCTCTTGGGCAACCTTGACTTTCTCGACCGAAAGGACGGCGAAGCGGCCTTCGTCATTCTTTTTGCCGGCCGGACGGGCTCCGTCGAGGGTGCCGTTAAAATTCGCGTCCTCCCCTTCATCGAGTTGCCCGTTGCCGTTGGCGTCTTCGGGAAGTGCGGCCGTATCCGACCAACGCAGTTCGCGGTTGTCGTTCTCGTGCCGGAGGGTGAACTCAGGGGGGTTCGAGCTGGTGAATTTGAGCTTATACGGGGCTTCTTCGAAGCTCACGAAACGCAAGCGGAAGTGCATGGGCGGGTGGCTCTTCGGGTCCTGCGGGTTGAATTTTTTGCCCATTTTCTCCCCCATTTCATACTCTTCGAGGGTGGTGAAGTAGTCCTTGTCGGGGTCGAGATCGCCCACATTGGGGGCTTCCAGATTCAGGCCGGGATTTTCGAGCCAGAATGAATTCGGGAAAGCCTCGCGCAGGAGCGGCTCCGCACGGTCGAGATCGATGATGGCATCACTGGACTCGTCGGCTCCTTTTCGGAAAACGAGGTTGGTGGAGACCAGATAACCCCGGTCACGGCCTGCGGCGGCGGCAGGACTCCACTTGACGGGTTTGGGAGACCCAAGTGCGGCGGTAGCCACTTTGGTGTCCTCGACCAGTTTGGTCGCCTTTTCGATCAAATCCTTGCCCTTGTTCGGGTTGGCGGGCGGCAAGGAAGAGAACTCCCCGCTGAAGGAATTGGACTTCAGGATGGCCCATGTGGCGAGGCCGAGACCGACCACGGCAGAGGCGATGACGATGATGCGGTCGGTTTTCCGCGATTCGGATGGTTTTTTCATCGGATTGGAAAGGAACGATGGGTGGGTCGGTTGAGCGGATTATTCGCCCTGCGGTTTCTCTTCTTTCTCCGCTGCGGGCGGGAAGAGGACTAGGTCGAGGCGAATGGTGGCTTTCACTTTTTCACTGCCGAGGAATTGGAAAGCATCTGGGGGGCTCTCCTTGGCGAAAACAAACGGCGCGGCTTTGGGAGCATCACCGGCATTTCCACCTTCCTGACCGGCCATATTCGCCATCAGTCGCTCGGCATCACTCATGGGTGCCGGGGCGGGAGCGGGAGCCGGGGCGGCATTACCACCATCGAGCAAGGCGAAAAGATCGGCCGCTCCCCCTGCGGCAGCCGTGGGTGCCGAGGCAACTTTTTTGCGCACCTCGTCTTTCTTGGGCCCGGCTTGCGTCTCGTTCTGGAGGCGGATGGCCCGGAAGGCGAAAAAGTGGTCGGTGGCGGCGGAGAGGGAATTGACGAGCGTGCGAATCGAGGTCTCGCTGCCAGTGCATTGGATTTCCATTCCGTAGCGGCGGAGCGGGCCTTGGACGGATTCTTTGCTCGGCCCACCTTCTTCACCGGCCACCGGAGCGCGAGTGAATTTGTCCACACTGGTAACACCGGACTTCACGGTGGCGGAGATGACGCTGCAAATGGCGGAAAGCTGGGTGTCGAGGTCAGCCACGGCGGAGGGATTGGCCGCGACCGACTGACGGTAGCGATCCAGGCCGAGGAAGAAATCCTTCGGTATGGTGACGCCGGCCGCTTCCCATTCGGTTTTGAGTTCCTCGAATTTCTTCTGCACGCGCTGGCCGAAGGTCGCCGGATCTTCACCCGCTTTGGCTCCGAACTTCTCGCCCAAGCCAGTGCGGAGGGCGAGGGTCTCGGTCTGGAGGTTGGCAACGGCATCATCCTTGGCGGACAAATTGGCCGCACTCGGAAAAAGATTGGCATTCTGCAATCGCCCGATTTCACCCACCGAGCTCTTGTGGGAGGAGACCGACTTGGCGGCCGCTCCCATCGAGGAGAATGCGAACCATAGAAGGGCCAGCGAGCCGAGGATGGCGACTACGGCGATGCCCGTCAGCAATTTGTTCTGTTTGATCCAGTTCATGGGAAGAGTCGGCGGAAAATCAATCGAGCGGGAGGGGTTTCTTGAGCGGAAGTCGGATGGTGAATCCGGAGGCATACTGCTCGGGGCTCAGGCCGGCGATATCGACAGATTCCTTTTTGTTGAGGTCGAGGGTATCCACGACGAAGGGCGAATCAGCATCTTGGCGGATTTTTTCAACAATCTTCCGGATCTCGTCCTGACCGGCATTCGGATTGTCCGGCAGACCACGCCAGAGCCCGCGGATGCGGAGATTCGTGATGCTGTTGGCGGGAGCCTTCGGTTCGTCGCCGGATGCATCTTCCGCGGTCGCCCCGGCATCCTGTTCGCCGGCGTCTGGGGCCGCCGCGGCGGATGTCCTTGTGGGGGAATTCCCGAGCATGCTGGGCACAGCGGACTCTTCGCCTTTCATGGGTTCGACATCTGTAATCCAGATCACGTCGCTGGCGAAATAGCTATTAAGGCTGTTCAGTAAGGACGGCCAAGCGCGGCGCTCCGAGAGAGCCCGGAGAATCGGGGCGCGTTTCTTCTGGACTTCCTCGCCGGTGGCGAAGGTGTTCTTGATTCTCGAGTCGAGTTGGCGCAACGCGGCAGCTTGACTGGAGACGTCGCTGGCCTTGGTTTTGGCTTTGTCCTCGGCGAATTTGCCGAAAGCAAAAAGCGCAGCGGAGCCGGCCAAAAGACAGGCGGCGGCGGTGATCCAGATTGGTTTCCTCTCCTTTACCTCGCGCCGGAGGGCGACGGTATCGGGCTCGAGGTCGATTTCCACCGGGCAGGTGCTCGCTCCACGCAGGGCAAGGCCGACCAGTTCACCGAGGCGGTAGGTAACGGCCCCCGCTTGTTCGGCGACCCTTTCCGTGACGGCGACGTTCCGCAGGGCGTTGAAGTAATCGACCGGGATGTTCAGTTTCTCCTCGAAAAATTCCTTGGTGTAGGGCATGGCCGAACCGCCACCACAGAGGAAGGCGAGCCGGGGCTGATTGCCACCCAGGGTGCTCCGGTAGTAATTGATGGTCCGGACGATCTCCGCGTGCAGGCGGGTCATGGACGAGCGGGCGACGCGCCCGAGAGCGGCCATATTCGGGTCGGTGTGTTCAGCGTAAGCCCCGCCGAGCGCGACAAATCCATCACGGCATTTCTTTTCCTCGGCCGCTTCGAAGGGGACCTGGAATTCCTTCGAGATGGCGGTGGTGATGGAAGCCCCGCCGATTGGGAGCGACCGCGCGAAGATCCGCCTCTGTTCCGAAAATACGAGGTTGGAGGTGCGGGCGCCGATGTCGATGAGCATACATGGCTCGGTCACATCCGGGTAGTTATGGCGGAAAGCGTTGAGCAAGGCCATCGGGGCCACATCCACCGATTCGACGAGGAAACCCGCGTCTTCGACGAGTTGGTTGACCTGATTGAGCACGTCGGCCTTGATCGCGACGAGGGCAACTTCCGTATCCCCGGTGGCGGGATCGGTGAAGAGCTGATAGTCCCAGATGACTTCTGAAATCGGGAACGGGACGTTCTGTTGCGCTTCGAATTCGACGACTTGGTCCACTTTGCCTTCGCCCATGGGCGGGAGCTTGACGAAGCGCGTGAAGACACTCTGTCCGCTGACCGCGTAACGAGTGGGCAGCTTCACTTCCGAGGCCCGGGCGAGCTCTTCCAAAACGAATCCGGTCTGCCCGGAACGAATGGCTTCCGCCGATGGGTCTCCGGGTATCGCGGTGAAGGCGAGCCGGTCCAGCGTAAGATTTCCACTTTTACCGACGGCGAATGATGCCGACGAAAAAGTCTGTGAACCGAGCGATAGGGTCTGTATGCGGGATGGAGCTGCCATGGAAAGGTGAATTTGGCACGATGGCCGGTGGGGCCGCAAGCACTAGGTTTCGATCATCGCGGATTAGTTTTGATCCTTGTTGAGAGGATAACGATCGGTCCAGAGAGGGGCGAAAGGTGTTTTGGACTTGGCCAGAATCGAGCCGTCCTGGCGGTTGAAGCGGGGCTCTTCCCACCATTGGGTGCCTTCGCGCTTCAAAGAGACGCCATTGGATTCGGCGAGGGGTTTCTGCAAGCCGGCACCGGAAACCGAGACGGCCACGGCTACAATATCGCCTTTGCTGGGCTTGTTCTTGCCGGTCGCTTTGGCCAGGGTTGCGGGCGACACGTAGGCGGAGAGCCAAGCCTTGCCTTCGGCGGCACGCACATCGACGAAGGAAAACTTCCCGGTCATCAGCACGGGTTTGCTCGCGTTATTCGCGTCTTTCACACCGACATAAAATTCAGCGTCAAGCTGGTCCATATATCCGCTCTTGGCGAGGGTCTTGACCTCGAGCTCGACTTCGATTTCCAGCCATTCCAAGGGAGTCGTCTTTTTCGCGCGCGGCCCGCCGACCGAATATTCGGGCGTCTGCTGCATTTCGAAGCTGACTTTGGCACTCGATACCTGGTGCATGACTTCCTGCGCTTTGGCGGGAGTGGCGACGAACGCGAGGGCGAGCAGCGGAGCGGTCCATTTCTTAAGGGCGGTCTTCATGTCGGGAAACTGGGTGAAGGTGATACTATCGATGAAGCGAGGATGCGGTTTCGGGGATCCGACGGCTTTTGGCAAGTCTTTTTTTGCCAAGCCGAAAGATTCGCGGGAAATTTCCTCCGCACCTTTCACTCTTCGCGTAGCATAGTAGAACCATGATTTAAGCAACAAGGTTTTTCCGCACTTCGACAAAAATTTGTTCCATTTTATTCAAACACGCACCGATTCCGGCGCGAAACTTCCAAAAATCATGCCTCTGCCCAACCTCAGCACCGGAAATCCGCTCGTCGTGGCGTCCGTGAATGCACCGGAAGATATCGCCAGCGCCCGGGATCCCGAAGTCCCCGCCGATATCATCGAATGGCGTCTGGACGGGCTTTTTTCCTTGGCGGAGCAGGAATTGCACGACGCGGTTGCCACTTGTCCGAGGCCGGTGTTGTTGACCGCGCGGCGTCAGGATGAGGGGGGATTCCGCGCATGGCCGTCGGAAAATGCGCGTTTGCTAGCTGTGGCGACCATCGCCGACCTCGCCCAATGGGTGGATGTCGAGGCGCGCACGCTGGAGGAGTCGGAAGCTTGGCGCACGGCCGCCGGGCAGTGGCGCTCGGCCGGCCTCGGCTTGGTCGTCTCGGCCCATGATTTCGCAGGTGTCCCATCTGCGCCTGCTTTGGAGAAGATCGCGGCCATCGCGGAACAAAATGACGCCGATGTGCTCAAGATTGCCGCCACACCCGGCTCGCTGGATGAAGTGTCGGCCCTCGGGCGAGTCTTTTTCCTGCCCGGTCCGTCCTTGCGCAGCGTGATGGCCATGGGGCGCTTCGGGCTGGCGAGCCGGTTACTCTTCGCGGCGACCGGTTCGGTGTTGAACTACGGTTATCTCCGCGCCGCCTCCGTGCCCGGCCAATGGCCTGCCAGCGAGCTTCGCCGCTGGATTCAGGCGTCGTCGTGAATCACCCGAGGGGCATCGGGCAAGGCGGATAAAAACGACCGACCATAAGACTTGGTGAGCACCCGGTTGTCGAGCAGCACGATGATTCCCTCATCCGTGGCCTTGCGGATGAGCCGGCCCACCCCTTGGCGCAATTTCAGAATGGCTTCAGGCAGCGAATAATCGCGGAAGGAATTGCCGCCATCGGCCACGATCTTTTCCATACGTGCTTCGGTGAGCGGATGGTCGGGAACGGCGAATGGCAGGCGGGTGATGATCACATTCGAAAGCGCCTCGCCCGGCACATCCACCCCCGCCCAGAAGCTTTCGGTGCCGAGCAAAACCGCTCGTCCGTCCTCGGCGAAAGCGCGCACCATGCGGCTGCGCGGCATGCCCTCGCCTTGCACGAGCAGCTTCCAATCCTGGGCCGCGCAGGTTTCACGCAACGCCTCCGCCGTCTGGCGCAGCAAGCGGTAACTGGTGAACAGAACAAAGGCACGCCCGTCCGATTCGAGCAGGAAATGCCGCGTCCAACGCGCGATCGCCTCCTCGTATCCCTCTTCGCCGGGCGCGGGTAACGAACGCACCAGATGCACGCGCATTTGTTTTTTATAGTCGAATGGACTTCCTATGGACAATGCCTCTGCGGCCGAGGCGCCGACGCGGCGGCGGAACCATCCGAGTTTCGCATCGCCGGTGCCGAGCGTGGCGCTGGTCATGATGGCGGCGCGGCGGTTGTGAAAGAGCTTTTTCTCTAACAAGCCCGAGACATCCACCGGCGAGGCGCACAAGCTCACCTCGTCCTGCTGGCCGGAAGTTTCGACCCAATACACCTGCCCCGGCTCGGTCTGGTGGAGGAACTGATCGATGGCGGCACGACCCTCGCGCAATCGATCAGCGAGGTCGCCCAGTTCCTCTTTGATCGACTCGGTATCTGTCTGGTCGGCGAGCCCCCGCGCCTGCGCCTCGACTTCGAGCAATGGCGCGCTCAGCACATCCACGGCCAGACCGGGCTCGCGCACGCGCATCTCGCGTCCCCCTTCCCTGCCGGGCAATCGATCGCGCACCGAGCCGAAGAATTCATCGAGTGCTTCCAGTGCCGTCTCCGTGACCTTCGCGGCTTTCGCGTTGCGCAGCGCCGTGAACAAACCTTTCTTCGTCCGCGGATGAAAGAGGCGTTGCAGTTCAAAGCGCAATCCGCTCTCGCCGAGCTGCAAACCGAGCTGGCGCGCCGCCACCGCCTCCAGCGTGTGGGCCTCGTCGAAGATGACAAAGTCGTCGGGGAAAAGGAATCCCGTATCCTTGGCCTCGTTTTCCTCCGCCCCCGCGAGCAAAGTGAAGTAGAGCGTGTGGTTGACCACCACCACATCGGCGGCTCCGACTTTGCGCCATGCCTCCTGGAAAAAACACCCGCTCGGCCCGCAACGTTTCGGCGAGCACAGGCGGGGCTCGCTGCACACCTGCGCCCACACGCGCGGCGACGGACTGAACCCGAGCGACCCCAGCGTGCCATCCGTCGTCTCGATGGCCCATTCGGCAATGCGGCGCAATTCGGCATCCTCGCCACCGGTAAAAAGATCCGGAGCCTGGCGCAGGGCTGCTTTCAATCGCTGCGGGCAGAGGTAGTTGCGCCGCCCTTTGAGGAGCACGCGGGTGAAATCCAAGCCGGTCAATTCCGCCGCGAGGGGCAGATCTTTTTCCAGCAGTTGTTCCTGCAAATTGATGGTGTGGGTGGAAATCACGGCCTTGCGTTTGTCCGCCGTGGCCCGCACGATGGCCGGCACGAGGTAGGCCAGGGATTTGCCCACACCGGTGCCCGCTTCGACGGCGAGGGCGCGATCCTCCGCCAACGCACGGGCGACCGCCTCGGCCATGGCCAGTTGTTCCGGGCGCGCTTCTCCGCCCTGTCGCACCATTTTCCCCGTCGCCCCGAAGGACGACCGGACCATCGCCAGCATCGCGCTGCCGTCGGGTCCTTGGCCATCCAATGAAATCATCCGGCAACTCAACCACATCTTGGCCACGGGGGAAACTCCGTCTTTGACCTCGCCGATACCCTCCGGTAGGCTTATCGGCTTTTCCCAAGCCTCTCCCGTCATGTCAAAACTGTCCGCCTCCATCAACCGGCTCGGGAGTGCCCTGAGCCCGTTGTTCCGGTGGCTGCGGCATGGCAAAGGGGTCACCGGTTTGTTTTTCTGGGTCGGGTTGCTCGACCTGATCCTTTGGGCCGGCTTCGACATGGGCGGGCGGTGGACCGAAGAGCTGATGACTTATGTCGGCACCGATCTCGATGACGACGGCATAAGCAATGTGACCATGTTCGATGCGGGCTATGCCCTCTACATCCGCACGCTCGTGCGGGCAGGGGTGTGCCTCGCTCCTGCCTTTTTCATCTGGCTGGTGCGTCGGAAAGCCACTCATCCCTGGCCAGTGCTGCCCACCGCCCTGGCCTCGACATGGCTCTGCCTGATCGCTATTTCCAACGCGCTCTATCATGGTCTGCCCGCCGCCCTGCAAAGTGACACCGGAGACCAACCCTATCCCATACCGTTCGCCATCGGCATCGCTCTCACCGTCCTGCTTTTTGCCAGCCTACCCTTCGCTCTTTTCCTGTATTCACGGGGTTCGGTGCTGGACCGCTACATCACCCGCACCATCCTCACGCCGTTCTCGATTTGTTTCGGAGCCTTCGTATCGATCTGGCTCATCTCCGACCTCGCCAACAATGGTCCGGACTTCGCCGCCGGAAATCTCGGCCTCGACGACATCGCGGCTCTCTACGCGATCCAACTGCCTGCCGTGACCATGCTCGTGCTGCCCATCACGCTGCTGCTCGGTTTGTTATACGCCCTTGGCTCGATGTCCCGGCGTAATGAACTTGTCTCCATGATGATCGCCGGCCGTTCCGTGGTCCGTATCCTGCGCCCGGTTTTTGTCATCGGGGCATTTGCCACTTTCATCTCGCTAGCTTTCAACTACCAATGGGCGCCCGCCGCAGCCGGCACCGCCGAAGCCGCCATCGAAGCCGCTTCGAAGAAGAAGAAAAGCCGCCACTCCGCCTATGATGTCACTTTCATCAACCGGGCGCAGAACCGCACGTGGTTTGTCGGAAGATACCCGCAGAACTACAGCCGCGATAACAAGCTGGAAAGTGTGATCGTGGTCCAGTTCCGCGAAGACGGCAGTTTGGAAAAAACCATCCATGCCGACAAAGCCTTCTGGCAACGCGACGTCGCAGGCTGGGTATTCTTCACGGGACAAATCACCATGTTCGACAAGAACGGCGAACCCAAGGCCATGACCACTTTCCCCACCAAACACTTCGAGATGGGATGGCCCGAAACCCCATGGCGGGTTGTCAGCGCGGGACTGAAGCCGGAATTCCTCGGGCTCCCGCAGATCCAAGCCTATCTCGACGCCTACCACGGCTCCCCCAGCCATAAACTCGCGCCTTTCCTCACCCACTGGCACTACCGGCTCGCCCTGCCCTTTGCCTGCCTTGTCATCGTTCTTTTCGGAGCGCCTTTGGGCATCGTCTATTCGCGCCGGGGAATTGTCGGGAGTGTGACGGCCGCCGTCGTGCTCTTCTTCGCGTCCATGTTCCTGAGCAACCTGTGTGTCGCCCTCGGACAAAGCGACCGCTTGCACCCGATGCTCGCGGCCTGGCTGCCCGTGATCATTCTTTCTTTCGTCGGCCTCTGGCTCCTCCGCCTCCGCTCCAACAACCGCGAGGTGCCAAGCCCCACCCAATGGCTGCGCGGACTCATTTTCCGCAAGGCCTGACCAAGCACCGCATTCCGGGGTTGCACGCCCGCCCTACCCGCACCATTCTCCGCCATGGCCATCACCGAACAATGGAATATCAAAAGCCGCGCCCATGTCTGCGCGGGCACCGGACGCCCGTTCGAGGAGGGCGAGGTTTTCCACACCGCCCTTTTTGAATCCGAGGATGGCAACCTCGAACGCCGCGACTATTCCACCGATGCATGGGAAGCCGAAAGCGGACCGGCGCAAAGCGCCTTTTCCCATTGGCGCTCCACCTACGCCCCACCCGTCCGTGAACAGAAAACCGAAGCGGTGCGCAAGGAGAACGCGGAAGAACTCCTGCGCCGCCTCGTGACCGAGGACGAAGCCCACACCGAGAACGCGCGCTTCATTCTCGCCGTCATGCTCGAACGCCAGAAAATCCTCCGCCAAACCGATAGCCACAAGATCGGCGAAACTAAATTGCTCATCTACGAACACCGCAAAACCGGCGATGTGCTGCTCGTCCGCGACCCGGAGATCCCGCTCGCTGATGTGGACCGCGTGCAGTCCGAAGTTGTCCTCCTCCTCGATCAGGATCACAAAATCCCGGCGGAGGAAGGCGCGCCGGAAATCACGGAATCCGGGGAACCGACGGCATCGAACGAACCGGAGGCCAGTCCCGAAAATCCCCAGCCATGAGTTTCCTGTCGAAATTCTTCGACAGCTCAGAGCCTGAGCCGACGGCCAAGGCAATTCCTGATGGAGCCACGTCACGGGATGTGATTCGTATCGCTGTGAAATCCGTTGTCGAACAGGCGGGCGGAAATTGTGCCACCCTGGAATTTGTCGATCAGCCTGACATGTATCTCCAGATCATGGATTGCACCATCAACGCCCACTACCCGCACGAGGAGAGTCCGGAGTCGCTTTTCCCTTGGCTAACAAATCATCCACTGGTGGCGGGTCTCGAAGGATTTGAAGCCGGGTCCTACATGACCGTGAGCCTGAATGAAATGAACGAATCGGAGATCGTAGCCTGGATTGAGCAATACTCGTCGAAGGTTCTCTCTGTCGATCTCCATTCGACCCAAATCGGTCTGAGGATGGAGCAGATCTGAAGCTGGTATTCAGGGCGATTCCCACCCGGCACACTCCCGAAGACGAACCGCTCACACCGTGCAGCGACGGATGGCATCCGCGAGGGCGGCGATAGGGTCGCTGGCGGTGGGGATAAACTCCTGGCCGAGGAAGCCATTGAAACCGGTGGCGGCGATGGCGCGGACGATGGCCGGGTAATGGAGCTCCTGTGTCTCGTCGATTTCGTGGCGCCCTGGCACACCGGCGGTGTGGTAGTGCCCGATGTGGGCATGCGCCTCGCCAATGGTGCGGATGACATCCCCTTCCATGATCTGCATGTGGTAGATGTCGTAGAGCAACTTCACGCGGTCAGAGCCGACACCTTCACAAACTTTGACTCCCCAAGAGGTGTGGTCGGCCATATAGTCCGGATGATCAACCTTGCTGTTGAGCAATTCGAGCAAGGCGCGGAGTCCGTTTTCTTCAAGAATGGGAACAACGCGGCGTAATCCGGCGATGGTATTGGCGGCTCCGGTTTCATCATCCATGCCGGCGCGGTTGCCGGGAAAGACCACGACATTTTCACAGCCGAGTCCGGCGATGGCGGGCGCGGTGGCGGCGAACCAATGCACAATCGCATCGTGGTTTTCCAACCGGTTGAGCCCGTTTTCAATGCCACCGGGCACGCCGCTCACCATGGCGCAGGTGAGTCCGTGCTCCTTGACCACGGGGATCTCGTCGACGGTCAATAACTCGACTGATTCGATGCCGAGCGGTTTGACGGCGGCACAGAACTCCGGCAACGGAATGCTGCCGAAACACCAGCGGCTGACGGAATGGCGGATTTTTCCCTTGCTGGGTTCAACGCTCATTTCAACGGCTTGATCCGGATGTTGCGGAACTCGACCGGGTGGCTTTCCGATTGCAGGGAAATGGTGCCGCCGGTCAATTCGACTTTGCCATCCTTGATCAATTTTTTCGCCTCGCCGTGATTGGGGTCGAGCACGGGGTTTTCGTAGCTCATCACTTCCTCGCCATTGATGCGGTGGATGATCTTGTTGCCACGGGCTTCGATTTCACAGGTGACCCAGACTTCCCCGTTAAAGGTTTTCGACTTGGAGCTGATACAATGTTCCTTGCGGAGTTTGCCGTCGATGCTCACGAGGGTGCCCGGCGTGCAGAGGTTGGCGGTGGTGCGTTCGCCTTCGCCGAATCCACCGAGGAGCTGCACTTCGAGGGAAACCGGGAAGTCCTGGCCTTTGGTCATGGTGGCGGGATCCTGTCCGTGGATCATCACACCGCTGTTGCGTTTGGCCCAACCGGGGCCGCCATTGACTTGCTCGCCGGTGAAACGGTATTCAACCTGGAAGATGTAGTCGGTGTAAGGAGTCTTGTAGAAAAGGTGGCCGAACTTCTGCGCGAACTCGGGATAGCCGTCGTAGGAAACTTTAATGACACCATCCTCGACGCGGTAGGTGTTGGCGAAATTGTCGCCGAGATCGTAGCCGGTAATTTTCGGGGTCCAGCCCGTCAGGTCCTTGCCATTGAAGAGAGAGATCCAACCATCGGCATCGGGTTTCGGATCTTCGGCACGCAGGATTGGAGTGGCGCAGCAGGTGATGGCGGCGAGGGCAAGCAATTGAATCGATTTCATAGGTGGGAGGCGGATGTTTCTTCGGTGTTTGGGATATTGACCGGGCCTACTTCGCCGAGGCTTCGAAGGCTCCAAAGGTCTAGCTACGGCCCCTACTACGTTGGCGGGCTTTGGGATTTTTCCAAATTCCGCACGCGGTTGAGCAACTCGGGCAAAAGGCGGGCGGCCGCGGTCTGGCGGCGGGCTTCATTGGCTGGAGCCGCGGGATAACCCATGTAGTAGCCGGGTTCGGTGATGTTTTTGGTCACGTTGGCATCGCCCATGATCACGGCGCGGTCGCAAATATGGAGGTGCCCGGCCACGCCGACTTTGGCGGCGAGGGTTACATGGTTGCCAATGATGGTGCTGCCGGCGACGCCGGTCTGCGAGACAATGACGCAATGTTTGCCGATAATGACGTTGTGGGCGATTTGCACCTGATTGTCGATCTTCGTGCCTTCGCCGATGAGCGTGCGCCCGAAGCGGGCGCGGTCGATGGTCGAGCCGGCTCCGATCTCGACATCATCCTCGAGTTGCACGATACCGACCTGATCGATCTTGAGTTGACGCCCATCGACCATTTCGTAGCCGAAGCCATCGCCTCCAATGACCACATTCGGTTGCAGGATGACGCGGTTGCCGATTCGGCAATTCGTTTGCACAACCACGCCGGGATGAAATTGGCAATTTTCTCCCACCACCACGCCGGGGCCGAGAAAAACATTGGCACCGATGATGGTGCCATCACCGATTTTCACTCCGGCGGAGACGACTGCTCCCGGGCCGATGGAAACAGCCGCCGGATTGCACTGGGCAGACTCATCCACCACCGCTCGGGGATGGATGCCAAAGACCGGCGGGGGCGGCGGGGGTTGGAAATGGCCGACAATGGCCGCGAAAGCAAAAGACGGGTTTTCGACGGCGAGATAGACCGGTCCTTCGGGAAGAGTGGTGCGATCGAGGCTGGTCGGCACGAGCACCGCTCCGGCGACAGTGCGGGCGAGTTGCTGGAGATACTTTGGATTGTGGAAAAAACTGATGTCGTCGGGTCCCGCCTCGACGAGCGAAGCGACGCCGGAGATCACCCGGTCGCCCGGGCCCGTGATTTCGGCCCCGACGAGGGCGGCCAGTTCATCCAATCGTGCCATGGCCATAGCGTGGCGGCTTTTGCCCCGCTCGGCAATGCTGGAAATTGCCCGCCACTGGATCTTCGTCGTTTTCCCAGCGGTGGGCCGAGCGTAGATTGCGAAACATGGAAAACTCCGACTCGCGTCCTTTGCTGCTGGTGGCCGGTTGCGGCTATCTGGGGAAGGAAGTGGCGCGCCTTTTCCTCGACGACGGATGGCGTGTGGTCGGTTTGAGCCGCGCCCCGGAGAAAGACGGTCCGGCTGGGCTGGAGTGGCTGGCCGCCGATCTGGGCGATGGCCACTCCGTGGCGGCGGTGCGGTCGGCTTTGCCGCGGGTTGATGCCATGGTGCATGCCGCCAGTTCGTCACGCGGGGGAACCGAAGCCTACGAGCGGGTTTTTGTCGCTGGTTTGCGGCACTTGACCACCGAGTTCCCCGGCGTGGCGCTCGTTTTCACCAGTAGCACGTCGGTCTATGGGCAGACGGATGGTTCGGTTGTGACCGAGGACTCGCCCGCCGAGCCGGGCACGGAAACCGGAAGACTGCTCCGCCAGGCCGAGGACATCGCGCTCGCCGCCGGAGCGAAGGTAGCACGATTGGCCGGGATCTACGGCCCAGGGCGCGCGGTCATCTTGGGCAAATTGCTGCGTGGAGAGGCGGTGATCGAAGACGGCGGCAAACGTGTGGTCAATCAAATCCACCGCGACGATGCGGCTCGTGCCATCCAACATCTGCTCGCTCGTTTTGCCGATACACCTCATCTGGTCAACGTGGCCGATGATACACCCATGGAGCAGCGTGAATTGTTAGAGCAGGCCGCCGCCCGTCTCGGGCTGCCCGTGCCACCGGAAGGTCCGCGCCCGATCGGGCGCAAACGCGGATGGACGAGCAAAGCGGTGTCGAATGCCCGCCTGCGCACAACAGGCTGGTCGCCGCTGTATCCGGATTTTCTCAGCGCCTTGGACGCGGATGCAGCCCTCGTGCCGTCGATGATGCCGAAAGAGTGAGACAATCGGTTATCCCGATTCCGGAAGGAAGGTCGGGAAGACGATGCCGGTTGGCTTCGGCACCGGTCCCCGGGCTTGGGCGAAGTGGATCTCGCAATTTCGCGCCCCGAGGTCGTGCAGTGCGCGGGATAATGCCGGGCGGTCAGCGGGCAAAAGGATCAACGGCTGCAGACCCCGGAAATGGTCGAGTTGGGCACGGGCCAAGGCCACGGCAGTGGCATCGCCGTGAGCCACACCCGGTCCAATGATCCGGCTGGCCGGATGATCAATGGAGGCCAAATAACCGTCCAGCGAACCATCCGGATTCTCCACCACAAAGACCCGCCACCAACCGCTTGTATCCTCGACAAACCGCGCGATGTCTCCCGGACGCCGGATCCCCGCGATTTCCATTTCCAGATCGACCATGGCGGCGATGTCCTTTGTCCCGGCCGGGCGGACGCGGGGTAGTTCCTGGGCGGCGGGAGGCAACCCCTCTTCCGGCACGCGCAGGAGCATATCCTGGTAAATGGCGAAGGGCACGAAGCCGTGGCGGGTGTAGAGCGAATACGAATCGAGATTCATCGCGCTGGAGACCAAACGCAACGGAAGACGCGCGCCTTCGGCACGGGCGGTGATTTCTCCTAACAAACGACTCGCCAACCCTCGTCCGGCATGCTCGGGATGCACGTTCATGATGCCAAGCGACGCATGGGTGATCCGGGGATGGTAAAAACACGATGCCGCGATGAGTCGATCTTTCCGGCAGCGCAGAGCGATCGCCTGGCCCGGATCCAACTCCCCGTAGAAGTCGGGAAAAATTCGGCAGTCCTCCGGCGTGCATGTGAAGATGCGATAGCCGCGATTCCGCTCATACCAGGTGTTGGTGGAATGATGAATCAAGCGGGCCAACTCATCGTGGTCCCGCTCGGATGGAACAAATAGCTCGTAGGCATCGTTGGCCATGGTTCCAGCGTGCCGGATGGAGGCGCGGTTGTCCACGTTTTCCTTTCGCCGCACCATCGGCGCTTGCCGGTTTCCCTGGTGATGGCAGCTTTTCCCCATGGCCGATATCTGGTCGCCGGAAAAACGCTCGGAAGTGATGGCCCGCATCACCGGGTCCGACACCGGACCGGAAAAGCGGGTGCGATCGCTTCTGCACCGGCTCGCCTATCGCTTCACGGTGAGAGGTCCGCGCAACCGCCAGCTTCCCGGGAAACCCGACATCGTGCTTCCCGCCCTGCGCACGGTGGTTCTGGTGCATGGATGTTTCTGGCACGGCCACGAGAATTGCCCGGATTTCCACCTGCCAAAATCCCGCCGGAACTGGTGGAAACAGAAGATCGAAGGCAACCGGAAGCGCGACACGCGGGTTGAAAACGAACTGCGCGCCCTCGGCTGGCACGTGATCACCATCTGGGCCTGCGCGGTCAAAACGCGGGAAGCACGCGCCTGGCTCGAGGCGCGACTGCCATCATTGCTCGGCGAGCCGCCGTGCCGGAAGGCGGGAAAAGAGATGGATCTGCCGCTGGTTGCCGAGGAACCTCCACCGTGGGGGTGAGTGCATTGAGCCCGCATGAGCCAAGAAATGGTTTGCAAATTTGTGGGAAAGGCCGAATTTCACCTCCCGCGTGAACGGTTTTTTACTGTCTGCTGGGTTCCCAAGATCGGGGCGTAGCTCAGCCTGGTAGAGCGCTACGTTCGGGACGTAGAGGTCGCAGGTTCGAATCCTGTCGCCCCGACCAAGATTGGACACCGCTAGGGACGGTGCGGCTGGAAAAACCCGTTCCTGCTGGCGGAAAAGCATGACGGATGCTAGAGTCCGCGTTTCCCACCATGTCCGACCGCCGCAAGCCCTTTCCCTTTGATGAATTCGAACCCACTTGGCAAAGCCGGTGGGAATCGGAAAACACCTACCGCACTCTTGGACCAGGAGAGGCAGGGTTCGATGCCTCTCGCCCGAAATTCTACGTGCTCGACATGTTCCCGTATCCGAGCGGCAGCGGACTCCATGTCGGCCACCCGGAGGGATATACCGCCACCGACATTCTCGCACGGGCTCGCCGCATGCAGGGCTACAACGTCCTCCACCCGATGGGATGGGATGCCTTCGGTTTGCCCGCCGAACAATATGCCATCAAGACCGGCCAGCACCCACGGGTGACGACCGAAGCGAACGTGAAAAATTTCCGCCGCCAGCTCAAGGCGATCGGATTTTCCTACGATTGGTCGCGCGAAGTCGATACCACCGACCCGGACTACGTGAAATGGACACAGTGGATCTTCCTGCGGCTCTATAATAGCTATGTCGATGCGGAAAGCGGGCGGGCGCGTCCGGTTTCCGAGTTGGAAGCGAAAGGTTGGAGCAAGGAACAAATCGACGCGGTCCGCCTCGCCTACGTCGCGGAGGTGCCGGTGAATTGGTCGCCGGATCTCGGCACCGTGCTCGCGAACGAGGAAGTCGAGGAGTGGCGCTCAAAGGGCCACACGGTTGAGCGTCGGCCACTACGCCAATGGATGCTGCGCATCACAGCTTATGCCGAACGCTTGATCAATGATCTCGATGGCCTCGACTGGCCGGAAGGCATCAAGACCCACCAGCGCAATTGGATCGGCCGCAGCGAAGGCGCGGAAGTATTTTTCCGGGTGCCGCCCGCCGGCGAAGATCTCACGGTTTTCACCACTCGTCCGGATACCCTGTTCGGAGCGACCTACATGGTGCTCGCGCCGGAACATCCGCTGGTCGATACGATCACCACACCGGAGAAAGCGGAAGCCGTCGCCGCCTATCGGAAGGCCTGTGCGTCGAAAAGTGATCTTGAACGCACCGAGTTGGCCAAGGAAAAATCCGGTGTCTTCACCGGAGCCACTGCCATCAATCCGGTCAATGGCAAGGAGATCCCGATCTGGATCGCGGACTATGTGCTCATGGGTTACGGAACGGGAGCGATCATGGCCGTGCCCGGGCACGACGAACGCGACCACGAATTCGCCCGTGCGTTCGGCCTGCCGATCCAACGAGTGGTGCAAGGGCCGGAAGCGATTGCCAGCGATGAAGAAGATTCAATCCAGCAAACCGCCTTCACCGAGGACGGCCTTGCCGTGAACTCCGGTTTCCTCGATGGGCTCGGCACCATCGAGGCCAAGAAAAAAATGACCCTCTGGCTGGAAGCCGAGGGCAAAGGACTGCGACGCGTGAACTACAAGCTGCGCGATTGGTTGTTCAGCCGCCAGCGTTACTGGGGCGAACCGTTCCCCATCGTTTGGGAAAATAGATCCCATCGGGCCATCCCCGAATCGGAACTTCCCCTGCTCCAACCGGAGATGGAAGACTTCCGTCCCACCGGTGATCCACGTGGTCCGCTCGCCCGCGCGGTGGACTGGATTCGTTATTCGGAAACCGCCGAACGCGAAACCAATACCATGCCGCAGTGGGCTGGTTCCTGCTGGTATTACCTGCGCTATTGCGATCCGCGCAACAAAGATGCTTTCCTCTCCAAAGAAGCGGAAGCCTACTGGCTCACCGGCTCCCACGGTGCCGTTGACCTCTATGTCGGCGGCACGGAACACGCCGTGCTGCATTTGCTCTACGCCCGCTTCTGGCACAAGGTCCTCCACGACCTCGGCTATCTTTCCACTCCCGAACCATTCCAGAAACTGGTCAACCAAGGCTTGATCCTAGGCGAAGACGGACAAAAAATGTCCAAGTCGCGCGGAAATGTGATCAATCCCGATGACATCGTGGCCGAATACGGAGCCGATTCTTTGCGTCTCTTCGAGATGTTCATGGGCCCTTTGCAGGATGCGAAACCATGGAGCACGAAGGGCGTGGAAGGCGTGAACCGTTTCCTCGCCCGCGTGTGGCGAGTGGTGATGGAGGAAGATCAGGAAGGCACTTGGAGAATCTCACGCCGGGTGACCGACACTCCGTGCGAAGACAAGAAGGTCCGCCGCCTCGTGCACCAGAGCATCCGCAAGGTCACGGAAGATATCGACCGACTTGCCTTCAACACGGCCATTCCCCAGCTCATGGTCTGCAATAACGATGCACTCATGAGTGGTGATACCGTTTCCACCGATATCCTCCACATCTTCCTGCGCCTGCTCAATCCCTTCGCTCCCCACCTGACCGAAGAACTGAATGCGCGCCTGCAAGCGGCTTTCCCATCGCTGCCGCCGGGCCAACTTTGCCAGCAATCGTGGCCGGTCTGGGATCCTGCAGCCCTCGTGGTGGATGAGATCGACATCATCGTGCAGGTGAATGGCAAACTGCGCGACAAACTCACCGTCGCTCCGGATTGCCCGAAGGATGAACTGGAAGCGCGCGCGCTCCAGGCTCCGAAAGCGAAACCACATCTCGAAGGATTGACCATCCGCAAGGTGATCGTCGTGCCAGGGAAACTGGTGAACATCGTCGCGAACTGAGGCCCGCCATAGACCCCGTGTGAAGACGTCCATGCGCTCCCCTCAATGGGGGGAGCGGAGGAAGAATGACGCCGGTCAAAGAAGCTTCACCTTGAACCGCTCTCCCGGCTTGAGGCCTGCGATGAATGCCGTCAGCAATTCGATGGTGCGGCTGACATCATCGAGATGCACAGTCTCGATAACCGAATGCATGTAGCGCAGCGGGAAGGAGACGAGCCCGGAGGCGATGCCGTCGCGGGTGTGGAAAATCTTGTCGGTATCGGTGCCGGAATACCGCGAGGAGGATTCATGCTGGAGTGGAATCTTCGCTTTGTCGGCGGTTTCCATGAGCCGCTTGATCACCTCCGGATGGTTGCAGGTGCCGTGGGTGACCGAGGGACCACCACCGAGTTTGGTTTCGCCATGCACTTCCTTCGCAATTCCCGGTGTGTCGGTGGCGTGGGTGACATCAAGCACGATCGCGATATCGGGGAAGAGCCGGTGGGCGACCATCATCGCACCATTGCCACCGATTTCCTCCTGCACCGCGTTGACCACATGCACGGTGGCGGCCGGACGTTTCTTCGCACCTGCCAATTCTTCTAAAACGCGCGCGATGACAAATCCGCCGAGACGGTTGTCGAGGGCGCGGCCAACGAGCAGATTTTTGCCCAGTCGCTCGCAGGTGTCGGTATAGACGGCGGGATGGCCAACCCGGATGCCCATCTTCGCGACTTCGGCGGCAGAGTTCGCCCCCACATCCACATAGAGTTCGTGGATTTTCGGCGCCTTCTCGTCGTGCAACGAATCGCGGCGCAGGTGAATTGCCGTGTTGCCGATAACGCCGCGCACAATGCCCTGATCGCCCATGATGTCGAGACGCCTCCCGCGCGCGGTGGCGGTGTCTGATCCCCCGATGCGGTCGATGTGGAGAAACCCTTCTTTGGTGATGTATTTGACAATGTAGCCGATTTCATCGGCATGGGCTTCGAGCATCACCACCGGACCTTTCTCCGCCGTGCCCTTCAGTGTGCCCCATGCAGTGCCGTAGGTATCGCTTTCGACACTGTCGGCATATTGCTTCACATACTGCAGCCATTTCCGCTGCCCGGGGGCTTCGAATCCGGTCGGTGATGGCGTAGAGAGGTAATCAAAAAGAAAGGCTTCGGCGTGCTTTTTCATGACGGGAACTTCGACCATTCTGGTCGCGGGGGAACGAACCGGAATCCCGGCACGTTGGCAAATGGAATCCTCGCCGCCGGAAGACTTTCAACGACCACCGGGCTGAGCCGGACGAGCCGGTTGCACTTTCGGAGCGGCAGGCGGGCTCTGGGTCGGAAGATTGGGCCGCTCGACGGAGGAAGGAAGCAGATTGGGGTGGTAGATCCGGCTTTCGCGATAATGGAGATCCAATCCCCACAATCCGACCCCTATGCCAGCAAGCCCCGCCAGAATCCCGAAGAGCATGCGGAGGCTGGGTTTGCTCAGACCCGCTACGAGCGCCACGAGGGCGAGTCCGGCCACGGCATAATAAACCCAGACCAGCGATGGCAACCGCTCTCCGATGGCAGCGATCTCCGTAGCTTCATACTTCGTGTGGGCGCCCTGGATAGCAGTCAGTGACGCCCCGCGCGCCTGAAGGTAAGCGAACACGCTCCCCGCGCAGAGCGCAAGGAGCAGGAGAGCCAAGGCACCCGCACGGGTCTGTTTGAGCACCGTCGCCCCCAAAGCCATCAAACCCGTCAGCACCAGCCCGTGGATGAGAAAGGGCAATAGCACCACATGCTGGTATTGCGGATTCCAAAGTTCACGCAAGGCTTGGCTGAGGGTCTCGGGCATGACAAATGTCAGTTTGCACGTCTCGGCGGAGGATTTCCAGCATTTGTTTCGGGTTTGGCGGCATCCCGGCGAATTCCATTGCCGGGCGTTCGATTTTGCGCTGTAATTCGGAATCTCCCGAAACGCTTATGGAATTCCAGTGCCCGCATTGCAAAATCAGCATGACCACCGAGGATGAACACGCCGGCAAGGTCGTGTCGTGTCCGGCCTGCAATGGCCGGTTCCAAGTGCCCGCATTGCCTGCAACAGCCAAAAGGAAGGCCTCCATCCCCTCCACCAGCGGGCCCCAAGCGGCTCCAGCCCAAGGTCAGGCCGAGGATCAGGGCGAACGGGGCGGTTGGCATGAAGAGGACCATGCGAATATCAATTTCTTCGTTAGCCTTGGTATCGCCACCATCGTCACGGCGGTCTTTCTTTTCGCCCTGCTGCCCTTCCACGGGAACTATTTCTCCGATATTTTCCTCAAACGCGGCTGGGTGAATTACGCGGAAATCCACTTCTTCATCTGGGGATTTGTGATCATCTTCATGAAATGGAAACGCACCCAGCGCCAGCGCCGGGCGATGATGCTCGACATCGTGCCCGCGAAACTGGGAAGCGAAATCAATACGCACAGCGTGGGCGGATTCATCGATCACATCTACAAGTTGCCAACACGCCTGCGCGACAGCCTGATGGTGAACCGCATTCGCAAGGGTCTCGAGCTATTCGAAAAGCGCAACAGCAACGGCGAGGTCGCGGCCTTCCTCGGCTCGCAGTCCGACATCGACGCCAACCGCATCTCCGGCTCCTATACCTTGCTCAAGGTTTTCCTCTGGGCCATCCCCATCCTCGGCTTCATCGGAACGGTCCAGGGCCTATCGACGGCGGTCAGTTCGCTCTCGGCGGGGTCGACCGATCCCGAGGCACTCAAGGCTTCGATCAACAATCTTACCGGCGGACTCGGTGTCGCCTTCGACACGACCTTGCTCGGCCTCATCCTGTCCATGATTTTGTCGTTCCCCATGGCCATCATGCAGAAGGAAGAAGAGGCCATGCTCACGGAAATCGACGCTTTCTGCACGGAGAAACTCCTGCCCAAGCTGAATGACTCCAAGAGCACGACCGATGATCTGTTGAAGACCCAGGCCGAGAACATTCCGGCTTTCGCGGCTTCCCTTTCCCGCGCACACGAGGTTTTCCTGGTGAAGTTGCAGGAAGCCTCCGTCCTCCTGCGCGACGCGGGAGACGTGCTCAAAACCCGCCTTGACACCCACCAATCAAAGGTGGAATCAACCTTCGAGGAGGCAGTGCAAAAACTCGCTTCACAAACCAAGGACTCTTTCGCCGAGCCCACCAAACAGCTCAACGGATACTTCTCCGCCCTGAACCAGGGAGTCGAGTCTCTCAACGCGCTGCTCAAGCAGCTCGGCGGGCAGACCATCGTTATCCAGAAAAAGGGCTTCTTCAGCCGCTGACCCCACCGCGCGTTTCCGCTTATGTCACGCCGCCAATCCAGTGCCGCCGGAACCGGGGTTTCCCTGTTCCCGTTCTTGAGCATTCTGGCTTGTCTCATCGGCATTCTCACGATGGTGATCAAAATCATCAGCGACACCCAGAAGCCGCCGGATAATGAACGCGACCCGGCCGAGCTGGCCCGGGCGAAGGAACACCAGCAGTTGCGCGCGGACATCAAGAAGCAAAAGGCGGAGATCGAGAAGACCAAAGCCATGCTCAAGGAACGGAATGCCGCGCTCGTCGAAGTCAGCGAATTGGAAAACAAACGCATCATCCTCCGCCAGCAACTCGCCGACAAGGATGCCAATCCCAAGGAGACGGACAGCGTGCTCCAGAAGATGCTCGAGCTGATCCTCACGCAGATTGCCTCCCTGCGGAAGGAACGCCCCACTCTGGAAAAAGAACTCGCCGCGCTCAAGGCGGAGCTGGAGAAACGAAAGATCAAACCGGATACCAAACCGCAGCCAGTGCGCATCAACCCGGCTGGTTCCGGCATCTCGGCCAACACCAAACTGGCATTTGTCGAATGCAACGCGGCCGGCATCGTGCTGCTCGATTCATCGGGGAAGAAATTGCCCATCGCATCCGCCGCCATCGCCACCGACAGCCGGTTGGCCGGGGTTTTCAACGAGACGAAGTCCGCGCGCGACCATCTCGTGCTGTTCTTGATCCGCAAGGACGGCCAGATCAGCTTCCGCGACGCGGGAGGCCTCGCCGAGACCAAATTCAATCTCCGCATCGGAAAGTTGCCCGTTCCCACCGATGGCGAAATCGACCTCTCCCTCTTCATCCGCAAGTAAAGCGACATCTTTTCAACCATGGGCCGCAGAAAAACATCCGATGAACAAGGCGTGAGCATGGACTCGCTCATGGACGCCTTGACCAACGTGGTGGCGGTGCTCATCGTGATTCTCATCCTTCTGCAATTGGACGTGAAGAATACCGTCGAAAAATTCTTCGACGATCTGACGCCTGCCACACCCGGGGAAATCGCGGCCGCGAAGGAACAGAAAAACGAGCTGGCCGCGCAGCTCGTGCGGCAACAGGACTTATTCAAAGCGCCCAAGCCCACGGAACACGAAATTGCCGCCATCCGGGCCGACCTCTCGCTTTTGGAGAAATCCATCGAGGATAACAAAACAGCGCTGCTCGAGCTGTCCGAGCTCAGGAAAAAAGTGGACGCGGAAAAGAAAGTCGAGACCGCAGAGCAGAAGAAGACCGAAGTCATCCTCGCAGAAATCAGCCGCATCAAGGCCCTGTTGGATCAAACCCCCGTGCCGAAAGCTCCCGAACCGACGGTCGTAAAAATCCCGAATAGCCGCGAGATACCGGACTCGGCGGTGATCTTCTACATCCACACTTTCAAAGAGCAGATCCACCTGATCGATTCCCAACAAGCCCGCACCATGGTGCTGGACGAATTCAAGTTCAACGATCGGAATTGGTTCCGCGAATTGAAGAGAATCCCCAACAAGCCGGACGTCCGGGTTTACGACCAGGAAAAGATCGTGCAGCATTTCGAGAAGAAAAACCTGAAGGTCCGCAAACAGAGCATCTCTGTTCCTTACAACAAACCATGGAACAGGCTGAATTTCCGGGTGACCTTCGATTCTGAGCAAGGCGATGCCACGCTCTCGGACCTTGATGAACCCAAGGGCCGCTTCCATAACATCTGCGACTATATCAAACGCACGCCCCGTTCGGTGGTCATTTTCAAGGTTCATCCCAACAGCTTCGCCACCTACATCAAGGCCCGGGAAATCGCCGACCAAATGCTCGTGCCCTGCGGATGGGAAATCGACACCAACAACTTTTACCAAGAGCGACTGGAGTTCACGGTCAACAACCTCGAGCAACCTCCGCCGCCTAAACCTGGCGGCCAGCCCACACCACCGGCAGCACCATCGCGCAAGCTGGATTGATAGGGAAGCGGAAGCCCGGGCACAATTTCGGCCGCGACTAGGACGTCGTGCGCTAACCACGGCGGACTGAGGCGCCCCGGATCCTCACTTGAACTCGCCGGCGAGTTTCTCTTTGAGTTTGATCAAGAGATCGCGCGTGGCGATAATGCCGTCGTCTTCGGATTTGCCAGAGCCTTCGTATTCGATGCCGACAAAGCCGCGGTAGCCGGCCTGGAGCACGAGGCGCATCGCGCGCTCGTAATCCGTCTTGGTTTCATTGCCGGCCGCATCGAACTCATGTGATTTGGCACTCACGCCTTTGGCGTAGGGCATGAGATCTTCAATACCCTGATAGCGGTCGTAGTCGTGGAAATTGCCGAAGTCGGGGAGGCTTCCGACGCTTTCCATACCGACGGCCTTGAGTGTGCCGGCCAACCATGCTCCATCGGAGGAGAGACCACCGTGATTTTCGACGATCACACCAATATCATGGGGTTTGGCGGCTTCGCCAAGGCGGCTGAGTCCGTCAACCACGAGTTTGTGTTGCTCTTCGGGCGAGCCGCTGGAGCGGGCATTGACCCGAATGGAGTGGCAGCCGAGGAACTTCGCGGCCTCGATCCACCGGAGGTGATTTTCCACCGCCTCGGCGCGTTTCTTCTCATCGGGATCGCCGACATCACCCTCGCGGTCGCACATGATCAACACGCTCTGGATGCCATTGTCGGTGCAGCGCTTTTTCAACTCGGTCAAATAGGCCTGATCCCGGGCCCGGTCTTTGAAAAAGATGTTCACATATTCCACCCCTTCGACGCCGACTTTCTTGGCATAAGCCGGGAAATCGAGATTATCGAGTTTGCCGCTGAAAAGTGCGCGGTGGAGTGACCACTGGGCCAGAGAAAGCCGGAAAAGAGGTGCGGCGGCTGCCTGGGCGCGGGCAAACATGGGAGCGGCGGCGGCGATGGCTGCGGTGCGGAGGAAATGGCGGCGGTTCATGGAAGACGGGTCATTGCGGGGTGGCCGGCCAAGGCCGACGACGCCACCTGCCAAGCCATACGCGAACCGGGGGCTCAGTCTTTCCGTGAGATCGCACGATCCAGAGAGGCCCGGATAAATCCCGAGAAAACCGGGTGCGGTCGATTGGGTTTTGATTGGAATTCCGGATGGAACTGGACCGCGACGAAGAAGGGATGGGCGGGGATTTCGATCACCTCGGCCAGCGTGCCGTCCGGGGAGGCACCGGAGATCACGAAACCCGCCTTTTCAAATTGGGGGAGATACTTCTGGTTGAACTCGTAGCGGTGGCGGTGGCGTTCGCTGATTTCATCTCGCCCGTAGAGTCGGTGGGCGAGGGTGCCGGGTTGCAGTTTGGTTTGCCAGGTCCCGAGGCGCATGTTGCCGCCCTTGCCGGTCACGTTTTCCTGTTCCTCCAGAAGGCAAATGACCGGATGCGGGCTTTTGCTGTCGAATTCGGTGGAGTTCGCGCCTTCAAGTCCGCACACACTGCGGGCGAATTCAATGCTGGCGATTTGCATGCCGAGGCAAATGCCGAAATACGGGATGCCATTCTCGCGGGCGAAACCGGCGGCGAGGATCTTGCCTTCCGTGCCGCGGTCGCCGAAGCCACCGGGAATCAGGATGCCATCGATGTTGCCGAGATGGGGAGCCGGGCCGTCTTTTTCAATGTCTTCGGCATCAACACGCAGGACTTTTACGCCGCAATCATGGGCGGCCCCGGCGTGCACGATGGCTTCGTAGATCGACTTGTAAGCATCCTGCAGTTCGATGTATTTCCCGACCACGGCAATGCGGCAACGGCTGCCGGGATGGATGACGTGGTGGACAAAATTGCGCCACGGGGTGAGATCGGGCGGCGGGGCGTCGATGCGGAGCTTCTCGCAGACGAGGTCGTCGAGGCGCTGGTTGCGGAGGGCGAGCGGAGCCTCGTAAATCGAGTGCTCGACATCCCGGCATTCGATGACGGCCCGGCGCTCGATGTTGCAGAACATGGCGATCTTTTCCCGGAGTTCGAGTTCGACCTCGTGTTCGGCGCGGCAAATGAGGATGTCCGGTGCGATACCGATCTCGCGGAGTTTGGCGACGGACTGTTGGGTCGGTTTCGTTTTCAGTTCGCCTGCGGCTTTGATGTAGGGGATGAGGGTGACGTGGATGAAGAGGACATTCTCGATGCCGACGTCGTGGCGGAATTGCCGGATGGCTTCGAGGAAAGGCAAGCCCTCGATATCGCCGACGGTGCCGCCGATTTCCGTGATGATCACATCCGCCTTGGTGACGGACGCAACTTCGTGGATGCGGGCTTTGATTTCGTTGGTGACGTGGGGAATGACCTGCACGGTTTTCCCGAGGTAGTCGCCGTTGCGTTCCTTGCGGATGACGGTTTCGTAAACCTGACCGGAGGTGAGGTTGTTGAGGCGGCTGAGGTTGCTGCTGGTGAAACGCTCGTAGTGACCGAGGTCGAGGTCGGTCTCGGCCCCGTCGTCGAGCACGTAAACCTCGCCGTGCTGGAAGGGGGACATGGTGCCGGGATCCACATTGAGATAGGGGTCGAACTTCTGCAGCACGACCTTGAGGCCGCGGTGCTCCAAGAGCGTCCCCAGTGAGGCGGCGGCGAGTCCTTTTCCGAGCGAACTAACGACACCACCAGTGACAAAGATAAATTTCATGCGTGAGCGAGGAACGGGTTCGCCCAGTTTCGGCCATGCCCGCACCACGTTCAAGCGTGAGGTGAAAGGAATTTTAGATCTTTCCGAAATTGACCGGTCATCAGGCCGGGGGGATGGCACTTTTTCGCGCTCCGAAGGCCGCAAAATTGGAATTCTTGTGCAGGATTTCGATTTCCTGGAATCCAACACGGCGGAGCAGATCGAGCTGCCAGAAAAGCGGGCGCGGGGAATCTTCCCGGTCGATGTAGGCAAAAACCTTTTCCCGGTAGTCGGTTCCGCCAATGCCGGCCAGGTAGTCGCCGTAACGATCCCACATGAGTCGATCGACTTCCGGCACGCTGTGGGTGACGAGATCCGTGATCCAGAGACTCCCGCCAGGCGCGAGCAGGTCGTGCAGGCGGGTGAACCCGGTCAGCCAGTCGGAATCATCCCGTAAATGATGCAGCACCGCGGCGGCGAGAATCACATCATATGGCGCCCCGGGCAGGTCGGCGTCGCGGAAAACGCCCCGGATAACTCGTGTTGTCCCCCGGTTGACGGCGGCGACGCGCACGTGGGCGCGGTCGAGCATGGGCTGGCTCAGGTCGAGCAGGTCACAGTCAAGGGGGTTGATTTCCGCGAGCAGCCGGAGGGTGTTGTTGCCGGCTCCGCATCCAATATCGAGCGCCCTCCGCATGTGCGGAGTGGCAGCGACGGCGGCCCTCGTGATGAGTTCCATGGCCAAGGGCGCGTCGATGGTGGACTGCTGCCCGGTCTCCAGCACGCTGAAACGTTCGACATCGGCATCGAAACGGGCCCGGATTTCCTCAAGGCTCGATTTTTCCGGCAACGGGGTTTTCATGCGAACTGGGTCGCACAACGCCGTGATTGGATCAAGGCCCAGCGGGTGTCGGCTCAATCACTTTGACCGTCACCCGGCGCATGCCGGCTTCGGAAACATTCAGAGGAATACAGTCCCGGGCGGCCTTGAGAACCTCCTCGATGGAAAATGGGCAACCATCTGGACAGGCGGCCTTGGAGGCATCGATGGTCACGACGACATCCGGGCCGGACGATCGTTTTGCCTCGTCAACCACGAGATCGGCACTGATGGTGATGCCGTAAAGCGAGAGCAGATTCACGTCGCCCGGCTGGTGATTGGCTTCCAGAGCAGGTGGAGTGTAAGGGCGACTCATGGCCATGCCCTTCCACTCGGGTTCGGCGGAATAAACCGCATAGGGCACGGTCACATTCTCAATTGTCGCATCCGTGTCTGAACCGTGGTAGTAAACGGGAATGGTGACGGCGTCCGGGCGTTTTTGGGTCGCCGGAATGTCCATGATGCCGAGAAGGAGGAAGATGGTTAGGAATTTTCGCCACATGAGGAGGTTACGGCAGGGGGGACCAACTCCTATCCCCGGCCATTCTCCGGGCTTGCAAGTTCCACCGGATCCCGTCACATTCGCGGAATGCCACGCTCCGCCCTCTCGCGACTCTTGGAGGAATCCGGCCCCGTCGACGCCGTCGGCGTCGAAGAGCGGGTCGCCAAATACACAACCCGCAGCATCAAGAAGGCCTCGAAAGTCCGGGCCCTGAAGCTTGCGGTTTCGATGATCGACCTCACCACCCTCGAAGGTAAGGACACGCCGGGCAAAGTTGCCTCCCTGTGCCAAAAGGCCATGTGCCCTCACGACACGGGGGATACCGCACGGGTCGCGGCCGTCTGCGTTTACCCGTCGATGGTCCGCCATGCCGTGCGCCATGTCCGGGGCAGCGGGGTGAAAGTCGCCTCCGTTGCCACCGCCTTTCCCTCCGGTCAGGCTCCCTTGAAGACCCGCCTCGCCGAAGTGCGCGCTGCGGTCGAAGATGGAGCCAACGAGATCGACATGGTCATCAACCGGGGTGCATTTCTGGCCGGAGAGGTGGACCTGGTGCGCGACGAGATTTCCGCAGTCGTCGAAGCCTGCGGCGCATCGACCCTCAAGGTGATTCTCGAAACGAGCGAGTTGGAAACTTATGACAATATCCGCGCCGCCTCCATACTCGCCATGCGCGTGCTGCGACCGGGGGACTTCATCAAGACCTCGACCGGAAAAACCTCCGCCAACGCTACCCTCGGCAACAATCAAGTCATGCTCGAAGCCATTCGCGATCATTATCTCGCCACCGGTGTTCCCATTTCCATGAAGCCGGCCGGTGGAATCCGCACGGCCAAACAAGCCTTGCAATTCCTCATCGCGGTCAAGGAGACCTTGGGTGACGCCTGGCTAACCAACACGTGTTACCGCTTCGGTGCCTCCTCGTTGCTCAATGATCTCCTGCGCCAACTCGAAACCCAGCGCACTGGTGCCTACCAAGCCCCTTGGTCCTTCAGCGAAGACTCCGGCGGCTATTGATCGTCCGGTCATCCGAACCTCCAACCTTTTCCAAGCCATGCCATCCGTCAAACGCCCCCGGCCCGCCCGCGAACTGCTCTTTGGTGATCTCTGGGAATATGATCCAGCGCCGGAATCCGCGCCCGGCCATATCGCCGCCCGCTACGCCCTCTACATCGGAGGCAACCACGTTGCCCCGAAATCGAGAAAGTATTTTGACTCGATTTCCCCGCGCAACGGGAAAAAGCTCAGTGAAATCCCGCTCGCCAATGCCGCCGATGTCGATGCCGCCTACGCCGCCGCGAAAAAGGCATTTCTCTCGTGGAGCAAACTGCCGGGAGCCGAACGCGGCAAATACCTTTTCCGCATTGCCCGCCTGCTCCAAGATCGCGCTCGTGAGTTCGCCGTCGCGGAAACGCTCGATGGGGGCAAGCCGATCCGCGAGTCGCGCGACTTCGATGTGCCAATGGCTGCCGCACATTTCTTCTACCACGCCGGATGGGCCGATAAACTTGCCTACGCCGCGCCCGGCCGGAATCTCGAACCCCTCGGCGTGGTCGGTCAGGTGATCCCGTGGAATTTCCCCCTGCTCATGCTGGCATGGAAAATCGCACCCGCCCTCGCCACCGGCAACACGGTGGTGATCAAACCGGCGGAAACGACGTCCATCACCGCTTTGAAATTCGCCACCCTGCTCGACGAGGCGGGACTTCCCCCCGGTGTCGTCAACATCGTCACCGGCGCCGGAGAAACGGGCGCGGCTGTTGTCAATCATCCCGCCGCCGCCAAGATCGCTTTCACCGGTTCGACCGAAGTGGGCAAAAAAATTCAACACGCCCTCGCTGGAACCGGGAAAAAACTCACCCTCGAACTTGGAGGCAAGGCCGCCAATATCGTCTTCGAAGATGCGCCCATCGAACAGGCCGTCGAAGGCATCATCAATGGCATCTTTTTCAACCAGGGTCATGTCTGCTGTGCCGGTTCGCGCATGCTCGTGCAGGAAAGCATCGCGGATGATCTCACCGCCCGCTTGAAACGCCGCATCTCCACGCTGCGCACCGGGGATCCTCTCGACAAAAACACCGACATCGGAGCCATCAACTCGGCCGAACAACTCGCCCGCATCCGCGAACTCGTCGGCAGCGGCGTGAAAGAAGGTGTCGACCTTTGGCAACCGGCCTGCCGTCTGCCCCGGCAGGGCTTCTACCACGCGCCCAGCCTCTTCACCGGAGTGACCATGAGCCATCGGGTCGCCCGCGAGGAAATCTTCGGGCCGGTGCTCTCCATCCTCACCTTCCGCACACCCGAGGAAGCCATCGAAAAAGCCAATAACACGAACTACGGGCTCAGTGCCGGAGTATGGACCGACAAAGGTTCGCGTATCCTGAAGATGGCGGCCTCGCTCAAGGCCGGTGTCGTCTGGGCAAACACGTATAACAAATTCGACCCCTCCTCGCCTTTCGGAGGATACAAGGAATCCGGCTTTGGACGCGAAGGCGGCCGCCACGGATTGCTCGAATACGCCCGCCTCGTATGACCCGGAAAACCACGAATGGACACGAATACACACAAATTAGAAAAATGAAGATCAATAATTCATTCAACGAGTCCAACTCACTTGCCAGGGAAGCTACTTTCATCACAACCCTTTAAAAATTCGTGCCCATGATAAGGCCCTGCCCTTCGGGCATCGTGTCAATTCGTGGTTCCATTTTCCCATCTAGGCTAACCACCCGCCACCTCCTGCCATGACGACCCGCCTCGCCATCACCAAGACGCCGAAATGTTATGTCGGCGGCGCCTTCATCCGCTCCGAATCCGGACGCGTCGCCCCGCTCCACGAGAGCGATGGCTCGTTTCTTTGCAACATCCCTCTCTGCACGAAAAAGGATCTACGTAATGCCGTGGAAGCCGCCGCCAAAGCCGGAGCCGGCTGGTCGCGCCGCAGTCCCTACAACCGCGCCCAGATCCTCTACCGCCTCGCGGAAATGCTCGAGGCCCGCGCCTCCGAAATGGCCGGGGCACTCGCCATCGACGGCACCCCCGCCGAGGCCGGCCGCCGCGAAGTGACAAGATCCATCGAGCGCATCGTTCATTTCGCAGGTTGGGCCGACAAATACGAGCAAATCCTCGGCTCGGTGAACCCGGTTGCCACCTCGCATTTCAATTTCACCATCACCGAACCGCTTGGCGTGGTTGGTGTCGTCGCCCCGGACTCGTCCCCCCTGCTCGCACTACTCACCCTCTGCCTCCCCGCCATCACCGGCGGGAATGCCGTGGTCGCCCTCGCTTCGCCGAGCCGCCCATATCCGGCCATCCTGCTGGGGGAGATGCTCGCCACCAGCGACCTGCCCGGCGGAGTGCTGAATCTGCTCACCGGCACCCGCGCCGACCTGCTGCCCACCTTCGCCACCCACGAACACATCCGGGCGGTTGTGGCCGCTCTCGACGGCGAGGACGCCGCCAATCTGGAACGCGGAGCAGCCGCCGCCGTGCGCCGGGTCCGCCTCCACGCCCCGGCGCAGGACTGGGCCAATTCAGCCCACGACTCCCCCTACTCCATCCGGGATACCACCGAAGCCAAGACCGTCTGGCACCCCATCGGCAGCTGAGGGATGCGTTGGCGGTGCCGTTCAACTGCCGAGCTGGGGCTCGGCGTTCCCGGGGGAGGGCGATTGAAAAGTCAATGACCCGGGAGCGCCGAGCCCCAGCTCGGCCGGATTTTTCTTCCTTGGCGGGGCCGCCGGGCCCCGATTTCCGCTCCCGGAACGAAAATCCGCCTAAAATCCACTTGCCGGAACCATGGAAGTGTGGAAAATTTCCGGCCCGTCTCGACAGAAAAGACAAAATTTTTTCCCACCAGACGTCCCAAAACAGGCAACTCAGGTAATATCAGGCTTATGGCATACGCGATTTTCAAAACCGGCGGCAAACAATACCGTGTCAGCGAAGGCGACAAGGTGGACGTCGAATTTCTCCCCGTTGAAGCCGGCGACACCGCCACTTTCGACCAAGTTCTCTGCGTGCAAACCGGTGGCGGCCTCAGCGTAGGTTCCCCCACCGTCGCCGGAGCCACCATCACCGCCAAGGTTGTCGGCCAAGTCCGCGCCAAGAAGGTCATCGCCTTCAAATACAAGCGCCGGAAAGGTTTCCACAAGACCAAAGGCCATCGCCGCCAACTCACCCGCCTCGAAATCCAGTCCATCTCGGCCTGATTCTTCCGCTTTCGGAATTTTCTTCCACCCCACCACCAGAAAGACCCACTCTCATGGCTCACAAAAAGGGACAAGGCTCCGTCAAGAACGGACGCGACTCGAACAGCAAACGCCTCGGCGTGAAAAAATTCGGCGGTCAAGTTGTCATCGCTGGCAACATCATCGCCCGTCAACGCGGCACGAAATGGAAACCCGGCCGCAACGTCGGCCTCGGCAAAGACTATACCATTTTCGCCCTTGCCGATGGCAAGGTTCGCTTCGACCAAGGCGGACGCCGCATCAACGTGGACGCCGCTGAAGTCGCCGCCGCGAACTGAACGCGCAAAACATTCCTGCTTTCCAAACCGGCGGTGCCTCACGGTGCCGCCGGCTTTTTATTGGAAAGCCCCCCCGCTGCCGAAGAAATCAATTTAAGGCGGCACCATCCGAATAGTTGGCAGCAGACCGTGCCGATCGTTTCGTTGGAAAACCAGCTTCTTGCGACTCGCCGCAGTTACAGCGGCAAAGTGATGCCGTGGTAGCTGATCCGGTTGAACTGCTCGTCCCAACTGAAGATACACATTTCCCTCCGGGTCGGGTAGATGACAATCGTCGAGGCGCTGAGCATCTGCCATTGTTGATCCTCTTTGCGAAGGAAACTGTAACGGATGGGGAGATTCGTCGGCTCCTTGTAGGCGGAGGCATCAAAAAAGGCCATCGCTCCTGACTTCAAGGGGATGACGGTTTTCCCCATGTCCACCCTCACGTCCTGGGTGGTAAGGTTGAGATACATCCAGTCACCATTCTTGAACCGGGCGAGGTCCTGCACCTTGGTATTAAAAACCATTTCCCCGGGCTTCTGGCTGGTGGGAACGAGAATGAGCAGGGCCTGGTTCACCCCCTCGGGAACCGCCCCCTGGGCCAAGGTCAGGAATTTGGGTTTGGCGGGATCCTCCGGATTGGGAATCTTGCGCACCAACCGCACGACTCCATCCTCCGGAATTTTCACGGCCTCGGACGGCGAACGCTTCGACAAGGTGACCTCACCCACATCGGCTCCACTCATGTAACCGATCGGATTCTCCAGCCCCTCCGGGATGGCGGTGCAGACAAACCATGCCACCCGTCCACGGGGTGCCTGGGGCTCGGCGGGGGTCTGCGCCTGCGCAAAGAGCGGGGAGAGGAAATGGCCGACGATCGCCAGCAGGGGAATGAGAAGTTTCATGGAAGGAACGCGACGAATGATGGGCGCGCGGCTGAAAAAGGGCAATCAAATTTCGTCGCCATTCAACCAGCGGAAACTTTCGATGCGGAATTTCCGTCCGAACTGGCGGTTGGCCACCGTCAATTGCGGGTTGTTGGAGAACACGCCATTCGCGCTCATCAGGCGGGCGGGCACGGAAGGATCGTTGGTGGAGTCCACATAGTCCGGCACCCGTTGCACGATGGCCTCGCACCAGGCGCGGCCTACCGTCCGTCCGCTCCGGTCGCGCACTTCCCCATACGTGCGAATCCGGAAGGTGTCGTCACGCACGGAGAGAGTATTCGCGATGGGCTTGAGCAAATCGGACTGGATCACGTATCCCGGAATCCCGGCGAACCGCGAGCCCTCGGCGGCTTCGGGCGTGGCAAAACTGTTCGTGCCGAGGCTGCTGCGGTTGAGCATGTAATCGGGACCAAATTTATACCTGTAGTTGATGGAATCATTTTCCGGCCGCGCATCGTCGTAGTCGATGGCCGCCTGCACTGCTCCTTTGAGACCCAATTCATCATTCGAGAGCCGACGATTGATGAATTCGGAGAAGTTGAGGAAGGGGCCACGTTGTTTGACCTGCTTCACACATTCCTGAGCGAGTTTGAGTAATTGAGCGTCGCTCAGGAAGCGCACACCGGACCAGCCCGGTGATCCGTCGGGCATGGCAACTCCATACTCCGGATCGTTCATCTCCTTATCGCTGACTTCGGTGCCGAACCGGGAGAGACCGATTCGTCTGTTGCTAGGCACATCAATCTTCTGGAGTGTGCCTCTGGAGTCACGATAGACAAGCTGGCGTTCCCGAATGCCCGCAAACAATGAATACCATGCGGCCACCGAAGTGCTATTCACATTGAACATGCCATCCACGACCATGTGACGGGCGGCCTTCAGATAGCCGTCCGCAGCGGTGAGATCTGATAGAACCTGGGAATCGCCGCGGCCTTGCGAGTAGTAACGGTAGCGGGAGTTGGCATTTTGCTCGCCCCGGATCATCCGCTCGATATTCTGGCGCAGATTGACCGCGCCGGTGGCACCGGGCCGGGTTTGGTCGGCGAGCGAGGATACGAAGAAATCATCCCAAAGCGCGTCGTTGAGCAGGAGAACGTGGTCCCAGAAATCGACGTAGGCCTTGGAGTTGTTTTCGATCGTGTTCATCCAGGCGTTCACCTGACGGTCAGGAACATCCTGGCTTTTCGAATTATCGAAGAAGCGGTAGATGTCGGTGCGCGGAATCATCGGATGCAAGAAAGAGTTGCCGATACCCGGGCCGGTGATGCCGCTTTGGTAGGCCACCCGTTTTGTCTCGGCCGCGTGCAAGGACTCCCGGCCGGCACTCGTCCAACCTGATCCGCCAAAGCCGGTGTGGAAAAACAACTGCGTCCCGCTCTGGTCGATCCCGATCTGGTCTGCCTTGGTCCATCCCGGATTGATCCGCATGGTGGAGAAAGCGGCTAGACTTCCCGGAGGCGCGCTCGGTAATTCGAGAGCAGGCACGCTGGTCACCTTTTCAAATGGATTTGAACCCGATCCGAAGAAGGAGTTCTGGCCGATTTGACCGACCACCTTGGGCATTTCCGACATCGTCATGGGCCCGAAGAAGGTGACGTAGGGGTTATCCAAACGCTGCGTGTGGGCCGTGGTTTCATCTTCCGAGCAATACATTCCATTGCCAAAATAAAAGGGCGGCGCCTGGATCCAGTTGCGGCTGCGCCAGTCCTTGGCCCAATTGTTCGGAGCCGGATTGCTCCGGCCTATACTCTCGTAGTTGAATTCCGAAAGACCCTTCAGGACAAGCTGGCAGAAGGCAACGGGCTGAGGACTTCCGTCAAACACCCACTGGGAAATATTGGCGGTGCCGGTCGGCGTCATCGGCGTCAAGGTTTGAGCCTTGTTGAACCAATCATTGGCGTAGGTCATGGGCATGCCGCCCGGATTGTTCGGTCTGTCCCACCAATCCTGCCAGCACAGGGAGCCACCCGTGTTGCCGCGGTTGATGTTGCCGCCCCACAGGCCATGGGAGAAAAGAACCCGCACGCCCAGCCGATCTGTCGGGCTGAACGTGCCATCGGCCGCGCCCCTTGGACTGAAATCCTTGTAGTCCTTCTTCTCTCCGCTGATGCCGCGCGGATCAAACCCCGGGTAGAGCGGAGCTTCACTGCCTGATGTCGCTTGCCCACCCGTGGTCACATTGCTCCGATAGGAGAAAACACGGAACTCGCCCGGTTTGAAAATGATGTCCCCACCATTTTCCGAACGCAAAACCGACATGGCATTGATACTCTGCGAGTATGCGAAGGTGCCGAAGCCGGCCCAGTTGCTGTCCTGGGCATTACGCAGGACACCATTGACGTAGACCTCTCCGGTGTGAGGCCAGACGCGGTAGGCCGAGGTTGCCATGGTGTGGGTGCGATCCGGGATGCGCATCTCGGTGTTGTAAGGGTTCCAATAGGTAAAGACCGGACTGAAGACGTGGTAGCACCTGAATCGCCCCGGCTTGGTTGGATCCGGTTCGGCGAGCAGGCTGTATATAAAAGTTATCTTCGCGAGGATGGGGACCCGCCAGTAGTTGTTCGACCCATTCCAATCTTTTCCGCCGCCCGGCACGCCCGCAGATGTGAGGTTGGTCGTGCATACGACATTGGTCCAGGGTTTGCTGCTGTCCCAATTGAGTGTGCCGGAACCATTCGTTCCGCCAATCGTGGCATCGGAGGAGGAACGATACATGTTGTAATAGTGCCGCATGTTCGTCCACGATTGGAAATGCCGGTTCCTGAGCGTGGCCCTCGATACAATTTCCGGACTCATCGGCCTTATGGAAGGCTCCACGACGGCACCCGCCGTATCAAACCGATACGGGGCCGGCAACGAGTTATTGGGCTGCTCGAACAGGAGGCTCAAATCCCGTTTCAACGCGCCGGTCCGGGCCGAGGAAAGAACGCCCTGGCTGGAAGCTGTAACGTCAAAGAACCTGGCATTGAGGTCACTGGCCGATACCCCGGCGAGACCCAGCGTCTGGCTCGTGACCAAACGATCGCTCATGCTCGCATCGCCATCAATGGCCTCAAAACCCGGCAGTTTGCCCACCCCCACTTCGGCGGTGTCGGAGTGCGCCACTTGCCAGACATGGTTGGCCAGGTTCCGGGGCTTCTTTGACTTATCGATCCTCGCCTTGTGATTCTCCGGTCCGATCCACCAGGCATGCAGACCGTTCGCGCCCATCGGATTCAGATAGGCGCGGGTGACTTTCTCCGGCCTTGTCTGCGCTTCCTGCCCGAGGCTGCCTTGCCCGATCATGATTTTGGAATTGGTGTCGTTCCATCCGTTCAGCGCGAGCGGGGCGCTGTCGTTTCTCTCGAGTGCCGATGGCACGGACAACATCCAACGCCGGAACATCTGGCTGCGCCGGGGAGTGTAGGTCTGACCGATGGTCAAAGCGGGCGAACCGGTGGTGCGTTGGTAGCTCGCATTCAACCAATCGCCCCACGAATCATAACTCGCCATCCAGTGCGGCTGGGCGACACCGTCCGTCTCCGGAGTGGCCGTATTTTGGTCGAAAAGCGCCGCTTCCACGCTGACCCTCATGTCCGGCCCCATTTCTCGCTGCAGGTTGGCGATGGCGATTGTCATCGCCAGCCGTGCATTGGCCTGCGCCTCCGCTTGCGTTTTGTCCAGACTCGCCCTGCGCAGGGACATCCGGGAAAGACTCAAGAGGCCGATGGTCAAAATGGTCAGCAATGCCATGACGGACAACGTAGCAATCAAGGCAAAACCTTGGGCAGGCCGTGTCAGACCAAACCGGAGTGCTGAGGTGGGTTTTTTCATGGTGGAGGGGGCAACCTGCGAGCAGGACCCCGGTATTTACAGGGTAACTACCAAAAAATCCGTGCCTTCGGCACGAAAAAAATCACAAAAACAAAAATCGAGCCAAGCTGATCATTCGAGGCCAGTGCGAGCAGTGGGAATATCGACCGGGCCGCCGTGTCCTTCGTCGGAAAACCACGGTCCGAACCCCGATCCCAACCCTCCGGTTGTTCGGTTTCGGGTTCTTCTCCTCCACGGGGGGACACGATCCCGCAGGGTCGTGTCCGTTGCCCGCCCGAACGACCGGCCAGGTCGTTCGAGCTGCGGCGTCATTCCGCGGAAGCCTCAGTGCAAATGCAACTCGAAGCGCTCGGTGGCGGCTTTGGCGTCGGGAGCGGTCTTGATGGTCAGAATCATCGGCACGTGCGCGCCAGCAGGAAGCGCTTGGTTGGAGATGAGCACGTTGGCATCGGCGTCAGCGCCTTTGGCAAAGGCGAGTTTCACCGGAGAAGAACGTTCCCCCGCAATACCGGAAATGGTTTGTTCGCCCAAGGCGACGGGTTTGTTTTCCTTGTCCAGGAAGACAACACGGGCCTTGCGGTCTTTGTCCACCGTGACTTCGATGGAAAATCCGGCTTTCGATTCGATGACGTGTCCGCCATTCGGGCCCTTGGAGACATTCTCCTCGTGCACATGGGGTTTTCCTTTGCCGTGATCATGGTCGTGATCCCCGTCCGCGAAAGCGGCAGGAACAACCAGCAGGGCGATGAGGGCGGTGGCGGTCAGTTTCATTTGGTTTTTCATGGTTTGTTGGTCTTGCGGTTTCGGGTGGATCTGACGAATCAGAAAAATCAGACGGCTTGGACGATAAAATTCTTCAATGGGTCGCGGGAGCATTCAGGGCGAGGGCTTTCAGGGCGGCCTTTCTTCCGAAGAGCCGGAAGACCGCCGGGGTGACGGCGAAGTCGAGTAGGGTTGAGGAAACGAGACCGCCGACGATACAAATGGCAATGGGACTGAGGATTTCCTTGCCGGGTTCTCCCGTGGCGATGACAAATGGAATGAGCGCGATGCCGGCAGAAAGTGCGGTCATGATCACGGGCACGAATCGTTCCAAGGTGCCGCGTTCGATCATGGCATAGGTGAAGCCTTCTCCCTCGTGTTTCATGAGGTGGAGGTAATGCGAGATCATCATGATCCCGTTGCGGGCGGCGACCCCGCCGACGGCGATGAAGCCGACCAGCGTGGCGATGCTGATATTGTCCACCAGCCGCCAGGTCAGAGCGAGGCTGCCCATGAGCGCGAGAGGCAAATTGAGCAAAACCTGCAACGCGAGGATGATGCTGCGGAAGTAGGACCAGAGCAGCAGGACGATCACGACAAGCACGCCGGCGAAGAGGAACGCGATGCGTTTGGCCGCGGCTTGCTCGGCTTGGAAGTCGCCTTCGCAGCTGATGAAGTATCCTTCGGGGAAGTCCACGTTGGCATGGACTTTTTCCTCGAGTTGCTTCACCAGGGCCCCGGCGTCGCGCTGGCTGGGTTTGATGGAAACCACGTAGCGCCGCACGGTGTTTTCCCGATAAACGGTGCCCGGGCCGGAGGCCTCGCGCACATCGGCGACGAGTTTGAGCGGAATGTGAGCTCCGGTGACCGTGTGGATGGGCAGTTCCCGGATGGTTTCGGCGTCGCCACGCCAGTTCTCCGGCAGGCGGATGGCGAGATCGATGACCCGCTGGTTCTCGCGCAGCTGCGCGACAACGGCCCCGCCTAACAAGGTCGAGAGCTCAGCATTCAACTCGCCCGGTGAAACCCCATGGGCGAGGGCTCGTTCGCGATCGAGTTCGATGCGGAGTTGGGGGATCTGCGCCTGCATGTCGAGTTTGGTATCCTCAAGGCCGGGAATGGATTTGGCGACCTTCTGCACCTGTTCACCCAGCGCCGTGATGGTGGCGAGGTCCGGGCCGAAAATTTTCACCGCCACTGGAGAAGTCACGCCGCTGAGCAGATGGCTGATGCGGTGGGAAAGCGGCCCGGAGATGATGCTGAACGTTCCGGGCACGGTCTTGATCCGCGCGCGGAGATCCTCCAGCACTTCCTTGAGCGGGCGCTCGTTGCCATGATTGGTGAAGTCCAGATCGAATTCGACATTGTTGACGGGCACGACGTGGTCGCTACGTTCGGCACGTCCGATCCGGCGTCCGATGTGTTTTACTTCCGGCACCTGCCGGATCTGCTCCTCGACGGCTTTGGAAATTTGTTCCATCTCGGCGAGTGAGGTTCCCGGGGCCGCGCCGGTGGTAATCACAGCGGTTTCCTCATGGAAGGCGGGCAGGAAATCCTTGCTCATCCGGGGGTAGAGCATGAAGGCGGCCGTAAGCATCAAGGATACGGCGGCAATGATGAGAATTGGCTGGCGGAGGCTGAAACCGAGGATCGTATTCTTCAGCAGCCCTTTGAGCAAACGCACGAGCCAGCCATCATTGTGGCCATGGCCTTGATCGATCGGTTTTACCTTGAGCAGGAACGAACAGAGCACCGGAATGGCGGTCAGGGAAACGACAAACGACGCCAGCATACTGATCATGGTGGCGATGGCGATGGGAGCGAAGAGTTTTCCCTCCACGCCGGAAAGCCCGAGCAGCGGCACAAACACCAGCACGATGAGGACGGTCGCGTAGAAGATGGAATTGCGCACCTCCCCGGAGGCCAACGCGATAAGTTCAAGCTTCGGCAGCGGTTCACGCAATCTCGCGTTCTCGCGCAGGCGGCGGAAGACATTTTCCACATCGACAATCGCGTCGTCGACAACCATGCCGATGGCCACCGCGAGCCCGCCGAGGGTCATGCTGTTCACACTCAAGCCGAACCACTTGAAGGTGAGTAGCGTGACCGCGAAGCTCAGCGGCATGGCCAAGAGGGTGATGAAGGTCGTCCTCAGGCTGAGCAGGAAAAGCAGGAGCACGAGGGTCACCATTACCGCCCCCTCGATGATGGCTTTCTTCAGATTGCCTACCGCGCTATCGATGAAGTCGCGCTGCCGGAAAAGCACGGTCGCTTCGACTCCGGCGGGTAGAGTCGGCCGGAGAGCAGCGATGGCCTCTTCGATTTTTTCCGTGAGCGCAATGGTATCGAACCCCGGCGCCTTGATCACGCTCATGGTCACGCCGGGAAAACCATCGATGGCCGCTTCGCCGCGTTTCGGTTCCGTATCCCAGGCCACCTTGGCCACATCCGAGATGGCGATGGGCCTTCCATTGGACATCTTGATGATGGTGCGCCCGAGTTCGTTGAGATCCGTGGTCATGGCCAGATTGCGGACCATGATCTCCTGCGGGCCATTGTCGATGAAACCACCGGTCGTGTTGGAAGCGGCGTTGCGGGCAGCTTGCTCAAGTTCCTCAATGGTCACCCCGTTGGCCTGCATACGCCACGGGTCGGGCTGGATCTGCGCCTGCTTCACGCCACCACCCATATTCAACACCTCGGCGACACCGGGAATCGCTTGGAGACGCGTCCGGATAGTCCAGTCCGCTGTCGTGCGGAGGTCCATGGGAGCTGTTTTGCCCTCGCTGCTTCTCACCCCGATGAGCAGGATCTCACCCATCAGCGAGGCCACAGGTGTGAGGTAGGGCTGAGTGCCTTCGGGCAAGGAGTCACGGGCGACCTGCAGGCGCTCTTGCACGAACTGGCGCGCCTGGTAAATATCCGTGCCCCACTCGAATTCGGCGAAGACCAGCGACAGTGCGATGTCGGAGGTGGAACGCATCCTCGTGAGTCCGGCTACACCCATCATCGAGTTTTCGATGGGTTGGGTGATGAGGGTCTCGACTTCTTCCGGCGAAAGACCGGAGGCCTCGGTCAGGATGGTGACGGTCGGTTTCGTGAGGTCGGGCAAAACTTCGACCGGCAACTGGCTGCCGGTTTGGAAACCCATCACCATAAGGAACAGTGAAAGGCAGAGAATGATCGCCCGGTTGCGCAACGACCAGCGGATGAGGGAGTTCAGCATGGTCTCAGGAAAGTTCGGTGG
>JBJTQJ010000089.1:0-18522 GCA_046075565.1 Verrucomicrobiales bacterium | reverse complement strand
TCTTCCCGGGCCTGCACGAGAAGTCCACGACCGGTTTGCACGGCGGCCTCGATGGCTCCGGCGTAGTCGGCGATACCGGCAAGCACGCCGAGGTCGATGGGTTCCTGTTGCACGAGCATGCGGTTCAGACGCGAGCGCTGTGCTTCCGTGGCCGAATCAAGCAAGTTGAGGATGGGCAGGGTGAGTTTACCTTTCTTGAGATCGGTGCCCAGTGTTTTGCCGATGGCGGATTCCTGACCGACCAAATCAATACAATCGTCGTAGACCTGGTAGGCCGTGCCGAGTTTGAGGCCGAAACCACGGAGTCTGGCGCAAGCATCCTCGCCCGCTCCTCCGAGGTATCCGGCCAGTTCGGTGGCGGAGGCAAACAGGGCGCCCGTCTTCATTTCGATGATGCGGAAGTAGTCCTTGCGGCTCAGGCCGAGGTCGAAACGGCGTTGGGTTTGAATGACTTCTCCCTCGCAAACTTCCCGGGCGGCTTGCCCGATGCGGCGGCAAACGTGCAGGTCGTCGAACATGGTGGCCTCCGTCATGGCATGGGCGAACAGGGCGTCGCCGAAGAGCACGCTGAGGGCGTTGCCCCATTTGCTGTTGGCGGTAACCTGGGCCCGCCGCACGTCGGCCCCATCGATGATGTCGTCATGGACGAGGCTGGCCATGTGGATCAACTCCAAAACCACCCCCAGGCGAAGGTGGCCATCGTGGTAGTTTTCCAAGGCTTCGCCCGTCAAAATGGCGAGTGCTGGACGGATACGTTTTCCGCTCGTCTTGACGATGTAATCGACATAACCTTGGACCTCCGGTTCAAACAAGCCGGCCTGCTCGCGGATGGCGACCTCGACTTCGGCCAAACGCGCGGCGACTAGTTCGAAAGGAAAGGGCTGGGCGGTGGCGGCTGGACCGATGGTTTTCATGGCAGTGGGGGTCTGAAACCGGGCATCCCGGCTTCGAGGTGAATCTGTCATACCACTTTACGGATGTCAATCTAAAACGGATTTTCAGAAACTTTTGAAAATTACCGGTTCAAGCCGCTCACGCACTGCATTCCCGCTTGATCCGCCAATCTCTACTGCGTATTTCTCTCCTTATGCTTACCCACACCGTCCTCTTCTGGCTGAAACCCGAGACCACCCCCGAACGCCGGGCGCAATTCGAGTCCGACCTGCGCGTTCTCCTCCGCATTCCTGGCAGCACGCGGGCCATCATCGGAAAACCGTCGACCACCGAACAAAGACCCGTGGTCGATCATTCCTACGACTACGCGCTCGAACTCGATTTTGACGATCTGGCGGCCCACGATTTCTATCAAGACGCGGCCGAGCATCATGATTTTATCGCGAAGTCGCGGGAAATCTGGGCCCAAGTGCGGGTTTACGATTTTGACCACTTGGCCTGAAGAGCCAGAAACCCGGGGACGGGCAGGCGTCCTCGCGCCTCACCAGCCGCCGTGACCCGGCGGTTCGTGGCCTTCCACGTTGCACGTCATAAACAGTGTTCCTGTGGCCGGGAACGTCGTGGCAAAGGTGTAGGCTCCTTCTGCTGGACAGCTCGGTGCCTGCGGGATAAATGAATTGGCACCGATAATCATCGTGTTGTTGAATTCCGCTCCCAAATTGATGGCATACATATTTTGATATGAACGTGCCGCCAGTTGAACATTGCGGATATTGACCAAGCAAGTCGAGCGGTCGGAGCCAGCCTTCCAAGCCCTCGCTCCGATGAACAGAACCGCGATCAGCGACAGTATCACCGTAATCACCACGGTGATCTCGAGCAGGGTCATGCCCACTGGCCTGAGAGGCCGGAAAGATGGACGTAGCGTCCTCATGGGGATAACTCTCCCATAATATCCATAATACGCAAGGAATAAGTTATAATTTCCAAAACAAGAGAAAATTCGCGGCAGATTCTGAAATTTGACTATCCTGCGGCGGAAGGATTCGGGGTTGAGAGGCCGGGGGAATGAGCCGAATCTTGGCGCCATGAAATCGAAAGCAATCATTCTGGCGGGAGGAGCGGGTTCGCGGCTCGACCCGCTCACTCGTGTGGCCTGCAAACAACTGCTGCCAATCTACGACAAGCCGATGGTCTATTATCCTCTGGCCACCCTCATGCTGGGAGGGATCCGGGAAATTCTTCTCATTTCGACGCCGAAAGACCTGCCGATGTTCGTGCAACTTCTCGGCGATGGCTCGCTGCTGGGTTTGAAAATTTCCTACGCCGAGCAGGCCGCTCCGGTGGGTATCGCCCAGGCATTCCATATCGCCGAGGATGCCGGGTTCCTGGCCGACGCCGGGGTGACCAGCCTGATTCTGGGCGACAATCTCTTTTACGGAAAACTCGATTTCTTCCGCAATGCCCTGAATCGCGTCGGCAGCGAAGGCGGGGCCTGTGTCTTCGGCTACCACGTGCCCGACCCCGAACGATTCGGGGTGGTGGAATTCGACGCCAGCGGCCGGGTGCTCAGCATTGAGGAAAAACCCAAACAGCCGAAGAGCGGTTACGCTGTCCCGGGGCTTTATGTCTATGATGCTTCGGTGGTGAAGCGCGCACGCGACTTGAAACCATCGGCACGGGGCGAACTTGAAATCACCGACCTCAACCGCGACTACCTCGCCGATGGCAAATTGGTCGTCGAATTGCTAGGCCGCGGCATCGCCTGGCTCGATACTGGCACGCCCATGAGCATGTTGGAAGCATCCCACTTCATCGCCACGGTGCAGAAACAACAAAACCTGCAGGTCGCATGCCTCGAGGAAATCGCCTTCAACAAGGGATTCATCGATGCCGACGGCCTGCGTGCCTGCATCGATGCGACGCGGAATCCGCTTCTCAAGGATTACCTCGGCCACTTGATCGAACCGGGCGTGAAGTTCTAACGATCCCAAGCGTCAAAATTTTCCACCACCATGGATCCCGCCCCCCCCGCCAGCGATCCGACGTCCGACCTCGCTGCCGAGGCCGCCCACCGCGCTCCGGCGGATGCCGCCGATTGGCTGTCGGAAAGGGAACCCGCCGCGGTTGTGGCTGCGCTCGCCGCCCTGAATCCGATGGTGGCCCAGCAGATCCTCGACGAAGTGGAGCCATCCGTCCGTGATCTCTGGCTTGCCGCCGCCACTCCAGCGCAAGCCGGTCAATGGACTCGCAACCTTTCCTATCCTGAAGACAGTGTTGGCTGGCTCATGGTCGCACCGGCGGCGGTTTTCCGTCCCGAAATGACCGTCTCCGGGGCCGTGGAAATCCTGCGCAAGCTGACGAAGAAAACACTCGTCACCTACGGCTACGTCACCGATACCTCCAACCGGCTCATCGGCATCCTCGTGATGCGCGATCTCCTGCTCGCCGAGCCGGGCGAGCGTCTCGACAAGGTGATGCAAACCGGGATCTTTTCCTTGCGCCCGGAGATGGAACTCACCGAGGCCATGCGCGCGACCTTGAACCGCCATTTTCCCGTTTATCCGGTCTGTGATGAGAACGGGTGTTTGTTAGGACTGGTCCGGGGACAAAACCTCTTCGAAGCCCGGGCCATCGAGTTGTCCGCCCAGGCGGGAAGCATGGTCGGGGTGGACAACGAGGAACGTGTCTCCACGCCATTCTGGCGCAGTTTCCGCCTGCGGCATCCCTGGCTCCAGTTCAATCTCCTCACCGCCTTCGTGGCCGCGGCGGTGGTGGGGTATTTCGAGGAGACCTTGGCGAAAGTCGTCTTGCTTGCAGTTTTCCTGCCCGTTCTCTCCGGGCAAAGCGGAAACACCGGTTGCCAATCCCTTGCCGTCTGCCTGCGCGCCCTCACTCTCGGGGATGTCCGTTCCGGAGAGGAAAAGAAGGTGCTCATGAAAGAGGCCATGCTCGGATTGCTCAACGGACTGCTCGTGGGAATCGTGGCGGGCGCGGCCATGATGTTGCAGGCGTCGCGCCAGGGGAATCCATCGGCGGCTTTGCTCGGTTTGGTCGTGGTCGCTGCGATGACCCTGAGTTGTGTTGTTTCCGGCGTCGCCGGCGTGATGATCCCGCTAATCCTGCGCCGCTGCGGGGCCGATCCCGCTGCCGCCTCCAGCATCTTCCTCACCACCGCCACCGATGTCGTCAGCATGGGCACTTTCCTCGGCCTTGCCACATGGTGGATCGTGTGAGGTTCTGGAAATGAAATCCAACCACCGCGATGGTTCCTCCCATCGTTTGCCGGGCGAAGAGCGATTTGCAAAAAGAGTGGCAGGCGTTACCATCCATCCTTCCCCAAACGCCATGGAATCCTCTCAATCCTCGCCCTATTCCCGCCGCAAGATCCTGCAAACCGCCGCCACCTTGGGCGCTCTTGGTGCCGCCGGCAGCCAAGCCCTTGAAGCGGAATCGTCCGAAGGCAGTCTGAAGAAGGGAAGTGTCATCCTCTTCCAGGGTGATTCGATCACCGATGACGGACGCAAGATGGATGTGCTGGAACCCAATGATGGGAAAGCTCTGGGCAATGGTTATGCCGCCATGGCGGCCGGCGAACTCCTTCTCGCTCATCCCGATATGGATCTGCGGATCTACAACCGGGGCATCAGCGGACATAAGATACCCGATTTGGCCGGGCGATGGGATCGTGATGCCGTTGCTCTCAAACCTGATATCCTCAGCATCCTCATCGGGGTCAATGACCTCTGGCACACCTTCGCTTTCGGTAACAAATACAAGGCAACCATCGAAGATTACGAAAGCGGCTTCCGCGCACTCATCCAACGCTCGCAAAAGGAAATCCCGGGAGTGAGGATTGTCATCTGCGAACCATTCACCACCCGCACCTCGAAAGAGTTCGAACCGTTGGCGAAATTCCGGGCGGTCTCCAAAAAACTCGCCGACGAGATGAGCCTGACCTTCGTCCCATTCCAAGCGCTATTCGATGAAGCCGTGAAGGCCGCTCCCGCTGAATTCTGGCTGTGGGACGGCATCCATCCATCCGTCGCGGGTCACGCCATCATGGCCCGCAAGTGGCGGGAAACCGTGGGGATTTGATGTTTTTTGAAATCAATGGATCAGGAACCAATGATATGAAGCAACCATTTTTATGCGGATTCTCCGGACTCTCCATCGCCGCCGTCTTGGTCTTGAGTTCCTTCGCCGCCGCCGCCCCGCAAGCCGAAACCACCACCACGCCTGAAATGACCCGCGAGCATCGGATCCAATGGTGGCGCGAAGCGCGATTCGGCATGTTCATCCACTGGGGGCTCTATGCCATACCGGGGGGCACTTGGAAAGGAAAGGTCCGCGATAGTGGATACTCGGAATGGCTCATGTTTGATGAGAAAATTCCGGCGAAGGAATACGAGCAACTCGCCGCAAAGTTCAACCCGGTGAAGTTCAATGCGGCGGAGTGGTCGGCCATCGCGAAAAAAGCGGGCATGAAATACATGGTGCTCACCGCCAAGCACCACGATGGCTTCTCCATGTTCCAATCGGAGCACACGCCGTATGACATCGTCGATGCCACGCCGTTCAAACGGGATATCACCGGGGAACTCTCCAAGGCCTGCCGCGACCACGGGTTGCGATTCGGCTGCTACTATTCCGTGGATCGCGATTGGTATCGTCCTCAGGGACCGGGCAATCGATACAAACAGACCAACACCTGGGATTACCCGAATTCAACCCAGGAGGACTTCGACCGCTACCTCGCCGGATTCGCCCAACCGCAGGTCGAGGAAATCCTGAAAAAATACCGGCCCGATGTCCTGTGGTTTGACGATATCGACATGAAAAACGAAGCCCAGGTTCTCGACCTCTATCGAGCCGTGCGTTCTCTCCGTCCGGAATGTGTGATCAACAGCCGCATCCGGGGTTGCGTGCCGCCGAAAACGATGCCACCGCCATTTTGCGACTACCTCTCCAGCGGGGACAACGAGATCCTGAAAAACACCATCGGCTTTGAATGGGAAAATCCCGGCTCGATGAACACGAGTTACGGATACAACCCGAACGACCACCAATGGCATTCGGCAGACGAAATCATCACCAAACTCATCCAGATCGTTAGCAAAGGTGGCAACTATCTGCTCAATGTCGGCCCCACACCGGAGGGTAAAATTCCCGGGCCGTGCATCGAACGGCTCGCCGAGGTTGGACGCTGGATGGACATCAATGGGGATGCGATTTACGGCAGCATGCCTTGGTTAACGAACGAGGAGAAAATCGAAGCGTCCGGACTTGCCATCAATTTCACCACCCGAGGGGATGCCGTGTATGTTTTTTGTCCTGTGACCGGAAAGGCCGGCGACCTTGCCATCAAGGCGCTGGGCGAGAGACAACTGGCAGGACAGGGGATTGCTTCCGTGACGATGCTTGGCTCGGAAAACGTGGTGAATTGGTCGCAATCTGCAGAAACGCTTTCCCTCGCCCTGCCGGCTCAAGCTCCCGTCGGTCCGGTCGCCACCTTCCGGGTGCTTCTGCGCCGATAGCCCCGGAATGCTTTGCTTGGGACCAGGTTCGACGAATGGAGTTGTTACTCCCTCACATAGACATGGTAGCCGCAGTGCCAGCCTGGCGGGATGATCAAGTCGTCCTCGCTCTCGGGTTTGGCATTGAATCCACCGCGCTCCACGATGAGGAAATCCCGGCCACCCATCGTGCGCACTTCCATCTTGAGGGCTTGGTCGTCATTCACGCCGACGAGCATGTCGCCCGACCAGAAGTAGCCACCGAAAAATCTGGATTTCCCCACCTTGCCGTCTTCAAGCAACTGGATCACATCCTTGGGATTCTGGATTTTGCCGGGTGTTTTTCCCGGGGGTGAATTGAGGAACCCGTTGATGCATTTCTCGATCTCGTCCGGATTGTTGGGTGCCGGCCACACGGCCCATGCCCAGGTGCCAACGAGGGCCTTGTTCGGAGTGAAGGTGCCACTGTAGGTGTATTCGTCGGTGTCTTTGCCGCTGACATACGAAGCAAGGGTGGTTTTGGGAATTCTCCGCACGAAATCCTCTCCGCCGGGCAGTTCCTGCACGATGGAACCGATGCGCGAGCGCACGATTCTCGCGCCTCCGCCGAGGACGGCCCCGGTGTTGGGCTCAGCCAGCACATCGGGCAATGCGGTATAGGTTTGTTTCAAGAGGGGGTCAGCGAATTGTTTCACTTCCGGAGAAGCGCCTTTCAACGCGGCGGCGATGGCGGTCGAGGTTCGGTAGGATGCAGAATCCACCCGGAAGCCGGCGGATTTCTTGATAACAAGCGGCAGCACCACTTTGTAGTGGGCCGGATCGGTGCAGATCTTTGTCAGCGCCAAAGTGGCGGAGGTTTGAATCCATGTGCACTTGTAATCGAGGAACTGAATCAACCGGTCGCGGTGCGGGGCAATCAAATCGGGAGAACAACGGCCGAGGGCATCAATGGCATGGAAAGCGGTCCACCATGCCTCATCAGGATCATTGAGCATTTTCACGACCTCCGCGTGCATCTCCGGCGTGACTTTATCCGCTGGCAGCGGGGTGCCCTTAAACATACCGGTCAGAGCGAGCAAGCCGGCTTGCCGGAGGCGGGTGTCACCGGATTGCAGGAGTTGAAGCACGAGGTCCGCACGACCGCGCTTCGTGACCTGATCCATCGCCGAACTGCGCAGGTCGTATTCCGGATGATGGATGTATTTCAGGAGGGTGGTATCGCTCAAAGCCGGATCGCCGAGTTTTGCGAAGACCGCCGAGGAAGAGTGCGACTCGACTTTCTCGTTCATCAGATCCTCCATGGTCAGCGGGCCGCCGGGAATCGGTTCAATCGAGTGGAAAACATCATCGGCGGCGTTGCCCCAAGGGCGGGGGATAGACATCTTCTTGGCATGAGGGCTGCGCGGCGCCCCGAAGAGCTGGAGTTGCTTCCGGGGATAGGTATAGGTGAGCGCGAAGAATGTGCCCCACGCCATGTTGTCTTCGGTCGCGGAGCGATCGTAACGGTCGTCCATACCCGCGATGCCGATGCCGCCGTCAAATCGCCGCGATAGGTCCATCACCCAGCGGCGGGTGTCGAGATAGGAGCGATAGGGCACCGGGCGCTTTTCACGCATCTGGTTGATCACGGCGTGGTGCCAGATCTCTCCCATGCCTCCGCCGGTGTGGGCAGCGTGGAACCAGTTGGTGGCGTAAAACGCCTTCATAGAGGAGTTGTCACGCGCTTTGGCAAAGACAGATTTCTCGCCCTCGGGAGAAACCATTGCCGCAGCGGCAAGTCCGAGTGCCAATCCGCTGGTCTTGCCGTTGTCGCGGAATCCGCCCTCGGCCAGGGTATTGCCATAGGCCACGTTGCCGTGGCCGGCGAAACGGTAGAACTGCGCGAAAGCCTCGCTGAACATGTATTCGTCCACTTCCACTCCGCAGAGTTTGGCCATGACGAGGAAGGTCATGCAATGCACGCCGGAAGCGTGGACCTGTCCCGAGCCCGTCGAGTAAGTGAAGGCGGCAGGCGCGCCGCGTCCGCTCCAACCACCGCTATACATGTGGCTCTTGAGTTCTTCGGTCATCTTCTTGATGACGGGGAGCATGGTTTGATCTCCGGTCCGCAGGTAGTATTCACATAGGCCGAGCCCCTTGTAGCCTTTTTCCCAATTCATCCCACCGATGGTTTCGATGCCGGTCATCCACTTGCGAACCACTTCAAGGTCTTTCTCCTCGCCCGTGGAGAGGAGGAAAATGACAGACCCCCAGGACGGTGTTTGCTCTTTGGCCAGGAGGTCCGCGAGGTTGCGTACGATCTGGTCGGACTTCTGGCATTTCTCCGGCCAGGTGTCGCTGTAGCGCCCCATCACCGGGATGGTCACCACAACATCGCCCTCGCCTTGGATCTTCAGCACAACTTTGCCATCGGTGGCTTCGGCCTCGGTCACGATATCGCCGAGGATGATCCGAGGGTCCACGGCTTTGAGAGTCTTGCCGTTGATGCTCTCGATGATCTGACCCTTTTTCAATTTCCCGGTGGCTTCGGCGGGTGAGCCTTTTTCGACATTGTTGATCTCCATGGTCATGCCGGGCCGGGTGAGATTGATGCCGATTCCCACCGGCCCCAGGTTCCTCACCAGCCATGGTCTCTTGTCAGTGACATTCGGATAGGGATTAAAGATGGGTGTGGTTTCGCTGGTATAGTAGGCTTCCGGTGCAGCGGGGGCGGCCGCTTTCGTCGGTGCCGCCGCGACCAGTGTGGCCTTGGCCGGGCTGGCGGCTGCTGGTGGCGCGCTTTTCGATTTGACCCATCCGTTCACGAATTCCTTGTCCTGCGCGCTCAGCACTTCCATGGGCAGGCGGACATTCATGCCTTCCTTGTTCACCACCACCGCCGCATTTTCAACGCTGACGATTTCGGCTGCAATGGTCCGTCCTTTGTTGTCCGTCCATGTCCGGGCCTTTGCCTCGGGGACTGCCAGCATCAAGGCTGGGACCAGAAAGATGAACCGGAATGTCACTGTCGCGGGGAGGAGCAAGATGCAGCGAAACATTCGGGAGCTTAGATCTGGCATCGGGCCTATGTCCACTTTGATTTTCGCCTCCTAACGGGTGCCACGGAACACCGATTTCGGTTGCCGCGAGGGTTGACCATGGCAGGTTTCGCGCGACGCTCGGCCTGGCCGGGCGCCCATTCCACATCGCATGAAGCGCAAACGACCAGCCCAGCAACCGCCTCAGAGTCCGCGAGTGGCCGGGTCGGAACCGCCGGATAGCTCGGAAATGAAAGTGGGGGCGGACCCGAAGGAAAAAGGAGTCCAAGGCCTGACCGTCTGGGCGATGGTCGGGCTTTCCGGTTTCGCCTGCCTTGTCTATCAGATCCTGTGGATGCGCCAGCTCGGGTTGTTGTTCGGCAATACGTCGCATGCCACCGCGATCACCTTGGCCGCGTTTTTCGGAGGACTGGCCCTTGGCAGTTGGTGGTGGGGGAGACGATGCGGGCAAATCACCCGACCGCTCCGCGTCTATGCCAGACTCGAGTTCGGGATTGCCGCCTGCGGGCTGATTCTCTTGCTGGCCCCTCTGGCTATCGCATACTTTTACCCGATGCTCTACGGAAAGGCAGGGCAGGGGATCGGGCTGTTTGTTTTCAAAATTGTCTGGACGATCATTCTGATCTTTCCTTCCGCCATCTTGATGGGCGGGACACTTCCGATTGCCGGGCAAGCGGTCATTCGCCGTGCATCGTCATTTGGCACCACAAGTGCGCGCTTGTATGCCATGAATACCATCGGCGCCGCATGCGGTGCATTCGCTACCGCGTTCGTATTGATCTGGCTGCTTGGTCTTCGGCTCACCTGTGTTGTAGCGATGCTCGCCTCCGCCTTTGCCGGAGTCTTGGCGTTGATGCTCTCGCGCAAAGGAGCGGACAACCAGGCGGCTTTTGTTGTTCCCGCCGTCGCGAAGGATGAATCGTCGCGTCCGCGCGGTTCAAAGGACGATAGCCAAGCTCCCGCGATATCGCGCCGGGTCATCCGGGCCCTGGCTTTTGTTTCCGGATTCAGCCTGCTCGCCCTCGAGGTGATTTGGACGCGGATGATTGCCCAGGTGCATGAGAATTCGGTCTATGGATTCTCCACTGTGTTGATTGTCGTGTTGGCCGGGCTTGCTTTGGGCGCTTGGCTCGCCTCATGGCTGGCTCGCGGCAGTTGGTCCGAGCAGATCTCTTTGGTGTTGGTGCTCATGCTCGGAGGCAGCGTTCTCGCCTTCACGCCGTTTGTTTTCACCAGACTCACCGAAAACCTGAGCATGTTGCCAACCGACACCTCTTTCGCGATCTATGTTGCACGTTTGTTCGGAACGGGTTTCCTCGCCATCGGGCCGGCCTGTGTCTTGTTGGGAGCGGTGTTCCCTTTTCTGATGAAGTGCGAGGAGCGATTCACCATTCAACCCGGGGCGAGTATCGGTTCGCTTTCGGCGACCAACACCCTGGGCTCAATCCTTGGTTCATTGGCCGCGGGATTCCTGCTCCTGGAATGGCTCGGATTATGGCGATCGATCCAATGTGTCGCCGCCGTGTATCTGGTGGCGGCGGTTCTGATTCCATCGGCGAAGTCGGATGTTCTAAAGGGCCTGAGGGCGATGGCGGTTGTGATGCTCGTCTTCTCGTTCGCCATTTTGCGGCCTGGAAAGCTGCCTTCTTCATGGACCAAAGACGCGAATGGCAACCGGGAGACCCTGCTGGAAAAATGGGAGAGCAGTGATTGCACCGTAACCGTGGTCAGGGATGTTCAAGGCGATGTCGCGATTAAGATCAATTCCAACTATAGTCTTGGTTCGATTGGCGCCTTCAGTTCCCAGATGTATCAGGCGAGGATCCCTTTGCTCGCATTTCCGGCCACCGACAGCGTGTTCTTCCTCGGCATGGGCACTGGAATTACCGCCGGAGAGGCTCTGGATCGCGATGGTTATCCCAACGTGAACCAGGTGGTGGCCTGCGAATTGTCTCCCGGTGTAATTGAAGCCGCGAGGAAATACTTCGCGGGCGGAACGGGCATGCCGGATCTAACCAACGGGCTTTTCCATGATCCAAGGGCCTCGGTACTGACGAAGGACGGGCGCAACCATCTGATGGCGACCTCCGAATCCTACTCCATGATCAATGCCGATCTTTTTCTGCCGTATCGCCGTGGCACGGGCAATCTCTATAGCCGCGAGCATTTTCAGCGGGCCCGCGAGCGGCTGAAGCCGGGTGGTGTTTTTGTGCAGTGGTTGCCACTCTACCAGATCACCGAGCGCGAATTCGGGATCATCGCCCGGACGATGACCGCGGTGTTTCCCCAGGTCAGTTTGTGGAGAGGAAATTTTCAACCCGGGGCGGAGATCGCCGCTTTGGTCGGACACTCCGATGGCAATCCATTGCCGGCTAGCATGTTCGATAGTGACGCGGAGAAGCGTGCGGCGGTCGAAGGCGCCACCTACCGGGACATTCAGAACCTGAGATTCCCGATCAATGAGCAGACCGTGTTGTTCTTTTATGCCGGAAACATCGGCTTGGCCGCCGATCTCTTCGGGGAGTATCCGCTCAACACGGATGATCGGCCCGTCGTCGAATTCGGCACGCCGCGATCGCTCCATCGTCCGGCGAACGAGGGCAAGCCCCAGTTCCTCCAAAAACGATTCGCCGACCTTGTGGATCGGGTGCAGGCCAAGACGCCTCCGCATAAGGATCCGTTGCTGGTGGCCCGCACGCCATCAAGCCGCGAGCTTTCCTTGGCCGGCTCAGCCTTCCACCGTGCTTCGATCGCAGCAGTGACCGGCGATGAAGAAAAGTGGCGGCGCGAATGGGATAACTTTCTCTTCCACTGGAACTATCAGGCAAATCCGTTTGATGAGCAGTAGCCGGAAAGGCTTTGCTTGGCTGACTTCTCGCGGGAGACAGATACTCCGTTCAGCCGCGGCGTAATCCCCACTCGAGGAGCAGTTGGGAATCGTTCCAGATGTTTTTGGAATCACTGCCCAGAGCCACCACAATAACAAGGCGTCCATCCCGGGCCACGCTGGAGACGAGGCAACGTCCGGCCGCGTTGGTGTATCCGGTCTTCATGCCATTGCAGCCGGGAACGCGGGTGAGCAACTTGTTGGTGTTGGTCATCTGCAGGGTGCGCCCATCGGCAAAACGGAAGCTGCCGGTGGCCATTCGTGTGATGCCGAGCAATACCCCGCGGACGGCGGGATCCGGATGTCTATGGATACGGAGCGCGAGGCGCGCCATATCCCGGGCGGTCGAATACTGGGTGGAATCCGGAAGACCGGAGGCATTCTTGAAGACGCTGCTGGCCATACCCAATTTCTTGGCCATTTCGGTCATGCGTATCGCGAAGTTGGCTTCCGAGCCGGAGTGTTCGCGACCGAGGCAGTGGGCGAGATCGTTGCCGGATTTGAGGAGCAGCGCCTTGAGCAGTTCGACGCGCGGGTATTTGTCGCCGGCCTTGATTCCTAACCTTGAGGGCGCAACCAGAGTGTCCGAACGTTGCACGGTGATGCTCTCGCGCAGCCCGCCCCGTTCACAAATCAGCAGGCCGGTCATGAGCTTCTGGGTGCTGGCCACCTCCCGGCGTAGGTCCGCATTCAGACCTCCGAGCACGGTGCCCGCCACGGCATCCACCACGATCCATGACTTGGCGAAAACCCCCTTCGGAGGGGGCTGGGCGGCGGGGAGGAAGGAGCCCGACGCTCCAAAGAGGCCGGCAGCGAGACTGAACGAAAATTTGCGCCTGGTCAGTGCCATGGGGAAAGAATTTCCACCAATTCTAGCAGATATTCGACCAGAGCGGCAAATGTTTTAGATATTTTAAGTAATTTTTCTTGTTTTCCCGGTCAAAGTGCCTCCGGGGTCTGGAGCAGGGAGGCGATGCGGTCAAGGAGGCGGCCCGCCCCTCCGCCATCGAGGATCCGGTGGTCGAAGGAAAGGGTCAGCACGGCCTCGGTGACGGGGACGAATGCTTCCTTGGTCGCGTCCCAGCGCGGGCGTTTGGCCGCCGCTCCGAGTCCGAGCACGAGATTTTGTTCAGGCAGGGGGATGGGCGAAGCCCAGAGAATGCCGAAGGTCCCATAGTTGGTGACGGTGGCGATGCCGGGTTTGGACTCGTCGGCGGTGAGCTTGCGAGCCCGGGCTTTTTCGACCAATTCGGCATAGGGTTCGAGGAGGGCATCGAGATTCCGTTGATCGGCCGAACGGATCACGGGCACCATCACCCCGTCCTCGACTTCCACGGCGAATCCGATATCAATGGCATCCGGATGGACGATGCGGCGTCCGACGAGGCGACCACCCAGCGCGGGATTTTCGCCGAGGGCCATGGCGAAGGCGCGCAGCGCGTAAAGCGCGGGGCCGGGCTTGGGTGCGGAGTGTTTTGCCCGATGGGCGAGCAGTTTGTCCAGCGAAACCGGCACGCCTACGGTGGCGAGCGGTCTTGTCCACGAGCGGCGCATCGAATCGGCCACGGCCACCCGCATGGTGGACGCCGGGGTGATGGTCTTCTGGTCCAGCTCGCTGAGGAAGTTTTCGAAATCACGGACGGTCACGCGACCACCGGCTCCGGTTCCGGCGATGGATGCGAGGTCGGCGGCATTGAGTCCGAGTTCTTCCATCCGCGCACGCATCCTCGGCGAAATGTAACTCGCTCCCGTTGCATGGGCGGGCACGGGCAGACCGTGGACAACCGGTTCGACTTTGCGCGGGCCGGAGGTCGTGGTCGGGGCTGCGGACGCGGCGTTCGATGCGGGCTTCTGGTCCACGGTGCGCACGCCGGTGCGGCGGATTTCCTCGTCCGTGGCTTCGATGTAGGCGAGCACTTCGCCCACCGGATAGGTCTGCATGGCTGCCGCCGCGATGGAGACGATTTTGCCTGAGCAAAGCGCCGGGACTCCCATGGTGGCCTTCTGGGTTTCCACCTCGAAGAGATCCTGATCGGCCTCGACGGAATCGCCGATACCAATCAACACGGAAACGATGGTTCCTTCGGCGATGGACTCGCCGAGTTGGGGCAGAGAAATGGGAACGAGTGGCATGGCGTGGTGGGGATCAAAAAGCGAGAAGATGGCGGAGGGCTTCGGCGATCGTGTGGGCGGTCGGCCGGTGCGCGCGCCATAAGTCGGGATGATAGGGGATGGGCGTGTCGCGGCTGGTCAGGCGTTGAGGCGGTGCGTCGAGCAGTTCGAATCCGTTGGTCGTGACGGCGGTGATCACTTCCGATGCCACTCCGCCATAGGGGAATGTTTCGGCTACAACGAGCAGCCGACCGGTGCGTGCCACCGAAGCAAGGACCGTGTCGGTGTCGAGCGGTTTAAGGCAACGCAAATCCACCACCTCGACATCCCAACCGTCGGCGGCCAGCGTCGCGACAGCTTTCAGTGTCTCGTGCAGCATGGCGGAGTAGGTGACCACGGTAGCGTGTTGACCGGTGCGGGCGATGCGCGCCCGATGCCACGGCAACGCGGCATCTTCATCCACCATTGGTCCTTTCAACGAACGATAGAGGAACTTGTGCTCGCAGAAAACCACCGGATCATCGATGGAGACGGCATCGCGCAAGAGCGAGCGGGCATCGGCGACCGTGCCGGGAGCCAGCACGATGAGACCCGGATAGTGCGCATACAGCGCTTCCATGTTCTGCGAATGGAATGGCCCGCCGCCCGGAGTGCCGCCACTCGGCAAACGGAAGACCACGGGCACGGGCAAGCCGGTGCGGTAATAGTGGGTGGCGCAGTTGTTGATGATCTGGTTGAGCGCGATCATGGAAAAGTCCGCGAACTGCATTTCAATGATCGGGCGCATACCCTCCAAGGCCGCGCCCAAGGCGAGGCCGCCCATCGCGTCCTCGGAGATTGGGCAATCGATCACCCGGCCGGCATGTTTTTCCACCAGCCCTTTGGTGGTCTTGAATGCGCCGCCGAATTTTCCGATGTCCTGCCCGTAAAGAAAGACCCTCGGATCTTCGCGCAGCAGATCGTCGAGAGCGGCGGTGATGGCGTCGATGTAACTGGTTTCGGTCACGGGCGGGAAAAGATCGGGTCAGGATAAGGTTGTGGCGAGGGCGCGCCAGTCTTCGGTAAAGGGATCCGGGCCATGTTCCTGTTGGGCGGTGGCGACGGCGGCGCGCGCAACTTCGCGCGTTTCATCATCCATGGCCGCGAGCGCGGCTTCGTCAAGCCAGCCGTTGGCGAGGGCGGTTTCCTTCGCCCGCTGGATGCAATCCCGGCCAAGCGGGCTCTCTTTCCATGCCTTCGGCACGTATTGGGCGTCGTCGTGTTCGCCATGACCGCAAAGCCTGAGCACGTTGGCCACGATGAGCTGGGGGCCACCGCCCGCGCGGGCCGTTTCGACCGCTTGCCCGATCACCGTGAGCGAGGTTGCCAAATCGGTGCCGTCGAGGGAATGGCCGGTCACGCCATAGCCGGACGCTTTTTCAACGAGATCGGCGCAGGCGAATTGGCGTGTATTGGGTGTGGAATAGGCAAATTGGTTGTTCGTAACCACGAGGACGAAGGGCAGTTTCTCAACCGCCGCCAGGTTCAATCCCTCGTGGAACGCGCCCGTGGAAGTGCCACCATCGCCGATACACGTCGCGCCGACCCCCATGGGACGTCCCTGCATGCGCCGGGCGAGGAGCATTCCGCACACGACCGGGATCATGGCGCCCAGGTGGGAAATCATCGCCGGCATTCCCGCTTTGGGACGACCGCGGTGGATATTCCCGTCGCGTCCGCGCATCGGACCAGAGGCGGAGCCAAGATAGGTGCGCGTGAAGTCGAGGGGGTCCTCACCGAAAGCAATCCGCCCCGCTTGATCGCGGATGAGGGGCGCGAAGACGTCGCCTTTGCTCAAGGCGTGGCCGAGCGCCGCCGAAACCGCCTCCTGACCCCGCCCGAGATAAACACCACCCGCGATGCCGCCGCCGCGGTAGATCGAGGCGATACGATCCTCCAGACGACGCGCGAGCATCATGCTGCGGAGTGCTTCAACGAATTTGGGAGGCGGGGCACTCAAGGTTAAGGAGAATTGGAACTCGGTTTTTTAAGCAAACTAGCGAGAAATCTTGCCGCCGCATGTTGAATTGCGCCTCCGCCATCGTGGTAACATTCGGCAAATTTCGGACGGAACCACGGGAACGTGCCGAGCAAGTCGTGGATAACCCGGATCTGTCCGTCCGTGGCCTCGCCGGCGCCGATTCCGATGGTCGGGCAACCAACACGGGTCGTAACTTCCGTCGCAACCGCGGGCACCATCGACTCCAGCACGATGGCGCATACTCCGGCCGCATCGAGCGCGAGCGCGTCGGCCACGATGGCTTCCGCTTCCGCCGGGGTCTTGCCTTTTTTCTTATAGCCGCCTTCCACTTTCACCCGCTGCGGCAACATGCCAAGGTGACCAACGACGGGAATGTCCGCCGCGAGTACGGCGCGGATTTGCGGCAAAATCGAGATGCCGCCCTCGAGTTTCACGGCGTCGGCTCCGGCGCTCACGAGGCGTTGGGCATTTTCCAAGGCCATTTCCGGGGTGTCGTAGGTGGCGATCGGCAAATCCGCGACCACGAGGGCCCGTTTCGTGCCCCTCCGGACGGCCCCGGTGTGGCGAACCATGTCCTCCATGGTCACGCTGGTGGTGTCCTCGTAACCCAGGACGACCATTCCCAGCGAATCCCCCACCAGAAGCATGTCCAAGCCCGCTTCGTCGAGCAGGCGGGCGGTCGGGTAATCGTAGGCGGTGAGGGCACCCAAGGGGCGGCTGCCCTTGAGGGAGCGGAAAGCGGCTGCGCGTTCGGGGTGAGCGGATTCGGGCACGATAAATGTTGGGAGCGTAGGTCGGGAAAACCGCCCTCAGACTATCCGGCATCGGGCCACGCGCAAGGGCGGACCTCGATTTTCCGTCCCCCCACCTCAATATTCCGAGGGGCGTCGCAGGGTGGCCGCGCGCACCGACTCATCCAGCCGGACCTGCATTTCATCTGCGGAGGGCAATCCGAACGTGCGGGGCAGTCGCTCCAGCACCCGGCCGAGGACATTTTCCCAGATCCGGACAATCGTCGCCGCCGCCCCGCCGAAATCAACAATTTGCAGGGCCGCTTGCCCGGCCTCGAGGCTTTGCTCCAGTTCGCCCGGGAGCAGAAATGGCTCGATGCCGTAGCCGACAATGAGGGTTGCCGACGGACCCGTTGGATCGGTCACCAATAGGGCATCGCGGTTGCTCCCGCCCGAACACGCTGGCGAACAGAGCTGCCCGTGATTGAAAAAATGGAAAGCCTGGACACGATGGGGAACTTCCGGCGCGACCCGCGTATGAATCCAGTGGAAATCACACTGCGCGTGGCGATCCCGCAACCGTTCGCGGGCCTTTGCGAAACGTTTGCCGTCCCTCGTTGACAGTTCATGCGTCAGATCGTTGAAACCCGGAACCAGCGGGGGAACGGCTCCGAGCCACCTGCGCACCCCTTCGGCGTCCATCCCGCAGTGCGGACATTTTTCCGCCTGGGGGTGAAGGGGTTGGCTGCAATAGGGACAATTCATTGGATGCGCATTTCTACCTTGCCAAAGGATGCGGGCGGCGGCAAGAATTCTCGCATGCCTACACTCGCTGGAAAAAACGCAGTTATCACCGGAGCCGGTCGCGGGATCGGGGAAGCCATGGCCCGTGCCTTTGTCGAAGCCGGCGCGAATGTCGCCGTCGTCAGCCGCACCGAAGCCAATTCCGCCAAAGTCGCCGCCGCCCTTGAAAGCATCCGCCCGGGTTCCGCCCGCCCTTACGCCCTCGACGTGGCCGATTTCGCGGCTTGCCAGGAAGCCGGAAAACAGATTGCCGCCGATTTCGGCGACCAGATCGATATCCTGGTGAACAATGCGGGGGTCACCCGCGACGGGCTCTTTCTCCGCATGAAAGAGGAGGACTGGGACACCGTGCTCGACACCAACCTCAAGGGCGCGTTCAACATGACCAAGGCCATCACCCGCCAACTCATCCGTTCGAAGGCTGGTCGTGTCATCAACATCGCATCGGTCATCGGTCTGATGGGAAATGCCGGCCAAGCCAACTACGCCGCCTCGAAGGCCGGGCTCATCGGCTTCACCA
>JBJTQJ010000088.1:0-14886 GCA_046075565.1 Verrucomicrobiales bacterium | reverse complement strand
CCGGGACGGTCTTGCTACTACTCCGATGGACCCTCAGAGGCAAGATCCCCTTGAGGTTCCATGTCAATCGTAGCAAGACCGTCCCGGTCTTGCCCTACAATTTGGAGAATGAGATTCCAGAAGACCAAGATTATTGGTTCTAAACTCACAGTATTAGGCATTCTGCCACTGGTTGGGACAAGTTCAGGGCGGGACGCCCGGACTCCTTTTTTTGTTGTCGCGGCTCCGAACCGCGTGCCCTGTTGGGGTGCGGCAGATCTCTTTGAAGATCTGGTGGTGTCGCCCCACTCAACCAGCGACTCAGAACGACCACGTGCAACCGATCATCGGGCCGAGGGAGTCCAACCCGGGATTCGGATCCGTGGCTCCACGGTTGGACAGGTGCTGGAAAAATATCCCGGCATTGACGGCAAAATCCGGGCGCAAATACCAGCGCAGGCCGGTAGTGGCGAACCAGTTGTAGGTAAAATCCTGACCCTGTCCGCCGGGGACATCCGTGCTGTCGATCCATCCGAAGCCTCCACCGACACTGGTATACCAGCAGGCGGTGTCGGGCACGAGCCACCATTCGATGGACGGACTCGCGGAGAAACCCAAATAGAGGGATTCGGGGCCGGTCGCGATTGGTTCGATGAGCAGACTGGCGCGGGCGCGCACGGTCAGATCGCGGCCGAAAAGATCAAAGCGGATATGTTCCGGAGTGCGGAGACTGATGATCTGAGGGAGAACGAGGTAATCGATCGACGTGTTGTTGGAAACCCGCCACATGGCTCCGGTTTCAAAATCGACCGACCATTTGTCGGCCGCGTCAGCCGCTGGTTCGACCGCATGGGCTGGAAAACAGGCGAGGGCAAACCAGGTTGCGGTTAGGAAGATTGCCGTTTTCATTCGAATTCAGGCGTGGACCAGGGCGGCGCGGATGGAGGTATCAAAAGCGGCTTCGACTTCCACAAGCAGGCTGGAGCGGCAGATGTCGGCGCGAAGATAGAGCCATTGATGGGCAGCACCCGGCCAAGCGTTCTCCAAGGCGGCGCGTGCGGCATCGAGGTCGTGGGCATGGCGCAGGAAAACCTTCCAGCAACCAGGGAGGTCGGCGGGCACACCCATTCGCTCGATCACGATGCGGCTGTTCTCGATGGTTGTGGCAAGTTGCTTGTTGATGTCCAAGCCGATGGTGTCGGATCCTTTGATGCTCGCGGTCCCGGAGAGGTGCCAGACTTCCTGACCGTCATGATGGCTGCTCGACCCGCGGGCGAAAAGCGGGGGCAACTTGCCGTAACGCTCCGGATACCGACAGGCGGGAACTTGAAGGGGATTCTCGAAAAGAGAAACATCGGCGGAACCTGCCGAAAAGGCGAGACCGAGTCGTGCACGATCAATGCCAAGGGCGGATGCGGCGGGCAGCGCGTCGGGTAGAATTTCTCCCCAGAGCCGCGTGAACGCCTTGTGTCGGCCGGCATTAAATGACAGGTAGTTTTCCCTGCCGTCCACCCTTTGATTGATCGCGGGCACAAAACTCCAGATGCGACGGATGTGACGACCGTCGAGCAAGGAGAACAGCCTGTTGAAGATTTTTTCCGAGGCTTCCTCGAGTGGAATGTTTTCCTCGGCGAGTAGCACACCCGACAAGTCGCCATCTGATCCTTCGAGGAGCGCCCCGTCATCGAGTTGGCGGACGGATGCGCCCGTGGCGAGGCACTGGCTTTCCGGTCCGGCAAGGCGGGGCATCGGGCAACTGAAGTGGATGCCATTGGTATCGATATCCACCCGGAGGCTCTTGGCTCCGGGGACGAAGGTTAGACGAGGTGCTGTTGGCTGTGAATCCTGCATGGTCGAATGGAATGCTTCTCAAGTAGCGGTGCTGGAACCGGGAACAGGCGCAGTCGCCGAGGTCGGAGTGGGAACGCGGCTCGCGCGCAGGGAAAGACACAAAGTCGAGACCTCGGCTTTGGTCCAGGCCCAGAGCCCGTCGCGGATGAGGCCCAGCACTTTGAAGCTGGGATGAAAACTTTCGCGGAAGATGAAATGGTGGCCGGTGTTGCGCCTTCCATAACAACCGAATGCCACCCGCTTCCGCGCGATGGCAACAAGCCGGCGGTTATAGAATGCCATGAAGGCGGCTACCACTCCTCCCGGTTTGCCCGCATAGGGGAGGTTGGTGAGTTCCTCGGCGTGGTTGCGATAGGCGAGGCGCACCGGCCAGAGGAAATAGAAACCGACGTCGAGCAACACGGCGGCATTCATCAACTCGGCATCCCCAATGTATTCGTATTTGTCGAGATATAGCGCGCGGAACCAGCGTTCGTAGCTTTCCTGGTAGCCGGTGTCGTAGGCCAAGGCACACTTCGAGACATCCTCGCCTCCAAGTGAACGAACGACCAATCGAGTGGCCGCCCAGACAGTGTTGCCGATGAAATCAATGCCGTGGCTGTAAAGAGGGTCCATGAATCCGGCCGCATCGCCGACAATGGCCCAACCGACACCGCCGACATGCCGGCTGCGGTAGGCGAGTTGTTTGTATTGGTGGGCGTCGCCTTCAACGACCGTGGCATTCCGCATCATCCATTTTCCCACCGGATGACCGCGCAGATGGGCGATCAAGCGTTCACCGACCGATCCCTCCTTCGGTGGTTCAAAGAGCCGGCGATCCCAAGTGATACCGACGCTGGTTTCCCCGCCTTTGAGCGGGATGATCCAGACCCACCATCCGCGACCGGTGAGGTGGTTGGTCGCGGTGCCGCGCAGGGCCCAGACACGTTTGGCAAGTTCAGGGTGTTCATTGACGATTTCTTCCGAGTCGAGATCGCCGACACCGCGGAATCGCGTCCACATGGAATTGGTCGGATGCTCGGCAAGCTCTTCCAACCAACCGCGCTGACGGGCGAGCACGGCGGCTTTGCCGCTGGCGTCAATTAGCCAACGCGCTTTCACGGTGGTGGCTTCGCCATTTTCCTTGTTCACCAAGATCGTGTTCGGCGCGCCATCTCCGGGAGTGGTGATTTCGCGCACGTTGGCCGGGCGCCACAATTCACAACCGGCCGCGATGGCCTCCGACAAAACATGAGGGTCGAGGGTCGAACGGTCGAGCTGCCATGCGGGTAAGCGTGTCTGGAGTTTCGGCCCCATCTCGGCACAGGCCGCCGGATTTTCGTTGCCCTGGCCATGGAACCAGAAACGGAGGCCGTTTTTACCGATCTGTTCACGGGAAAGGTAGCTGCCGAGCCGGAGGATGCGGGAGAGGAAACATCCGGCGATTTCCGAGGTGCTTTCTCCGACCTTGTAGGGACTGCGGGTGGATTTTTCGACAATCAGGACACGCGCCCCGGGCACCTGCCGTTTGATGAGCAGGCCCGCGCTGGCACCGGCCAAAGCCCCGCCAATGATGAGCACGTCGCATTCTTCCACTTCCACCCTCCGATCCTGCCATCATTTGCCCCCGTCGCCAATCGTATTTTCCACTTCTGCCACCGATTAGCCGGGGATTGACATCCCACATTCCGCTGGCGAAACTCGCCCCCATGACCGTGTCCGCCGAATCTCCGCCCACCGCCGAAGTTCCGGCGCGCTGGGGGCTTTCCGGCGATGTGCCCTGGAGGATGCTCACCGCCACACTGGAAGCCTGCCCGTGGTATCTGGAAGGCATTTACAACTCCTTCTGGTCCGGACTCATCGGCCTCGCGGCCCGGAAGCCGGTCGGCAACCTCGCCGGAAATCTCCGCTCCCTCGGGGTGAAAAATCCCGGCTTCCAGGCTTGGCGGGCTATTGCCGAGTTCGGGGCCGTGACCATCGACGGCCACCGCGCCCTACACGGCGTCCCACTGTCCTGGGAAGTGGAGGGCATCGAAAATGTGCGCACCGCCGAAACCTGCGGCTTGCCCGTCGTTTTGTGGACCGCTCACATGGGCAGCTATGATGCGGCGGCGGCGTTTTTCGCCCGGCGGCTACCGAAGCGGCTGCACACCGTGCGCCGACCGGAAGCCAATGCCCGCCTGCTTGCGATCCGCGAAGAGAATCTCGCCGCCCTCGCTGGGGATCGCCATGCCACTCACTATAATGACGGCCCCGAGAGCGGCCTCGCACTCACGTTGCTGCGTGCCCTCCAAGATGGCGAATGGGTCGCCGTGCAGGCCGATCGGGCCCTGGAGGGACTTTCCACCTTCCGCTTCGAGCACGATGGGCTCGCTTGGAGCTTGCCCAAAGGCCCCTTCGTTTTGCCCCTCGCCGCCCGGGCTGCATGCCTTCCGGTCTTCGTGAGCCGCATCGGCCCCCGGCGATACCGCGTGCGCTTTTTTCCACTCGAACCGCCGTGGGAGGACCGCGATAAAGAAGCCGGCACACGCCATCTCGCCACCCGCTGGACATCGCTGCTCGCGGCCGCAGTCCGGGAAAATCCTTCGCACTGGCTCGCCTTCGAGCAACTCGTCGAACCCGCCACCAAACCATGAACCCTGAAGCCGACAACTCCCGCTATAGCCGCGGCCAGTTCGCGCTTACCCGGTTGTTCCCCGGGGGAAGGGGCGCGTCTTCGCCAGAGGGGGTTCTGTTTCCCGCTCGGGTGCCGAGGAAAGGGGAGGCGTTTTTTGCCATGGCCTTCTGTTACGCGCTGGCCGCCGCCGCGCTGGTGGTTGTCTTTCCCGCCACCTTCGCGGGAACCGGAGCATTTTGGATGTTGCTAGTTGTGCCCGCCCTCGTGCAAATGGAAGTCTTCGCCGCCGCCGCCTTACACGCCCTCACCGCCCCGACCATCAATGGTAGGGTCTGGTTCGCCGCTGTCCAGGTTGCTACCTGCATGGTTGCGGCGACCGAACCCGGTTGGCCGCGAGCCATCGCCATCGTTGCCGTCGTGCTGACCGTGGCGGAACTTGCTGCGAGAGGAACCTCCCGATCCGCCTGTTGACAGATTCCAGTTTATCATACATCGTGATGTATGACACGAACCCAGATCTACCTAACCCGTGCCGAAGCTCAGGGAGTGGCTCGTGTCGCGGCCCGGACCGGCAGGAAGCAGAGCGAAATCATTCGAGAGGCCATCGACCAGTATTTGCAGAAACTCGGGCCACAGGATCGACTCGGGCGGGTGCAGGCTGCCTGCGGAGTTTGGAAAGACCGTGAGGACTTGAACCTTCCCGACCTGCGCGCGGAATTCGACCGCTTTTGATCATGCTGGTCGATACGGATGTGATGATTGACTATCTGCGCGGCCATCCCGCGGCGGTGGAGTTCGTGCATGGAAATGTGGACCGGATCAACGTCTCGGCAATTACCGTCGCGGAGCTTTTCCAAGGTGTCCGCGATGGGCATGAAAAGGCCCTGCTCGCGGGGACGGTTTCGGCTTTGATAGTGCTTCCCGTCACGGAAGAGATTGGCGAGTTGGGAGGGTTGTTCCGCCGTGATTTTAGGAGTTCCTGCGGGTGCGGTTTGGCGGATTGCCTCATCGCCGCGACTGCCGTTTTCCACTCGATGCCACTGGCCGCGCTGAACAGCCGGCATTTTCCCATGGTGAAAAATTTGATCGAGCCCTATCAAAAGCCTTGAAGGGGCATGTTCCTCGCGCTCCAACCATGAATGCTCCGTCCGCGAACTTGCCAGCGGTCCCGCGCCCATGGACGCGGCTGGTGCTTTTGCACGCGCTGCCACTGCTCGCGGGTGCGCCATGGGGCACAACCGGACTTGCCATAGCCTTCGGCGTCATCGCGGTGGTCATGATCCGCAGCATCGCCTTTCCCCACGGATGGTTCTTCGGCCGCGCCCGGCGATCCTTTCCGGCCACGGGAAAAAAGATGCTCTATCTCACTATCGACGATGGCCCGACGGACGACACACCGGCAATGCTTGAGGTGCTGGAAAGTCATCAAGCCAAAGCGTGTTTTTTCCTCATCGGTGATCGCGCCGCGGCAAGTCCAGATCTCGCCCGCGCCATCACGGAGGCCGGGCATCAGATTGGAAATCATACGCGCTCCCATCCGGCGACCACCTTCTGGGCCATGCCACCGTCGGCCCAACGCCGCGAGATTCGGGAAGGGAATCAAATGATCGCCGCCACCAGCGGTCAATCCCCACGTTGGTTTCGCGCACCGGTCGGTTTGTTAGGACCGTTTCTGCCGGCTCTGGTTCGCGAGCAAGGTCTCGGCCTGCTCGGTTGGAATGCCCGCGGCTTCGACACCCGCCGCCGCGATCCGGAGTCCATCGTCCGCGCGATCCTCGCCGGGCTCATGCCCGGAAGCATCATTCTGTTGCACCAAGGGCATGCACACTCAGTGGCGACCCTCGAGCTTCTCATCAAGCGCTGCCGGGAGGATGGATGGGAATTTTCATTGTTGCCCGAATGATCCGAAATGTCGGAATGATAAGCATTGCGGTTCAATGTCAGTTGCCGTTGATGGCATGGTGGCGGCTGCAGCAAAGTTCCCGCACCAAGAAGCCAAGTTTCGCGCAAGTCGGGCCGTGAGATGCTCACACCGTTTCGACGAGATTCTGCCGATGGGAAGGGATCCCCGCAATGGTATTCTTCGCGTTTTCGGGGAGAAATCCTGAATTCTTGAGCGGCTTTGCGGAGTCAACTGCCCGCTTTGCGGCGATTCCTGTATTCCTCTCTACTCACTTCGCACGTGCGAAAACCCCCAGCCAGTTGTTAAAAGGGGTGCGGCCCCACAAGGGAACGAGCGAGCCCTCCAGTCCCGCGCCGCGCAACACGGATTCGATTTCCTCCGCAGTTGGGTAGTGGAGGGGAGGGGACTTCATCCAGTTCGCAACCTTGGCCATATGGTCCATGAACCGCGTGACCCGGAAGCGCCAACCCGGCGCGGCCAGGCCGGTGCGGAGCACGAGCAACGCGCCGGGAGCCACGCGGCGGGCTGCTTCCTCTAACAGACGCGCACGACCCTCATTCGGGAAATACTGGAGGATATCGAGGATGGTTACATGCCCGAGATGGTCGGGCAGGCCTTGGATCGCATCGGCACATTCGAAGCGATGCTCACCGGGAAATCCGGGCGCGAGACGGTTGGCTGTCTCGATCTTGCGGGCGTCGTAATCCAGTCCGCGGATGGGACCTTTCCAGCCGGTCAGGCGGAGGTAAAACGCAAGCACACCCATGCCGCAGCCGATGTCCAAGAGTGGGATGTCATCTCTTTCCCCGAGGGCCCGGCGCACCGCGGGATACAAGGGATCGGTGGCCAGCTTTCCGCGCGCATAACAGCGTTCCCCGGTGGTCGGGAAACGGGAGCACAAGTCCTTAAACTTTTCACGGGTCGGGGTCATGTGATGGGAGAGGAAATTTCCCATTCCTCGCGGTGCGGCGGACGACGGTGCGTCAATGCGCCCGGCATGAGGGCTAGAAAGACCAGTCCCAGCCGCACGTTGTCGCGCAGGTAGTGGTAGTGGGAGACGCCGCCCTCGCCGGCTTGGAAGTAACGAACCGGTGTCGCCACGTTAATCACCGGATGCCCGGCGCGGGAGAGGCGGATGGCGAGCACACATTCGACATCGTAACGTCGACCGAGGGAAGTGGATTCGAGGCAATCGACGAGCGCTTGGGCCGGATACACACGCATGCCGAACATGGCGTCTTTCAGTTCCCGTTGCCTGGATACGACACGGGTCCAGAAGAGAGCCAGCTTGCGGAAGAAGACGCGCTCCCACGGGGCCTTCGCATCGAAGACCGGATAACCCGCCACCCAAGCGTGCGGATCCGAGCGCATGGCCGCCAGATACTCGCCCACCACAGACACCGGATGTTGGCCGTCGGCATCAAAGGCAAGCACGTGGGTGTAACCGAGCTGCAAGGCCTCGCGGGCACCGGTGAGTAAGGCTGCACCCTTGCCTTGGTTGCGTTCGTGGGCCAGCAAAGTCATGGCTTCATCTTCCGCAGCCATTTTCCGCAACATCTCCGTCGTGCCGTCGGTCGAACCATCGGCAACGACAATGAGCGGGTAACCGGTTTTTCGGACCTCCGCGACCACCTCGCGCACTTTTTCCCCCGTATTATACGTCGGAATCAGAACGACACATTGGCAGTTGGCGGAATCGGGCACAGGGGAACCTAACCATGGATGCACTCCGACACAAGCGCGTCGGACAATGGTGGAAAAGCCCCGCCGAGATTGCCGGGGGTGGGAAAACACCTTGGCGGTGGAAAATGCTCTCGCTTTCCGTTAGCGTATCTCCAGAATGACCCCCACCGACCCGCTCACCAGCCTGCCCCACGGTTCCGCGTTCCGATTTATCGAAACCATCACCCGCTTGGAACCTGGAGTGAACGCGGTTGCGACCTATTTGGTGCGTGGAGACGAGTTTTTCCTGCCCGCCCACTTCCCGGGCAATCCGATTTTGCCCGGCGTGGTCATGATTGAGGCCGTAGCCCAGCTCGGAGGGATCATCGTCCAGTCCGACCCGGAGCGCCCGCCCCTGAGGAAACTGCTATTGGCCGCCGTGCAAAATGCCCGGATCAACGGTTCCGCGGGGCCCGGAGAGACCATCGAAATCCACGCCCGCCTCAGCGGTCGGATGGGAGGGCTCGCCATGGTCGAGGGCGAGGTGCTCGCCGGAGACAAAAAAATCCTCACCGCCCGCGTCACGCTCGGTGGCGAGGAAGCGGGGGAGTGATCCTAAATTCAGAAGTGAAAACCACAGATTACACGGAAAACACAGATACTGAGGATGTTCTGGAAGAAGAATTTTTCGTCCAGCAGATCGGCGGTGAATTTGTTGCAAGTCTTTAAAAATCCGTGACCATCTGTTTGCCCTTCATAGTCCGCAGGGCGGCGTAGGGTGAAATCTGTGGTTCCATCTTCCTTTCAAGAGTGAATGGTCTCGCGCTTGAAAGACGCACTGTCTGGAGAAACGGATCGATGAGGTCGAACACTTTGATGGCCTCCATACGCAAGGCAGAATTGTTCTCAAAAGAGGCGCAGTCTCATTCCGGAATCGGATCCCCGCGTTTGATGGTTTTCCCTTCCCAGACGGCGGTATCAGTGGCCGCATCATAGGTAAGGATGCGCGAGGCGCTCTTCGGAGCCAGCGGGCGATCCACTTTGGGCAACCACGCTTTGTGCTCGGCAACGATAGGTGCATGTTCGGGTTTTGCTGCCAGGTTGTTCCACTCGTTTGGATCCACGATCATGTCGTAGAGTTCCTCGCTGCCATCGGCATAACGGATGTAGCGCCAACGTTCGCTGCGGATGCCATGGTTGCCCTGATTGTGGCTGGTGATGGCGGGACGCACGCGTTTGCTTGCCGCGTCGCGCAGTTGCGGGACAAGGCTCAGACCTTCGAGGTCATCACGTTTGCCCAAGCCGGCCAATTCGACCAAGGTTGGATAGATGTCCATCAATTCCGCAGGTTGGGTGCAGCGTTGCCCTGCTCCTACACCCGGACCTGCGAAGATGAGGGGCACGCGGGTCGAACGATCCCACAAGGTGTTCTTGCCGGAAATTGCTTTTTCTCCCAGATGCCAACCGTGATCACTCCAGACTACCACGATGGTGTTTTGAAGACGACCGGATTCCCGCAGGGCGTCCATCAATCGTCCGATTTGGGAATCCATGAAACTGGTGCTGGCAAGATAGCTGCGGACGAGGTTGCGCCATTGCTTGCTTTCCTGCAGCCACTTGAGCCTCGGTTCGGGAAGTGTCCAGTGCAGATACCAGGAAAAGCGGGGAGTGTCATCGCGGTCCCCGGCGAGGGTCTTCGGTAACACACTGTCGTCATCCGGATAGAGGTCGAACCACTTTTGGGTCGCATAACAAGGGACGTGTGGAAGGGAAAATCCCGCCGATAAGAAAAAGGGTTGATCTGCCGGTGCCTGCCGGATGGAATCCGAGATCCAGGTCGCCACTTTGAAATCGCCTTTTTCGGTGTCGTCGTTATCGGGTGGCCAGACGCCCCAGTCCATGGCCGGATGGTTTCCCATCGGCGTGGCGGGAATGAGCTTTTTCTTCGGGCGCGAACCGACACCACCGAAGGGCGCGGTCACATCGAATTCGGCGGGCAGACCCTTCCCGCCCGCGGTCGTGCCCGCGTGATAGACCTTCCCGGTGGCATACGTGCGGTAGCCGTGTGCAGCGAAGTGCTGGGGCAAGGAGACACGGGACTTCAGATCGGCGTGGTCGCGCGGGGCGGGGGATAATCCGTAGATCCCGGTGGTGGTCGGACGCACGCTGAACATCGCGCTGGTTCGCGACGGATTGCACAACGGCGATTGGCAATGCGCGTTGAGAAAGGTGGTTCCGCGCGCGGCGAGGGCATCGAGATGGGGTGTCTTTACCAAAGGATGACCGCCCGTGGGGCCGATCCAGTCGTTCTGATCATCGATCACGATCATGAGCACGTTCGGCTTCGCGGATTTGGGATCCGCGATGGCCACTGATAGCGAGACAAGGAAAAGAGCGGCGAAAACTGTTCCGGTTTTCATGGGTATTTCAAGGTTGGTAGTCCGCTCCCGTGAGGCTCTTTAGCACGGAACGTTGCCACTCGAGCATATCCGCTTCGAGTTTGCGGGCGAGTTCCGGTTTTTGCGCGAGGAGATTCGTTTTCTCCGCCGGGTCGGTCTTCAAGTCGAATAACTCGATGCTCGTCTCGCCGTTCTTTTCCATCAGAACCAACTTGTGATCACCTTCGATGATGGAGCGGGGACCTTTCACGTCGGCTTCATTGACCTCCGGGTATTGGTAATTGTAGAAATCCCTCGTGAATTTGCTCCCGCCCCGCTTCACCAAGGGCGTGGTGCCCTCTTGCAACGCGGGATCAATATACGGCTTCGGACTGGTCTTGAGAAAGCGTCCGCTATTGAAGTCCCAGAAGGCGATGGGGATCGGGCGCTCGTTCATCTTTCCATCGAGCACCGGACCGAGATCGAATCCGTCGAGAGGACGCTTCGGCAATGGCTGGCCGGTGAGGGTGGCAAGGGTCGGCAGCAGATCGGAGGTGCAGGCGCGGAATGATGTCGTGCGGGGTTTCGGAATTCGGGCGGGCCATTCTATCAGACCGGGAACAAGCGTGCCGCCTTCGTAGATCTGGCCTTTGACGCCGCGATGGGGGAAGCCGAGCGCGCTATCAGGCGAGGTGCCATTATCACCGCAATAGAAGAGCAGGGTGTTCTCGCGCCGACCGGTTTCCACCAGATGTTCACGCAATTTCCCGATGGCGCGATCCATGGCGGTGATCTCCGCGTAGCGTTCGCGCAAAACCTCGCCTTGAGGCCGTCTCGTCTGCAGACCGGTTTCATTCGAAGTGAGGCTGACCATTTTCGAGTATTTGGCCGTGACATCGTCATAGAGAGCGAGATCCTGTGTCAATCCCTGATAGGGCTCGTGAGGAGAACCGAACCAGATGACCAGAAAGACCGGCTTGTTTGCCGCGCGCGCCCTTGCCATGGCGGCAATGGCTTCCTGGACCAACAAGTCCGAGCTTTCGCCCTTAAGGACCTCCGGGGGGCCGCCGTTGCGCGAGAACGGGGGATTGAGCTCGAAGAAATTGTCATGGGAAAGCCATTCGTGGAATCCCATGGCGCCCGGGTTCACGGGGGAGCCTGCTTTTACCGCGCCGACATGCCATTTACCGAGATGGGCGCAATGATAACCGGCTTTCGACATGAGGTGGGCGATGGTGGTCTCTTCCGGGCGCATCGACCAACCCGGAGCGAAGGTGCCCATACGGTTCGGGTGTCGGCCGGTGAGAAAACTCGCGCGGGTCGGTGAGCAACTCGGATGGGCGGCGTAAAAGCGCTCGAACTTCAGCCCGGTGGCGGCCATTTGATCAAGCACCGGAGTCTTAACGTGCGGATGGCCGTTGTAACCCGTTTCCTCCCAACCGTGATCATCACTCATCATGAGGATGACATCGGGCTTGAGGATGGGATCCGATGGTCCTGCCGACAAGGAGAGGGGCACCAGCACCGCGAACAGCAGGGAGAACCGGAAAGGCGCGAAAAACATGGGATAAGAACGTGCGGGAGTTGGCCCGGCTTTCGTTCGATCTGCCTTGCTAGGCCAGCACGCGCCCGCCCTCCGGCGGACCCTTCACGGGAACGGTTCGTATTCCCTGAAGGAAAGATAACCTAGGGATTTCCGCTCGGGATCGGGGATGAAGAAGAGGTAAACCCGCGCGCTGGCGGCAACCGGCCAACGGGTGTCGTTGAAGACTTTCGCCTGATCGCCGATCTGGCAGTAGAAGCGGCTCTGATACATTTGCCCTTCCGGATCCTCCGGCTTGGGAGTGACGACCTTGGATGCTTCGGGTGCGAGGGCGAATTTCTCCTGGCCGAGAACACCCGCGATGGGAAGCGGGGTGAGGTTGAAAAGATAGAGATCCGATGCCCCAAAACGCAGACCATCGGTGCGGACCAAACGGAATTGGTAGGGTTTGTCGGGCGACGGTGGTTCGGGAGAAGCGAAGATGGCGAGGACAAATCGCTTTCCTTCGTTAGGGATGTTGATTTTCAAAACGTGGTTGAAGGTTGGCTTTTCCCCGCCGCCTTCGGTGCGGGCAAGCAGCAAATCTCCCCGATTGACCGCGATGGGATCGGTCATGAGGGAGGGTGTGATCTCGAGGGCATGGATTGCCTGCTCGCCTTGCACGATTTTGAGGTCCGTGGCACCGGCCACCGGTTGTTTGCAAAGAACCCGCAAGAGGATTGGAGACTTGTCTTCCTTCTCCTCGGCATTTTCCTGGGCAGGGACATTGGAGCCAAGCACGACTAGGGAAAATAGGATGCGGAGCAAGAACGGCCTAATGGAGGAGTAAAGGAGCATGAAGTAATTGCAAGGGATGGGGTGAATCAGATATCATCGGAATTGAGCCAACGAAAGCTAACAACTCTGAATTGCCTGCCGAAGGCGCGGTTGACGGCGGAGGTGAGATCCGCGGAGCGCACCTCGGGCTTATCGGCGGAACTCAGATAGTCGGGAACACGCTGCACGGTCGCCTCGCACCACGCCCGGGCCAGAGCCTTGCCGGTGCGGTCGGTGGTGCTGCCATACGCGCGGATGATGAAGGTGTCGGAACGCGCTTGCAAGGCCGGACCGAGTGGGGTGAGCAAGTCGGCCTGCGTGATGTAACCGGGAACTCCCGAAGCACGTGAACCCTCGCCGGATTTGGGAAATACGGCCCCGGCGATCGCACCGAGGGCCCGGGAACCTTTGTCCAAAGCCCCGTTGATATCAGCCTTTTCGATGGCGGCTTGGAGCGTGCCCTGGCGGGCGAGATCATCGTCCGTGCCGGGACGGCGGTTGATGAAATCCGAGAGGCTGAGGAATGGTCCGCGGAGGCGGATCTCCTCGACAAGGGCGGTCGCGAGTTTGTCGATCTCTTGGTCGCTCAAGGAACGGAAACCGATCCACTGATCGCGCTCCGCCGGGTCGCCCGAGGGTTGGGCCAGCGGTCCGTTGGCGACGATCAATCCGTTGACCGGAGTATTGCCGGAACTGGCGGCCACGAGCGAGGGATTGGTGCTGTTGCGATCGCGGGTCACGGCATCATGGCCACGCAGACTGCCGAGGATGGCTTTCCATGCAGTCACCGAGGTGGAATTAATATTGAAGGCACCATCAACTAACAGGTGGGAAGCGAGTTTCCGATAAGCATCGGCGGCGGGTTTGCCGGCAGTGAGCAATTTCCGAAGGTCGGCTTCGGCGTCGGCCCGGTAGGGACGCATCCTTACCGAAGGCAACGGCACCGGTTTGGTGGACGCCACCACGGGGAAGAAGTCGTCGAAGACCTTTTGCAGGCTGCGTTTGTTCGAACCGTATGGATCCACCGTCTGCGGTCCGAGGGAAGAGAGATACCACGAGTCCCAAAGCGCGGCATTGGCCAGATAGGAGTGGTCCGCGATGTTGTATTGACCGGGGGCACCTCCGTTGCCCGAGGCTAGACAAGCCAAAAGTGTCCCCTCCACCCGATCTCCGCGGATGAGGGGCTGGGCGAACGAGTTCCCGATAGCTTTGGAAACCATGGGCGCGAGATACTGGTGGCCGTCCAGCCCGAAAGCATCGGTGGGGAAGGTGCCGCCGATGCGGACCGGGCTGTCTTTCCAATGCCGGCGGAAACCATTCGCGCAAGAATGCTGGAAAGCGGCGAGCGAAAGGGGTGGGGTGAGCGGGACATTGCGGTAGGTGAAGAACGGCACCCCGAAGTCGGCCCGAACTCCGCCGCCCCAGTAGGCTTGGTTGTCGGGGGTGATTTGAAGGTAGGGGTTTTCCGGGGTATCGACACCCACCACGAGCATTTCGAACTGGCGGTGGAGTTTGCTGGAAAGCGAGCCGTCAGCCGGCCACCTGTAGGCGATGGTTGGGTTGTTCCAGACCCATGACTTTGATGGGGTAGGGGTATCGCGTTCGGGCCGAAGATAGTAGCTGAATAACATCATCGGGATCTTTTTTTCGGCCACGATATTGCTCACCGAGTAGGCCTGTGGCGTGATCACCGTGGGCAATTCCACATCCACTTTCATATCGTTTTGCAGAGTGATCGTGCCCGATTGCAGGGTGGGAGTGGCCGTCCTCGCTCCAAACCAGTAGGTGATGTAATCATCAGTCATTGTGCTGATTCTGGGCCTGAGGGTTACCTTGATCCTATCGCCGGAGGCCAGCGCCTTCGGGAAGGTGCCGGCGTTGAAAAGCGCGCCGGTGGTGTGTTCCCAACCGGACTCCACATCGACCTGGCCGCTCGCGCCCGCGAACGCCTTGTCAGATATGGAAGACAAGACCCGGCTTTCCCCCGGCCGGAGTATGATCTTGTGGGCCTTCCCGGTCTGGGCTTGGACTCCGTTCACTCCTGCGAAGAACGTATCGAAATGCAGAGGGCCGGTTGTGGTGGTGCCGGCCGCGCCCGTAACTTCGAAAGTGATCTCATATGGCAACGAAGAGAACGCCACGGTGGTGAATCCCCCGG
>JBJTQJ010000087.1:0-11709 GCA_046075565.1 Verrucomicrobiales bacterium | reverse complement strand
CCCGGAAGCCATTGGCGCAGGTAGTGCCGATAAGACCGCCCCCACTTGCGCGCGGCGACAGGATCGAATTCCGTTCCTGCATCCTGCATGGTGGATGCATAGCCATCATAGATTCTTGTTCGATAATTCATTGGCGATGATGAAATATTGTGTGCGGCATTCTCACGCTTCTCCGGTTTGTTCTCTGGCGAGCGATGCCATGGCCTGTTGGAGGCTTTCGAAGGAGTGCTCCTCCATGTAAAGACCGGATTTGGCGGACTTGCCGAAGGCTTCCCTGAAACCGGGGGCCGCGAGTTCGCGAAGCGCCTCAAGGCAGGCCGTGGAGTTGCGTCCGCGAAGAACGACGCCCAGTCCATACTCCCTGACCCGTTTGGCCATCAATTCCCCATCGCTCACAATCACCGGCTTGCGGAATGCCGCCGCCTTGCTGATCACATTGCTGGAATGGATGTGACCCTTGTAGGCGCAATACAGGATGTCACAGGCTTGAATGATGGCATTGAATTCGGGTTCCGATACAATGGTATGGGGGCTGTAAATCACATTGCCGTAATTTGAGATTTCATTTTGCAGGAAGTCAGAAATTGCGGGCGGGAATTCCGAAGGCACGCATGGCCCGGCAAGGACGAAAAGGAAACCATCCGTGTTCTGGTTTTTGATCACGTCAGCCAGCAGATCGATTCCTTTTCTCGGGCTGATCGCTCCCAGGATCCCAACGACAACCAAGCCATTCCTCTTGCTCTCGATCCGGCCCACGAGGTCGGGAGCGGGGACCGCCACTTCGACGGATGTCGTCTCTGGCAGGAAGTGGGTTTTCGTGCCAGTCGCCAGGCGTAGGGGTTCCAAATAGCGCTCGTCTTCAATGGCGATCTGACAGCAAGTGCTTTTCCTGAACGCCAGATTCCTGAGATTGAGATAGCAACTCCTCATTAGCGCACCAGCCATATCCAACATCGCGCCGGATATCTTGAGCAGCAAACGGGCGGGCGATCCCGGTTGGCCGCCTTTGCCGATGGCCCGGCACAAGGATTCCCGTATCCCCTCCAAGGGCCATCTGCGATCCGGAGAAATCAACAGACCTCCGAATGGCCAGGGAAACCATTCACTGGCCCGGAAAGCGAGCCTGGGTAAGTGGCGGAAATTCCAAACCAAGGTCCCAAGATCCGTATGAAAGATGAAAGCGCTCGAACCCGGATGCGAATCCTTGATGGAACCAACCAAGGTCCGGAGTTCGTCGAAATCGTTTTCCAGCGCCCGGAGCTCGCCAAAGGCGCATTTGGGATAGCGATTGGCAAATGGGATGACGACGGTTTCGCTAATCACATCCGGAAATTCCTCAAGCCGGTCGAGTGGATCGGAGCCTTCGGGCACGATGGCATAAACCTTCTCGCTGAAAGACGCGCAGGCACGAATGAACTGGGTGCAGTAGGACGGATGATGGCCATGCCAGGATACGACGATGAGAATGGAAATCATGGGAGAATAACAAGCAGACGGATTCATCACGCCAGGACGGACGCGTAGAAGTCCAGGTAGCTTGCCGTCATTGTGGCAATGCCGAATTCGGCGTGGGCCCGGTTGCAGGCCCAGCGGCCCATCTCCGCCCGCTGTGACGGATCGTCCAACAACATCGCGATCCGCCGGGCCATGAGTTGGTCGTCTCCCACCGGAATGAGGTATCCGCTTTCACCTTCCGCCACTTGATCCGGGATGCCGCCCACATCGCTTGCCACGACCGGCAGGCCGCAGGCCATGGCTTCGGTGATGGTCAGGCCCCACGCTTCGGCCTTCGCGCCGTGGACGTAGAGATCGGATGCCTGATAATACTTCGCGAGCAGCGCGCGATCGCTGGAATGGGGAATGAAGCGGAGTTCGTTGCCGCCGATGTTTTCCGTGGGACCATCGTCCCCAACCGCAAGGAAGAGCAGGCCCTGCCGCCCTGAGGAACTTCCCAAGGACTCAAAGGCGCGCCGCATGGTTTGGTAGTCCTTCCAAATGTTGTCCCGGATGCCTGCGGCGGCGAACATCAGGATTGTGGCGTCCGGGGGCAGTCCCAATTCAAGCCGGGCTTGGGCGCGGTCTCCGGTCTTGAATACCGAGAGATCGATGCCGTGGTGAATCACCCGGGATGTGGCGATGGCCGGCGCCAGCATGGATTCATGGGCTTTACTCATCAGCCACTTTGCAGGCGCGACCACATGCAGTCGGCTCTTGGCGTAAATGGCCTGCTTGCGCCGCCAGTTGTAAGCGGTGGCATCGCGCGGAATGGCTGGATAGATGCTGAGATCCGGGCACTGGCCGCAACCGCTGCGCCAGCGATCGCAGTCGAAACCGTGGGAACAATGACCGCTCATCATCCAGGCATCATGCAAGGTCGCCACCGTGGGGATCTGGTGGCTCAGCCAAGGGAGGGCCCGCAGGTCGAAGTAGTTGCCGTGCAGATTATGCAGGTGCAGCAGATCCGGCTTGTGGGGAAGCCGCTCAAACAGCTTCCAGATGCCGGGAAAATCAAAATCCTCGAGCCCCCATAAAACCCGGGCGGTATCCCATGGCCGGCCAATCAGCCGGGCGAGGCGCTGGCTTCCGTTTTTCTTCGTAAGCGTTCGCAAACAAAAGCGGGCCCACCCATGCCGGTTCCCGTCGTTTTCAATAAGACTGACGAAATCCCTTTGGCTCTTCTTCGCGCGAACCGCCATCGTCGCCTTGTGTCCGGCGGCATTGCTCGCCTCGACCAGATTGAAGGCCAATTGCGCGGCTCCACCACCTTGATCCATGGTGTTGATGTGGAGAATATGCAGTGGGGCCACTTTTAGTTTTTGGTAAAGATGGTATCAAAAAACTGAGGCAACTGTATCGCGCCGGCAACGCGCGAGTGTTTTTTGGACATGACATCCAATCTGAACCAATCCACCGGTTTTATGCGGAAGCCTTCAGTGATTCGATCTGAGCCAAGGAGTTGCTCCAAGCGGATGACGGGTGAGATAATCACCGGCGGGATAAAACGAAGGAACTGTCGCCGCTTGTTTTTTTAGAACATGGAGGGGAATCCTCACCGCGAGGGTTGTCCCCTCAATCACGAAGATATCCGGCCGCTCGCTCATCAATTCCCGGATGTATTTTCCGATGCCCCGCTCATAGGAATCCTCGTCCGTATAATCATGCCACGCGATGACGACATCATCCGTCGCGGTCTTGAACACGCGCTCCGTGTCATTCTTCACCGCCTCGTAGGAATGGCTTGCATCGATAAAGGCAAACTCAATTGTTTTTGGTATGTTTTCCCAGGTCTCGGCACGGAAGGAATCCCCGAGAACCTGGCGAACCTGGGCATGCTTCGGGTGCCGCAGGTATGCGGAACCCATGCCCGTCTGATGAATGAGGCGGGCATCGGTCGCCGCGGTCAGGTTCATGTGTTCTCTTTCCGGGGGCAAGATCGACCGTGTGGACGGTCGCATTGTCCGGCGCGTTGTCCAACATGAGGCAGGTGGTAAAACCCTTGAATGTGCCGATTTCCAACAATTGACGCGGAGAAAAGAACCGGATGAGCTGCGCGAGGCAGAATCTCTCCAACGGGGCGGTGCATCCATCCTGCCAGGCACCTCCATCGAACATGAGCTGGTTCGGGGTGGAAAAGGCCCGGGCAAAATCCCAGTAGGACATCACGTGAACGTGGTCTGCGTTTTCCGCAGCCTTTCTGGTTTGCCGAACCACAGCCCGCGCCGCGTCCGGCCCGTCCTGAATCATGGTCACCAAAGCCGCCGGGCTCAATCCGTAGAGGAACTTCGAGTAGTTTCTAATTTTGTTTATCATAAGCTTGTTGTTGAATTGTGGCGTTGTGGCTTGGAGGTGTTGTATCCGGGGATTTGCGGTAGATTCCCATACTAATCCAACCATGACGTTTCCGGTTCTCTATTCGCTGGTTTTTATCGTGATGGGAGGTTTCCCGGCCGCGATCCTCGCAACATCAACCCGCATCAGGATCTCCGAATCCGTCTCCCTAACGACCTCGAACTTCAATTCCTCGAACACCTGCCGGAGGGGTTGGTTTCTCCCGGTCACCTTCATGACGGCATGGGCATTTTTGCCGCGGGACTCCTCCCGGTTGAGATACCAATGGAAGAACGCGTTTTCGATCTTCTTTCTCGCCACCCGGCATGACATGACAAAATCGGTCACCGTAACCACGTCAACCTCGTTTCGAATGGACACGAATCCCACGATCCCGTAATCACCATAGCGATCCCGAACATCCAGAACATAGCTGTCATATTGAGGGTCCCTGAGGAGGGCCTCGAATTCATCCGGGGTGTAGCGTTTTCCAGAAAGGTGGAATTGATTGCTGCGATGCAGCAATTCAAGACAGCGGTCTTTCTGATCCTGATTTTGGAGGCTTCGGATGTTTAGCTCGATGCGGCAGTCCTGGAGAAATTCGTCAAGGTCCCCCTCCCACTTCTGAAGGACGGATTTCCTGCTGATCTCCTCCATGTATTTGAGGCGTCGCGAGCTTGTGTCCATTGTCACAGGGACATCGAATTCCGGCCGATCTAGCAGGGAGGAAAGGAATTGGGGATCGTAAACCCTCACCTGGGGCAGGGCCGCGGACACCTCGCCCCGCTCGAACCCCGAGTCATCGATGAGCGCGAAGGTGTTGACGTTGATGTTCAGCTCTCCGGCGATCCGCCGGAGATTCGCGCTCTTCGGGTTCCAGTTGATTGCCGGGTAGAGGAAGAAATCAGCCAAGCCCAGTTCGGTGATTTTTTCCCACGCGATCTGGTGCTCGTTCTTGCTGGCGATGGTCTGCAAGATACCGCGCTGGTCCAAGCGATGGATCATCTCGACTGCCTCGGGAACCACCTTCACGCCGTCCTTGCCATCGTCACCGATCACGCCCTTCCAGAGCGTGTTGTCCAGATCCCATGCCACGCATTTCACTTTCTGAGCCGGGCTCTCCTGCCGCACCGTCTTTTCCCCGGCAAAGACCACGAAATCCAACCAGGTGAAAATGAACCTGGCCTCGCGGTCGGCATCCACCCACAGGCGGACGTATTCGTTTTTCGCGGGGTCAGCCTGGATCTCGGCGGCCGGGAGCAGAAACTCGTTCCACCCCTGCTTTACGCTGATGCTGCGCCGGCATACCGGAACGTCCTGGATAAACTCCAATTGCAGGTTGAAGGATGAGGGAGCGGGGGAAAAGAAGCGGATATAGAAGGCATCCGCGGGTAATTCTTTTCCAAACAAACCGCTCGCCGTTTCCAGCGCGCGCTTTTTCCACTCAAGGCTCCAGTGCTGAACCCTCCGGCTCCAGATCGTGCCTTTCGGCGTCAACTTGAGCGCGAACAACCGAATGGCATCGTAAGCTTGCGCGCATCGGTCAATCCAGCGTGCCACGGCGATGGAGTGGAGCCGTGGTTGTTTTGGCCACAAGGCTTCCAGTTTTCCCCAACGCTTGAAATGGACATCCGCGCCGTAGCCGAACAGTCCGGAGAATCCGGGGTGCGGGAAAATACCGTAGCTGAACCTGCGGCAATTGCCATCCCCGCGGTCGGCATACAATCCGCAGGACGTGTAACACGCTGGCGCGGAGCATTCGACACAATGCTCTTCCCATTTCAGCATTGAGGAGAGGGTGACTTCCCTCTCCCTGACATCCTCGCCAATCTCGCCCGGCAGGGCATGTTCTTTCCAGAGCCGGCGGTTTTTCCAGATCAGTTGATACATGATGCGGGCCGCTATGTATGTTTCGCGGTCAGAAGTGAGCCGGCTCTATTGGAGAGCCAAGCGTTTCATGCCTCTGGCCAGATTCAGCAGGATCGGAGACTGGCGAACGAGGCTACAACACCTGCGGCGAAGGATTCTGGGGACGTTTGCGAAGACGGGCAAGTCGACGGAGCCCGTGGCAACCCGGGATGAGGCATTGGAAAACCGCCGTTTGTAATCTTGCAGGCCTTTTCCCAAATCAATCCTGGCAACACCATGTTCCGCGCAGTGCTCCGCCATATTCAATTCAACTGTATTCCGGGAGCGTAGCTGGATAGACCGGGGGCATACGATGGAAACCACCAATGCAACACCCCGCGCGAGCGAATTCCGAAGTGCACGGCCATCAACCGATCCCCCGCATACAAGGCCGAAAGCATCCCGGCGAAGGAAGGTGTGCGGGTGTTTCTGATGATTTCCAGTGCCGAGCGGGCCCAATCCGGAAGCGGGCCATACTTTTGCGCCCTCCATCGGTGCATGGCTGTCATCAACTGTGGATCGTCGCTGTCGGAGACCAGGGCTATCGGACCGATTTCGCGCTCAACCTTCCTCGCGGAAGTCGCCGCCTTGGCAAGGTGTCGCCGCCCTTCGGGACTTAGAGAGGCTTTGTAGGCTTCGAACCCGCGCGAAACGTCGATGATTGGGGACTCGGTGGTATAAAGATGGAATGGCTCAAAAGCCGGGTTCGCGGTGCATAGATGGTCAAACTCCCAAACCTTGAGTCCGCACTTTCGAATCAATGCCCTCACATCCCATTTCAAGACCGGGGGCGCAATGAGCCCCTGATAATCACACATCTCCAGGTTCTTCCCAAATCCCGGACGCTCCAACTGGAACGGAAAATACCCGCCTGGCCTGCCTGATGGTTCATGAATGACGCCGACAAAGACGTTCCCTCCCGTGACCTCGGCAATCGCCTGCGTGAACTCGGGACGGAAGAACGGGCTTTCCAACTCCGGCACCGAGCTCTGGATGGCTGACCAAGCTTCGACATGGTCAGCCGTCAAACTCCTCCCGTCGATGACAGAGATTTGCATCGAATTTCAAGCCTACAGCACTTCGTCCACCAGCTCCCGGTAGTCTTCGGCCGGAAGCGCCACATAAGCCTCTGCCGCTTTGCGGCCGTTTTTCCGGATCAACTGATAGCCACGCACCCATGCCAAGCCACGCGCGAAGGTCATGTAGTCAACCTCTCCTATCTGGGTTGCGTAGTTCTCGATGAGAGAGATTTTCGCGTCCAACTGGTCGGTGATGTCAAAATAAGCGTTTGGATCAAGCACGGCCCAGATTTCGTATCCGAGCACGAGCGGATTCCGGTTCGTGCATGCCCGCGAAAAGAGACGGTTGACCGAACGATGATCCGGGTGGTTGTCCAGGAACCATGGCAGGAGAACCACATCGGGATCGACCTCGTCCAACACCTTGCGGAGTTTCGCAACGGAGTCGTCGTCAATCACGACTGCACGGTCCGGAAGATCGAGGAAGGAGAGCGATTTCGCACGCAACGCATCCGCGGTCTTCCTGAGCTCGTTCTTCCTTTCCTCAACCAGGGCGGCGCGGGCCTCTTCCAGAGTTTACCCCTCCCGCTGGACGGCTCCATAGGCGGCCCCATCCGTGACGAGGACGACATGAATATCGGCCACATCGCGGTGGGCCCAGAGCAGGCCGCCCGCACCGATGGCCTCGTCATCGGAATGCGGGGAGATGGCGAGAATCCTCTTTCCGACGGGAAAAGAAAGCTCGCGGGGTTCCCACGCGTTCAGGAAAAGTTTCCGCCAGATGCGGTAGTCCACCTCCTTGCCTGCCCCGAGGGACGGCCGGATGTAACCAATGAAGCGCAAATAGGAAATCAGTCCCAGGAGCCAGCGCCGCGGGTGAAACTTGTATCGCTTGAAAATGGCGCGGATCATGACTCGCGATTCATGGATTGTCTTTGGGCCAGGCGTCGACTGCACATCGTCACGCCTTCATTCGCCGCAGCAGGTCATCACGCACCTTTGCGCTGATGAAGGGACAGGCATTGACCAAGGGGCGCAATTCGATCTTCGGCGTGTAGGGGCGGAAGCGCCGGGTCAATTCCGCCAGCGGGGTATGGACATCCGGTGTCACCGGTTCGGGGGAGTCCCTGCCCACGGATTCATAGTAATCCCGGAATTTAAAGTTTCCTCCATAGAGGATGTCGGACAATTTCACCCACATGTTTGGAATACCATAGGCATCGGCGCAGATGATGCCGTGCAGCGAACTGGAGAGGATCAACTCGCAGGATTTCACCTCGCGGACGAATTCCTCAATGCCGCCCTCGACGTTGATGATGCGGACGGACGGGTCCCGGGGCAAATTCCTGACCCATTCGGTATCCTTGTCACTGAAATGCGGAATCACGCCGACCTCGTATTTTTTCTCGACCACTGGATCATAGAAGTAGGGGAAGAGAAGGGCCGGATCTCCATACACCTCGGGGCAATCGATGCCCATGGCCCGGAGTTTCGCCCTCGTCTGGGGCCCGCGCACGGCGTGCACAGCCCCCGGGGCCTCGTCGAGTTTTCCGTCCGGCCAGATGAAGCCGCTTCCCCAAACCTCTGCGCGGGCATTGGCATTTTCCAAAATGCTGCCGATGGCGAGGAAGCGCTTCTGATGCTGCCATAGCATCTTCTTGACCGGCTTGCCGGACAGCTTGGCGCAAAGAATCGGACTGAGGGCATCCCCCCAGTTGGGTGTGTCGCAATAGTAGAGGGGCAGATACCCCCGGTAAACGGTCTCGAAGGTTATCCGCCGCAGCGGATCAACCAGCTTCCCTTTGGCCAGTTTTTTGAATGATGATGAAAGTGATGTCATTTCGCCTTGTATTGTCGGTGTTTGCGAATCCAGCCACCCGTGCGGATCAACCATTTCCATGCGCGCGAGCGCGGAACAAAAAACGCCTCCGCGATTTCCGCCTCGAAGGAGTTCGGGTAGTGAAGGATGATCTCCTTCATGTAACGACGGCGGACCCGGGCGAATTTTCCGAAATCGAATACCTTGTTATAGAGGTGGTCCAAACCCAGCAGTTCGAGCGTGAGCATGGTGCGCCTGCACTTGAAGCAGACCGAGCAATTCCTGCCGTCGCCGTCCGGATCGACACAAACGTTCAGATAGCGTTGCGAGGGCTCGTAGGAACCAACGAGCTTGGTCTTCTCCACCCTAGACATCTCGCAACCCGTGGAGACACATTCAAGCCCCTCGGTGGACAGCAGGTGGACTGCCATGGGGTCCATGTATGAGATATCGCTCACATGCGCCACCTTGCAGTCCGCATACTTGTAAGTGGACGCATAGAAATAGCGGCGGAACCGGTTCTGCAACACAAGCAGCACGCCCGCGTTCAGGGCCGTGTGGGTTTTCACGAAATCAATGGGAAAGATGTCCCCGAGATTGGAGTCCACGGGAACAAAGGGGATTCCAGCCTCCTCGGTGAAGGGTCTTCCCACCTCAAATCGCTTCCTGAAAATGCGTCGGCAGGCTTCCGGCTCCCCGGGGCCATGTGACCCAACATTGTGAAAAAGGAAATCGGTGACCCGGTGATCCGCGGCTTCCTCCCGGACGAGATGCTTGATGACGGCTGCGAACGAATCAATGCCGGCCGAGAATCCTGTCGCCACTCCGGTGCCAGATGTCCCGACCGTTGTTAGAGAAGCCGGCCGGATCCGCACGGGGCGCAGTTTTGGAAAGGCCCGCGCCATCATGGGAATAAAGGAATGGGTAAGGCTGTGCCACAGCCTGGAGGACATCGGTGATTCCGTGACAATATCTTCCCCCCTCCCCATCGCCTGGAGGAGCAACGCTACCACAAAGCCATCACAGCGATCCGCCGCGAACCAATCGGCGTGCTCCTCGGGAATGGAGAACCACAATTCGCGTGGCGCGTCCGCGCACAGGATCCGGGCGGACAAGCGGGCGTTGCCATCCTCCAACTCAAGGACAGGAGCTTGGATATGCATTTCTTTCTCCATCAGTAAGATTTCCTTGCCGGTTTGGCTTTAGTTTCCAATGGATGCCGATGGTTTGACGCCTCCGGTAACCTTCGCGAGAAGAGACAGCAGCAGCGCGCGGAATTCCAGTCGTTCCTCCCGTGTCACTCCGATGAGAATAATTCCGGCAGCGGTGATCAGCCCGGTGGTGACGGACAACAACAGCAGTCGCGCCACTGACGGCCCCAGCAGTTGGGAAAGGCACCAGGCAAACAGGACTCCGGGCATCACGGCGATTACACCCCTCACGGCAACCTGCCGCACCCAGGTGGAGTATGGAAAATCCGCCAGCGTCTGAACAACCCTACCACGTGATGCGGAGGCTACGATCATGGTGAACAAGGATGCCAGCAAGCAGTAGTTCTGGTTGAATCCCATTTTGAGCAACAGGTACGCCAGTGGCAGCGTGGCGAGATGGATGCCGCAAATGATCGTTTGGTAGCGCGCGAGTTTTCCCAGAGCCAGCACCGTGGTTCCATAGGCGGACGACAACTGGTCCGCGGCAAAAATCAGCAGCACGATGCGGCAGAAGGTGGCGGTGTGCTGCGGCGGATTTTTCAACCAGAGTGAAAGCACGGTCTCGATCTCGACAAAGAGCGGAATCCCCCAGAAGCAAGCGACAAAGAACCCGTATTTGCTGGTGAATAGGGACAGCTCCAGCATCCGCTTCCGGTTGCCCGCGCCCTCCTGCTTGACCATGCGCGGGCTGATGGCCTGCTGCATGACCTGGGTGAGCTGGGCCATCATGGAGCTGACCTGGTTGGCGATGCCGTAGGCGGCATTCACCAACGGACCGAAAAAGACATTCAAAAGGAAGGCGATGCCCTGCAAACGGCAGACGAACGAAAGATGCCCAACCAGGGTCCAGCCGGAAAGCCCCAGCAATTCCTTGAAAATCCCGCGAGTGGGCTGGTTGCCACCCAGTATCCGGGATTCAGGGTAGCGCAGCCGGCACAGCACCATCTGGGCCAGTGTCGTGAGAATGGTGATGAGGCTGCCGAACAGGACGAAGGAGATCAGGCGGTCCCCCGGGATCCGGACGAGCACCAACGCCAGCACGAACGACAGCACCGACTGGAGGGTTCCGATGAGGGAGGCGGCCACCAGCGCCTCGTGCGCCGTGAGCAAGGCGTTGTAGGGCACGGAAACCACACCGCACGCCGTGCTGAACACCGTGAATTGATAGATCCAGAACGCGGCCCCCTGCCTGTCCTCTGGAATATTCAGCACATGATTGAGGAACCAAAGGCCCGCCGTTTCACCCAGAATCACAAGAAGAACCGCGATCGACGCATGCAACAGCAGGGAGGTTTTAAAAATGCGGTTGAGCTGGTCCCTGTCGCCGTGGCCCAGCTCGTGGGTGAGGTGGCGCTGCGAACTGGTGGACATGGCCCCGTTGAGGAACGCCATGAACCCCATGATCCCGGCAATGACACTGTAGAGGCCGAAATCCACCACGCCCAGCGCCGCCAGAATATAGCGGCTGGCGAACAGCGACAACACCATGGACACCAACACCCTGCCATAGAGTGCGGCCATGTTCAGGATGATGCGGTGGGATCTGGTCACTGGGGCGAGTGGGAAAACGGGAAAAGCGGAAACGGAGAAGGTTCGTCGTTCTTGCCTGCCCCGACAGCGTCGGGGCTCTTGCTTGCCCCGACAGAGTCGGGGGTCCTTAGTCTTTGGTCCGGAGTCGGTGGGACCGAGGGATTGAAGATTGAAGATTTTTGACTGACCCCTGACGCCTGCCTGTTGCGCTACGGTTTCGGCTTTGCCTTGGCAAGGCGGTGGTCGAGGGCACGCTCGAAGCTAACCAGCTCGCGAATAAGCGCGTTGTAGCGACTATGGGCTTGGTTTCCCTCGGATGCGAGAAGTTGGTAGAGGTCGAGTTCCGCCCGGGTGTCGTGCACAGGCAAGGCCTGCATCAGGCCGGCCCTGGCAA
>JBJTQJ010000086.1:0-3466 GCA_046075565.1 Verrucomicrobiales bacterium | reverse complement strand
TGATTCAAAGCTGGTCGGCGAAGTCTCCGCCCGAGGCCGCGGCATGGGTAGGCATGTTCCAACCGGGGCCGGCCCGCGGGGCGGGAATCAAATTCGTGGCCGAACGCTGGTTGCCGCAAGATGCTTCGGCAGCATTCAAATGGTTGGGAAATTTGCAAGACACCCAACATCGACAAGAGACCGCCCGGGCCATGGAAGGCATCATTCTTCAACAACCCAAGAAAGTGCGCGAGGCATGGTTGGAAAAGGCCGATGACAACATCCGCAAAGAGTTGGAAAAACAACGCGAGGCCGCCCTGAAGGACGTTGGCGACAACGTGCCCGCCGATGCGAAGTGAGGTTCTAGGACTATGCGGCGGTTTTGGAAACCAGAGCCGGCCAACAGTTAAATAAAAATCCGGAGGGTCGGGATCCTCGTTAGAGGTCACGACCGTGACTGTCGGAGGAATGACTTCGGAGGTCGTAAGACATGGCGCAACGGTATCGCAGGTAACGGACACGACCCTCCGGGATCGCGTCCCTCCGTTAGGAAGAAGGAGGCCAAGCAAAGAGCGAGCGGCACACCGTGCCTCCTGGCAAGAAAACGGGGCAGACAAGGGAGGTCTGCAGGCCAGATCGCGAGGATTGAAGATTCACAATCCCAGCTTCCGCAACTCGCGATCGAGGGCTGCTTGAAAGGCGGGGATGTCGGCTTGGGGCGGACGATAGCCGGGAGTGGAGGGGTCGAGGCCGAGGCGTCCGTATTGATCGACATACCATCCGCTCGTATTCCCATCGGAGAAGGTCGCTTTTCCGCTGACCATCGCGCCGGGACGGGTGATTTTATCCACGGTGACTTTCACGCCGCCCGCTGCCGGAATCGCCTCGGCCGGAATTTCCGCATCTTCCTCGACAACGGGGGAGGGTTCTTCAGCGGACTTTTCTTCCGGTGGTTTGGGTTTCCACTCGTCCAATTGGATGCCCAAGTCGCCCACGAGCATGCGGGTATCAAGATAGGTGAAGCTCAGTCCGAGTTCGGATTTCAGGCGTTTCTGGATGCCGGAGAGCGTCTCGCCGCCAGCGGCCCAGGCTTTGACGGTTTCGGTCTGTTCGGGGGTCAACTTCATGGGAAAACCATGCACGCGACGGGTGGTTGATGCAACGGAAAGCAAATCCGGAAGGACTTTGCTCTGGACTCTTTCGTCCTTGCGGTGTTTGCTCGGTACGAATCCGGTTTTTCCGCCATGCCCAAATCGAAAGCCAAGCCTGATGCTCCCGTTGTGCAAGCGCTCGCCCGCCACACGCCTTTGCTCGAATCCCTCAAAGACGCCGAAAAGTTCTTCCTCGAAAAGCCCCACAGTCGCGAGCACGACCTCGAAAGCGCGATCCGAATTTTCCTCGAATTCCTGCGCGGTTTCGAGAGCATGGAGGTGGACCGTCCCTGCGTGACGGTCTTTGGTTCGGCGAGGTTTCCCGAGGGGCACGTCTATTATGAGCTGGCCCGCGCGACCGGCCGCGAGTTAGCCAAAGCCGGCTTCGCGGTAATGACCGGCGGCGGACCCGGTATCATGGTGGCCGCCAACCGCGGGGCCCGCGAGGGCGGGGGGCTGAGCCTGGGCGTGAACATCCAACTGCCCCAGGAACAGAAGCCGAATCCCTATCTCGACCGCTTCGTCGAGTTCGATCATTTCTTCGTGCGCAAGGTAATGCTGCTCAAGTATTCGTGCGCTTTCATCGTGATGCCGGGGGGCTTCGGTACGCTCGATGAGATTTTCGAAACGATCACGCTCATGCAGACCGGCAAAATCTCGAAGTTCCCCGTCATTGCCATGGGGATGGACTTCTGGATGCCCCTCACCGGTTTCATCGCGGGCTCGCTCCTGCGGGTGAATACGATCGGACAGGATGATATGAAATTGTTCCAAGTGACCGACGATCCTGCCGACGCGGTGGCCCGCATCCTCCGGGTGCTCAAGGAGCGCGGAATCGAGTGTGTGCCGGGTCCTTGTCCCGGCGAGCCGGTGAAGAAGAAAAAGGCTGCCAAATAGCAGGGGAGAATACGCCGGAGCAAACGGGTGTCATGGTGCCCGCCCGATGTGGCCTTCAAACAGCCATGATGACGATTTCGCGGCGTCCGTGATAGAGCTGGCGGGCTTCGACTTTCCGAAATCCGGCCGCGGCCAGACGTTCTTTCCAACCGGCGATTTCTTTCCACGCGGACCAATCGGCGGTTTTGAGGGTGAGCAGGAGGGCCGGGCGGCGGGCCGAATAGCGGGCGAAACGCAAGGCGAGGCGGATGGTGGCACCGGGGTTGTCGTTGATATCGATGAGCAGCCAATCAAAGACCGGGGGGAGTTCGCCCGCCTCGACGGCCCGTGCGGGTTTGCGGATGTGTTCGATTCCGAGAGAAGGGGACATGGCGGCGGGTTCGATGGCCAGAACACGGGCTCCCCGGGCTTTCATGGCGCGCACCGTGCCACCGGGAGCACTGCCAATCTCGATGGCGGTCTGGCCGGGTTTCATTTCCCCGGCCGGGTGCCAGCGCATGGCCTCTTCGAACTTGAGCCACGCCCGCGAGGGAATATCGGGTGGAGGAGTCAGGTTGGGGTCGCCACCGGGCCATGGAGAGTGTCCGGGGCCTGCGATGTGCCAACCGAGAAGAACCCGATCGAGATCCACGACGACCACCGAAAAAACCACGTCCCCGCTTTTTGACGTGTTATCCGCAAAGAAGACCGGGCGGGCCAGCAGGCCCTTGCGCAGGGTATCGGCGACCGGGTCGAGGGGGCTGGCACTTTCGCGGGTAGGGTAAACCTGACGAGCATAGCAATGAAGTCTTAGCTTCAATGCTTTGGGCAGTGTTTTTATGTAATTATTGCAGGAGGAAATTGCCTCTTCGGTCGGGAAGATTCCGAGGCTCCATCCGTGGGTGTGGGCGAAAACGGAAGGAGGGGGCTCCGGCTTCGGGATAAAAGTGGACAATTCCGGCAGCGACCAGGTGACCAATCCGGGACGGGCAAAGCCGGCCCGCCATCCCGGCTTTGTGCCGGCGGATTCCTCTTTCATGGCCGATTGGGTGCCGGGTTGGCAGGTGGCGAATGCGTGGGAAGGAATCGGAAAAATCACCTCCTACCCTGCGGGGAGAGCGGTGCCACGTCAAGGCGGGAACCTCTTCTTTGGCCCCTTCCCAAAGTTCCGTGAATTACGTAAAAATGTAGTGCTCCCCTGAAAGTTGGACAAGTGTTTTTGTTATTCAGGCGACGTTTGCGGGTGGGTTGGTGTGCAGTTGGTGGTGTTGGTTTGGGGTTCGGAAGTTGGGGGCTTGGTGGGGACGGTGATGGTTGTAGTGGTGGAGCCAGGCACGCAGTTTGAGCCGGGCGTGTTCGATGGATTCGAAGCGGTGACACCAGCACAACTCCTCCTTGAAGGTCCTGATGAAGCGCTCGCAGAGTCCGTTCTGCTGTGGTGTGTAGGGGGTGATGTATTC
>JBJTQJ010000085.1:0-50476 GCA_046075565.1 Verrucomicrobiales bacterium | reverse complement strand
CCTCGACCGCCAATCAGGACAACCCCTGGATGAAAGGCATCGTGCCCGAAGCCGAACTGGGCACACCCGTGCTCGGCCTCGATGTCTGGGAACATGCCTACTACCTGAAATACCAGAACCGGCGTGCCGACTTCATCGCCGCTTGGTGGAACGTGGTCAATTGGCCGGAAGTGGCCCGCCAATACGCCGCGGCGACCGCCTGACAGGGGCGAACCTTCTACAGGCCAAACCCGGCGCGATCATCCGAGCAGTTCGACAAAATGGGTGAACACTTCGGTGTTCCTCACCATGCCGGAGAATCGTTCGGCCCCGGGACCAAGCGCGGACACAAGTGTTGGGTCGGACGTGTGACTGGTGCCTGTCCAGCCGATGCCTGTATGGTTGCCTTCGAATTGCCCGAGCAAGCCCTCCGGTTTTTCGAGTTGATGGCTCCACTCCACGATCGGCTTTTTCTGGAGGCAGAGTATAAGAGCATCCGCCTCATCCGACGCCAAATCAAATCCGCGGTATTCGCGGATCATTTTGATCAGGGATTCCTTGTTCTTGCCCTCCTTCAGCCCGTTCCACTCGTTGAAGATGCGCTCGTGCGAGGCCTTCATTGTCTCCACACGGTGGAATCTCGGCGTGCTCTCGGCATAGGCAACTCCCGTTCCATTGAGGCCCGGGTTGGCGTTCCCGTGGTCGCTGGTCACCACCACCAGGATATCATCACGACCGGCGGTCATTTCCAGCATCTTGCGGATGGCATCGTCGAAAGCGAGCTGGTCGCCTAACAAACCGGCGATATCATTCAAGTGGGCGGCGTGATCGATACGCGCGCCTTCGATCTGGAGAAGGAATGGTTTTTCATCGGCCAGAAAACGGTCGAGCGCTGCCGTCGCCATTTCCGCGAGGGTTGGAATGGTGTCCGCGAGCCCGGCCACATGCTCACGATCAATTGACATCGGGAGATGCCCGGTGGCGAAGGTTCCGAGCAGGCGCTTCGATTTCGAAGCGAGCAAGGAGGCACGGTCCCCGACCACATCGTATCCCGCGGACTTGAATTCGCCCCGGAGATCGCGTTTATCCGGGCGGCTTTTCGGCGAAAAGTATCCCGAGCCACCGCCGAGGATCACATCCACACGTTCGAGATATTGGGGCGCGATGCCGGTTTCATCGCCACGTTTGCCAATGGAGGCGGCGAACCCGGCTGGGGTCGCGTGGGTGACCGTAGCGGTGGTAACGAGGCCGATATTCGCTCCTCTGCGCTCTTTTAGGATCTTTGCGATCGGATCAATCGCCTTGCCATTGGCATCCATGTTGATGACACCATTGTCCACCCGTTGTCCTCCACCCCAGGCCGAGGAAGCGGCGGCGGAATCCGTGACGAGCGAATTGGCCGAGGCGTTGTCCATCAGTCCACGGGCCGCGTTCGGATTGTCCAACAGTTCCCACCACGCGGTCCCGCACTTGCGCGTGAACTCCGAATGGACGTGCGCTAGGGTCAGCACACCGGCGCTCATTCCATCCGATACCATGAAGATGATGCCGCGGGGTTTGGCTGCGGAAGGCCCACTCGACGCCGCGTTCGATCGCCCGGTGACGAGGCCGGAGAGGGCCGCTCCAACGGCGGTCGTCTTGAGCCAGTCGCGCCTGGCCATTCCATGGGATGTGGGTTTCATGCTCCATCAAGGAACCACCGATTCGGGAAAACACAAGGGATCCGGCCGGAAGGTTTTCTTTCGAAAATTTGCGACACCTTGCAACTCCACCTTCCGAGGCGGGTTTCAAATCCCAGACCCACCCGGGTTTCAACCCAGAACCACTGAACCAACCAGAAAGAGATCGACCCATGAAAACCATCCTGTTGACCACGACCGCCATGTTGGCTTTTGCCATCACCGCATCCGCCAATCCCGAAGGCCCCCGCCCGCATCGTCCCGGCGGTCCGCCCAAGGCCTTGCTTGAAAAATTCGATACCGACGGTGACGGCAAACTGAGCGAGCAAGAACGCGAAGCCGCCAAAGCAGCCATGGAGGAAAAACGCGCCGCTATCATCGCCAAATACGACAAGGACGGCGACGGAAAACTCAACGAGGAAGAACGCAAGGCCGCCAAGGAAGAATGGAAGGAACTCCACGGAGAGCGCCCGAACCCGCCCGGAGGCCCCTCTCGTGAACGTATCCTCAAGCGCTTCGACAAGGACGGCGATGGCAAGCTCAACGAACAAGAACGCGAAGCCGCCAAAGCCGCGATGAAAGAGTGGCACAAGAAGAACGGAAAAGGTGGAGGCAACGGCGGAGGTGGTGAAGAACCCGCTGCGGAATAATCCCGCTCCATTCGCATTTATACAGCAACCGGGCCGCTCTCACCAAGCGACCCGGTTTTTTTTGCAATCATTCCTGTGGTTCCATCTTGCATCGCCGTTCCTCATCGCGCAAACTTCCCTCATGTCCGACATCAAATTCCTCCACACCCGCATCCGCGTGAGCGACTTGGAAAAGACCATCACCTGGTATGGCCACCTCGGCTTTGTCTGCACCCGCCGGACGGAGAAATCTCCCGCCGGAAACCAGCTCGCTTTCCTTGAGTTGCCCGGCAATGCCCACTTCCTCGAACTTTGCCACTCTCCTGATTACGAGGTGAAGTTTCCCGAGGATCTTATGCATACCTGCGTCGGTGTGCCGGACATCATCACATATTGTGGCCGTCTGGAAAACGCGGGCCTAGAGATCTGGCCAAGCGGGTGGAGGGAGAAGTTTACTTCCGGCGCGAAGAAGATGGCCTTTGTCACCGACCCTGATGGCTACGAAGTCGAGATCCTCGAAGTGTAAGGGTGTTACCCAATCGTGACATCCGGATCATCAACGGATTCAAGTCTCTTCTCCAACGTCAATCCCGCATGGCACGATATCGGAACGGCTGGTAACCGATCTGAATCAGGAAATCGGTCGGAATAAGATGGCATTCCACTTTCCATGTCGGCGGCGAGCCGGTTTCGTAGGCATAGAGGCGTGATTTGTTTTCATCAGCCCAGGCGATGAAGAGCAGAACGTGTTCGTTGGTTTTGTTCAGGATGTCGCCGGGCTTTAGCGAGTAGAAATCGGGCAGCGGTTCACAAAGGAACGGCAGTTCACGTGTCGAATACGCGCGCGGTAACCGCCAGCATCTCGAGATAAAGCCGGAGCAATCAACACCACAGGCCTCCTGGCTGATGGCATCGTAAAGTGCCGCGCGTTTGGCCGGCGTGTAAACATCTCCGGCGGCATAACCGGCGGCCACTTTCGCATCGAATTGCTCCGGACTGTCGAAGCCTCCCCATTGATAGGGAATGCCCACGTTCCACTGATCCGCGATCCACCAACCCGGACGAATCCCTCCGCCCGGTTTGAAATCCCGGTCTGGCGTATCCACCTGTATCCCCATGGCATCCACGCCATGGCGCACATTCCGGACATTCGGTCGCCACCGGTGCGTGCGATAGGCCTCGGCAATGGCCAGGGAATCCGCCCTCGTCACCGTAGACGCCGGCGACACATCGATTACCGCCGGTGAGGTGCCCGTCTGGCGGCAAGCGGGAAAAGCGACCAGAATCAGAACGACGGCAATATGGCGAAAACCCGGAAGCATGCGGGACGAAGCTTACCCAATGATACCGGGCAAACCATCGAAAACACCTGGAACACGGAAAGAAGGGCTTTTTTTCCTCTCCGCTCTTGCAAATCGCCAAATCCGCTTGAACTTTGATTTCGGACACCATACGAAACATCAAACTATGGATACTTTGGAAGCCCTTAGGACACACCGATTGTTGCCGGTGGTCGTGATTGAAGATGCCGCGAAGGCTGCCAGTCTGGCCGAAACCCTGCGCGACAACGGACTGCCCATCGTCGAATTCACTCTGCGCACTCCTGCGGCCCTGGAAGCCATCCGCGCTGCCGCCGCCATACCCGGCGTGCTGGTCGGAGCCGGGACGGTCATCTCGGTTGGGCAAGCGGAAGAAGCCGTGGCAGCGGGCGCGAAATTTCTCGTTTCTCCCGGCGTTTCCGTGCCCGTGATCCAGTGGGCGGTGAAAAAGGAGGTGCCCATTTTTCCCGGCATCGCCACCGGCACCGAGATCATGATGGCCATGGATGCGGGAGCCACCGTGGTGAAATTTTTTCCGGCCGAACCCTTGGGAGGCATCTCCATGCTGAAAGCCCTTGCCGCGCCCTTCACCAAGGCGAAATTCGTTCCCACCGGAGGTATCGGAGCCGCCCAGGCCACCGGCTACCTCCAACACGCTCAGGTGGTCGCGGTCGGCGGCTCCTGGATGGTGCCCGGTGACGCGCTCAAAGCGGGCGACTTCAATCGCATCGCTTCGCTCACCCGTGAGGCCGTAACCATCGCCAGAAATCCCTGAAACAACCTTTCCCCCAAACACCAATCATCCCATCCCAAACCATGATCACCGTCAAACCAGCCTCTGAATGTTTCTATGATATCGTCTCCCTCGGCGAAGTGATGCTCCGCCTCGATCCCGGCGAAGGCCGCGTGCGCACCGCCCGCGAATTCCGCGCCTGGGAAGGTGGCGGCGAATACAATGTCGCGCGCGGCTTGCGCCGTTGCTTCGGTCTGCGCGCCGCTGTCGTCACCGCCTTCGCCGAAAACGAAGTCGGCCGTTTGCTCGAAGACTTCATCCTCCAGGGCGGCGTGGACACGCGTTTCATCCAGTGGGTGCCTTATGATGGCTGCGGACGCACCGTGCGCAATGGCCTCAACTTCACCGAGCGCGGATTCGGCGTGCGCGGAGCCGTGGGCGTGCCGGATCGCGGCCACACCGCCGCCAGCCAGATGAAACCCGGTCAGATCGATTGGGAAACCATCTTTGGAAAACTCGGAGCACGTTGGTTGCATACCGGTGGCATCTACGCCGCCCTCTCCGAATCGACGGCCGCCGTTACGGAAGAAGCCATGATCGCCGCCCGCAAATACGGCACGCGTATTTCCTATGACCTGAACTACCGCCCGTCGCTCTGGAAATCCATCGGTGGACAAGCCAAAGCCCAGGAAGTAAACCAACGTCTCGCTTCCATGGTGGACGTGATGATTGGCAATGAAGAAGACTTCTCCGCCAGCCTCGGCATGCATGTCGAAGGCGTGGACGCCAACCTGACCAACCTCGAAATCGAAAGCTTCAAGGCCATGATCAACCAGGCCGTGAAAGCCTACCCGAACTTCCAGGTCGTCGCGACCACCCTGCGCGGAGTGAAGACCGCCACCATCAACGACTGGGGAGCGATCTGCTGGAGCGATGGAAAATTCCACGAAGCGACCCACCGTCCGAACCTCGAGATCCTCGACCGCGTCGGCGGCGGCGATTCCTTCGCCTCCGGCCTCATCTACGGGCTCATGATCAAAGGTGATGTGCAAGCCGCCGTCGAATACGGGGCCGCACACGGCGCTCTCGCCATGACCACCCCCGGCGACACCACCATGGCCACCCTCAAGGAAGTTGAAAAACTTGCCGGCGGCGGTGGAGCGCGTGTGGATCGTTGAGCTTCTAACAGAAGACCATCTTCACAACGAGGCCCGGTGGATCCGCTCCGCCGGGCCTTTCTGTTTTCTGCTCACCCATTCATTCGGGCCGGCATAGGATCATTTAGGAAACTCCTATTTCCCGCGAGCGCGAAGGGATGTGACCTTGAGCGCGAGGAAGACGGGAAACTCGCGGGCGGCGCGGTGTTCGCCACGGCTACGAGGTCCGGGTTGGGAGCGTCGGTGGGTGGCTAGCTCTGACGCTCCGGTCACGCCAAGGCCGGCTTGGCCGAGGGCATTGAGATAGGCCTCGAGCGAACGGTGATGGAAGAGGGTTTGCTCCGCGCCACCACGACCGGGATGTGTGGTGATGGGAATGGCAATCGGACTCTGATAACAATCCAATCGCCGGAATTGGATTTTCCTTTCCTCGTCCCATCCCCAATGCGACTGCCGGGGAATGCGGAAACAAGGGTGCATGACGACGAGCACGGCACGGCCGCCGGGCTTGAGAGCGGCACCGAGTTGACGGAAGAGAGCTTCCATGTCGGCGACATCATGCACGGCGAGCACACAGACGGCCGCATCGAAGGTTCCATTCGTCCATGGTCCGGGCCTGGTCGCATCGGCAACGAGGAATTCGGCCCCGCCATCCAGGGCGTAGCGTTTGCGCGCGGCCGCGATCAATTTCGGGCTGGCATCCACTCCTGTGATGCGGCCTGCTCCAGCGGCGATGAGCGGGCGGACCATCACACCCTGGCCGCAGCAAAGATCGAGCACGACTTCGCCGGAGCGAAGGGCGAGCATTTCCATGACGGCGGGGATAATGACATGACGGTGGTAGTCGGAGCCTTGCTCACCGACGAGTTTGTCATACCAAGAAGCGACCGCATCCCATCCCCGATCGGAAGCTGGGGCATCACGGTGGGTTTCCCGCGCATCGCGGGCGGGGGATTCTCCCCGGGATCCGAATCCCCGCCGGGGTGCGCCCCGAGCGGCGTCCTTGCCCCATGGGCGACGTCGTGGATTCTCGGATTTCCCTCCTTGATGATTCATGGCGTAGTTTACCCCACTGTCGACAGGCGATCACAGAAAAAGAAGGATCGGCGATGAGGGGATGGGTTGGGTCGCGCGGAAGGATGACTCATGAGAAGGGTTCGCGGCGGATTTCCTGAGGCCGACGGGGACGTCGGCGTTCCCAGCGTTTTCCGTCGCAACAACAAAAGCCTGACCCGTTCGAACAGCGGGGATTTTCCTGAAGCCGACGGGGACGTCGGCGTTCCCAGCATTCTTCTCCCTCAAAAACGAATTCCGAGGTTTTTCGACTGCTGGCGCACGGCTTCGTAAAGCACGATCCCGACGGCGGTGGCGAGGTTGAGACTGCGGGCACCGCACATGGGAATGGTGAGGCAGTTTTCCGGTTCTTCGTGCAGCCAAGATTCGGGAAGTCCTTTGGTTTCACAGCCGAAAACAAGATGGTCGCCGGGTTGGAAACTTGCGTCCCAATACGGCCGGTCGGACTTGGTCGTGAGCAGATAGCGCCGCCCTTGAATGGGCGTCGAGCGGTAAAGCTGGCGATTTTCCCAATGCCGGACCGTCACATCCTGCCAGTAGTCGAGTCCGGCGCGTTTGAGCGTGCGGTCGTCGATGTCGAATCCAAGCGGACGCACAAGATGGAGAACCGCACCGGTGGCCAGGCATAGTCGCCCGATATTCCCGGTGTTGGGTGGAATTTCGGGCGAAACAAGCACGACATTCAACCCGGAATCGGTCGGGCCAGTGGCGTCATGCTGATCGCCAATGGCAACGCGATCAAGCGGGGCGGCCTGAGGATCCGGTTCCACGCGGGAGGGCGGATTCAGTCCTGCCTCGGCATCATGCTACCCAAGGCACCGGCTCCCTGTCCGGCTTTCGGGCGATCCCATGGCATGGTGCTGGACTTCGATTGCGGCCCGCGTGGTTTCGTCTGCTCGCACGCTGGAAGCACCAGATACGCGAAAGCGGCAACCAACAGAATAGGAAGGGTAGTGCGCATGGGCTGAAGCGGCAGGAGCCGGGTGATAAAGAGTCTCGTTCCGGGAAGGAGACGGTCGAGATATCAGCGGTTCGGAGCGACAAGCATCACACGGTCACCCGGCATCACGACCATGCCCTTCGGCAAGGACTTGGTAACGATGTCGGCGACCATCTGGCCTTTGCTGATGGAAGTGATATTGAGGCGGCCCACGAAAGTTTCTCCGCGTTTGACCATGAGCTGGCTATCGCCGCGGAAACCGACATTCTCGCCGGCATTGATGATGACGAATCCCCAGTCCTGATTGACAGCAACGATGGTGGCCTCGGCGGTATTGGCTTGAATGCCACGGTTGCGATCCATTTGGCGGCTGCGGGCTCCACCAAGCAGTTCCTCGAGACGGGCGTTCGCGGTATTGGCGCCTTCCACGAGAGCCTGGGTCTCGGCCACTTGCTTCTCGCGTTCGACCTTGTCGTTGGCCAGCTTCTTGATCACATCGTTCAACTCTTCCATGTCGTTCACGTTCATGGACTCGAAGAACTTCTTGAGTTCGGCGATGGCGTCTTCGTATTTCTTGATCTCAGCCTGTTGGCTGGTGAGTGTGGCATCAAGACGGGGCAGCTCGTTTTTGAAGCCGGCGATATCGCCCAGTAGACCGTTACGTTCACCGGTTTGTTGTCCCTTCTTCGTGTTCTCGGCTTTCTTCTGGTTGGTCGTGGTGGCGATCAATCCGTCGGTTTTTTCAATGTTGGTGACGGCGGCATCGATGTCGCGTTCGCGCTCGTGGATGGTCGAGCGGATCTCCTTCATTTTATTGAGGTTCGTCCAACTGAAATAGGAGGTGGCTCCCGTGAACAGAAGAGCGAGGAAAAGGATGATGGTCTTGGCCATGGTCGGGACGGGTGAGGTGTGAGAGTGAGGGAGGAAATGAAATCAGAATCCGGCGGGCTCGGCGGGTGCGGCAGCGGGGACCTCTCCGAATGGAGAATCTGCAGGAGCAGGTGCGGGAGCGGCTGCCGGAGCGGGCTCGGTAATTTCGGTCGGGGTGGACTCGATTTTCGCGACCACAATCTTGTCGCCGGGAGCGATCGCCATGTCGGCGCCAAGTGTGCCGGGAACGACCGCGCAGACCGAGACACCGGGCTCGACCGTGGTGACCTGAAGGTCGGCAATCTTGTCGGCACCACGCATCACGTGAAGCTTGGTTTTGGCATTGACGCCGCTGGATGCCCCGCCATTGATGGTGACAAACCCCCAACGGGTGAAGACCTCGCGCACGGTCGTGCGGAAATCCGCTTCCATCTGACCGGACTGCTGCATCGTTTCCTTGCGGCGGATTGCGGCAAGGGAGGCTTCAAGATTCGCCTTGCGCTGAAGGGCGGCTTCAAGATTCGCCTTTTCGTTGGCCAAATCCGTTTCGGCTTGTTTGAGGCGTTCAATGTTTTCCGAGACTTGACGCTTCAAGTCATCGGGGTTCCCGGCCGAGCTGAGCGCTTCCTCATACTTCTTGATCGTTTCCTTGTTGTCCTCGATCGAGCGGTTCTTCTTGCGCACCTCCTCCTGCATATCGGCTTTTTCGCTGGTGGCCTTCAGGATTTCTTCGGCGAGTTCCTTGTTTTCCTTCTCCAGTCCGGCGACGTCTTTGCGCAGACCGGCGAGTTCACCTTCTTTGGTTTCCAACACACCCAGGCGTTCGGCGAGAAAGTTCTTGCGCTGCAAAAGGGTGGCAACCAACGGAGCGCGGGGCGTGGTGCTATTCTTGGTGTAACGAAGTTTGCGGGCTCCGCTATCGCCCCTGACCGTTTCGTCAAATGGCTTGCCGTGGAAGTCCTGCCAACTCTCGTAGGCAAAGTAGGCACTGGCACCCGCCGCGAGCACGGCGACCAAGGTCAGGATATCGGAAACTTTCATGGGTGTGGAACGGAACTTGTCTTACTTCGTGAAAATAGGGCAATTACCCTAACTTGCGCAATGAAAAAGGTTCCCAGCCCACTTGTCCAGTCTTACATTCAGAAATTTCACTTCTCGGGATAAATTTTAGCGAATTTTTCCTTTCGAAAGAACTTGAGAAGACCCCGACCGATGCGATCCTTACCCGCTGTCAGGGGCCATGGAGTTCCGGCTCGCGAACCCCGCCAGGGCAGGAATGCAGCAACGGTAGCATGTCCGGCATTGCCGTGGTTCCCTGGCAGTCCTTGATTATCAAGCTTTTACGGCTTTCTGGGTGCCTTTCCATCCCCAGACTGGGTCCGGAAAGGTTCGCGACCATAATCCGCCGCCGCTGGCAATCCGACGATTCCCTCCTCTTTTTCGGTGAATTTGACGGTGTCATCGCTGAGACGAGCGCCCTCGGGAGCGTAGCCCGGCCCCGGGTTCAGTGTGACCCCCCGGCGGATTTCGTAATGGAGATGGGCGTAATCAACCGCCGTGGTGAGAGCCAAGCGCCCCAGTTTGCGGCCCCGGGGCACCCATTCGCCGGGCACCACATGGAGGGCATCGGGATCGAGATGACCGAAAAAACTCTGCCGCCATTCACCTGCGGGCGTGCGGTGGAGCAGGATGATCACCCCACCCCAGCCGGCGGAGGGGTGCCCGGCGTAAACGACACGTCCATCGGCCGGCGCGAACACCGGATCATGCAAATCCGTGTTTTCCTGGCCGATACCATTGAGGTCATCGCCAAGGTGAAGTCCACCGCGGCCGGGATTCGGGGCGAGGAAAGGTTGGGCATTGTAGGTGAAGGCGCCGTGGTGCCCACCCATGGGCATGTCCCATTGGGCCGCGAGCGGGGCGCTCGCGTAGTCGGTAGCCGGGAGAGGCAAAAGCCCGGCTCGCGCGGCGAGTGTATCGGCCGAAAGCACGGGCGGCGGCACAGGCCGTTCATCATGGGCTTGGCGAGCCCCTCTCCAAATCGCCAGCAGGACGAGCGCGCAGGCCACCGCGACGGGGAGCCCGAGTTTCCAAAGCCATGTTCGCCACTTTGCCATGAACTAAATCATGCAGCCCCGCGCGGGAAGCGGCAAGCCCGCGTGCGAAAATAAATCCGTGCCAAATCGGCCATTCGCGCCTAACGTCGTGCAGTAACGCCATGCCAAAATCCGCGACCATCACTGTCCCCGCCGCCGTTCAAGAGCGATTGCAGGCGCATTACCGGAGATTGGGAATGCGGCGCACGGGGCAACGCGAGACCATCATCGGGGCCGCATTTTCCAGCGACGAACATTTCACCGCCGATGAGTTGTGGGACCGCTCCCTGGCGATTGATCCCCGCACCTCCCGCGCCACGGTTTACCGCACGATTGCCATGTTGGTGGAGGCCGGGCTGCTGCGCGAGATCGAACTCGGCGGCGACCAAGCCCACTACGATCCGAACTTCCTCGCCCGCCCGAACCACAACCACCTCGTGTGCGTGGATTGCGGAAGAGTGCTCGAATTCGAGGACAACCATCTCGATGTCCTCAACGAATGCCTGACCCGCCGGCTCGGCTTCCGATCAACGCGCACCAGCCTGCACATCGAAGCCTGCTGCGAGCAACTCCGCAAGACCGGACGTTGCCAACACCTCATCCATTCGCGGCTGCAGGGAAAACGCCTGCCCCGCAAACGTCGCTAACATCCCCCACCCCGCACATCATCATCCCGTCATGTGGAAAGGACGCTTCCAGCAAGAAACCTCGAGTTTGACCCAGCAGTATGGCGAATCCGTCAGCTTTGACTGGCGGCTTTGGCATCAGGATATCCGCGGCTCGATTGCCCATGCGCGTGCGCAGATGAAGGCCGGACTTTTGTCCGGAGAGGAATTTGCCGCCATCGAAGCAGGTTTGCAGGGTATCGCAGGAGACATCGAATCGGGAAAATTCACCTGGCGCACGGAGCTTGAAGACGTGCATATGAATATCGAGGCGGAACTCACCCGCCGTATCGGGGCGGCCGGGGCAAAACTCCATACCGCCCGCTCGCGTAATGATCAGGTCGCTACCGACATCCGGCTCTGGTGCCGCGATGCCATCGACGCGCTCGACCGGGAAATGGCGGATCTCCAGCGTGCTCTCGTCACCCGTGCCCGCGCGCATGAAGACGTGGTCATGCCCGGCTACACACATTTGCAACGCGGGCAGCCCGTGCTCTTTGCCCACCACCTTCTCGCCTATGTCGAGATGCTCGGCCGCGACCGCGCCCGCCTGCACGACACGCGCAAACGCGTGAACATCTGCCCGCTCGGGTCTGGAGCCCTAGCCGGCTCGACCATCAATCTCGACCGCCATGCCATCGCCGCCGAACTCGGCTTCGATGGCGTGACAACGAATTCCATGGATGCCATCGCCGACCGCGATGCCCTGGCCGAATTGTTGTTTGTCATCGCCCTTTGTGGCGCCCACCTTTCGCGTCTCTCGGAAGACATCATCCTCTGGTGCTCGAGTGAATTCTCTTTCGTCACGCTCAGTGATGCCCACACCACCGGGTCGTCGCTGATGCCGCAAAAGAAAAATCCCGACATCGCGGAGCTGACCCGCGGGAAGAGCGGTCGTTTGTTAGGAAATCTCGTGGCCTTGCTCACCACCATCAAGGGCCTTCCCCTCACCTACAACCGCGACCTCCAGGAAGACAAACAACCGCTCTTCGATTCGGTGGACACCCTATCGCTCGCCCTCCGGGTGAATGCGGAAATGATCGCGGCCATGCGGGTGAACAAGGATCGTTGCCTATTGGCGGCCTCGGACCCGATGCTCCTGGCCACGGATCTCGCGGACCATCTCGTATTGTGTGGCGTCCCATTCCGTCATGCCCACGAACTCGTTGGCAAGGCGGTCGCTCGCAGCCTTGAAAGCGGGGTGCCGCTCGACAAGTTTGATTTCGCCGCGCTTTCCCCGGAATACGGACCGAATGCCGCCGCCGTGTTCTCTTTGGATCGTGCGCTCGCCGCCCGGACAAATCCCGGAGCACCATCCCCAGCAGGAGTGGCGCGGGAACTCGCGAAGTGGGAAAAAGAATTGGGTGGCTAAGACGCGAGGTCGCTTCACTTTCCTGCCCCAATCGCGAAGTCGTTTGTTTTTGCTCTGGCGCAGGAACGTCCGGCTATGGCTGCTGGTGTTGGTTTAAGCGCCAACGGCGCGGCATATACCAGCCCAAGGCAACGCCCTGGGTGTGCGTCAACATTTTATCAAGCCCTGTAGGGGCGGCATAAGCGTTGTCTCGCCATCTCAGTATCAACAACCAGTTTTAGAAGTTGAGGAGTTTGTGTTCCGGGGCCATGAGACAAAACCCTTGCAGGGTTTCTATACTATTTTCTTTGGGTCCCGGGGTAGCCCCGCGTTGCGGGACAACCCCGGGCTTTGGGCCGCAATCCCTTCGGGATAGGCGAAGTCCCTGAGATGCCTATGCCCAAAAGATCAAAGAAAGCCGAGAAGAGGCGCTCTTTGCTTAGCGCAAGTTTGGTTCAAGGAGCAAGAGCTTTCAGGGCAAGACCGGGCCTACTTCGCCAAGGCTTCAAAGGGCAAGAAGGCTTCGAAGGCTTCAACGGTCTTGCGACTGCGATGGAAGCCCGCAGACCAAATCGCGTTGATCTGCCATGCCCTTCGTAAGCCCGACACTATCGGGGCCCCGCAAGGACGATCAAATTCTGAACCCCAACGGGGTTCCGTCCCAAAGCCCGGGGTTGGTCCGCAGGACCTACCCCGGGAATGTCGCACAGAAGCAAAAATGAACCCTGAAGGGTTTCTGTCCGGGTCGCATTGTTCTCACATGCGACCCCTTGTTTCGAATCGGGAAGTCGTTTGTTTTTTGCTTTGGCGCGGGCATCTCGATCTCTCGGACCGCTGGGGACAGCGGTCCCTGCCTGTCGATCAAGACTACGCTCTCGGCAACTTGAGCCGGAACGTCGAACCGGTAGGACCGGTTTCGCGCAAGATGAGATCCCCACCAAGGGCGCGGGCGAGTCGTCGGGACAGAGCGAGCCCGAGGCCGACCCCAGGTTTGGTATTGGCCGCCTCCTCCGCCGACTTGTGGAATGGCCGGAACAAACGCCCCCGATCGCGTTTTCCGATACCGGGACCGTGATCGCGGAAATCGATCCAGCACGAACGGGAATCGCATCCGGTGGTCAGTTCCCATGGCTCTCCGCCTTCGGCTGGCGGCGCGTATTTGGCCGCATTGTCCACGAGATTAAATAGGATTTGTTCAACCGCGCCCGCATCCGTGCGCAAAACTGCCGACTCATCGGAGCAGCGAATGGAAACGGCCGTGCCGGCCGCCGCAGCTCGCTCGCGCGGCCGCGACAGAACACGATCCAGCAGCATATCAAAGCGGATATCTTCGACCCGGGCGCGCGCGCTCCCCCGTTCAAGGCGGCTGTAGGCGAGCACATTCTCCACAAGATGGGCGAGACGACCGGATTCGCGGCGCAGGGTGTGGAGGTATTCCTGTTGCTGGGCCGGTTCGGCGACCATGCCGTCGGCCAACATTTCCGAATACAACGAGAACGTCGTCAATGGTGTGCGCAACTCGTGGGTCACGGAAGAAACGAAAGCGGCCCGGCGTTCGCTGAGTTGAAGCACACCCCGCAGCAGCAGGGCAGCAGCCAGCAACCCGAGCGCGGCCCCTCCCCAAGCCAAGCCGAGAAGTAAAGGCAGAGGCGAAGCTCCTGCCAGCGTCAATGCCGGTTTCCCCGGAACCAGCTCCCAGGGCAAGCTCAACAATGCCATGGGCGCGTTGCCGAGGCTGGAAGGGATGGCGCGCAATCGACTCTCCACAAGTTCGGCCGCGCCATCACCGCGGATCACGGTTTCGCGGGCATAGGCGAAGGGTTCATAGGGCTCGAGGAGCGCACCGTCTAACAAATCGCCGATCCCATCGAGCAATGAACGGGCGAGAGCCGCGGAGTCGAGCCAGATACCCTGGACCCGGCGGCGCGCTTCCGGGCCGGCCGCCCGCACGAGGAACAATTCACCTTCCAACCAGATCGGCTGGAACGCGGTCACTCCGATCTCCAGTGGCGGCGGCACAAACGGGGGAATGGACTGGGCCGCAAAGGGATCCGGCGCTTCTGGAGCCGCCGACCAGTTTCCCGTGTTGTCGAAGGCACGATTGGTCGCCTGTTGCACGGCTTGGGCGCGTTTGTTGAATTCGTTCGCATCGGCCTGCTCGACCGCAGAATCCCTGTAATTATTGCCCTTCGTTTGCTCTCCCATCCTGCGGGCCGGAGCGGCGGAGGGTTTGATCTTGGAGGCGGCCGCCACCTTGTCATCGGGAACCTTTTCCAGCATCTGCTTGGCGGCAAGGGGCGGCGCGTCTTTCGATCTGACTTGCTGCATCGATGCAGCATCCGAAGACTCTTTTATTGCCGGCAAGACATCAAAATTTTCCGGCTGGTTCAAGGTCACGGCATTGGCGGCGGCGTAAGCGAGTTGGGCTTTCTGCAAGTCCGCGTTGCCGTTGGATGGCATCAGCACTTGTGGCTCGACGACGGCGACCATGGGAGCATCGGTCACGCCGAGCAATCGACGCAGTTCGCCCTTCACCGCTGGATCCGTCGGCGCGGCGGAAGACAACGCCCCATTCTCGTTGATCTCAAAGTAAGCCCGTGCGTAGGCAGGGGCGTTTGACGGAATCTGGGTCTCCCGAAAAATAGCGGGCGGACGGCTGTTCTCGCGCATCAACAAGGCCGAGGCTTCGCTATCCATGCGCCAGAGCGCGAGCCGCACGCTCCGGGAAAGCTCCATGGCCTCTGCCACCGCCCTGCGATCCTCTTCCAGACGCATGGCATGACGCGAGATCACGGCCAGCCCGCCCAGGCCTAACAAAGCACAGGCGATGAATGCGAGCCAGATGGATCGTGGGTGTGACATGGGACTTGCCGGGGGATCAAGATTCTTTGGATAGGGAATGATTTTCTTCCAGCACCCATCCGTGGCCGCGCAGGGTGCGGAGCATGGTTTGATTGGTATCGCGGAGCTTGTGGCGCAAATTGGCAATGTGCATGTCCACCGTGCGGGTCTCGAATTTCGCGGGGTCGATTTTCCAAACCTGCCTCAGCAACTCATCCCTCGGCACCGGTCGCCCGCGCGCGGCGATCAGGTATTGTAGCAATTCGATCTCGCGGGCGGCGAGATCCTCGCGTCCGCCCCCTTCATAACAGACCTCGCGACGCGAGATATCCACATGGCCACCGGGAAAGCTCCAATTCGCAATCGGCGCGGGACGTTCGGTGCTGCGGCGGAGCACGGCCTCCACCCGCGCCAGCAATTCGCGCACGCTGAATGGCTTCACCACGTAGTCATCCGCGCCCATCCGCAGACCGCGCACGCGGTCGGCCTCCTCCCCGCGGGCGGAAAGGATGATGACCGGCTGGCCGGGACGTTTCTCGCGCAGGGCGGCGAGAATGTCGCATCCCGACCGACCGGGCAGCATGAGGTCGAGCAGGAGCAACGCGTAGTTGGCTTCGAGGGCGCGCTGCAATCCGGTATTACCGTCGCCCGCGCTCAAAACCTCATGGCCGGCGAAGACAAGCGCGTCCTCCACCCCACGCCGGATGGCGGCATCATCTTCAATTACAAGCACACAGGCCATTAAAGGAAACCTCGCACGGGTTTGTAGGTAGGGCAAGACCGGGACGGTCTTGCTACGCTGCGCATGGAAAGATGAAATGGGATTCCGGATTCGTAGCAAGAGCGTCTCGCTATTGCCGCACGGAGCATAGCGGAAGAATTCGCAGGATTTTGAACAGTCGGAATTGATTTCGAAACGCAGCAATCCATTCGACGGGCAGGGACCGCTGTCCTCAGCGGTCCGTGAGATCGCGGGGCGACTGGCGGCGCGAAAGCGTGGCGCGTCTTCCCCCGAGGTCCGTTGGGGACAACGGTCCCTGCATGGGTCGTTTGGATTTTCTGGTTCAAGGACGTGTTTCTTGGAGGGGCAAGACCGTTGAAGCCTTCGAAGCCTTCTTGCCCTTTGAAGCCTTGGCGAAGTAGGGGGCGAAGTAGGCCCGGTCTTGCCCCTGCTATGGCTCACTTGCCGAAAGTGATTTTCTTCTTGGAAGCCTGTTCGCGCACCGCTTTCACAACGGCGGCGTCGAGGGTGTCGTGACCCGCTTCGGCCATTTCCTTGCGTTTGTCGGCGACAAAGGCATCACGTTCTTTGTTCAGCTCGAGAATCCGGGATTGCAGCTTGGCGCGTTCCTCGGTCTTCGCCTTGATGTGATTGGCGCGTTCCTCGGGAGTCATCTTTTTCATTTCATCGGGCAATTCTTCCACCGGCACCTTGGCGAGATCGAAGTCTTTCTCTTTGCTCGCGTCCACAAGGTCCCAGTTCGAGTTGTGGTAATTGGCACTCGACTTGGCGGCCACGCGTTGCGCCGCCACGGAGGGCGCGGACCTCATGGCATTGGCATCCTGGGCCATTTGTTTCTCGGCATTGACCGTGCCGAGTCTGCCATAAGCAACATAGGTCGAATTGAGCGACTCGTTCAGCTTGAGGATTTCCCCGTCCTGCGGGGCGTCGATGCGCACCACGGCCTGGTTGCTGTCGATGATCATGTATTTGCCATCGGCGGCCACGGCCCCGTCTTTCCAGCCCTCGCGCTGGCCGGTCGCATCGTCACCACAATGGATGGTATTGACGATCACACCTTTGGTGGCGGCGGCGCGGCAGGATTCGAGGGCTTTCACCGGTCCTTGGGTGAACGGCTCATTGCCGGCGATGAAGATGGCCTTGTAGGTATCGGGCGAGGCATCCCACGAGAGGTCGTTCGCGGCATCTTTGATCACGGCTCCGCAGTATTCGGAGCCACCGTTGGTCTTGAGCGCGAAAAGCTGCTTGCTCACCTCATCGAGATCGCGGCTGAGCGGAAGGATACGGCGCACCCAGTTGGTTTTGGATTCCAATCCGTCGTTGCCGTATTCATAGAGCGCGACTTCGACATAGGGCACTTTACCATCCTGTTTGGCGGAAATGAAAGTGTTCACCACTTCCCACATCTGCGTGCGGGCTTGGTCGATGAGCCCGTCCATACTTCCGCTCGTGTCGAGCAGGAGTGCAATCTGCACGCGCGGGCCGGAAGGCTCGGTGGCAGCGGGCGACGCGGCTTCTTTTGCCTGAAGTGGCATCGTCAGCATGAAGGCGGCGATGGCCGCGAGAACACATTTGTTTTGGTTGGATTTCGTTTTCATGGTTTTGTTTTTCGTTTGGTTTGGTTTTACAGATGGGTCGGATAGGTTTTCTTGGTTGGTCAGATCAGATGGTCGGTTCACGTTCCGGTCACGAGCCAGACTTCGCCCGCGTCTTCGATGATGATTTCACCGGGAAGCGAAAGCAGCGTCTGGCGGTTCGTGGAGACAAGGCGATCGACAAGGGCGTCGAACTCCGGCGAGCCGATAGCAGCACGGCGGGCTTGTCGCTCGGGTTTGACATTGCTGTCGGTCCAGCGGCCGTTGTTCTTGAAGAAGGCACGGTCGGCCACCTGGCGCACTCCGTCGGCGGCGGTTTCCTTCAGTTCGGCGTCGAAGTAGGTATTGCTCTTGTCCACCACGGCGGCGGCTTTCGATTTCGCAGAGTTGAATTCCTGATTCATCGAGGCGGCACCACTGCGCATGGGCATGGCGCGGGCTTGCACGTTCGACCAGGTGGTGGCGGAGTTAGCCGGCATCGGCACGAAGGATTGGCCGTCGCGGGCAAGGAAGGCGGTGAATTCGCTCAGCACGCCATGACGGGTGGAGAGTTTCACGATCTCATCAATCAACTCCTTGGCACGCGGATCATCGGGCGCGACTCGTGCACCGTCTTGACCGAGGTCCCGCAGGGCTTCGGTGAGCACGGCGATTCGGCGGGTGGCCCAGAGGCGGGGCACATGGGCGTGGGCCGTGCTGGCGGCAGTCGGCTCGAGCGTGAGGCGAGACTCAATGGCGCCCTTCGCCCCTTGGCCACGCACGACGAGCGTGAGCGGATCATTACCGCGCCAGCGTCCGGTGACGAGGCGTGACTCACCGGCGAAAAGATCCGGCAAACGGGCGGGCACGAGATCGATGGCGCGTCCGTGCGCTTCGTTGCCGGCCGCATCAAGGAACTTCAAGGCCGGATCCGCCACCAGCGGACCGGCGAGACTTTGGTAAACAGAGAGCACTTTCATTTCCACATCTGCGCCCGGAAGCACGAAGGTGGAACTGGCCCGGCTGTCGTCGGCGAGACGGGCTAACAACGGTGTGTTCACATCGAGCCCGACCCCGAAGGTGAAGACACGCCGGTTACCGGTGTTGGCCTTCACCGCCGCTTCGCGGATTCGTTTTTCACTGGTTTCCGCAACGGTCGGCAGACCATCGGTGAGGAAAAGGGTCACCGGTAGGTGTCCTTGGGCGGCGGGCGCTTTGAGGGCTTGCAACAGTGAATCATGGATGTTGGTGCCGCCACTCGGACGGAGAGCCTGCAGGAAGGAACGGGTGGCATTGATGGCTTCGGTGTCACGCAGACGCGGCTCCGGGAAAAGCGGATACACCGCTTCGTTGTAAGCAATCAGATTGAACCGTTCGTTCTCCCCGAGTCCTTCGATGATCTGGAGGGCTGCGGCGCGGGCTTGGTCCAATTTACCGCCGGTCATGCTGCCGGAGCGATCGAGCACCAGCGTGACTTCGCGGGGCAAGGGCGGGGCCGCCGCGCCATCCGGCGGTGCAAGCTGCAGCAGGAAGTAACCGTCTTCACCTCCTTCGGGAGGATAACAAATCAATGACATCGCCGGACGGTCTTTTGCCGAGGGCGTGGCGGAGACACGGACCGAACCAGGTTGCGGGACGCCGTCAAAACGAAGGGTCGCTGCTCCCGAAGGCGAAACCGCCGTCGTGGCGGGATGGGACGGGCAATGGAGGGTGGGCGTGCCCCCGGCCATGGACCACTCGAGCGTGAAACCAAGTGGCAAGGCGCGGCCTGTGCTTTCTGTCAAAGGCAGCGCGTAGTCAATGCGGCCGTGGTCGCCGGTGAGCATTTCCTCATAGACGAGTTTGGCCCGCGTGCTGCCATTCGGTGGCACGGGGAAAACCGAAGAACGCACCACGCCGCTGCCGGCGAATTCGAGCAAACCGGGATCGATCATGCGGCGGACGATTTCATCATAGATGCGACGCGCCTCATCCCGGGGAAGCAGTTCGGCCTTCAGTTCGCCGCCGCCGGGTCCTTCGATGGCGAATGAGCGGAGGATGGCTGCGGGCGAAACGGGGGCGAGCACGACCGATTCGGCGGGACGCGGGCCCGGATTGCGCAGCGTGAACGTGAGGGTGGTCGTGGCGAGGCGATCGCGGATGACCACCGATGCGTCCATACGTTCAAGCACAACGGCGGGGGCTTGCCAACCGGGGGGCGGGACGACTCGGTGCCAGTTCGGCACCACGGTCTGGGGCAGCGCCACACGGGCGCTGATGGATTCGGTTTGCGCCTGCAGAGTTGCGGCACCGAAGAGGGCGATGTAAAGGAGAGCGGTTTTCATAGTCAGGGGACGGGGTTCCCATCCGAGACCAGATTACCAGAGCCCCTGCACTTTGTGGGTAAACCCGATGTAAATTCGACGGGAGCCGAAATCCCACGTTCCCACGCGCTTCGGCAAGGCTTGGGTGAAAAAGGAGCACGGGCATCTTGCCCGTGGTTGTCCTGCACGGGCAAGATGCCCAATCCCTTCAGTTTAACACTCGAAATGGCAAAGAGTGGTCAGATTTCAGGGCAAGACCGTCCCGGTCTTGCCCCAAAAACCGATTTTGGCTGTTGATTCAGCTTCCAAGTAAACAGAATTTAGCAAGATGCCCGTGCTCCTTTCCTTGATCAGGGCCTCATTGTCTCAAGGACGCATCGGTTTGCCTGCCATCTCAAGCCAACGACGGCATGTCCACCACGGGCTCGACGTCGGCGGCGTAGTCCACACCGGCAAGCCCGAAACCGAAGAGGCGGAGGAAGTTTTCCTGATAGCCGGAGAAGTCGCCGAGTTCATTGAGATTCGACGATTCGACGATGTGCCAGCGGCGCATGACTTCCGCCTGGATGGCATCGCCCATTTCCCAATCATCGACACGAATGCGTCCGGACGCATCGACCGCGGGTCCCTTTTCCGTGTAGAGAAAATCGCGGAACAAACGATCCATTTGCTCGATACAATCCTCGTGATTGCCCTCCGCTTTCATCACCTTGAAGAGAAGGGAAATGTAAAGAGGAACGACCGGGATGGCCGAGCTGGCCTGAGTAACGACGGCCTTGTTAACCGCCACCCATGCCTTGCCACCGAGCGAGGCGAGGCGTTGGTTGAGCGCGGCACAGGCCCGCTCGAGATCTTCCTTGGCCTTGCCGATGGTGCCATGACGATAAACCGGCCAGGTGACCTCGGGGCCAATGTAGGAATAGGCAACCGTCTTCACGCCTTCGGCAAGCACTCCGGCTTCCGCGAGGGCATAAAGCCACATTTCCCAATCTTCCCCACCCATGACCGCGACCGTCTGGCGGATTTCCTCCTCGTCGGCCGGTTCGATGGTGACCGGTTCAACTTGTTTGCGGTCGGTATTCAGGTTCTTGGCGGCAAAAGGCGCACCGACGGGTTTGAGCACGGATTTGAAAACTTCTCCGGTTTTCGGATGGGTGCGGCGGGGAGAAGCGAGGCTGTAGACCACGGCATCAACCGTCCCGAGATCGGCCTTGATGGCGGCGATCACCTGGCTCTTCATTTCGTCGGAAAAAGCATCGCCATTGAAGCTGCGGGCATACAGACCGGCGGCACGGGCTTCGTTTTCAAAAGCGGCCGAATTATACCATCCGGCGGTGGCGGGTTTGCCTTCGGTGCCCGGGCGCTCGAAAAAGACCCCCATGGTGGCGGCCCCGCTGCCAAAAGCCGCGGCAATCCGGCTGGCCAATCCGTATCCGGTCGAGGAACCCAGAACGAGCACCCGTTTCGGACCGCCTTCGATGGGACCACGGTCGCGCACGACCTGAATCTGATTTGCCACATGGCGGGCACATCCCGCCGGATGGGCGGTCACACATACGAATCCTCGGATTTTGGGAGCGATGATCATGGGAACGCCAAGCCTAGCGCCGGAGAAACCAGAGGCAACCCGAAATCCGGGGGTGGTTCAGCACGCGCCCCTACGCGTTTCAGCATTTAACCAAGTGGGGCAGCAAGGCCTTCGGCGGCGGCTAAGGCAATCTGGTTGACATCGAAAGTGAGGAAATGTTCGGCGCGGAGTTCGAGGGCGGTGGCCACGTGGAGAATGTCGAAGCCGCGGTGGCCACTGGTAAAGGTGCGCGCTTTGGATATCCGCTCGCCAGCGACCAAGACGTCGAGGAAATCGCAATGAACCAACCGAACGCTCCCCTCGTCCATGTGTTCCGAGAGCTTGGCGATCATTCTCTCCGCTTCGTGTAAGGGATAACCGACCTGCCGGTTGTTGGCATGGCGGAAAGCCTGGAAACGCACGGACTGACGAAATTCCCAGAGCAGCAGGCGGGTTACGTGAAGCGGCTCGGTCATGGCCGCGCGATAGGCCAGTGCAGGAGGGGAGTTGTCTTGCGTCCGGTAGAGTGCGCAGAGAAACGATGTGTCGGGATAGGCTTTCAACTGCGGTCTCCGAGCTCGGCCTCCCGCATTTCCCGGACTTCCTCCGCCGTGAAGACGCGGTCACCCCAGGTTTCCTTCATCCACCGCTTGTGGGCCTCGAGATCAAACCGAGCCGTTTTCGCCGGACCCGGCGGCGAAAGGCGTGCCACCGGTTTGCCGTGTTTGGTGATCTCGATTTCCTGGCCATCGGCCAACCACGCCTCAACCTTGGCGAAATCGTAGCGCAAATCCCGGACGGTAATGGTCTGCATAAATTGTGATGGTTTATTTCATCACAAGATTACCTCATGGCTTGAGCATGTCAAAAAAAGGGAAAACCGTGGCGAGGTGAGAGGCCTAGGATTCAAGTGTCAATGCACCCGCATGCTTTTTGGATGGGTCGGGTGGGGTGTCCAGCCCGGCCTGTCCCAGAGAGGAGTTTCGCTGGTTTTCCCCGGCAGGCTCTGACAGGACGTGCCGGCAAGGAGCGGGAAAAACAGGGCGGCAAGAAGCAGGGCGTGGCGCATGGTCATTCTTCCTCGGTGAACTGTTCGTGGCCCTTTTTCTTCATGGCGGTGAGAGAATCAATGGCCTCTTTGAGTTTGGCGGCGTCCTTGGCTTGGCAGGCGGCCTCGGCCTTTTTGAAGCCTTCGGCGAGGGCTTCCATCTGTTTGACGTATTCGTCCATTTGGGTCTTCCGCTCGGCCTCGTCCTTGATTTCCTTCAACACCTTCGGGACCATGGATTTGGATTTCTCGATGCTGGCAATGGCATCCTTTGCCAGTTTTTCGCCTTTGGCGTAATCCTCGCCGAGACGACCGAGGCCGCGCATTGCATCTTTGAGCACGCCCATTTCCTCGTCCAGTTTGCTTTCGGCACGGACGGCGGCAGGAGTGAAGAGAAGGGTGGCGGCGAGGGCGGCGAGAAGAGTGAGCGCTTTCATGTCGGCTAGTAACGGCCCAAGCGGGCGGGAGTTTTCACGCGGGTTTCGCCGGAGACAAAATTTTCTTTCCCTCCGATCTGCTCGGCGACCTCCAGGATAGATTGCCGATCATTTTCCATGTCTCACATTGCGGCGACTGCTCTTCGCGGGTCTCAGCCCCTCAAAATGCTCGTCTAGGGTCAGGGCTTCCCGGATGCGCTGTTCGATCGTCATCTTCGAAACCCGCCGGATTTCGGCACGCAATGCCGCCTCCGCAGACGCAGAACGGCGCGGACTGGTGATCGCGGGCTTTTGCTCGGGCATGGTTTGAACATGCTGCATCCGGGCGCATGTTGCAAGAAGCGGGAACTTGCGGGCGCCGAATCCGCGTTTTTCAGCAATCGGCAGAACCAACCTGGCGGGAACCCGGAACGGGAAGGCGAAAAATTTCTTTCCCGTCGGCCCGTCCGGCGTTTACCGTGGCGGCCATGTCCGGCGGCGACACGCTCACACCGATGATGAAGCAATACCAAGGGATGAAAAAATCCCTGCCGGGTGGCGTGTTGCTTTTTTTCCGGCTCGGGGACTTCTACGAGTTGTTTTTCGAGGACGCGAAAACGGCGGCGGGGGTGCTGGGACTAACGCTCACGAAGCGGAATTCCGTGCCCATGTGTGGTGTCCCTTACCATGCCGCGGAAAACTACATCGCGAAATTGGTGCAGGCCGGCCACCGGGTGGCCATTGGGGAACAATCCGGCGAAGTGAAACCGGGCAAACTGGTCGAACGCCGCATTTCCCAGGTGGTTTCCGCCGGGACCATCGATGATTTCCGTCTGCTGGAAAACGATCGACCGAATTACCTCGCGGCCATCGCGAAAAGCGGGCGCATCCTCGGGCTGGCCTACGCCGATATGACAACCGGCGAATTCCGCGCCGCCGAGTTCACCGACGAACAGGCTCTGCTCGATGAACTGGCACGCATCGAACCGGCGGAAACACTCGTGCCTGATGATGGCGCGGGTTTGCCCGAACCGCCCCATTCGCAACCGGGCGACGGCTACACTTTCCTGCCCGAACACGCGCGCGAATTGTTGGCCGAACATTTCGGCGTCCATTCGCTCGATGGCTTCGGATGCGGCGGCATGACGGCGGCCATTGGCGCGGCCGGAGCCATCCTGCATTACTTGCGCCATTCGATGCACCGCAATGTCGATCATGTGCGCGTGCTGCTGCCCTACCAACCGGAGTCGCATGTGCTCATCGACGCGGCCTCGCAGGCGAATCTGGAATTGGTCGAGTCGCGGTCCGGAAAAAAACACACGTTGCTGGCCGCGCTGGACCGCACGAGCACGCCGATGGGCGCCCGTTTGTTGCGGCATTGGTTGTTGCACCCCTTGCGTGATCGCGAGGCACTCGTCGCGCGCCAGGATGTGATTGCCGCCTTTCTCGCCGAACCCTGGATGCTGGAAAAAACCCGCGAGACGCTCGCTGGAATCCGCGATGTCGAACGTGTGCTCGGTCGGCTTTCCCAAGGCACCGGCAATGCCCGCGAAATGCAGGCCCTCGCCCAATCGCTCGAACAATTGCCCGACCTGCGTTCTCATCTCGAAGCCCTGCCCGGTGCGGCCGACTCGCAGCTGCTGCACGAGATTCTCGGCGACCTACCCGACTTCTCGGCCCTCGCCCGCCGCGTGCTCGATGCCCTCGACGAAAACCCGTCGGCCGCGCTCCGCGAGGGCGGGATTTTCCGCGACGGCTTTTTGCCCGAACTGGACGAGCTTCGGCGGGCCTCCACCGAAGGCCGTCAATGGATCGCCGACCTGCAGGAGCGGGAAATCAACGCCACCGGAATCAAATCTCTCAAGGTGCGTTACAATGCCGTGTTCGGATACTTCATCGAGATCACGAAATCGAATCTCCACCTCGCGCCCGAACGTTACACACGCAAACAAACGACCGTGGGTGGCGAGCGATTCATCACGCCCGAACTGAAGGAAATCGAAAACAAAATCCTCGGCGCTGATGAACGCTCCAAGGCACTCGAATACGAAGCCTATCTTTCGTTGCGCGACGAGGTGCTCGTGCATCTCGAAGCCCTGCAAAAAGCCGCCGCCGCCCTCGCCCGTGTCGATGCCTTGGCCGGTCTCGCGGAAACCGCCCGGCTGTTTGGTTACATCCGCCCCGTTCTAACAGATGATCTGCGACTGACCATCCGCGACGGCCGGCATCCCGTGCTCGACCAGACCCTCGTGCAGGAGAAGTTTGTTCCCAACGACACCCATCTCGATGGCAGTGAAAACCGCCTGCTTCTGATCACCGGTCCGAACATGGCCGGCAAATCCACCTACATCCGTCAGGTCGCCTTGCTCGTGATCATGGCGCAGATCGGGGCATTCCTACCTGCTGCCGCCGCCGAGATCGGCCTCGTCGATCGCGTCTTCACCCGCGTCGGGGCGAGCGACGACCTCGCGCGCGGACAATCCACCTTCATGGTCGAGATGAACGAGACCGCGCTCATCCTCAACAACGCGACGGATCGCTCGTTGGTCATTCTCGATGAGATCGGACGCGGCACCTCGACCTTCGACGGACTTTCCATCGCATGGGCCGTCGCCGAATACTTACACGATGAATTGAAATCGCGCGCGCTTTTCGCCACCCACTACCACGAGCTGACCGCCCTCGCCCGGGGGCACTCCGGAGTGAAAAATTACAACGTGGCCGTTCGCGAATGGAATGACCGGGTGATTTTCCTCCGCCGCATCGTCGAAGGTTCCGCGGATCGATCCTACGGCATCCAGGTCGCGCGACTGGCCGGCCTGCCCAAAGCCATCATTACCCGCGCCAAGACCATCCTGAACCATCTCGAAAGCAATTCCGTGACCCCGCGCGGCGAAGAAGAAACACCCGCCGAGCCGAAGAAAAAACGTGCTCCCCAAAAAGCGCCCGAGCCACCCCCGGACGTCAGCCTACCGGCTTCGCGCCAACCGCAGTTGGATCTGTTCGACTGAAAGCGAGAGGAGAAACGGCCTGCGAGCTGCTGCCGCCCTTTGACTGGATTGTCCGAACGACAAAGGCAGGGACCGTTGTCCCCAACGGTCCGCGGGGTCAAGCCGCCACGCGTTCGCGTTTTCAGCGTCCTCGCATTCTCACGGACGGCTGGGGACAGCCGTCCCTGCCAACGCAAGAGTCCGGCAGGTCAAGGAAACGTGTCATTTCTCCCTTCACTCGAGCCGATCTTGCGCGGACCACTGGGACGGGCTAGCTTACCCGTCTTATGGCCAATACCCTTTGGGATCTCGCCCACCCATATCTCCGCGACCTCGTCGCCTACGAACCCGGCAAACCGATTGAGGATGTCGCGCGCGAACTCGGACTCGACCCCGCGACAATCATCAAACTCGCCTCCAACGAGAATCCGCTCGGCCCGTCGCCGAAGGCGCTCGCCGCCATGCACGACGCCCTCACCCAGGCCCACATCTATCCCGATGGCGGCGGTTGGAAATTGCGGCAGGCCATCGCGGGCAAATTCGGCCTCGCCATGGAAAATGTGATCCTCGGCAATGGATCGAACGAGATCATCGAGTTGCTCGGTCATGCCTTTCTCAAACCGGGCACGAACATCGTTGCCGCCGAACACGCCTTTGTGGTTTACACGCTCATGGCCACCTTGCTCGGCGCCGAGACCATCGAGGTTCCGGATCCCGGATTCATCCATGACCTCGATGCCATGGCCGCCGCCATCACCCCGGAGACGCGCGAAATTTTCATCGCCAATCCGAACAACCCCACCGGCACGCTCGTCGGCCAGGACGAAATTGATCGGTTCATGGACAAAGTGCCCGATCATGTCGTGGTCGTTTTCGACGAGGCCTATCACGAGTTCCTCGACAATCCGCCCGACACCCTCAAGTATGTGCGTGAAGGACGCCGCGTCATCATCCTGCGGACCTTCTCGAAAATCCAAGGCCTCGCCGCCGTGCGCATCGGTTACGGACTCGCTCCCAAGGAATTGGCCGACGTGCTCCAGAAATGCCGCCAGCCATTCAATGCAAATGCCGTCGCGCAGGCCGGCGCGCTCGCCGGATTGCTCGACGACGAGCACCAGGAACGGACCCGCCAGGTCAACCGCGAGGGCCGGGCTTTCCTCGAGTCCTCGTTTGCCGAACTCGGCCTCGAATTCGTGCCCAGCCACGCCAATTTCGTGCTCGTGAAGGTCGGCGATGGCGGCAAGGTCTTCAAAGACATGCTCGCCCGCGGGATCATCGTGCGCGCCATGGGCGGATACAAATTACCGGAATGGGTGCGCATTTCCGTCGGAACCATGGAACAAAACCGCCGCTGCCTCGACGTGCTGCGCGAGGTGCTCGGAAAATGATCCAAGATCCCATCGCCGCCATCGCCACACCTCCGGGCACCGGAGCCGTCTGCCTGCTGCGTGTCTCCGGCGAGGGATCGCTCGCCCTCGTCGAATCACGCTGGCGAGGGAAGAGGAAACTCTCCGATGTCCCCGCCCGTGTGCTTGCCCGCGGCACCATCATTGATGCCCGCGGCGAACCCATCGACGATGTGCTCGCCGTGCGCTTCACCTCGCCCTCCAGTTTCACCGGCGAGGAAACCGTCGAGATCCACGGCCACGGCGGAATTCTGGTGGCACGACTGTTGTTAGATTCGCTGCTCGAAGCGGGCGCGCGTCCGGCCGGACCCGGCGAGTTCACCCAACGCGCCTTCCTTCATGGCAAACTCGACCTCGCCCAAGCCGAAGCGGTCATGGATGTCATCACCGCCCAGACCAGTCTCGCCCTCCGCGCCGCCCAAGGCCAGCTCGCCGGTGGCATTTCCGAAGCGACCCGCGCCCTGCGCGAAAATCTCATCGGACTGCTCGCCCACGTCGAAGCCTACATCGATTTTCCCGACGAGGACATCGACCCCGACACCGGTGCGGCCATGCTCGCCCGCATCGATGCCACACTCGATGACTGCTCGCGTCTGTTAGACACCGCCGAACGCGGACGCATCCTCCGGCAGGGACTCCGCCTCGTCATCGCGGGCCAACCGAATGCCGGCAAATCCAGCCTGCTCAACCGCCTGCTCGGTTTCGATCGCGCCATCGTCAGTCCGGAAGCGGGCACGACGCGCGATACCGTCGAGGAAACCCTCGATTTGGGAGGCGTGCCCGTGCGTTTGATCGACACCGCCGGGCTGCGCGAGTCCGGAGATGGCATCGAGGAACTCGGCATCGAACGCACCCGTGCCGCGCTCCGTGAGGCCGATTTCCTCCTCGAAGTGATCGATGCCACCCGCCCGCCGTCGGAAACCGGCCGCGTCGAAGTCCCCTCTTCCCTCGCCCACCACCGGGTCGTACTCAACAAATCCGATCAGCCCGCGCACCCCGGGTGGGCGAATGTGCCCGGAGCGATTCCTGTCTCTTGCGCCACCGGCGAAGGCATCGAGGCCCTCGTGACCGCGTTGAAAGAAGAAGTCCATCTTGAAGCCGGGGAAAGCGGAGCTGCCCTCGTGGCCATCAATGCCCGACACCAGCATTGCCTGCGGCAAGCCGCGACCGCCCTCGCGGAAGGCCGCGCCCGCCTCAGCGAATCCGCCCCTCCGGAAATCACCGCCGAGGAACTCCGCGCCGCCTTGCATGCCGTCGGCGACATCACCGGGCGCGCCGACGCCGAAGAAATCCTCGGGGCGATCTTCGGGCGATTCTGCATCGGGAAATGAGTCCTGCCCTCAAATTCCCCACAGAAATCTCTTGCATCGACTTGCTTCCCCATCTATCTTCTACATCCCGTTCCGGTCCGCCGGAAATCCAGGGAGCCCTTCGTCTAGCGGTCTAGGACATCGCCCTTTCACGGCGAGAACACGGGTTCGAGTCCCGTAGGGCTCGCCAGCTTTTTTCAAGCTGGCGGGCGAGAATTCAATCGTTTGGACTTGCGTGGCCTGGGCACTTCATCCTTGCACACGGAGCCAATCGAACCAACACCGGTGGCATGACTTTTGACATAACGGTCCGCCGCCAAAGTATCCCCCGGCAAAACTCACACCCCCACCCTGGCGAGCAGGCACAATCTGGCGGGATGAGGGGGAATAGTTTCCGTGCATCCTGCGAAAGCGGGGTGCACGGAAGAAGGCAATCATTCGCCCGCCATCCGGAAAAAATCATCCCGCGTTGAATCCGCCAGCCTGAAGCCCGCCAAAACCAACGATTCGACATGCGGTCGTAATTGATCGATGAAGCCTTTCTCCTTTGCTTTCAGCAAGACCCAGAGAGTGCCCGTCACCTTGAGTCCGAGAAGTTTCGCATGCCTGCGGGCGGCAAGATCATCAAGTATGAGTTTTGCATTCCCACTCAATCGAGCCAAGGCAATGACCTCCGACTCGCCCCGGTGGATATCGCGTGGCACAGGCCATGATGTCGGAGCCACCTCGCGGACCTCAAGCCAATCGAGCGATGCGAGATCCGGCAGATTCACTCCGGCCTGTCTCCCTGCGCGGATCTCGTGCTCAACCGCCTGCGGAACAAGAATCCTCCCGTAGATCTGCGGTAGTTTCTCCAGAAGGGCTATCTGGTGCATATACTGAAGTGGCGAGGTATTGCAAACGACTTCAGGCATTTGCAAATTCCTCACGAAGTTCTTCTTCGGACTGGCGGAAGGCCGGGACACCAAAATCCTTCAGCCGCTCCACAAACACGGGTTTCGGCAAACCAGCCAATTCCGCCGCCGCTCCACTGGAGAGCTTGCCGCTCTCATACCATTGCACGGCAGCCGCCAACAACAGGGCGTCGCCAACCCTTTCCGGGTTGATGCCCAAGGCAACCGGCGTGGCTTCCGGAACACGAACAACGATTTGCGTCATGCCCACACTCTACCCGAAATACCGCACCATTCAATCTCTTTCCCCAATAGCCCTGTCCCATGCTCCGGACACCCCGACCCCCCTATCGACAGAAATCCCAACCCACAGACAAACTCAGGCTGCCGGCAGGCAACTCAAACAGGCCCCCGGGATCCCCAACATCAAGAAAGTTTCCAGCCGGAAAACTCACGCCCCCACCCTGGCGAGCAGGATGGAATCGACAATGCCCTCGCGCTGGAATAGATCCGAAACGACGACCATACGATCTCCATCTTGGACCAGTCCTTTGGCGCGGAGGTAGGTGGTGGCGTTGTTCATGGTTTCCTCGGGTTCGTTGGAGAAATCGAACCGGATGGGGTGCACGCCGCGATCGAGCGAGAGCGAGCGGCAGACCTTGGCGTCGCGGGCGAAGGCAAAGACGGGCGCCTCGGGCCGGAGGCGGGCGAGATGCCGGGCCATGATGCCGCGTTTGGTGAAGACGACAATGACCGCATTTTCCAGCGAGTTGGCGAGCACGACGGCGGATTTGCAGGTGAGCTGTTTTTCATCGGAGAGCATGGCATGCTCGCTGAATCCGGCTCCGCCGCTGCGCTCGATGCGCAAGGCGATGCGGTCGAGGGTTTCCACACATTCGAGCGGATACCGCCCGGTCGAGGTCTCGCCGGAGAGCATGATGGCATCGGCTTGTTCGAAAACCGCGTTGGCGACGTCGCTGACTTCCGCCCGGGTCGGCGACGGATTCGAGACCATACTTTCGAGCATGTGCGTGGCCACGATGACGGCCCGGCCCATGACATGGCACTTTTTCACGATGCGCCGCTGGATGATCGGCAGCTCTTCGATGTTCACCTCGATGCCGAGGTCGCCACGCGCGACCATGATCACATCCGTGGCCTGGATGATGCCATTGATATTCTTCACCGCCTCCTGATCCTCGATCTTCGCCACGATGCGGGGCGAATGGCTGCGCTCGGCGAGGAACGCACGCGCTTCCTCGACATGGGCGACGTCGCGCACGAAGGACAAAGCGAGGAAATCGAGTTGGAGTTCGGCGGCGAGGGTGGCATCCTCGCGATCCTTCGCCGTCATGGCGGGAAGATTAAGGCGCACGCCCGGAAGGTTGATGTGGCGTCGCGAGGTGAGCGTTCCCTCCGTGAGAACCGAACAAAGCAACCGCTCGTCGTCCTTCTCCACCACCCGCAGGTGCATCAGGCCGTTGTCCACGACCACGGTATCGCCGACACTCACGTCTTTCGGCAGGTCGCGGTAGTTCACGGTCGTGCTTTTCTCCGCACCCGCTTCCGCGGTCTCGATGCGGAATTCAACCCGATCGCCGACTTTGACCGGGATGGGTGCGGGCAGTTCGCCGGTTCGGATGGACGGGCCTTGCAAGTCCATGAGGATGGCGCAGTGGGTATGACTGGCATCCGCGGCGGCGCGGATATCGGCGGTGACCCGTCGCACCCAATCGTGTTTGCCATGGCTCATGTTGAGGCGAAAGACATTCACCCCCCGGCCGATGAGCGCGGCGAGCATTTCCGGGGAATCGGTGGCGGGACCAAGGGTGGCGATGAGTTTTGTGCTGCGGAGCATGGCGGTGAATGGGGAAAATTTATCGGGCGGGGATGGACTGGGCCTGCAGTTCGCTGCCCGCCGTGAGACGATAGACGCGGAGCGAATGCGCGCCAAGGGTGGAAACCACCCCTCCTTGAAGATGTTGTTGGGTTTCCACGGCAAAAGGATCGTCCCTTGAGGTGTCGAGCACGGGTTGCCAGCGGCAGATCTTTTCTCCCGGCAGCACGAATTTCAAGTCCGTGCTCCCGGCGTGGAAAAGCAAAAGGAAGGTGTGACCGTGGCGGGAGTGCCGCCAATCGGACATCGCTGACCGAGCCGAGCCGGTGAGCAACATACCGAGTGATTTGCGTGCCGGATCATGCCAGTCAGCATCGGTCAAAGCACGGCCTTCCGGCGTGAGCCAGAGCACATCACGGGAGGCACGGCCGTGTAAGGAGTTCCCATGAAGGAAATGTCGTTTCCGGAAAACCGGCTCTTGGGCGCGCAGTTCGATGAGCCGGCGGATGAACGAGCGCAAGTCCGGTCGCTTCGGTTTCATATTCCAGTCGAACCACGAGACCTCGTTGTCCTGGCAATACGCATTGTTATTTCCACCCTGGGTGCGCGAAATCTCGTCGCCTCCTAACAGAAATGGCACACCCTGGGAAAGGAAAAGCGTGGCCACGAGGTTACGTTGCTGGCGGGCGCGCAACGCAAGGATGTCGGGATCGGTCGTCTCCCCTTCGGTGCCACAGTTCCATGAACTGTTGTGGCTTTCCCCATCGCGATTGTCCTCGCCATTGGCCAGATTGTGCTTGTCGTTGTAACTGACGAGATCCCGCAGGGTGAACCCATCATGGCAGGTGATGAAGTTGATGCCACGCTGGGGGCGCCGACGTCCGTCGCCAAAAATGTCCTCCGAACCGGTGAGGCGCGCGGCGAAATCGGGCAGGGCGCCTTCGTCGCCTTTCCAGTATCTCCTGACGTCGTCGCGAAACCGGCCATTCAGTTCGACGAATGGCTCGGGGAAATTGCCCAACTGGTATCCACCCCAACCCGGATCCCAGGGTTCGGCGATCAGTTTGACCGTGGAAAGCACCGGGTCCTGCCGCACGGCGCGGAAAAATCCACCCTGTGGATCGTAGTCATCGGATTCGCGCCCGAGAGTGGCCGCGAGATCGAAACGGAATCCATCGACATGCATTTCAGTGACCCAATACCGCAGCGAGTCGAGCACGAGCTGGAGTGCGCGTGGATGCCGCATGTCGATCGTGTTGCCGGTGCCGGTGAAATCGAGGAAGCGCGCACGATCATGGCGGGCCAACCGGTAGTAGATGAAATTGTCGAGTCCCCGGAAAACCAACGATGCCCCGCCTTGCCCGCCTTCGCCGGTATGATTGTAAACCACATCGAGGATCACCTCGAGCCCGGCCGCATGCATGGCCTTGACCATTTGTTTGAACTCACGGATGACCTCGCCGGGTGATGAGTTCGCAGCATACGATTGGTGAGGCGCGAAGTAGCCGAGGCTCTGGTAGCCCCAATAGTTCGATAGCCCCTTCTCGATCAGAAAGAGATCATCAATGTGCTGTTGCACCGGCATCAGTTGGATGGTTGTCACCCCGATGGAACGGAGATGCCGCAGGGTCGCTTCGCTGGCCAGACCCGCGTAGGTGCCGCGTAGCGCCTCCGGCACTTCCGGATTCAACATCGTCATGCCCCGCACGTGCGCCTCGTAGATGACCGTGCCATCCCATGGCACGCGGGGTGGTTGGTCGTCCTCCCAATCGAACGCTTCCGCACCATCGATCAGGCACCGGGGAACCACACCCGCCGAGTCGCGGCGATCCGGAATTCCGTGCGACGACTCCACATTCTGGACCGGATGACCGACGACATCCGAGGTGAAAGCCCGCGCATACGGATCGAGGAGCAATTTCGCCGGATTGTAGCGGTGCCCGTCCGAAAGCTGATAGGGCCCGTGGGCCCGCAGTGCGTAGGGGGTCTCCGGAGGCAGACCCTCGACAAAAACATGCCAGACCCCTTCCGTGCGTTTGGGAAACCGAACACGGTGGGTTTCCCGCAGGGGATTGCATGGATCAAACAAACAAAGGTCCAGTGCCCCGGCATTGGCCGCGAAAACGGCGAAATTGACGCCTCCGGAGAGCACGGTGGCGCCAAGTGGAAATGGAAGACCGGTCGAAACTACCATGATGAAATGTGCGTCCCCGTTCGGAAGCCGGATCCGTGCCGGAATCCCCTGCGGGAACCCTGAATCCTGCCGGCCGTGCCGGATCTCCCGGATCATGCACCAGATCCGCGCCCTTTCATCCCCGAAGCATCGCTTTGGATCGCGCGAAATCGGAATCCCGCCGGTCTGGGGTCCGGCCCATTGTGATTGCAGCGACGAAATGGCTACATTAGGTTTCCTTCCGGCCCTCCATGTCGTAATGTCGCGTTCTCCATTTTATGCCCGAAGAAGCTCACAGCCCCAGTGAAGCCGGCCACCAACGTGTCGAAGAGGCGGTGGCCGCCATTCGCGCCGGCCGCATGATCATTGTCACCGACGATGCCGAACGCGAGAACGAAGGCGATTTGATCATGGCGGCGGAAAAAATCACCCCGGACGCGGTGAACTTCATGCTCCGCCATGCCCGGGGATTGATTTGTGTGCCTGTTCCCCAGGAGCGGGCGAAAGAACTGGGCATCCCGCCCATGGTGCGGGTCAATCGCGAGGTCCATCGCACGGCCTTCACCGTCACGGTGGATGCCGCGAATGGCATCACCACCGGCATCAGCACGGCCGATCGCGCCCGAACCATCGCCCTGCTGGCCAACCCCGCCACCGAACCGGACGACCTCGTGCAACCCGGCCACATCCACCCGCTGCAAGCCGTAGACGGCGGAGTCCTGCGCCGCGCCGGTCACACCGAGGCGGCCGTCGATCTCGCACGTATGGCGGGAATGGCCCCCGCCGGGGTGATTTGCGAAATCCTCAATGAGGACGGAACCATGGCCCGTGGTGAAGAACTGGCGGCCTTCGCCCGGGCCCACGACCTGCCCACCTTGACCATCGCCGAGTTGATCGCCTACCGCCGCGAACGGGAAAAACTCGTCGAAAAAGTCGAGGTGGTCCGCATGCCAACGGATTTCGGGGAATTCGAACTCCACCTCTATCGGTCGCTGCTGGATGGCAACAACCATCTGGCTCTCGTGAAGGGGGACATCGCCGACGGCAAACCGGTTCTCGTGCGCGTGCACAGCGAGTGCCTGACTGGCGATGTTTTCATGTCCCGCCGCTGCGATTGCGGGGGCCAGCTCCACGCGGCTTTGGAACGGATTTCCGCCGAAGGGCGGGGCGTCCTGCTCTACATGCGCCAGGAGGGACGGGGTATCGGCCTGCCCGCGAAAATTCGCGCCTACAAGCTCCAGGAAGCTGGTCTCGATACCGTGGAGGCAAATGCCAAACTCGGATTCGCCGCCGACCTCCGCGACTACGGGACCGGAGCCCAAATCCTCCACGACCTCGGTGTCCGGGAAATCCGCCTCATGACCAACAACCCGCGCAAAGTGGTCGGCCTCGACGGCCACCGGCTCCGCATTGTCGAGCAAGTGCCCATCGTGCAGCCGGCCAATCCGGAAAACGAACGCTATCTTGAGACAAAGAAAACGAAACTCGGGCACTTTCTGTAGTTGCCCCCAAGGCCTGGCGCGGCCAAATTGTGGGTTCCATGTCGGATTATCAACTGCCACCCAAACCCCGTGTCATGGGGAAAAAGAGCCGCGTCGCCATCGTCGCCTCGCGCTTTAATTCCGCCTTTACCGACGCGCTGGTGGAGCACACGCTCTCGGAATTCATGCACCTGCACCCCGACTCCGTTGTCGATTTGCACTACGTGCCGGGGGCCTTCGAAATCCCCTTTGCGGTGGAATACCTCGCCCGCCATGCCCCGCCGGACGCCATCATCGTGCTGGGTGTGATCATCCGCGGGGAGACCCCGCATGGCGACATCGTCGCCAACAGCGTCACCCAGATGCTCCACCAAATTTCCGTGAAGCACCTGGTGCCCATCATCAACGAAGTCTTGCTCGTCAATGACAAGGAGCAGGCCAAGGAGCGCACCATGGGCGAGCGCCTCAACCGCGGACGCGAAGCGGCCCGTGCCGCCGCCACCATCTTCTCCACCGTCGAAAAACTCCGCAAGGCGCGGCAGTCCAAAACTTCCAAATCCAATTCCGATGGGTAAACGACGCGAAGGCCGCGAAGCCGCCCTGCAATTTCTTTTCTCCCACGACCTGAATACCCGGTTCGATGATCGTGATACCGAGGCATTCTGGGTCCTGCGGCGGACGAGTCCGTCCGTGCGCGCGTTCGCGGAAGAACTCATCGCCGGTGTGGGCGCACAGCAGGAGAAACTCGATCTGCTCATCGCGCCCGCCCTCGACAATTTCGATATCGAACGCGTCTCCGCGGTCGAGCGCAACATCCTGCGCATCGCCGTCTTCGAAATGCTCAATCTGCAGGAGATCCCCGCCGCCGTGACCATCAACGAAGCCATCGAAATCGCCAAACGATTCGGCGGCAACGAATCCGGCCGCTTCATCAATGGTGTGCTCGATCGCATCCGCCGCGATCGCGAGGCCCGCGCCCGCTGAAGCTTCGTCCCATTTTGTTTCTTCCCCCATGCGTCTTTTCTCCCGCATCCTGCAGGCCTTCCAGCGCCAGCCAGAAATCGACTGGGATGACTTTGAAGCCATGCTCGTGCGCGGCGACCTCGGCATCCGATTCAGCGGTCAGTTGATCGAACAACTGAAAAATGAAGGCGGCAAGGACATCGAATCGGTGCTCGAGAACGCGCGCCGGATCATCGGCGAACGATTGCCCGAGCGCCCGCCGCGACTCGAACCACTTTCCGACGGACGCACCGCCATTGTGCTCGTCGTCGGCGTGAATGGCAGCGGCAAAACCACCAGCACGGCCAAACTCGCCACCCGGCTCAAGAAGCAAGGCCATTCGGTGGTCATGGCCGCCGCCGACACCTTCCGCGCCGCCGCCGTCGAACAACTCGAAGTCTGGGGACGCCGCCTCGACATCCCGGTCGTCAGAGGTCCGCACGGTGCCGACCCATCCTCCGTCTGTCACGAGGCCTGCAATCTCGCCCGCCGCGAGGGTTCCCAATTCCTGCTCGTCGATACGGCTGGACGACTCCACACCCGGCACAATCTGATGTCCGAATTGGAGAAAATCCGCCGCACCGTCGGCAAAGGCGATCCCACCGCACCCCACCACACCCTGCTCGTGGTCGATGCCACCACCGGTTCGAATGCCATCCAGCAAGCGAAGGAATTCCATAAAGCCACTCCGCTCACCGGTATCATCGTGACGAAACTCGATGGCTCCGGCAAAGGAGGGGTGGTTGTCGGCATCCACGAGGAAACCGGCATTCCGCCCGTCTTCATCGGCACCGGTGAAACCGCCGAAGCCTTCGCGCCTTTCGATCGCGACGCATTCGTGCGCGACCTTTTGTAAAGCCGCGGATTGGCCGACTCCAATCGCGGATCGAGAGACGAGTGACCGGAGTCTTTACCCGAGTGCTTCCTCTAGCAATTCCAGGTGCTTCGCGGGCGCGACTTTTTCCAGCACGGTGGTGATTTTGCCGTCGGCGCCTATCACAAATGTGCTGCGCTCCATGCCCATGTATTTTTTCCCATACATGCTCTTTTCGACCCAAACCCCATAGGCTTCGGCAATGGCGCGGTCGGCATCGGAGATGAGCGGGAAGGGCAAGGAGTATTTGGTCTGGAACTTCACATGGCTGGCCACCGAATCGGTGCTCACGCCGAAGACCATCGCTTTCTCCTTGATTGTATCCCAGCCATCCCGCAGGGCGCAGGCCTGCGTCGTGCAGCCCGGGGTATCATCCTTCGGGTAAAAATACAGGACGACCGGACGCCCGCGGAGAGCGGAAAGGGTCACGGTCGAATCGGCGGAATAGCTTCCTCCCACCACGGGAGCGGTAAAATCAGGTGCGGACTGGCCAAGTGCGGGATTTACTGTCATAGTTGATACGAAACGCCCGGCAACCATTTCCGGGTGCCCGCATGACCCTCGCCAATCAAATCACCATCGCCCGCATCCTGTTGATTCCGGTGTATGTGGGCTGCGCGGTGTATTATGCCCAGAGCATCCACGATGGACAGGCGGAACCCGCGTGGCGATGGGCCGCCGTCATCATCTTCGCGGTGGCTGCCGGCAGCGATGGCATTGATGGCTACATCGCCCGGCGATTCAACCAGCGCAGCCGTCTCGGCACGCTGCTCGACCCCATCGCCGACAAAGGGCTCATCCTCGCCAGCATCCTGACGCTCAGCTTCACGCCCTGGGAATGGCATTTCCCGCTCTGGTTCCCCATCCTCGTCGTCGGCCGCGACTTGCTCCTCGTCGCGGGCGCGTTTCTAATCAATCATGTGTCCGGCGATGTCGTGGTCCGCCCGCATTGGACGGGCAAAGTGGCCACCTTTTTCCAATTCTGCGCCATCGGTTGGGTCATGCTCGGGCTGCGACTCCCCCACCCCATCGTGCCGACCGCGCTGGCGGGAATTTTCACCTTTATCTCCGGCATGATTTATCTGAGGGAATTCCTGCGCCAGCTCATGGCGAGCGAACATTCGCGCCCATCGCCACCCGACAACCCGCCGGGCGCGTAATGTGCGCCGCTTGCAATCCATGGACGACATCATCATCATCGGCGGCGGTCACAATGGCTTGGTCTGCGCTTGCTATCTGGCCAAAGCAGGCCGCCGCGTGCGTGTGCTCGAACGCCGACCCATCATCGGCGGCGCGGTCTGCACCGAGGAAATCATTCCCGGCTTTCGCTTCGATGTCGGTTCCTCACTGCACATCATGTTCCGGGCTACTCCCATTTATGATGAACTCGATCTCGGCGCCTACGGGCTCGAATACATCGAAGCCGATCCATGGGCTTACTTTCCCGTGCCCGGCGGTCCCGGCATTTGTTTCTATCGTGATGTGGAAAAAACCTGCGCCAGCATCGCCGCGGTGTCGCCGGAAGATGCCGCCGCCTATCGACTTTTTGTAACCAAGTGGGGCGAGTTGAACGAAGGAATCTTCGAGGTATTCCAGAAACCACCGAGCGGAGGGAATCTCGTCGGCACCATCGTGAAGCGGAACCTTTTCCGGCCCGCCTCGCGCAAACTGTGGAGTTCAATGGATACCACCCGCGAGCTGATGATGCCCTACGGACGTCTGATCGACGACACCTTCGCCAGTCCGCAAATGCGCGCGGCCATGGCCTGGCTGGCTGCCCAGAGCGGACCGGCCCCCATGGAATTGGCGAGCGGCGATTTGTTAGGATGGAATGCCATGATCCACCGCATCGGCGCATGGCGCGCGAAAGGAGGCTCGGGTTCGCTCACCCAGGCCCTTGCTCGTTGCTTGGTTTCCCTCGGGGGAGAAATCGAACTCGACGCCTCCGTGGAAAAAATTTCCCGCGATGGCGAGACCGGACCATTCACCATTGAATGTTCGCGAGGAAGCTTCCGTGCGAAACAAATCGTGGCCGCTTGCCACGTGCAAACCACCTTCCTCGATCTCCTCGACCCCTCGCTGGTGCCCCCTGAGCTGAAACGCCGGGTCTCCCGCATTCACACCGGCAATGGCTTCGGCATGATTGTGCGCCACGCTGTTGAAGAATTGCCCCGCTACGAAGGCCACCCGGTCGATGCGAATGGCATCGGAGATTGCCACCACGGCATGCAGTTGCTCTGTCCTTCCGTGAACTATCTCGAAGCCTCGTGGCGTGATTTCCTCGCGAAGGAAGCGCCGCGCGACCCGGCCGTGCTGGCCATGACCTTCTCCTCCATCGATTCCACCCTCGCCCCGCCCGGCAAACACGTGCTCTTCGCCTGGGCCCAATACCATCCCTACGAACTCGCCCGCGAGAACTGGGATGAAATTGCCGAACGCGAGGCCGACAAGATATGGGAGGTTGTCTGCCGCCATGCCCCCAACATGCGGGGCAAGATGATCGGTCGCTACATCCAGACGCCGCTCGAGATCGAACGCAAACTCGCCCTCCGGCGCGGGAATGTCATGCATGTTGAAATGAGTCTCGACCAGATGTTCTGCTTCCGTCCATTACCCGAACTTTCCACTTACCGCACGCCCGTCAAAGGCCTCTACCTCACCGGAGCAAGCACCCACCCCGGCGGTGGCGTCTTCGGTGCCAGCGGCCGGAACACCGCCAAGGTCGTGCTGAAAGACCGTTGAGGAACGGCAGGCTAGCCCCAAAGGGGCGAACCAATGATTGGGCCTCCCTTTCAGCGTCCATAACCGGTAGATACCGGAACAATGCTACTGGGAAGTTGGTCTGCTGAAACACAGCGCCGCATCGGCTATTGAGTGCTTGGTGCCAAACTCACTGTATTAGACAGAGCGGCCTCGTGGAAGGCTCGTCCGGTTGGTCGGCGCGTAAGGGCGATATGGACTCTTTCCCCAGAGCGGTGGAGCAACCACCGCAGTCCAGAGCCTCCGGCGGATGACCTGCGGTTCCATGGAAAAGGGAGAGCGTGGCTCTCGGGGTTGGCTTGCCGTGGCGCCGCAGGCTCTTGGACTGCTGGGATTCTTCCCAGCTCTTGAGGGGTGACGCGGCGGCCCAGTGGAGTCGGGACCAACCTTCGGGGAGCTGCGGGGAGACTTGAGAGAGACGCGCATGACGAGCCCTCGTGTTGGAGTGCGCCGACATCGGCGGCGCTTTCAGGTGCGGTTATCCAATCGCTATCAAAATCGATCCCGCGCGCCGGGGATTCTTCCAGCACGGAATAGCCACGTTTTTCCAAAAAGGCTCAACATCCCTGCCATCCGGGACACGTGGCCTTATGGCCAAGACTCATTCCCAGGGCGTTACCCCGGGCTGGCATAGGCCGCGCCGTTGGCGCTCCAACTGAAGGACAAAAGCACTGCTGCCTGGTTTCCATCACCATGTCGTCCGCTCCCCGGCGGGAGGCCGATAGGCGAATCAGCTTCCGGGCGGCGTTAAGTGTGATACCATTCCCGACACTCCCGAACCACCCATGATACGATTCGCCACCACCTTCATTTTCGGCCTCGCGGCTCTCGTCACGTCGGTTTCGGCCCAACTCGAGGGCTTCGGCTTGCCTGGGGTCGGCGTAACAGAGGAAGGAAAGGAAGTTACCGCCGGAATGGTGGCGGATGTAAAGGCCGTCGCTCCCGGCTCGAAATTCCAGGTCGGTATCACTCTCGATCACGCTCCCGAATGGCACAGCTATTGGAAAAACCCCGGCGGCTTCTCTTTGCCGGTAGAGGTAAAATGGGAATTGCCCGACGGATTCAAGGTGCTTTCCTCCCGCTGGCCGGTGCCGAAGCGTTATGTGTCGCAAGGTTTTCCCGCCTACATCAATCCCGAAAAAGCGATCATCGTCTTTGAACTCGAAGCCCCCGGGGATCTGAAAGTTGGTGCGCCAATCCCACTCCGAGCAAAAGTGGAAGGTCAGGTGTGCAAGGAAGCATGTGTGATCTTCGACCAGACCGCGCGGCTCGCCCTTGTCTCCGCTGCAGAGAGCGCCATCGATGAAGCAGGCGCGAAAAAAATCGCCGATGCCGTGGCGGCCATGGCCAAACCACTGCAAGGATGGACGGCCAGTGCCAGCGAGGCCAAAGGCACGGTCACGCTCACGCTCGCACCCGGCGAAGGAGCCGCTGCCGTGAGCAAAGCCTATTTTTTCGCCCATTCAGTGGACGAGAACGATGGTCAGGCCGATCAGCCGGTCAAAGTAGAAAGCGGCACGGTCACTCTCACGTTGAAACGCCCCGAAGACTCGGACAAAAAACCGAGTCCGAAATTGTCCGGCATCCTCGTCGCTGAAGGAGGATGGCTGAAGGACAATCCGACTTCCACCGCCATGGAAATCGACATCACCATCGGCGAGAAAGCGGCTACATCCGCCCCCGCCGAAAAACAATCCCTCACGCTGGTGATGATCGGCATCGCCTTCCTCGGCGGACTCATCCTCAATCTCATGCCGTGCGTTTTCCCCGTGCTCGGGCTCAAGATCATGAACTTTGTCAATCAAGCCGGCGAGGATCATCGCAAAGTCGTTTTGCATGGAGTGATCTTCACCCTGGGTGTGCTGGTTTCCTTCTGGGTGCTGGCGGGTGTGATCATCGGTGTGAAACATTTCACGGGAAATGAAAACCTGGCCTGGGGTTTCCAATTACAGGATCCTCGATTCGTTCTCGTCATGTCATTGGTGTTGTTCCTCTTTTCGCTCAGCCTCGCGGGACTATTCGAATTCGGGACCTCGGCCACCAGCATCGGGGGAAATTTGACGCGCAAATCGGGATTCTCCGGGTCGTTCTTTTCCGGTGTGCTCGCCACGCTTGTGGCCACACCCTGTGCCGCGCCATTTCTCGCGCCCGCTCTCGGAGCCGCGCTGTCACTGCCTCCCGTGTCATCCATTTTCCTCTTCACCATCATCGCACTTGGATTGAGTTTGCCCTATCTCGTGCTCTCTGCCTTCCCGCAACTGGTCGATCTGCTGCCCAGACCCGGCGCATGGATGGAGACCTTCAAGAAGCTGATGTCGTTTCCCATGTTCGCCACCGTGGTCTGGCTGATCTGGGTGCTCGGGCAGCAAGTTGATGACGACAAATTCCTTTTCGTCCTCTTCGCCTTCACCCTCGCAGCACTGGCGGTTTACATTTTCGGTCATTGGGGCCAGGCCTGGCAGAAAAACCAAACCAAGTGGACCGCCCGCATTGCCTGCATCGCGTTGTTGGCGACCAGCACGGCCATGGCTTGGCCCGGCGAGAACAAACAACTGGTCTGGGAACCTTGGTCACCGGAACGCGTTGCCGAGTTGCGGGAGCAAAACGTCCCCGTCTTCATCGATTTTACCGCCGCGTGGTGCGCGACCTGTAAGGCGAACAAACTGCGTTACACCCATGATCCGGAGGTCATCAAACTCGTCAAGAAGAAAGGCGTCATCGCCCTCAAAGCCGATTTCACGCGGAAGGATCCCATCATCGAGAAAGCCATCGCGGGGTATGGCAAACGTGCCGTGCCGGTGAATGTCTTGTATGCTCCAGGGGCGCAGGAACCGGTCTTTTTCCCCGAACTCTTCGGGGCCGGCGAGGTGATCGATAAATTCTCCACCCTGCCGGACAAGTAGGGGAAGCCGGACGCGCACTTGGAGAACGGCCGCGCAATGTCTGAAAGCACGGTGCCGGAAAGCGGCGTAAGATGATCATGACCGGACGATGCTGCCTTTCTACGCTCAAGTTGCTCGCGTTCTCTTTCCTGCTAGCCCCTGGCCAAGTGAGCGCCGTGGACTTTTACCTCGCTCGCGATGGCAATGACCAGTGGTCGGGAAAACTGCCCCGCCCGAATGCCGGGGGAAGCGACGGACCGGTTGCCACTCTCGCTGGCGCGCGTGGCGCTGTGCGCAATCACCGTGCCGGAGCTGGGAGGGCGGAACCGATTCGTGTGCTGGTGGCGGATGGCATCTACCGACTCACAGAACCATTTCTTCTTTCACCGGAAGACGGCGGCACCAAAGATGCCCCGCTCAGTTACCAGGCCGCCCCCGGAGCGAAGCCGGTTTTCAGCGGCGGGCGCGTCATCACCGGATGGAAAAGCGGGCCGAATGGCCTTTGGCAAACGAAAATCCCGGAAGTCGCCAACGGGACATGGTATTTCGAGCAACTCTGGGTCAACGGACGCCGCGCCACACGCGCCCGCACGCCCAACGAAGGATGGTATGGCATTGAAGCTGCACACGAGGAGGTGCTAAAGGCGGGCAAAGGGGAACTCAAGCCCGGGAAGACACGGGCGATCGAGGCCATCCAGTCCGTTACGCTCCCGAAGGAAGGATTCGCTCCGCTGTCCGCACTCAGGCCCGATGAGGTCCGGGATGTGCACTTTGTCGTTTATCACAAGTGGGATAACACTCGCCGCTTCATTGACTCACTCGACGTGCCGCAATCCACACTCACCACCAGCGGGGCGGGCATGAAGTCGTGGAACAAGTGGGACAAGAACTCCACCTGGATTGCCGAAAATGCCATGGCTTTTCTCGATGCCCCTGGCGAGTGGTTCCTCGCCCGGGATGGCACCTTGAGTTACCTCCCATTGGCAGGCGAAGATCCGGGCAAGTTAGAAGTGATCGCGCCCGTCACGAATGGTTTCCTCCGCATCGCCGGGGACCCCGCCAAGGAAAAATCGGTCGAACACCTGTCTATCAAGGGACTCGCCTTCCGCCACGCCCAATGGCTCACACCACCCGGAGGTTTCGAACCCAATCAGGCCGCGGCCACGCTGGAAAGCGCGGTGCTTGTTGATGGCGCTCGCCATGTGACCATCGAGAACTGCGAATTCGGCCATCTCGGGACCTATGCGCTCTGGTTCCGCAGGGGTTGTCGTGACTCGGTCATCCGCCAATGTCATATCCACGACTTCGGCGCAGGCGGTGTCAGGATCGGAGAGACGGCACCGCCTCCCGATGACAAGGCAACAACCAGCCACATCACCGTGGATAATTGTATCATCCGTCATGGCGGATCGATCTTTCCTTGTGCCGTGGGTGTCTGGATTGGATTCAGCCCTGACAACCGGATCACCCACAACGAAATCGCCGATCTGTTCTACACCGGCATCAGTGTTGGTTGGCGCTGGGGTTACGCGGAAAGCAATTGCAAACGCAATACCATCGCCCACAATCATGTCCACCACATCGGCAAAGGATTGCTGAGCGACATGGGCGGCATCTATACCCTCGGTCCATCGGAAGGAACCGTGGTCACCGGCAATGTGTTTCACGACATCCTTTCCTATTCCTATGGCGGTTGGGGCCTCTACACCGATGAAGGTTCCACCGGAATACTCTTCGAAAACAATCTCGTTTATCGGACCAAGACCGGTGGCTTTCACCAGCACTACGGCAAAGAGAATATCGTTCGCAACAATATCTTCGTCGATAGCCAGCAACACCAAATCCAAGTCACCCGGCCGGAGCCCCACCTCTCCTTCACCTTCGAGAAAAACCTCATCTACTGGACACACGATGGACCGGCCCTCGGCGGCCCTTGGGACAAGGTGCGGGTGGAAACGAATTCCAACCTCTACTGGAGCACCGCAGGCTCACCCAAGTTTCCCGGTGGCGATCTGAAGAAGTGGCAAGCGGCCGGCCATGAAAAGAACTCGATTCTTGCCGACCCGCTTTTCACCGACGCGACCAAAGGCGACTACCGTCTGCAGCCGGAATCGCCAGCCTACAAACTCGGCTTCAAGCCATTCGATTTTTCCAAAGCAGGGGTTTACGGGGCTCGGGAGTGGCTCGCTTTGGCTGGGGCCTTTCCGAAGTAAATCGCACCAAGGGATGGTTCCGCGAAAGCCGGTATCAGGGTTCTATCTCCAAGGGATCAAAGGTCGGAATCGGGGCGGCTTCAGGTTTGTGGAATTTGAGGAGGGCTTTGCCGGCGCGGGCTTGCAGGGCTTTCCACTCAAGGTATTTGTCGTCTTTGTTCATGTGGGCTTCGATGCCGCCGCGCAGACGAGTAACTTCGATGTATTCGATCACGTCCTGGAGGGCCTTGGCCGCGATCTTCGCGTCGGCGGGCGGCAGGTTTTCCATGCTCTCGGCGCATTTGACGAGGTTTTCCGCCGCCGGGGTTACGCCCTTGCGCAAACAGAACATCAAGGCCCTCATGGCCCGCGCTTCCGGAATATGACCGAGATAAGCGACTAGGTTGTTATCCATGGAATGGTTGATCATGGCTTCGGCGAACTCCATACGCGCGGTTTTGTCGATGTCGCCGTAGCCTTTGGGGCCGAGAACCATACGCCGGAAAGCCTGGGCTCCTGCAGTTTTGGCTCCGAGGGGACTGGCGGCGGCAATTTCCAGCATGAGCTTGTCGGCCTCGCGGTTGGGGGAATAGGAAAGGGCATACACTGCACTTTCCAAATCATCAGGCTTGCCGGGTTGTGCTGCACTCTTCAGGGCGGCGATGCTCTGGGAATCACCCAGTTGACCGAGGAGGTAATGAAGAGAGGATAGAGTCCCCGGATTCGCCTTAGGCAGCATGGCCAAGACGGCATCACGAACCTTGCTGGCATGGGCGGAGTCTTCGCGTTTGGAAAGCAAAGCCTCTTCACATCCGAGTTGATCTTCCCGGGTGGTGGCTTGGGCGAGGTGGGCGAGGATGGCCGGGAACACCGCATCCCCAGCGAGGGCATAGGCGGTCGTGATTGCCGCTTGTCGGACCACCGGGCTTTCGTGTTTCATGGCCTTGCGGGCGAGGTCGGTTCCGGCGGTGGCTTTGGCACTGGCCAATACTTTAAGAAGACCGGCGGCGGATTCGGGCGCGGGAGCCTTGGCAAAGAGGTCGGCCAGTTGGTCCGCAGAAACCGATGCAACGAGTCCAGTCGCCAGTTTCCGGCTATGGTCGCGGGTGCGCCAGTAGTCAAGACCAAGATATGGCAACAGGTCCGGCAAGGCGTCGGCTCCTAAAGTTTCCACGAGATAGGTCATGGCCGCCAATTTGTGGAATGTATTCTTCCGTTCGGGCTCGGCGAGGGCGGCACGGCAATGTTTCAATTTCGCTCCGGTGCCATCGAGGGCATCAAGTTCTTCGCGGAAGAGCTTCGCCACATCACCGGCGAGGCTGGGGGCGGGCGGCAAAGGTTTCGACGATTGGATGGTGGCCAGCAGGTCGTCGAGGTCGAACGTCAAGGTATTCCAATTTGTGCTTTTATTCCTCAACACCACCGCTTCGTTCGGATTGTCGATGAGGATAAGCTTCATTTCATCGATGAATTCGTGGAAGGCACCTGGTGCTTTGGTGAGAGCAGCCGGTTCGATCATCGGTCTTTTGAACGTCGAGAATGGGCGGATGTGCCGTGGAATTTCCGCCTTCTTCCGAATCAGGTGGGCGGATGCCTCCACCGCTTCGCGGCATCCGAGCTTTTCCAGAATCGCCAGAGCAGGCGCGCGCCGGTTGGCAAACATTTGGTCGTTGATTTGTTCTTCCTCGGCGGCATAGACCAAGGGTCCGGCCACGCGGAGGATGGTGTCTTTGTCCCAGACGCCATTGCGGGATCCCAAAAATCCACCATCGCTCACCGGATCGAGCAGGATGAGGTTCTCGAGGGCTTTCTCCACGAGTTTCTCATCGAACCCGGCATCGAAGGGAGACTTGGCCACGGGCAGGTCTTTCGCGAAGAGGATATTTTGGACGAGATTACGAATGCCGTTCGGGGCCACAAGTTGGGGTTCATCCACCGTGGCCTTGATCAAGGCAAATTGCACATCCTCATTGGCGGTGTTTTTCGAAACGACGGACGCCGCGGCGACGCGCACGAACTCCTTTGGATCGTCGAGCAGTTTGACAAGGATGGAAAGATTCGAGAGCACGACATCATCACCGCAGGCTCCGAGCGCGCGCACGGCTCCTTCGCGGAAACGGGCCTCCTCATGCTCCATGAGTTTGAGCAAGCGGGGAAGGATCTCCTTCTCGCCGGCTTGGTAACGTTTGCCCAATTCGGCGGCGAAGGCGGCACGGGTTTTGGGCATGAAGATATCGAGCATGTCAAGGATCGTGTCGGAGCTGGCTTCCTGCCATGATGGCCCGGCTTTTTCAAAGAGAACGGGGTCATTGAACTGGCCGCGGGTGGTGGCGATCATTTGTTTCAACTCGCGCTCGTTCAGGAACAGTGATTCATCGAGGTCCTTGCCCGTGATTATGGTTTGTTTGAGGATGACCGCCTGGTGGAAAATTTCAGTCGAAGTCGGGTCACGCAGCGTCCGGTATTTTTCGGATGGCGAGTGGTAAACGAAGCTGCCGTCGTGGCGGCGGCAGAGAGTCCGGCGCCAGCGCATGTTGCGTTCAGCCAGGATCCGGACATCTGGTCCGGCAAGGGTGGCGCCCCAGCATGACCAGTTCGTAAAGTAATCGTGGGCATGGCCGCCGCGGGGCGTGAAGGACGCATGGGCGGACATGGAAGCGAAATACTTGGCCCCGTATTTGTCGCCCATGAGGTTGAAGGCAAAAGCGGTGCCGGCATTCTTGCCATTGCTGTCGTCGGTGCCGGCGGCACCGTGGTCGCCGTAGGGGATGGCCCCGCGGTCCACGTAGGAACCGAAGAACCGGTGAGCGCGCACGAGGGCGTCGTCGATTTCCGGATGTTCAACACCCAGCTTCTTGGCGAGGGCGATGAGGAAGAAGCAGCGGTTGCCGGCCGCGTTGAGCGCGCCATAACCGGGATTCATGCGGTGGAGCAGTCCGCCGTTGAATGAAGGATAAGCGAAGGTATGGCCCCACGAGCCTCCGCCACTCTGACCCATGGCCGTCTCGATGGCGAACTTGCGCAGTGCCGGCAGAACATATTCATCACCGGTGGCATCATAATAGACCGCGCAGTAGAGGCCGATGAAGCCCATATGCCAGCTTTGATAGCCTTTGTATCCCTTGTAGTCGGGTTCGAACTTGGCTCCAATCGGTTCGGTGGGGGGACGCCATGGACTGTTCTCGCTGCGGACCCATTGTTTGACCAGTTCCCGGTGTTCGGGTTTGCCGGACGCGACAAGGGCGATGGCTTCAATGACTCCGCCTTTGCCGGGTTTGCCGGTCTTGGGATCGGGTTGGAATTTCCTGACGGTCACGGCCCAAGCTTCCTCGAGGATTTGTTTCGTCTTCGGGCAATCGAAGGGCGCGGTGTCGCTATAGTCGGGGAAGACCCGTAACTTCAGTTGGGCTTCCAAGGTGGACGGTTTGATCGGGAATTTATCGAAGCCGATCATACGCACCTCCTTGCTCTTTTCCTCGTCGGATTTCCAATCGTAGAGGGAGTTGTCGCCCGCGGCTTCGCTGAACAGTTTGTCCACATCGGCATTGGCGACATTGTTGTTGCTGGCAAGACGCGGCAGATAATTCTCGTCGCGCCAGACTAGGAAACTAATCCGTCCGGCGTTGACTTCCCTTTCCGCCTCGATGATGGCATTCCCGATGAGTTGGCCGAGATGGCCGCCAGCTTTAAACTTCTGACCGTTCATCCCGATGATGACATCACCGGCTTGGAACTTGCCCTCGGCGGGCGAACCGGGCACCGTGCCCATGACGAGGATCTGATCCCCGGCAAATTTTCCGGACATGATACCGAGAATGCCCGTGGGCCCGAGGCTCCAGACCATGGGTTTGTCTTTGGAAGGTGCCAGGGGCTCTCCTTTGGTGAGGTCGGGAAGAGCGGCCGGGCGTTCTTCTTTCTCCGGCGCAAGAACACCATCCTTGGCCAAGGCCTCCATTTCTTCGGGAGTGTGGGTGCGTTCCTCCTCCTGGGCCAGCGCTCCGGTGAGAGCGCAGCAGGTGAACAAGAACGCGAAGAGGGGAAAACGCGGGATTTTCATGGGCGATAAAGCGGAGATGTTGGAGAATTCAACCGGGAGAAGGAAATTGAACCAGGAATGGGCACGAATTCAGGAAAGGTGTTGCATCTGGCGTATTTTCTGTGGAGGGCTTAGTTCTTTTTGTTAACAACTTCATTTATATTTTTAATCGTGTTCCTTCGTGCCCATTCGTGGTTTTCGGTTTCAGGATTAAGGCCGCGAAGCGCCGGAGAGGAACAGGGAGAATCCGGTGGATGGGGCCAACCGGGTGAAGGCTTCTTCAATCTCCCCGGGTGGAGGAGCATCCAGTTCACAAACAACATGGACATTCGCCCGCACCCGGGCTCGGAACTTCCGGCGTTCTTCGAGCAGGCAAACGAACCGCCGAAGGATGCGGTCGGCCCGCTCTTTGGAACCTATGACAAAACAAGCACGTCCGAACCAAAGGGCCTCGAAGATGAAGTCGTCGGTGAACTTTTCGTCATCCGCGGCAATTGCATCGACCGGGCGACGCTTGACGAAACCTTTGGAGAATGAAGCGGGCAGGGCGGCGGCGGCCTTTTGGTCGCTGGCGAGAAGAAGGAAAACATCCCCACGGCGGACCAGCCAGGAAAGCTCGCCCGTCAGATCACGGCGCGGGGGTTCAGGACGCACGAACACAGGGGGCAATGGGTTGAACGACTGTCTCCAACTTGCGGGAAAGGGCAGAGGCAAGGTGGCCTGTTGATAAAGATTGGCCCGGCGCAGGTAATCGCAGAAAAGGCCGACGAGAGCAAGGCCGATGAGGATCCTTGTCAGGTCGAGATTCCAGCCATCGAGACGATTGGCCCGAAGCAGATCGGCCTCGCTCATGATAGCGGATGGTGGTCGATCATCGTCGCCGTTAACCTCGACCTCAACGCCCTTGGACTGATCCCCGCCACCGATCATTCCTTCGAGGCTGGTGTCTTCCGTGGCGGTGGCTCCACGTTCGCGTTTTTGCCGCGTTGGGGGCTGCGTGGCCGCTTGTTTGAGCTTTTCCAAACGTTTGAGTTCGGCGCCATCCAGTCCGGCGGTGTCGAGGTGTTCGCCGGATTGGTCTTCGGCGAAACGCACATCGGCTACTTCCTTTTCCCGCTCGTTGAGCATCTTTTGTTCGGCGGCTTGCTGGAGGGCCAGGCTGCGGGCGGTTTGTTCGCTCAGGTCAGGGGCAATCCGGTTGACATGGGTAGTGGAATTGATCTTGGCCAGAACAAACGCGGCCACGGCCAAGGCAATGGCCGCCTGGCCTACCCGGCGGGACGGCTTCTTCATCTGCAGGAGCAGGAGGGCCAGCGTGCCGCCAGAGGCCAGCACGCTTAGGTAGCCGAAGATGCCGAAGGAGCTCCAGTTCATTGAAGGTGACAGGACAGTGCAAAGTGGAAACAGGAACGGATCATTTTTTCATCCGGGTGATGGCGTCGTTCCATTGGTTGAAACTGTAATAGACCAGATTGACACCGAGGTTCATCGCGGCCGCCCGCATTTCCGGGGTCACGTCGGTGAAACCGGGGGACTTCCAGGCGTCGTTCATGTCGCCGGGGTGATAGAACACGATCCAGCGGTTCTCGTGCTTGATCCCCATCGCGCGCCGTCCGCCGTGGTGCCAGAACGCCGGCGCCCCGTTCGGGAAAGCGTA
>JBJTQJ010000084.1:0-19143 GCA_046075565.1 Verrucomicrobiales bacterium | reverse complement strand
TACTTCCATGTTTCCCCATTGTCGCGACTGACGAGGAAACCGGGCTGCTTGCGATCCCCATCGTAGTGGCGGATCTCGGTGGCGTTCACGCGCACGAGTCCGCGTCCTGCGTCGGCGGGCGGGGTGCCGACCACCCGCGGCGCTGGGAAATCAGAGGCAGCATGGAGCGCCAAAGGGAGGAGCAGAAGGGCGATGGTGGGTGTTTTCATCGGGATATAAAAGTGACTTTATCCATGGCGGGTTTGGAAAACAACCGGGGCTCACTGGTTGGAGCGGCAGACCACCCGGCCGAGCGTCGATTGCCGGTGCGAGGATCGCTCACTGCAACCTTAGTTTCCCCCTACTCGAGTTCCGACGAAAACCTCAAGCCGGGGACTTCACGGGCATGGCCATTTTCTAGACGGACGGGGCAGAATGTGAAGTGCCATTTGAACTGCCGACCGGCGGAGACAAGCACGGTGTTCCAGCCTTTTTTGAGAGCGACGGGTGTGGGCGGGCGGTTGGTGTAAACCTCGTCGATGAGGGCCATTTCCTTGCCAGCCTTGCCGGGACTTTTCCAATCCGGCGGGGGAATCGAATTGCCGTTGATCCAAACATTGCACTGCCGGTTGGCATGCCATTGTCCTTTGACCGGACGACCAGCGCGGTCGTCGGACTGCGAGATGGTATTGAAGTTGATCCAGAAATCCACCGTCTGGTCCTCGGGCGAGTAAATCCGCGTGAAGGCATACGCTTTGGTCTTTACCGCAGGTGCCTTGGCGAAGTGGCCGCCATAGGGCATGCGGGTGCCGCTGAAGGGATGGCGGATCTCGATAGTGCCTCCATATACGGGTTCGGACCAAGCGAAGGTTTTGCCGTTTTCCTGATAGCTGGCCTGGATCCTGACAGGATCGATGGCGGCGAGTTCGTCGGCATCGAGCGGGCCGAGCAATCGCCATTCGATATGGGAATTGGCGACAGTCATGAACGGAATGCCAGCGAGGAAGCGGTCGCGGTGTTCGATGAGACGCTTCTCGATGTCGCGATAGCGGCGGCCCTCGGCAGTATCCGGAGGCGGAACGGTGGACCAGTAGCGACCATCGTTCTTCGGCACACCTTTCCAGACAACTTCTGGGTAGGCGACCAACATCTGCCAGACAGGTGCGTTGAGCATGCTGGTGTTTTCATCCGGAGCATAGAGGTCGGGCCAGTAGCAGAGGATGCCGCCGAGGTTGTTGTCGTCCCCGTGCGGGACGCGGCAGGGTTGCTGGAAAGTGACAAAGGTTTTGAAGGTGAGATGATCGATGTGATTGATGTAATTCCCGCGTGAATCGATGTGACGGATGCCGCGTCGGGGATCAATTTCGGCCCACGTCTGTTGGATCTGTTTTGTGTCTCCGGACACGGTCATGCCCTTCCACCAACCAATGACTTCGCGATTGTTGCGGCGGACCGCATCAAAGAGGGCGGGCAGGTAGTCGGCATCAACACGCTCGGCTTCGTTGCGCACCTCGTCCGTGCCCAGGTGGATGTAGGGCATGATTTCGGCGGGAGCGAGCGAGCAAAGTTCGTCGATCAACTTGATCATGGCCTCGCGGGCACGGGGGTCGCGCATGTTCGGGATATTCAAGCCGGCGCGGAAGGCATCGGAGTGGCCGGGCGTATCAAATTCCGGGATAACGGTGATGTTCCGATCGTGGCAGTATTTGACAAAATCGATGAATTCACGCTGCGTGTAGTATTTGCCGGGGAAGCGCTGGAATGTCCGTTCGGATTGCAACTCCGGGAAGACTTTGCTCTCCAAACGCCAGCCGTGGTATTCGGTCAGATGCCAGTGGAAGACGTTGTATTTGTAGCGGCTCATCAGATCGACCTGCTTCTTGAGCAGATCGAGGGAGAGGAAATTCCGGCCGACATCGTGCATGAAGCCGCGGATTTGGAAGGCCGGGTAGTCTAGGACTTCCGCATGGGCAATGGTTGTTTTTCCTTCGTTGCGCACGAGGAGTTGGCGCAAAGTCTCTATACCATAGAAGAAACCGGCGGTGGTTTCGGCAGTGAGGACGGCACCGCTGGCGGATGTTTGCAGGTGGTAGGCTTCGTTGCGGTTTCGCGGAACGTTGAGAGGACCGTCCTGGAAGAGAATCCGATAGTCGCCGCCGCTGGGATTGAGTTGATTTTCGCGCAGGATATCCGCGAGCCTTTGTTTGGCGAACGGGGTCACTTTGTCGCTCTTGAATTCCATCGAGACGGCGGTGATGGCAGCGACTTGGTCCTTCCACTCGACGTGCTGCGGCGTGGGAATCAGGCCGGGTATTTTAACGTCCACCGGGAAAGTGGCGGCGGGCGGGGTGCCGACCGCCTGCGCTGCGGGGAGTTCCCAGGCAGCGTTGAGCACCAGGGGAAGCAGGAAAAGAATATGGGCGGCTTTCATGGTTCGAATTGGATCTCGTGGAGAATGAGCCAGTTGGTCTGTGCTTTGGTGACCCGCAGGCGAAGATGCTTTGTGCCAGGAGGAACTTCACCGGTGGCGGTGCCGTCAGCGAAGTCGGCGATCTTTGTCCAGGCAGTTCCCTCCGTTGAAACTTCGAGCAAGCCATTCTCCAGTTTGTCGAGGTTGCGGCTGGCCGGACCACCGGTTGCGACGGTCACTTTTCCGCCCCGCGCGGGTTGCTTGAGCCGGAGGGTAAAATGATCATCGACGCGCAGATCGCGGTCGGCCCAGAAGAAGGTGTCATGACGACCGTCGAAGGCGAGTTCCGGCCAGTTGTTCGAATAGGTGCCGAGCGAGGTGGCCACTGTCGAGCCGTCGCGGGTTTCCCTCTTCGGCGGGTAAAAGACCGGCCCGACCTTGATGCCGTCCGCGCGATAGCGTGCTAGCATCGGCTCGAGGCGGGCGAGGAAATCCTCGTAGTCTTTTTTAGCAAGCGGTGACCATGCGACTTCGGCGAGCGCGGCCATACGCGGGTATGCCATGTATTCCACCTTGTCCCAGGTCTTGAAATACTCAGCCCAAAGCTGGGCCTGCGTTCCAAGGATCAGTTTCTTCTGATTCTCATCCGTCGCGACGAATGCCGGGTCGAATGAGTAAACCTTCTCAATGGGAAGGAATCCGGCGATGGCCTCGTATTCGACACCTTTGGCGAGAGCCTGTTCCGCCGGCTCCTGGTAATAATCGAAGTAGGTGTGGCTGGTGGGTGCCATGACGACCTGGTTGCCGAGATCGAGCGCGTGTTTTGCCCAATTGCTATCGCGCCAGACCATCATGGTGGCGGTTTTCGGCAATCCACCCTCCTGGATTTCGTCCCAGCCGATGAGGCGCCGGCCTTTCGAGGCGAGGAATTTTTCGATCCGGCGGATGAACCAGCTCTGCAACTCGTGTTCGTCCTTGAGGTGCTCGCGTTTGATGACCGCTTGGGCGGTGGCGGATTTTTTCCATTGGTCCTTCGGTGCCTCGTCTCCCCCGATATGAATGTATTTCGAAGGAAAGAGGGCAAGCACTTCGGTGAGCACGTTTTCGAGGAAAACAAAGGTCTCTTCGGTGGGGGCGAAGGTATAGGGCTTGACGCCCCAGCTTGTTTCCACCTTGGGTGCGTAACCGGGTATGTCCTTGTTGCCGAATTCCGGATAAGCGGCGATGGCTGCGGCGGCATGACCGGGCATTTCGATTTCCGGCACGACCGTGATGTGGCGAGCCTTCGCGTAGGCGACAATCTCCCTGATTTCATCCTGCGTGTAGAAGCCACCATAGCGGATGCCGTCGGAACCATTGCGATTCCCATAAGGCGGGCTTGATTCGCGCCATGCGCCTACTTCGGTGAGTTTGGGATACTTCTTGATCTCGATGCGCCAACCTTGGTCTTCGGTCAGATGCCAGTGGAAGACATTCATCTTGTGGAAAGCGAGCGAGTCGATGAACTTCTTGATGTCCTCCGTTTTCTGATAGTGGCGGCCCACATCGAGCATCATTCCTCGCCAACCGAAACGCGGTGCGTCCTTCAACCGACAAGCCGGAATCGTTGGCGGTCCATCGGAAGGCAGCAATTGGAGGAAACTCCGCGTGCCGTAGAATGCCCCGGCGGCATCGTGCCCGGTGATTCTCGCCGACTCCGGCTGGATTTCCATGAGATAGGCTTCCTTGGCCCCCGGGCTGTCGGAGAGATCAAGATAAATTGCGCTCGGAGTGAAAATCCGCAGTCGTTCATCCACGGTCTTCACTTCGCGACCGAGGCGTTTGCCGAGATCGACGGCGAAGAGTTCGGCTTCGGCGCGCAACCGGGAATCGAAACGGATGACCGTTTCCGGCGTGAGGGGGAACTCCCCGGCGAGGAGGGCTTCCTCGAAGGGTTTGGGGATGATGGGGAGGTTTTGGGCCGCGCCCAAGGTTGGCATGGCCGCGAGGGATGCGGCAAGAATCATTGTTTTCATGTTAAACTCACTTAAGGCTGCGCCGGAAGGGGCGCGAAATCGACAAGAGTCCGGACAGCAACCTCGGCGTCGGGATCATCTTTCGGCGTGCTGAAGAACATGAACATCCGTTTGTCGTTGCGGTTCTTCATCATGGAGGAATAGACAACCTGGGCATCCTTGTCGGGCTTCTCGGCCGCGACCCGCAGCCAGACATTGAGAGTGCTCTGGGCGGTGCCCTTGAAATGACCATGCTCTCCCGGCTTGAGCAACAAGCCGGTGTCGTCGAGTTTGGCGAACAACCTCATCTCGGTCATATTGATGATTTGATAGCTGCCATAAGGAAAGGTGGCGGGATCGAGATCGTAGATCTTGATTCCGGGCTCTGCTTTCTCGTCGGGCATGATCATGACCAATGGCTGGCGGATGTCGGCCGGGATGGCGACTTTGATCACGGGTTGCCAGATCGTTTCGCCTTCCACCTGCTCGGGAGTGCACAGTTCAATCGGCTGTGCCCGGGAAAAGGCAACCTCGGCAGAATAACCGAGATCGAGGAGATCGACTTTGATGAAGGCGTCTTTCGCCTTGTCGGGCTTTTCTGGATCTCTGATGTAAAACTCTTTGCCACTCCAATTACCCCAGACGGTGAAACGGGCGACGGGCTTTTTTTCCGGGGCCTCCTGCGCTTGCCCGATGCTGACGTGGCAAAGAACACAGGCAAAGAGGAAGAATATAGTCGCGAAGGGATTCCAGTTCATAGCGTGCTTGCAATCGGTTTAGATATTCTCAGATCTCGGAAGGTGAAAGCCAACGGAAATCCACTATCTGGTAATCGCGGCCAAATTTTTTTGCGGACGCGGGCAGGGCCGGGTTGGCTCGCCACGGCCGCAGGACCACGTCACCGGCTGGATTGTTGCCCGTGTAGGAACTATCCAGAATCGTGGGTTCAATCGTGGTGGGCTCGATCAACTCCGGGGTGCGCTGGACCGTGGCCTCGCACCACGACCGTGCAAGCACCCTGCCGTTGGCATCCCGGGATTCCCCATAGGCGCGAATCACAAAAGTATCCGAACGGGCGCGCAGATTGGAACCGAGCGCGGAGAGAATGTCCCCCTGCATGACATATCCCGGGGTTCCGATAAAAGTGCCGAGGGACTTGTTCGCGCCCGCGACCTGATAATTGCGGTGTTCGATGTAACCGGCGGTCACCGGATTTGATACCGCCGGGCGATCATTGAGACCGGCCTTTTCAATGGCCGCCTGCATTGCACCTAGCACGCCGACATCGGTTCCAAGTCGGCCTCTGCCGGCATCGAGCCGGCGATTGACAAAGTCCGACAGTCCCATGAACGGCCCACGTTCGCGGACTTGCTCGACCATGGCCTTGGCCAGATCTTCGATTTGTTTGTCAGTCAGGTTGTGGAAGCCGCCTTCCCACAAGTTGGACGCACCAGCGGAGGGGATGGTGAAACGGCTGAAGGCATTGTCAACCTTCCCGGTGCGGGCGTTGCCCTTGTCGGCATAGCTGATGGCAGCGGAACGCAAGGTCGAGAAGAGGGCGCGCCAGGTGCGTTCGGAAGTCGAATTGACATTGAATCCTCCTTCCACGGCGAGATGCGCGGCGATTTTCGCATAATCCTTCAGATCATCCCGCCGAGCGGAGGAGTAGACACGATCGAGAAGCTGCATCCTCGGATTCATCAGAGGATATTTGGCCGCCGGATTGCCGGCGAGCAGAGCATTGATTGCCGTGTCCTGCGTGGTGTAGGCCTGGGTTCCACCAAGGACGGGAAGATTCGACGAACCCCAGTTCATGCCGGAAAAGAAATAACGATCCCAAAGCATTTCATTACCGGCCCACGCCATGTCGGCGAGGGTTTGGAGCTGGTTGAAATCGGTGTGGGCGTTGGCCACACGGTTGCGCCGGCTGATGATGGATCCGCGGTCGGCGATGCCGGGATGGGCAAACGAGTTGCCAAGCACCAAAGACCCGCCGCTCCCGGTGAGGGAGAAATCCGCATGCTGGAGTTGGGCCGGGGAGGTCAGGGGAATTTGCGGCACCTCGTAAAGAACAACACGCATGGAGCCATTCGAAGCGGTGTGGCCACCGCCCCAGAATCCATTGCCAGCCGGATTGGCGACGAGTTGGATCTCGGACAGGTCGCCGATGGGGAAGACGCGCGAATCGAAGAGTGGCGAGGTGCGTTGTCCGCCATCGTAGTCGCGGGTGTCAAAAGCCTGCCCGCGGGGGTTCAACCAGAAAACCGGCGTGTCATCCTTGGCCGATTTCATTTTGATGTCGATGGCTGCAATGGCCTGCGGACCGTTCACCTCACGAGGTATCTGGCTGGTATTCAGCGAACGGCGGACGAGGATCGGCCCTTCGGGACCAGTGTTGCCTCGAGCGTAGGAAATCTTCGTTACATGCGGGTCGTCGAAGCTGTCGTCTTCGGAGAACATATCGCGCGGCGGAATGTGCGTCATGACATCACGAGTGCCGCCGGTATGGTCCTTTGCATGGAGAAGATGGACGGTGAACATGTCCTGCTCGTTGCCATCATTGCCAGTGATCTCGAACTCAACCGTCGTCCCCTCCTGGGGTTTGCACTGCCACTTGTTGTTTTGCGAGTAGTAGAAGTAGAGTCCGGCGTCCTCGCTGTATTCGAACTGGCCCCGCACCCGGTTGATGATGTTGCGGTTGATGTCCTGGCGGCCGGTTTTCACGGGGCTGATCACTTTGACTTCGCCAGGCTGGAGCACCCATGCGCTCTGTCCTACGGGCGGGGGAATCCGCAAGGAGAATGAGCCCTGGTTATAAAAATTAGCAGAAAAGTAATCACCCAGGGGAGCTTCCCGTCGTTGACCGTTCGCGCGGTCGGTGAAACGGATTCGGCCGCTGAAGGGATTGAGTTTCGCGGTGAAGAGCCCGATCGATTGGAAAGAAATGGGGACATTGTAGGGATTGACCAGCGTCACATAGGGATCGAAGGCGATACCGAGACTCCAGTCTTGCGCGCTCGGCGTCGGCACCTGCAGGACGCTGAACCCGATGGTAATCCGGCTCACAATCGGCATCAGTCGCGGCGAACGCGCGTGAATCATGGCATCCGCGACGCTCGTATCGAAGCCATTGCGCGGACGGTCGAGGAGGTATGGCCGCACCCAATCCGGGTTCCCCCGGTTGGCCCGGCGGTAAAAACATGGAATCCCGGGGCGGTAATCGAAGGAGGGCGGAAGAGCTCCGGGACCGCTGTATTTCTTCGAATAACTAAGAGGCAGGGACCCACGGGCCGCGAAGCTTTCGTTGCCAACCGGAGCGTAGGCTCGCGTCCACGAATTCGCCGTATCCCACTCACGTTTGTAAAGGCGATAGTGGTTCCGCAGCAGATCCCATGTCGGTCCGCGAAAGAGGGTAGTGCCATTGCGGATTTCCGCGAGATATCCAAGGGTGCTTCGTTCGCGGTCACCATAGAACTTCACGTCGCGGTAGGCCGAGCCAAAGTCATTGTAGGCATCGGTGGTGTTGCGCTCGCGGGTGGCATGGAATTCGGAAAGAGTGTTGAATTGAGTATTCGTCAGTTCGAATGCTGTCGAGAGATCGCGTGCGAAGCCACCGAGACGGGTGTCGGTGAGCAAAGAGAACGAACGAGGAACGTAGTCATGATAAACCTGTCTGGAGGTGCCCGCGCCGTGCGCCAAATCGATGCTGGGGAATGAACTGCCAGCCACGCGGATTTGCTCGTCCGTGAGGTCCTTGTAGCTGTTGAGACTCGCGACCTTCGATGACTCGATGCCCACACGCTTCAAGATGGCAAGCTGGGCGGCATCATTCCATGGGTCGGGCACGCCTTGGCCTGTGATGGCATAACTCGCTTTCACCCCTTGGTCACCGACCCAATAGGCATAAGCGGAGGTGGTCCGTCCGGTCGCTCCGGCCACCGGCACGATACGCGCCTTGACTTCATCTTCCGGAGAGTCGGCAGCCGTTCCGCTGCCAACCAGCGTGACCACGCCGTCGGCAGCCACCGGAGTCGCGGGATCATTGATTCCCATCGGAGTGCCGGAGTTGATCTGGGAATCCGAAACCAGCCAGCCGAGAAATTCGCGCTCGTTGGGTTTGGTCACATCCCAATTCCGCGTGGACCACACCCCGGTCCAGTGCTTCTTGCCGTTGGCCGGTTGGGCAAGCATGCCCGCGGTGGCCGTCACACTCTGGTCCGGGCCGGAAGTCTGCTGAAGCTGCCCAAGCGCCATCATCAAGCCGAGCCGTGCGCTGGCCCTTGCTTGCGCCATCGCCACTTCCTGGCGTGAAATGCGCACCGAAGATGCGGAAAGCGAGAGCAATGCCAAGAGGAGAAGCACCACCAGAGCCATCACACTCAGAGTGGAGATGAGCGCAAATCCTCCACAAAGACGTCTCGCCCCCCTGGTCTCGGGAGCAAACAGGTTGATTGAATCTGCGGCGGGCATATTGGTGGGTTTCTCGGCCGGGAATTCACCTCGTGGTCGAGGCAGACCACCGGACGGACCAAGCAGGTTAGGCGAACCCGACTCAAAGATGACTCCGCAGGCCCCTATCAAGATTCCAATACAATCGGTTTACCTCAATACAAATCCGATGGTTTGTTTATCAAACCGGTTGGATCTCCTCGCTGAACAAACTTACGGATGCAAATTGGCGTATGGCACAGGTTTTGGCAATTCCCATCCTGTTGATTCTGATTATGCCCGTTTTCTCCCCCCGAAAATTCCATGCCCGCTCCCGGCGATTCGGAGAACGCGTGGATCTCGGCGAGCAAAGCGACTATAGATTACCGGAGCCGAGCCTGGAGCATTCCAAATTGAAATGAAAATGATCCGCGCAGTTTTCATCTTCTTCACCGTGGCATCTCTCTCCATCGGGGAGCCAACATTGATTCCCGCGCGTCCTTTCGCCGACCATATGGTTTTGCCAATGGAGAAACCGGCACCGATCTGGGGCAAGGCTTCGCCCTTTGCCGAAGTGGAAATCCGCTTCGCCGATCATGTCATGCGTGGCAAGGCCGACGCAGAGGGCAAGTGGTCGCTCGTATTGCCCGCCTTGTCTGCATCATCCGGCGGGCGGGACCTCACCATTGTTTCCGGAAACGAAACCCTTGTCCTGCGCGATATTCTGGTGGGACAGGTTTGGCTGTGCTCCGGTCAGTCCAACATGGATTTCCCTCTGGCAAAAGCCGTGGGTGGGAAAGAAGAAGCCACGCTCGCGGCTGAATTCCCCGCCATCCGTTTGCTCAACCTAACAGGAACCCACACTTCGGCACGCGCCTACACCCCGGCCGAACTCAACCGTCTGACCCCGGGTAAGTTCTTCGAAGGAAAATGGCAGACGGTCACACCGGAGTCGGCCTCCACCTTCTCCGCCGTCGGTTGGTGGGCGGGAAAAACCATCCACCGAGCCAAAGGCGTGCCAGTCGGCCTGATCGACAACTCTGTCGGCGGCAGCGGTGCCGAAGCGTGGCTGCCACAGGAAATGCTTTTGTCTCGTCATGACTACACGAGTCTGATGGGCGACAACTGGCTTGAATCCCCGCGGGTCAGTGCATGGGCACGTGGCCGGGCGAAACTCAACCTTGGCGGGGCATCCACCATCGATCACCCTTTCCGTCCCGGTTTCCTCTTCGATGCGGGGACGCGGGATTGGGCGAAATTCCCTCTCACCGGTGTTCTTTGGTATCAAGGCGAAACCAATGCCGAGATCATCGATGATGAATGGAATAAGCTGCTCCTGACCGACCTGGTAAGTGGCTGGCGCAAAGTTCTCGGGCAAACGGAGCTTCCATTCTTTATGGTCCAGCTTCCCCGTATCGGCGGCGATGACCCATTGCGCAAAGGTTGGCCGCAGTTCCGCGCCGTCCAAGCCACCGTGGTGAAAGAATTGCCCCATGTCTCGCTTATCCAGACCATCGATCTGGGTTGGGACAGCCCGGACGTGCATCCGCCCGACAAACGACCGATCGGCGAACGACTCGGCCAAGCGGTGGCGAAGTGATCCGACTCCCGAGATCCCCATGAGAACATTCCTCCGGACAGTCCTTCCTTCCATCATGCTCAGCCTGAACCTGCCTGTCGCCGCTCAACCCTTTGTGCATCGGGTGCCACTGGAACCCGGCGAGAGCCCCGACCAAATCCTCGGCAAAGCCGCCAATCTGGTCCCCTCCCCCCGGCAGCTTGCTTTCCATGAGTTGGAGTTCACATGTTTCATTCACTTCGGCCCGAATACCTTTACCGGAGTCGAATGGGGCAATGGCAAAGAAAACCCCGCCGTTTTCCATCCGGGCGACTATCTCGATACCGACCAGTGGTGCCGCGTCGCCAAGGAAGCGGGCATGCGCATGATGCTGATTACGGTGAAGCATCACGACGGCTTCTGCCTCTGGCAAACCCGATACAATGATCAATTCTCCGTGCGCGGCATCCGGTGGCGCGATGGCAAGGGCGATGTGCTGCGCGAACTGGCCGATTCCTGCCGCAAACACGATCTCAAATTGGGTGTCTATCTCTCGCCGGCCGACCTCTACCAGATCGAACATCCCGATGGTCTCTACGGAAACCAAAGCGCTTCCGTCGAATCCGTCATTCCTACCGATCCCGCTTCATTCCACGCTGCTCCGGACCGCGTGCGCGCCGACAAGCCGGCGGACTCCCCGGTCATCCGCGTGAAGGCGGACGACTACAATCGCTATTTCATGAACCAGCTTTATGAACTCCTCACCGAATACGGTCCGATCCACGAGGTCTGGTTCGATGGTGCCCATCCCAAACGCAAGGGCAACCAGCAATACCTCAAGCAGGAGTGGTTCGACCTGATCCGCCAGCTTGCACCGGAAGCCGTGATCTTCGGCGGTCCGGACGTGCGTTGGTGCGGCAACGAAGCCGGTCGGACCCGCGCCGCCGAATGGAATATCATCCCCGTGCAGGGAGAATCCGAGTCAGGGGTGGACCGCCCGGATGACGACATCGGATCCAACTCGAAGGTGGTTCTACCGGAATACAAGGTATACGGGGAAAAGTATGCCGCACGTGAACTTTTTTATCTCGTCCCGGAAATCAACACCTCGATCCGCGCCGGATGGTTCTGGCGCAATGAACATGAACAAGCGGTGCGCAGCCCCGATGACATCTTCGATATCTATGAACGCGCCGCCGGGGGCAACGGGGTATTCCTGCTCAATGTTCCGCCGGACAAATCGGGGAGAATCGCGCCCCGCGACGAAGCCTCGCTCAAAGAGACCGGGCGTCGCATCCGCGCGACCTACGGCACACGCGAACTCACGACCGGTGCCACCAGCGACGCTCCGGCGGTTCTAGATGAGGATTTGCAAACTTACTGGCAGCCGAATTCAACCGCCGGAGAATTCACCGTCCGCTTCCCCTCGCCACGGGCGGTGAATCGCGTGGTTCTGCAGGAAGCGATTGGCAAAGTCGGACAGCGGGTGATCCGCCATGCGGTGGACGCGGAAATCAATGGGAAATGGCAAGAAGTCGCCACCGCCGAAACCATCGGCTACAAGCGCATCCTTCGCTTCCCAAGCGTGAAGACCTCTGCTTTTCGCGTCCGGATCCTCGAGTCGCGGGCTCAACCCACCATCGCCACCTTTGCCGCACATCTTTACCAGATCCCGCCGCCTTCACTCGTCGTGAAAAGAGGCCTCGATGGTCTCGTCGTCATCCAGCCGCCAGCCACCGCGGGATTCTCCTGGAAACCCCATGGACAAGGGGATCCATCATCCGCCGGCGCCTTGCAAATCCATTATACCACCGATGGCAGCGCCCCCACGGTGGCGTCACCGCGTTATGAAAAACCCATCCTGCTGCCGGACGGCGGACGCATCCGGGCCATTGCCATCGCGGGCGGCCAGACCGGTCCCGCATGCGACACCCGGCTTTCCATCGATCCGACAGAATGGAAAATCCACACTTGTTCCAGCGAACAAAGCGCCGAGTTCTCGGGGACGAAGGCAATCGATGGCGATCCCTCGACCTTCTGGCATTCGCGCTGGTCACCAGCCGATCCACATCCTCACCTTTTGGAAATCGATCTCGGCCGTTCATACAAGATTGATGGTCTCACCTACCTGCCCCGCCAAGACAAAGCGGTGCCCGATGGAATGGTCGAAGCCGGAGAAATCTCCCTCAGCCTGGATGGGAAATCCTGGACCACCCCGCAACCTTTCCGTCTCGGCAATCTGGTGAATGACCCATCGGAACGCACCATCCTACTTGATGACAGAACTGTCGAAGCACGTTTTGTCCGCTTCAAATCCAGCGTCGGCGCCGCTGGCAAACCGTATGCTGCCGCCGCGGAAATCGGCGTGCTGCCCGCACCTTGATCCGTCCCTGGCAAACTGCTATCTTCATTCCAATCAATCGCCTCGTTCTTCTTCCTGTTCCTTTCTTGATTGAGCCATATTGCGATCAGCCGTCAGACCCATGACAACCGAGACCACCATCCCTATTACCTGCCCGAATTGTTCCAAGACATATGAAGTGGACGCGACACTTGCAGGTCGCCACGGTCGATGCGAAAGCTGCGGGGAAAAGTTCCTCATGGAGTCATCCTCGCGGCCCAAGCTCGTCGGAACGCCGACGCCACCACCTAGATCCTCAAAAACTTCGTCTCCGGGCTTTCTTCCGGTGGCGCTCGCATTGGTCCTGCTTGCTTGTGCGGGGTATTGGCTCCACTCGCGGAACCAGGACAAACCAAAAACCACGGAGCAAGCCGCCGAACCGAAATCTCCGTCGAAGACCGTTGAAAAGGAGAACACTCAACCGGCTACCTCGCCCAATGTTCCCCAATCACCAGCGGAGCAACTTGCCCCACTGGAAACGAGCTTTGCCGTGCGCCAGGGGTTCAAGCCCATCGATATCCGTGAGTACCGTGCAACTTACCCTGATGTCGGACAGGGGTGGATGCCCAATGGGGCGGATCAAGCCGAGGAAGCCAAACGCTGGGGCAGCCACCTCGGCCCGCTCGGCGTGAGAGTCCGCTCCCATGTTCCGCAATTGCAAAACCGTCCGGCCTTCGCCGCCATCGTGCCGGTGAGTCTCCGTGCGACGACCGGAGAGCTGGCCCTCACCGCCGCAGAAGTCGTTTCCGTGGCACCGGGATCGCCCGCCGATGGCCATCTCTTGCCCGGAGATTTGATCATCGGCATCGAGGGCGAAATGCTAAAATCTGGCAACCAATACCGGCCAGAGTGGAACTTCATGCACAAGGACGCACGCGAGATCCAGATAATGCTTGGAGAGAAGATCGATCAAGCACAAGGGCGTGGCGACATACGGCTGACCGTGCTGCGCGTGCCGGAGGGATCCGCCCAACCCTTGCCGGTTGGACGCAAGCAACTCTGGCAAGGAACCGGCGGCAACCAATCAGTTGGCGTCCAGGATTTTGGTGTCGAAATTCCCGGCGCTGGATTGCTCACCATCGAATCGCATCAATTCGACGACAATATCCATGGTGATGGTTCCCTTTGGATGGATGTCACTCTCGAAGGAGACTACGGGGTGAAGAATCTTCTGGAAATTACTCCCGAAGCTTTGCAGGCGGGATACGGGAGAGCATCCATCGAAACCGCGAAGCCAATCGAAGTCGCGGGAAAGACCTACCAACAAAGCCTCAATCTCCATGCCACCGGTTTTGGCAAATGGACCCTGCCAGAAGGAACCAAGAGGATCAAAGGACACTTCGCGGCCCTGAGCTACGGCAAAGTGCAGCCGAGGATTCATCACACCAACTCCGCTCTGCCGTTGACCGGTGCCCACAAGGATCATGTGGTCGAACTCCGCTTCCCGATTGGCAAGACGGGCAGCTTCAGTGAAACCTATCCAAAGAATTGCGCCAAGACGGAAATCACCGTCCGGCGTCACACCGAATGGCTGGCGGCACAACAGCGTGAGGATGGAAGCTGGCCACGGCTCGCTGGTTACACCACCGACGGCTGGGACACCGCGTGGTGCGGGTTGGCCCTCCTTTCGAGTGGCGATGCGAAATACGACGGACAAATCCGCAAGGCCGCCTATCGACTCGCCTACGAGCAGGCTCCCAGTGAATGGACGGCCGAGCGCACAATGCGCCTCATGTTCCTGAGCGAGTATTATCTCCGGAGCAAGGATCCCGGCATCGTCGCGGGCATTCAGGCCGCTTACCTGCAAATGGCCGATGTTTGCAAAAACGACTTCATGGCCGGTCATAAGGTCAATGGGTTTGGTTATGGCATAGCCGGGCAGCACTACGGCACCGGGCATCTCGCCCTCGGCATGGCCCTCGCTTCAAGAACTCCCATTACTTATGACAAAAAGTTTGTCGCTAACATCATCCAGCATGCCGGTGTGGTTTGTGTGAACGGCACCTATGCTTACGGACGCGGGCGGCGCATGGCCCGCTCGGATGAGCGGGAGTTTGGCGGTGGCAATGCCATGTCCGGGTCCGGATTGCTGGGCGTGCAAATCGGCGGCGGTCACGCCAGCGCGGTCCAGGAGTTCGTCGAACGTATGGACGCCTCCATCGGCGACGGCGACAACTCGCATGCCACCAGCTCGCTCGCTTTCATCTTCGCGTCCATCGCCCTCGCATCGGCGGACGAGGCGGTCTTTCTCAAGCACATGCAAAACTTCCGCTACAAGCTGGCCCTCGACGATTGTTGGGATGGCGGATTCCTGAAATCCGCTTTCCCTCTCGATTTCCAAGGTGGCGAAGGAGTGACCGCGAATTGGATTCGCACGGCGGGAACCATCCTCGTGCTGAACGCGCTCAAGCACAATATGGCGATCACCGGCAAACGCGACCTCTGGAACCAGGAAAGAGTCGACTACCCGCCGGTTTGCGAATGGGGCAACCAGGTCCATTCCTACTACCTCCGCAACTGGGCGCTCGCCACCGAACTGCTGGGCGAGAAAACCCCGGCGAACCTCCCGCAAGGCGTGGCCGAGATTCACGCCCTGCGTCGCGACATGAACCTCGTGCCCGCCACCCGCGCCATCGTCGAACGCCTGGCCCCCGGACTTGTTGCGTCCCTCGCCGCCGACACCACCCTGCCCGCCATTACCAAGGCCCACGCCATTGAACTCATCACCGGAGTCGATTTCCGGATAGTCGCCAAAAAAGAAAACGATCGCCAGAAAGTGGACCTCCAGATCACCTTGCCCATGCACCAGCTCAATTGGCAGGATGAAGACAAGAAGATCATGCACGAGAAGTCACCGTTCCCATTGCGGACCAAAGTTGAAATCGTCGCCGACTATTTGGCCGCGCCGATGGCTTTTGAAACCGACGGACTGGACGGATTTGATCTCGATGAAGGAATCCGGAAGTTCTCCGCTTCCCAGCCAATCAAAAACGCCAGCCAGGAAACCTTTGATGGCAACGCCAATATCGCCTTCAAAATCGGTGAACACACCATTTCCTACTCTCGCCCGCTCAAGTTCAACATCGAGTTCGCGCACTCGAGCAATTACAATCTTCGTCGCCTGAATCTGCACCTGCGGGTCGCGCCGCGCGCCTACTTCCAGACGCAAGCGATGATGATCGCGGGCATCCCCTTTGACTGCATGTATCCGGCGGAACGGATGATGGAGATTCTCGGGCCCGAGCCCGGTGTATACGTCAAATCCCACGAGGGCGACCGGGTGCTCGTCAATCTGGCCAGCGAGAATTTCATCTGCCCGTGGATCCACGCCGTGAAATTCGAACAACCCACCCAAGTCCGCATCGCACGTCCGGTCAGGCAAGCAACCGTTGTCGGCCGCATGGAAGGCGATCCCGCCCATCTCGCCGACTTTTCGCTCGACACCAAATGTCGCTTCCATGCGGAGAATGGACGTCTGATCCTCGAAACCGAATTTGCCCAGGCGATCGCCTTGAATGGCCTTGATGCCGATTACCCCGGCTCACGCTTCCTTCGTGTCTACTATCACGACGGTGCGGATTGGGTGCCACTCGTGTGGGACAATTACTCGGTTGGCACCGGTCATCATCCGGTCTTCCCCGAAACCACCGCGCAACGCTGGCGGTTGGAAATGCGCTTCGATGGCCAACTGGATATACAGACCCTCCGTTACTATCAGAATCCGAACACCATCATGGAGCGGAAGCCGCTCCCGCAGTCCATCGAGAAACAATACCGGCCACCGATCCAACTCGTGCCATCTCCATGAGAGCCGTGATGATCCTTCCGGCGGCCGGATTTCTTCTCTTCTCCTGCGCCCCGCCGCAATCCGTTCAAGAAAAACCGGCGGATCTGAATCCGACGGCAGCAAAATCGACGGACAGCGAAGCTTTGGCGCGGAATTTCCCTCTCCTTCCGCTCATCGAACCCGTGCTTTGGAAAGAACTGCAGGAAGCGGAAGCAAAACTAGCGACCGCCTTCCCATCCGAACGTGTCGCTGCCGATCAGGCCGTCACCATGCTGAGCGAAAAATTGCGGAACCGTCATCCCTTTAAAGCCGAGGGATCCCGCCTGGAACTCGGTGGCATCATCTGCGACAAGAAGGACGGTCGACTCTCCCTACCCGCGAAAGTCCATTTCCCAGATCCCGGCGACGAACGTCATCCCGGCGAAGTGGAATTGTTCCTTTGCGCCGAAACAGGAAGGACCCATGAGACGCTGTTCATCACGCAATCGCGACCGCTTCACCTGGAACTGCTGCTCCACCTGTGCGGCCATGCCAAAGGCGAGGAGGGAGCCCGCTTCCGCATCGATGTTCTGACCGGAGATGGAATCCGCATTCCCGTTCATTCCCTCCTCCGTGCCAAAGGCGAGGAAAAACTACCTGACCCACTCTCGTGGGAATTCAGCGGTAGTGACTACAAAGGCGTCTATTCCCCCGATCTGAGCGGGGATCTCGCGATCTTCTGGCATGCCCATGATTCGGTCCTGCGTGTGGCGCACGAGGGAATCGCTTCCGGCGAGGTCAAATTGGAAGCTGTGCCGCATCATTCGTTGAAAAACGGGGATCATGTGGTCCTGGAGTTCATACGGATGGGAGTGACCGAATCTGCTCCGATGGACAGGAGCGACGCAAACGAACGACGGTAACTCCCACTGCGTGTGAGATACACACGGTCCGGTGCATTGGCCGGGCCAATCATCCGCAGGACCATCTGGTTGGCATATCAAACCACCGAGTGTCCATGGCACGAGTCCACCACTCGGCTTAAGCTTCACTAAACTTACGCCCCTATCCCCCATGTTTCGGCAATTCCTCCTCCCCATTCTTCTTTGCTCGGTGACACTCGTCCATTCCCAAGCGGACCCCATCTTTGTTCCCGGGGCGAAGGATGAGGCGACACACGAGCGTGCTCTGGCCACCAACGAATTGCTTCCCGCGCCGCTCCGGGTGGATGAAGGCAAAAAGGAATGGATCGCGGCCTTCAACGACTTGAATGACGCGAAAGTGGACCCGGCCTTCACGGCGATGCGGGCAGAACTGGCCGCAGTGTTGAAGGAACAAGGATACCCGGGTGAAAAAGTCGCTGCCGCTGTTCCGATGCAGGTCGAGATCATCAAGGGTCCAATCGAAGGCGCACCCGCGCGGGTAGCCGGGCAGGCCTATGAATTGGTTCTCCGTCCCGGTTTGTTGCGCATCACGGCCTCCGACGAGGCCGGTGCCTACTATGCAATTCAAACCTTCCGGCAGTTGCTTCCATCCCCGGGCGGCAAAATCCGGGAACTGACAATCACCGATTGGCCGGCTTTTCCCTACCGTGGCTTCATGCACGACACCGGGCGGAATTTCCAGGAACTCGCCCTGTTGAAAAAACAGATCGAAGTTTTCGCCCGTTACAAGATCAATGTCTTCCATTTCCACTTCACCGACAATCCTGGCTGGAGGATTGAATCGAAGCGCCATCCTGAGTTGCAGTCTGCCCGCTCGTTTTCGCTTCATGAAGGCAAGTATTACACCCAAGAGCAGTTCCGCGACATCGTCGCCTTCGCGCGCGCCCGGCAGATGCTGGTCATTCCGGAACTTGATATGCCCGGCCACACCGCCGCCTTCCGCCGGGCCTATGGTCTCGAAAAGATGGACTCGCCCGGGGTGCGCGAACGCCTCATCGATCTGGTCGATGAACTCTGTTCGATGCTTCCGGCCGAGCAAATGCCCTACATCCACCTCGGCACCGACGAGGTGAAGCCGAATGAGCGTGTGCCCATGGAATGGCTGGAGGCTTGTGTGGCCGTCGCCCATCGCCATGGCCGGACCGTCATTGGCTGGAACCCCGGCATCCGTATCCCAGCAAAGGGCCCCATGGCCCAGCAACTGTGGACGGGACAGTCGCGCCCGTGGCCGGGAAAACCGTATTTCGATTCGCAGGCCAATTATTATCTCAACCACATCGATCCTTTCGAGATGCTCCCGGCCATGAGTTTCCAGCAACCTTGCCGCTGGGGCGAAGCAGACATGAAACTCGGCCCGATTGCCTGTGTTTGGCACGATGATCGGGCGCGAAATGGTGACGACGTCATCCTGATGAACCATGTTTATCCCGGGATGCTGTTCTTCAGCGACAATGGATGGCGCGGACGTCCCGCCGATGAGCCCGAATGGTGGTGCCGCTTGCCCGGGGCCGACACTTCCCTTTTTGCGCGTGCGGTTGATTTGGAAAAGCGCGTGCTCGCCCAGCGTGATCGATTTTTTGCCAAGGAGCCATTCCCCTACATCCGCCAGACCGATCTCGAATGGCGGCTCATCGGCCCGTTTGATCATGGAGGCAAACCCGCC
>JBJTQJ010000083.1:0-867 GCA_046075565.1 Verrucomicrobiales bacterium | reverse complement strand
AAGAAAAAGAAATATTATGAATTACCCAAATCTTCTAGCCGAACTCGGCGCGCTCGCCAATCTTTTCTGTGGCACAAACAAACTTACCGTCGTCGCCGGCAAGCCAGGCAGCGGATGGTCGATCGATCTCCTCACCGGCGTGATCTCGGCGGACAGCCTCGACCTTGAACTCCGCCATCCGGATTTTTGTCGTGGTTTGATCTGCCATGAGATAGGCCACCACCTGCTGACCCGCTCGCATCTGCTGTTCCCGAAGGAGGATCGCAGTCCGGCCCATCATGCGCTTTTGAACGTGCTCGAAGACGTGCGTCTGGAAAACTACATCAGCAAAAAGTTTCCCGGAGTTTCGCCTTGGATTAAAATGTTCAATGATGAATTGATTCAAGTCTCATCGCCCGACATCGCCGAACGTTTGGCAGATGATGCCGTTGGCTCTTTCTTGCATGGAGTCATTCATCGTGTCTGGTCGGGAACTGTCCCCGAAGGCTTCCACCCCGATGGCAAAGCCGCCGTGGAGGAAGTCTGGCCGTCGGTCGAGCGCATCCTGAACCTTCACCCGCCAATCGAAGCGCCGCTCGACGCGACACCCTGGGAAGCCGCCTACAAGGCCACGGACCTTCCCTTGATTTTTTCCGCCGAAGATGCCGTCTCGCCGCCCGATGCCATGGAGATGGCTGTGCGCCTGGCGCAGCTTTCGGTGTGGCAGGAAACCTTCACGCATATCCTGCCGGTATACAACCGTTTGTTAGCAAGGCATCCGTTCAAAGAACGCATGGATTTCGGGGGCATCCTCGTTATCATCGGGCCGGACGGGCGAAAAATCGCTCAGATTCCGCCGGGACAGATCCATTCCCTTGACGATTTGGA
>JBJTQJ010000082.1:0-104368 GCA_046075565.1 Verrucomicrobiales bacterium | reverse complement strand
GTTCAAAGGATCCTTGACCGCCCCTCAGGCATGTCATGCGATTTCCCGTGGCATTCGCCGGAGGTTTCCCGATGCGGAAGTCGACGAATGTCCCATCGCCGACGGCGGGGAAGGTTTTGTTGATGCCATTCTCTCCGCTCGGCCTGGGCAAAAAATCCTGGCTCCGTGCAAAGACGCCTTGGGCCGGACGGTGGTCGCCAGCTACGGTCTGCTCGAAGAGGAACATAAAAGAATCGCAGTCCTCGAAATGGCGGAAGCCGCTGGTCTGTGGAGGCTATCCCCAAAGGAACATTATCCATTCGATGCTTCGACGTTTGGAGTTGGTGAATTGATCAAACATGCGGCCCAAATTTCCGGAGCAGAGGAACTCGTCATCGGGATCGGTGGCAGTGCCACCAATGATGGGGGAGCCGGAATGTTGGCCGCACTGGGAATGAAATTCTTGGACGAGCAAGGACGAGAGCTTCAGCCCAATCCACGGTGTCTGATGGCCTTGTCCAGCATCGAAACCAACAATCTGATCAGCCTGCCCACCATGACGGTTGCTTGCGACGTGACCAATCCTCTTCTCGGTCCCAGGGGTGCCACCCGCATCTTCGGTCCGCAGAAAGGAGCGACTCCCGAACTCATGGAGAAGCTCGAAGCGTTCCTAAACCTGTACGTGGAAAAACTCCACGGGTGGGAAAACACCGAGGCGCCTAGTGCCGGTGCGGCCGGCGGACTCGGCTTCGCCTTCCAACATGTGCTGAAGGCGCGATTGGTTCCTGGCTTTGATCTGGTATCAAGAACGACCGGGCTCGCACGTAGAATCGTCTGGGCTGATTGTGTAGTCACAGGCGAAGGTTCGCTCGACCTCCAGAGCCTTTCCGGCAAAGGTCCTGCCGGTGTCGCTCTACAGGGGCTCATCGCCGCCAAACCAATTGTCGCGATGGTTGGCCGAGTTGATGGAACCATCCGGACCTCAGGATTATTTCATCACATCGAGCCGATTCTTGAAAAAGGCTACAGTCTCGCCCAGTGCCTGAACCGTGGTGCGGAGATCCTCGAGGATGAAACAGCGGAGCTTCCTTGGGATACGATATTGAAGCCTTTTGGAAATGAGGATTTTTGAGTCGTTTCTCTCTGATCAAAGGATCTAAATCTTAAACTAGTAGTCATAGACGGTGTGAATAACTTCAGGAACTCTGTTCCACAGTGTGAAATCAAGTGTTCCGCACGGAACAAAAGCGTGTAAAGATCTCGCGACCTGCCCAACAAGACGGGCGACGATGCGGAGAAGGAAGAAAAACCTGGGTTTTGTTCCCAAACATACGCAACTTATCAGCCGGTTATTCACAATACCGGAGAAACCGCAACTTCGATGGCCCGCGAGAGAGCGTGAACCATGATTTTGATGTCTTCGGGAGAAATACAAAGTGGAGGCATCAGCACAATGGTATCGAGGATTGGCCGTGTCAATAGACCGAACTCGCGAGCTGCCGTGCAGACGCGGGCGCCGACTCTATCTGCAGCAGGGAATGGTTGACCATTCTTGGCTACGAGATCGATACCGGCGATCAATCCGATCTGACGGACATCCGCGACATGCGTTCCACATTGTTCGCGCAACGAAAGCAGTGCCGATGCCAGCGCATTCTCCTTGGTTTGGAATTGGTCGAACACGCGTTCCTCCTCGAACAAATCGAGACTCGCGAGGGCAACGGCACAACCCAGAGGATTTGCGCAGTAGCTATGCCCATAAAAAAATGTTTTCGGGTTAGTGGGGTCACCGAGGAAGCTTGCGAAGATATCATCGCTCACCAGTGTGGCGGCGAGCGGCAATGTTCCACCCGTCAAACCTTTCGCGAGACAAAGAAGGTCGGGCACAACATCCTCATGCTGGCAGGCGAACATTTTGCCGGTGCGACCGAAGCCGGTCATCACTTCATCGAGAATAAGGAATACCCCGTGGGAGTCACACCACTTCCGCAACTCCCGTAACATACCTTTCGGCCAGAGGTGCATGCGGTTGACCCCTTGAATAAGTGGCTCGATGACAATCGCGTTCAGCTTCGCGATGGTAGATGCATCGAGGGCCTCCAGATCCTGCAGGTTGGGGAAACGCAGAGGCTGCCAGCCCCACTTGTTAAAGCGTTCCGTAAATGCGGAGACACCGCTGATGGATGACGCGCCCAGTGTATCCCCGTGATAGGCCGAGGCGAAGGCACCAAATAAGACCCGCTCGTGCTCGCCCCGATGTTGCCGGCACTGAATGGAGATTTTCAGAGCCGCCTCGATGGCGGTCGATCCGTTGTCGGTGTAGAAGACCCGTTGCAGATTCGTTCCCGGGAAAAAACCGGCCAAACGCACCGCGAGACGCGCGGCCCAGGGATTGCTGAAACCCAGAAAACTCGAATGGGGTAGGGTGGAGGCTTGGGCGGCGATGGCCGCCGCGAGTTTCGGGTGGGCGTGACCATGCACATTGGTCCAAATCGAACTGTTGCCGTCGATGTAGCGCCTTCCGCGACTGTCGATTAACCATGCTCCTTCACCACCGGTAAGAAAAACAGGTTCGTGATTCTCAGCTATCCACTCCGCCATCGGGGTGAACGGATGCCAGACGTGCCGTTTGTCCAAGCGGCATAAAGCATCGGTGTCCCAATCCTGTGGAGGCATGGGAAACCAAGGCACAGAACCCGAGCCCGGGCAACGCCACCGGGTTCATTTCTTTTGCCAGACGTCGGCAGCGTTCATCAGAGCCCGCGGGGCTTCCCCGGCGAGCCAGGTCTTGGCCCCGGCATCTCCGCGCAGATAGGCATCCCAGAAGGCGGTCGAAAGGGCGAGGATGACCTTGTGGTGATTCGGATTCCGCCGCAGACCTTCGCCGGGTAGGGCGCGGTCGGAAAAGGCTCCATGCCGGGCTTTGTCGAGAACCAGTTCGTATTTGTCGCCCGGAGGAAGAGCTGGATAAACCAACCTGCGTTCCTCGGGACTCGTGTTCCCAATCGGTGAGTCGTCGAGGGTGCCCGTCATCAGCATACAAGGCATTTTCAAACCCGCTAAAGCTCGTTTGGGGTCACCGAATTGGAAAGGACTCGGACTCATGACCACGGCCGCTTTTACCCGCGAATCGGCGAAACTTTTTCCAACGAGTGTCTGACCGGCCAAAAGCTGGGTCGTCATTGCTCCGAAGGAATGACCACTCATACCCACGCGGGAGAAATCCATTTTTCCAAAAAGGGCATGGCCTTTCTCGGTGTTCCAGCGTTCGAGCTGATCGAGGGCGGCGGGAACGTCCCCCGCCCGGAGAAGCAGATTTTCTCCGCTGGCTGCCTGTCTCATGGCGGGAAGGCGCTCACCGGCCTTGGCGGATTTCCAGACCGCGTCGTCGCTGCCCGGGTGCTGCAAACAAACGACCACGTAACCGCGGGCGGTCCAGTGGCTGGCGAGATAGGCAGCTCCTTCACGGTTGCCGCCGAGGCCGTGACTGAAGATCAGGACGGGTTCGGCCTTTTCCGAAGCAGGCAACCAGACCCGCACGGGCAGCTTGCGGTCTCGCGAGGCATCCGTGACTTCGAAATCGTGGTGCCGCGCCTCGGCCTTGGCCGGCTTCGACAAAGGATCGTAGCCGTCGGCAGCATGGAGTGCTGTAAATGCCGCCAGCAGGTGCAAGAATAGGCAGGCTCGGAAAGCGAAAACGATCTTCATGCCAGATCAAACCACACGGCAGCGAAGCGGTTGCGGCCGAGGCGACATGGGCCAAATTCCGGCCATGAATCGAAGTGATATTCGCCGGGTCCTCGAAGACACGGGAGTCCGTCCGAGCCGCCAGCTCGGGCAGAACTTCCTTACCGATGAGGACGTCGCCCGGAATATCGCGAATGCCATCGATCCGCAGCCGGAAGACTGCGTGATCGAAGTCGGACCGGGAACGGGTGCGCTGACGCGTCATCTCGTCGGCCGGGTCCGACGGCTCGTGCTTGTGGAATTTGACGCCCGTCTGGCCGAACACCTGCGGGATGAAATGCGCGGCCGGGACGGTGTGGAGGTCATCTTCGCCGATGCCGCGCGTTTTGATCTGCGTCCATTCTACCGGGAAGGACCGATCAAGTTCATCGGCAACCTCCCTTATTCCGCTGGCGGGGCCATCCTGAAAAATTTCTTCACCCGACCGACACCCGTCTCCATCGGTGTGGTGATGTTGCAGAAGGAATTCATCGACCGCATGTTGGCCGAACCGGGCGGCAAAGATTACGGCGTGCTCTCGGTCAGGCTGCAGAGCGAGTGGAAAATGTCGCGTTTTTTCGACGTGCCGCCGACGGCTTTCAACCCGCGCCCGAAAATCGATTCGACGGTGGCCATGCTGTCGCCGTTGCCGGAGCGTGCCTTTCCGTCTTTCGATGCGCGCCTGCTCGATACCTTGTTGCGCCGGGGATTCGGACAACGCCGGAAACAACTGCACAAACAATTGCCCGACGGCACAAGGCCCTGGTCGGAAATTGCCGCACATCTCGATGTCCCCGCCACGGTGCGCGCCGAGCAACTCTCCGTCGCGCAATGGATCAACCTCACCCGCGAGTTGGATCCACACCCGCTCATGGATCTTCCACAAAAAGATGATGAAATCTTCGATGTCGTTGATCAGAACGATCAGGTGATCGGCCGCGAACGCCGGGCCGATGTTCATGCTCGCGACTTGTTACATCGCGCCGTGCATGTTTTTGTCTGGAATAAATATGGCGAAATCTTTCTGCAGAAACGCTCCCGCCTGAAGGACAAACATCCTGGTGTGTGGGATAGCAGTGCTTCCGGTCATCTCGACAGCGGGGAGGACTACGATGCCTGCGCCATCCGCGAACTTGAAGAGGAACTCGGCATCACCGGGGCGAACGCCCGCCGCGTCGCCTACATCCATGCCTGCCCGAATACGGGCTGGGAATTCGTGCGCCTCTACCACACCGATTGGAACGGAAATCCAAAATTCCCCTGTGCGGAAATCGAATCCGGTCTCTGGATTCACCCCCGCGATCTTGAACCATGGCTGCAAGACAGACCGCAGGACTTCGCATCTGGCTTTCTCGAGTGCTGGAGTCGATACAAGGATAATGAAAACCATTGACGAATTGGTCGGCCGCATTGTATATGGACAAATGATGAATCCACGCCCGAACATCTTCCGCGGCAGCGTCATCCTCTTTCTCCTGGCCATCACGATGGTGCATGCCGATCAGGCTTCGCTGCGAAAGTCTCTCGTTGAAAACCGCTGGCGCTGGCAATCGGAAAGCGCGTTTGAGAATTCGATGCCGTGGTCGGCTGTTTACTTCGACGAAGATGGCACCTTCCGCGCGATGAATGGATTTCGATCTTCCTTCCGCGGCAAATGGAGTCAGCCCGAGAACGAGACGGGGGTTGTTCATATTCTGAACAAGGATAAGGTGGGGGTGTCCCTGCGCTTCAAGGCCGATACGAAGGATTTCGAGGCCAGCAATGCCGCCGGAACCAAGGTTGCCGTAGGCGCGCCGCTCTTCAAACGCGGCCTCGCCGACCTGCCGATGGATCTGGACAAAGCTGATGAAGGCCAGCTCGAGTTCCGCAAGAGTTTGAAGCGAATCCTCACGGGTTACGCGGAAGCCAAAGCGGAGCGCGCGGAGAACCCGAAGATGGTCGTTTATCAGGGCAGCATGATGGATAACCACGCCACCATGACGTCGATCTCATGGCTCATGCCGGTCGAGGAAGCGGAAAAAGCGCTCTTCAAGAAAGTTCCGGTCGCCAGAACCTCGGAACGGGTGACTTCGGGTTTTCCCAACGGGCTTTCCCTTCGCATCTACGATGTGCGCGCGGGCATCTACGACTCCCTGACCCTGGTGATCGATCGTGCCGATCAGGTCGTCGCCTTGCAATTGAATGCGGAAAAAGAACACTGGGCGCCACGCACGAAGGACTGGAGAAGTCTCGGTGCCTATCCCGTGGCCGACTTCATTCACGCCACCCGCAAGGACTCCGCCACCGCTATCAGGGACCTTCGCGCCATCAACGCGGGTGTCGTCGTCAACAACGCCACTGTTGGCAACACCGGCACGGCCACCCTCTACATCCCGACTCCGCTCATCGGATGTTTGCTCGCGAACCTCGGGGTTTTACCCTGATTGGTGACATACACGTGTTTGGGAAACCCGGGGTGCATTGTTCCGGTTCTGTCAGTCGAGCGGTGTGATCGAATGGGCGTCGCGCAAGACCACCGAACTTGAACCGTCGCCCGCCAGAAGGATCAAGCCTCCCTCCTCGTCGATACCATGGGCAAGACCTTCGGCAATGACCCCGTTCTGTTCGGCGCGGATCCTTCGTCCTTTCAGGCCGTCGAAGGCGGCGAATGCCGTACGGGTTTCCGGCCACCCTTCGTCCGAGAATGCGCGATCCGATTCCTCGCGTAAGGCCGAGAGCAGCGCGGCGGCGAGTTGGGCCCGCGCCGGTGCGTGCCCCGCGGCCAGGGCCAGTGATGTCGCCGGATAACGCAGGGTGAGCGGAAATTCACGCGTGTGGACATTGATCCCGATCCCGACGACCAGCCAGCCATGGGATCCGGCTCCGGGAGCCCGGGATTCGATGAGAATTCCCGCGACCTTGTGTGTGCCCAAGAGGATGTCATTCGGCCATTTCACCGACGGAACGAGGGAGGTCGTTTCTGCGATGGCCCGGCAAACCGCAACCGCCGCGGCGACCGCCACCCTGGGCCAACGCGAGAGCTGGGTTTCCGGCCGCAACAAGGCCGAGAGCAAAAGAGCGGAACCCGGAGGAGATTCCCAACGATTGCCGCGCCGACCCCGTCCTCCCACCTGGTGGTTGGCAATCACGGCATATCCATCCGTCTCGCCACCCGCAGCGCGCTCCATGGCCACCGCGTTGGTGGAGATCGTTTCTTCCAAAACCTCGACCCGCCAACCGGGTGCGTTCACCAAACCAATCGGATCAATGGCCATGCCGGAATCATCGCGTAGAACCCGCTAGCCCGCTAGTATTTCTCCACGGGAGGTAGCTGATTCCTCCACGGCAATTCGCTTCTGTCCACCCGGACCGGGGAAAATGTCGATAAATTTTCTTGCGGTTAATCGATGGACTCGGCAGAATCGCGGATATGAAAAACACCGCCTTCTTTCTACTGCTTGCCACCGCCGTTACCCACGCCGACCTCGTCATGGTGCAAGAAACCGCCATGGGTGAGGTGAAATCCAAAACCGTCATGTCGATCAAGGGCAAAATGGTCCGCACCGATGTCGGCGACAAAACCTCCATTATTATTGATACGGAAACGGGGAACATGATATCACTCATGCACGAACGGAAAATGACCATGAAGATGGACGGAAGTGTCATGAAAGCTGCCCAAACGGCGGCGGCGGGAGCCAAACCCGAAATCCCCAAACCCGTGGCCACGGGGAAAACGGAAAAGGTGGGAGACTATGAGTGCGAGATTTACACGCTGAACAATCAAGGAACAGAAGCAAAAATGTGGGTTGCCAAGGATTACCCCGGTTACGACAAACTGAAGACCGAGCTGGCAGCACTCAAGAAGATGGGTGGCCCGGCCGCGGCCGAACAACCCGACCTGCCCGGTATGGCCATCAAGACCGAAACCAAGGCCGGTGGCATCACTTATGTCTCGACGCTGGTTTCGCTGAAAGAAGAGGCGGTGGACGACAAGGTTTTCACGCCACCCGCCGGTTACAAACAAATGGGTCAGTGAGATGTGAGCCCGCAGCGGGCGCCTGATCTGTTACTCCGCAGTCGATTGGAAATGGTAGGACCCCGAGTGCACCTCGAGGATCGCATATCCATCCTTTATCGCCATGACCTTGACGCCCTTGGCGTCGGCGGCTGGTTTCCCGCTTTCCTTACTTTTCGCGGCATCGGATCCCGGCACATGCACGATGGCGCTCGAATTGGCGGGAATGGTCACTTTCATATCCAGCGACTTGCCCTGTTTCTCCCATCGACTGGTGATGGTGCCGTAGACCGACTCGCTGGTGCCTTCGGCAAAAGTCAGGTCGCCACCGATCATGGGTTTGATGAGGAAGGACTGGTATCCCGGTTTCGCGGGATCTGGACGAATGCCGGCCACACTCTTGATGAACCATCCGGATATACCGGTGTAGCAAGTGTTGACCTTGCTCGGGACATCGACTTCCCAATACTCCGGCCAGGTGGTTTCTCCCATTTGGACGAAGTGGCCGTAGCCCGGTGACTCCTTACGGGAAAGTTGCGGATACAATTGTTTCCCCATGTCTCCATTCTCGGTCACGTATGTCAGAAGCACCGGCAGCCCGGAGCTTCCCATGTCGAGATAGGCTTTGGCGGCGAGTTCCTTCTTCAAACTCTCTGCCACGGCCCCGCGCAGCTCCGCGGGGACCACGCCAGTGAGCAGGGCAAAGGCAAGCTGGACATGGGTTCCGTTGGCATAGAAATTTTTCGCGGCATCAAAATAGGCGGTGTGGATGTTCTTCCGCAGCTCCTGCAAACGCGTTGCATAAGATGCGGCATCCTCTGGTTTGCCGAGCACCTTGGCGATTTCGATCACTTCTTCCAGATTGAGGGCATAAACGCAATTGTTGAAGAACTTCGCTTCCGGCGAATCGCCCCGCTCCTTCCGGCCGCCCGGTGCCGCCCAATCCCCTAGGAATTTTCCCCAATGACTGTGGGTGGGTTGTAGGAGCCCGTCGGAAGTTTTCGAGTGAAGGAAACCGAGCCATTTTTCGCGGGTTCGTAGATGACCTCGAGCACACGGGTGTCCCCGGTGTTGATGTATAGCTCCCACGCCATGTTCAAGCCGGCGCTACTCCACAAGGGGCCGCCGTAGGTGTCTTTGACCTGGGGCGCGACAAAGGGAAAAAATCCGTCCTTATTCTGCACATCCACCCAGTCGCGCACGAGTTTGGTATGATAGGCCCCGGTTTCGTAGAACGGCAGCGCAATGCCCCAGCCGCAGGCCAGAGCGACTTCCCCATAACCTAGACGCTCGCGGTGCGGGCAATCCATCGTAAAGCCCTCGACAAGATTGGCCCGCCATGTCCACAAGTCGACGGCATGGATGCGGTTGAACAAATCGCTGGAGGAGGAGAACCCACCTGTTTTCGGGACATCGGTGCTCAGGGCATAGCCCGTGATGTCGGCGAGCGCGGGCTCTTTATTGAGACCTTGGATGTGCAGGTATCGCCCGCACATATAATTGAAGCGATGGCGGAAGGTTTCCACCTTTTCCCCGCGTGCGATGTATTCGCTCTTTTGACCGAAGTCTTGTAAGGTCTTTTGGTCATCGGAGGTTTGGATAATCACGCGGTCTCCGGAAGAGAGATTGTGCATTTTGACCTCAACCCAACCGGAGAAGTTTCCCCCCAGATCGACCCGATATCCATTTTCCCGCTTGGAGATTTTTTTGGCCGGAAGGTTTTTGATAATCCGGGTTGGTTCGATCATCTGGGCCGACAAGCTCACATTGATGTCTACTTCTTTTGCCTGCGGCCATGCCGAATCGTCGAATCCCGCCGCAGCCCAATCCGCGATGAATTGGCGGGCATCGATGCGTTCTCCCCCGAAGTCTTTGTATTTGGCGCCGCCGATGGTTTCACACGAGCTGATCTGGCTGCGCCATGTTTGATCCGAAGACAGGGAAATAGGTTTTCCGTCTTTGGTAAGCGCCTCCATTTGAACTCGCACTGCCGAAGTGGTTTTGAATTCCGGAAGCCGAGCCCGGCCCGGACCTTGCCAGATCGCGACGGCATTCTCGCCGTTCTTGAGCAAAGGCCCGATGTCGTAAGTGACATATAACACCCGCTTGTCGAGGCGTGACGCAGCCGGTGCGAGCAGGCGGTCGTCCACCTTTGTGCCGTTCAGATAAACCTCATGGTAGCCCAAACTGGCCACATGAAGAAAAGCGGATTTCACCTCCTGCTCCAATGTCAGTGATTTGCGAAACCAGATATGTTTGTCCTTGGCTGCGTCAGGGTGCTGGATCCATGATCCACGCCAGTCATCCTTCTTCAACACTCCCATGGAAAAACGCGCCGGCTTGCTCCACTACGTTGCCGCCTTGTTCTCATCGTGGATCTTGACCTTCCAGTGGCATTCCATACTCGAGAGCAAAGGTTTGCTTTGGTAGGGAATCAGGACCGATTGATCGGATTCGATTTTCCCGCTGTCCCACAGATCCCCTTCGTAGCGATCGAGCTTGGCGCGATCACTGGCCACGAGTATCTGCCATGCCGTCTGTTTGTGTCCCCGCACACCGTCCGGGCTCTGGAGTTTCCAGGAAAAGCGCGGGGCCTTCGTTTCTACTCCCAGCGGTTCGGGCAGGTATTCGCAGCGAAGGGCGACAGGCGCGGGCGATTGAGCGGAAGCCGCGGATGCGAAAACCGGAAGAATGAGTTGTAAGCAGCAGACAAGCGGGAGAATGGGGCGGAAAACATGGATCAACAACGGATTGCTGATTCTACGGCGGAAAGGCCCCCGGCTATTCACCAAATCCCGCCGGCCTCAGGCTCGCCTCACCCTCACTCGCTTACTTTCACGAAAGCCACGCCATCGGCGATGACATTGCCTTTGGTTCCGCGGGTAGAAATGGTCACAGTGCTCGGTTTGCCCTTCTCGAAGCGGTGTCTTCCAATCTCCACGGAAAAGCCGTGGCGGGAACCTTTGGTCATATCCCACTTCACTTCCGCTTTGCCTTCGGCGCGTTGGATGGTGATGGGCACATTCGTGGCCAGGCCTTTGCCAGCCGCATAGAGCAAGGAAATCTGATAGACTCCATCTTCGGGAATCGGGAGGGTATAAATGGCTTCGGATGGCGGGTTCGCCGTGCCCACCAGATAGTTGAAGGAGAAGAGCCCCCACATGCCTTGGACATTCTTTGGCTCCCAGTTCCCGGTCGTCTTCACGTATTTGTCGTCCTTGTAGTGGATCACGCTTCCGGTAAGGCGGTTGGATTCGAGGTCGATCCCATTGGTCAGCTTGCCATCCTGTCCCAGATCCTTTTCGAAGGGTGGCACGATGCGCACGTCCGATTCGCGGTTGTTCTCAATGACCAGGTTCTGGTTGTTCCAGATTGGCTTGATGGCGCCGCCGACGGAGTTGTAGACCCAGTTGTCACGCACGGTTGTGTTGCTGGTGTCCCAGTCGAGGAAGATACCGTTGCCAAGTTTGCGAATCGGCTTGCCGTCCGGTTTCTGCTCGTAGCCCCAGGCATCGTAGAGCCAGTTGTTGAGGATGAAATTCGGCGCGTTGAGATGGTTCATGGTGGCGAAGTGGATGCAAGCTCCATCGATGGTTGTCTGCATTGCGTTGTGGATGTGGTTGTATTCGACCACGTTGCCCCCCTGGTTGCGGAAGGCGAACACACCATTGCGGGAAAGGTCGTTGAAATAGTTGTGGGAAATCAGATTTCCGGGCTCCATCGACATGGAGAACGGTCTCGAATCGAGATGCACGCCGCCGCCGTAGTAGCGAATCTTGCCGCAATGTTCAACGGCATTGCGGGTGATCTCATTGAGAATGGGCGCCACCTTGGCGGCCGCCTCGCCGGGCGTGTAGATCTTCGTGTCGTCCATGTAGGACAAGCGGGCTCCGGTCAAGAGCACACCGCCGCCACCCGAATCACGCACCGTGTTGCGATCAAACTTGTTACGACGGCTGTCGAGATGCAACCAGAGCGCGTAACCGCCGATGTTTTCGAAATGGCAGTTGCGCACGGAACAATCGAGCGTGTTCTCGAAGAAGAGGACGGTGTCGGTGTGGACCCGGGCCTCGATGTGGCCGAGGGTGAAGGACGTGTGGCGGAATTCGATGCCATCGAAGTGCACGTGCTGGACATGGGTTCCGGCATTCACATCGCCTTGGGCATGGACCAGACGGTTGAGGACAGGCGCGACAATCTTCAGCGTGTTCGGATCCACACCCGGGGGTGGCATGAAGTGGAGGACGCGTTTCTCCGCATCGAAAAACCATTCGCCCGCTTGATCCAATTCCTCCTTCACGCCTTCAATCCAGAACCAGTTGCCAGGAATAACCTTGGCGTGGCGTTCGCTGTCGGCGATGTCGATGCGGCCGGTTGCCGGATCAACTTTGGTCACCGTATTCCATTGATTGAAGAACCTCCATTGGGGCACAATATTGATCTGCGCGTCTTTGGCCTTGCCCCAACTTTCTTTGACCAACTTGGGGGCGATGATGGCATGTTCAAGGTCGCCGCCGGTCGCATAGAGGAAGGGGTTCTGTGCATCGGCATTCGGAAAACGCGCGCGGTTCATCCGTTTCCCATCCACGAACAATTGGCGGAAATTCCAATCGGCCGGACCAACGCCCTTGAGATCGACCTGCCAGAGGCCGTTCTCGCCCTTGCTCCACTTCGCCGGGATTTCTATCCCTCCGGTCCACAACACCTTTGTGCCGGGCGCGGCCTTCCAAGTGACCGGGAATGTCTCCGTGCCCGAGTCTTCGGGGCGGAGTTCGAGAGGCGAATCCAGCCTGTAGGTGCCCGCCGCGAAAACAATTTCCACCGGTTCCGTGAGCCCTTTGGCAATGATTTTCCGTGCCATTTCGCGGGCGGCGTGCGGACTGGCCAGCGGACTATCCTCGGCACCCGAATGGGTGTCTTTGCCAGCGGGCGAGACATGGATGTGGTTGGCGGCGCCTAGGCAGGCAGGAAAGAGCGCCAACGCGGCAAGGAGCGGCAAGGACTTCATGGGGCGAGAGAGAAGCATGTTAGACATCATCGGGAGGGGGAACGGGCAACCGTCCATTTTTAAGCCAATAGGACGGGCGCTTCTTTCAAAAAGCGCCTACGCGATTGCGTTTCTTTCCAACGCTTTTGCGCCAATCCCTAATCCAACTCTCACGGATTGAAATACATCTGCTCCATGGTCGCCCAGCCGGTTTCGCCTTCGAGGGGAGCCTGCATCGGGTTGCAACGCACGAGCCATTCCTGATTGCGTGGTTCTGCCGCCAACGCGGCCATGTCGGCGTCGAAATCTTCCCCGTGGTATTCGTAGTAGCCGAACTCCAGCCAGTGCCCTGCGACTTGGTGCAGAAAAATGGAGAAGTTGCGCAGATGGTATTTTGATAAGAGGTCGCGCACACCTGGATGACCGTCCGCGTGCAAACGGCGATACTCGGCCATGTGTTCGGGTCGAAGTTCGACGACCATTCCCACCCGTTTCACGGAGGCGGGGATTTGCGTGCTGGCATTTTCGGGATTCGGAGTCATGGCCGTGGCATCTGCTATCGATTCGCTCTTCAACCCTGCGCGGCGGTCGGAGGCGTTTGGTCAACTTGATCTAGGGCAAGGCGTGCCGCACCGATGATTCCGGCTTCGTTCCCGAAATGAGCCGGCACAAGGCGCAAGCTTTCCCAGAAGACGGGATGAAGCTGACCCTGCATGTGTTTGCGGAGCGGATCAAAAAGCACGTCTTCTGCCCCGGCGATACCGCCGCCGATAACAATCGTGTCGGGGCTGACCAGCCAGCAGACATTGCAGAGTTCGCAGGCAAGCATACGCGCGACATCATCCCACACCCCGAGAGCAACCCTGTCGCCGGAGTGGGCGGCTTGGGCTAATTTGGCAGGGTCACATTCTTCACGATCGCGATCGATGCCAGCCGCCTTGTAGATTTCGTGCGCGTGTTGGGTGATCTGGCGATGGCCGATGTATTGTTCGAGGCAGCCCCGGTTGTTATAGACGCCCGTGCGTCCTTCCCAATGGATGGACATTTGCCCGACTTCGCCGGCACCGGAGGATGCCCCGCGGTGCATGCGGCCATTCAGGATCAAACCACCGCCCACGCCGGTCCCAAGCGTGATGGCGAGCATATTCGTGGAGCCTTGTCCGGCCCCCGCCCGCCATTCGGCGTAGGCCATGCAGTTGGCATCATTGTCCACGGCAACGATGAGGCCAAGGCGTTCGGCGAGGAGATCGCGCAACGGCACGCCGTCCCAGCCGTGAACATTGGTGAGTTTGTGGGTGTAACCTTTTGCGAAATCCACAAATCCAGGCACCCCAACCCCGAGGGCCGTGATGTCGGGGTGTGCCGCACGGAGGCTGTCGGCATGACTGGAGATGGCATCGATCAACTCTTCGGCGGTCTCGTGCTCATGGGTGGGAATAATGCCCGGCTTGTCCAAGAGCTGGTCATCTACACAAAGTCCGATTTTTACGGTGGTTCCACCGAAATCTACGCCGATTGCTTTCATAGTTGACTAGCGTGCGCCGGACCAGCCAGAGCTTCAAGAAGAAGATGCGACAGGTTGGCGGCTCAATGACCGATCGATCCACAAATCCGTATGCCTTCAAGCGTGAGCCAGGGATCAAAAACCGCCGATGCGCCCAGCCAGCCGCAAACCCGTTCTCCGTCCGAGCCGGTCACGATGACCTTCGCCGTGCCGCCGAGTCTCTGCATTTGTTTGGAGAGAATCTCCCGAACCATCCCTTTCGCTCCGAACCACGAAGCTGCCGCCAAGGCCTCGTTGGTCCCGGCTCCGATGGGCTCCGGAGCGGTCGCCGGGAAGTCGATCACCGGCAATCGGGCGGTGCGTCCGGCGGTCCATGCGGCCATTACACCGAGGCCCGGCGCAATCGCTCCACCAAGAAAAACCGGTCGGTCTGTTTTTCCGGGTCGGGCGACACTGAAAGTGATGGCCGTGCCTGCATCAATGGCGATGACGGCTTGCCCGGGGAAACGTGCCGCCGCCGCCAAGGTATTGGCCAGGCGGTCTGGCCCGATGGACTCCGGAGCGGGGTAGCCGGAAAAATCCAAAGGAGCCGATGCGGGCGACACCGCAATAGACTCCATCCCCAGCTCGCGGGCGAGAGCTTGCAGAACCTCGGGCCCTTCTCGAGTGACCGAGGCCCAAGCCACGGCGCGGATACCGGGTGAGGTGGGTAGCGCTTTGCGAATGTCCCGGGGCGTTAGTCCGGCGCTGGGCAGGCTGCGACGCGAACCCTCGATCCAGCCGCCCTCCCCGGCGATGGCCAGCTTTGTCGTGTGATTCGAGTTGTCGACCACCAGTAGCATCCCCACCAGATACACGGAAAACCCTCGCAATGGAAAAGGGAAATTCGCGAAATCCGCGGCCCGCGTTGACGCTCGCCCGGATCGGGGCGAACTTTGCCGCCCTCAAACCACAGCACACACCCATGTCCGACGCCCGCAAGACCTTGGAAGAACGCGAACAAATGAGCGACCTCGAGAAGCTCCGCCACTCCTGCGCGCACGTCATGGCCACCGCCATCCTGCGCATTTGGCCGGGAGCCCAGTTCGCCTACGGTCCGCCCGTCGAAAATGGATTCTACTACGACTTCGATCTCGATTACCGCATCACGCCCGAGGATTTCCCCCGCATCGAGGAGGAAATGAAAAAGATCGCGAAGGAAAACCAGAAGTTCGAGAAGCTGGCGATCAGCCGCGCAGAAGCACTCGCGCTCGCGGAATCCGGTCGCCTCGGCGCTCTCGCCGACCGCCCCGGTAAGCCGAGCCAATTCAAAATCGACCTGCTCGCCAAAATCCCCGAAGGAGAGGAAATCTCCCTCTACAAGAATGGCGACTTCATCGATCTCTGTGCCGGGCCCCACGTCGGCTACACGGCGAAGTGCAAGAACGTCAAACTAATGTCCATTGCCTCGGCCTTCTACATGGGCGACGAGACCAAGCCGCAACTGCAGCGTCTTTACGGCACGGCCTTCCCGGCCAAGGAAGAACTGGAAGACTATCTCGCCCGTCTGGAAGAAGCGCGCAAACGCGACCACCGCCGTGTCGGTCGCGAACTTGGACTCTTCCACATCGACGAGGCGGTCGGCCAAGGCCTCATCCTCTGGAAACCCAAGGGCGCGGTCATCCGCCGCCAGCTCCAGGACTTCATCACCGAGGAGCTCGATCGCCAGGGATACTCGCAGGTCTTTACCCCGCACATCGGGAAACTCGATCTCTACCGCACCAGCGGGCATTTCCCTTACTACGCGGAAAGCCAATATCCACCGGTCATCGAACGCGACTCGCTGAAGGCGTTGGCCGATGAAGGATGTTCCTGTGCGGATCTCCACAACCGCCTCGCCGATGGCGATGTCGACGGCTTCTTGCTCAAGCCGATGAATTGCCCGCATCACATCAAGATCTTCGATAGCGAGCCGCATTCCTACCGCGACCTTCCGGTGCGCCTCGCCGAATTCGGCACGGTTTACCGTTGGGAACAAAGCGGCGAACTCGGTGGCATGACCCGCGTGCGCGGCTTCACGCAGGACGACGCCCACCTCTTCTGCTCGCCCGACCAAGTTGCCGCCGAAGTCGAAGGTTGCCTCGGTCTGGTGAAGAAAGTGCTCGGCACGCTCGGCATGAATGACTACCGCGTGCGCCTTTCCCTGCGCGATCCGGCCAGCGACAAATACGTCGGCGACCCGGCCGACTGGGACAAAGCGGAGGACGCCCTGCGTGCCGCCGTCAAGGATCTCGGTGTGCCTTACAACGAGGAACCGGGCGAAGCCGCTTTCTATGGACCCAAGATCGATTTCGTGGTCAAGGATGTGATCGGACGCGACTGGCAACTCGGCACTGTTCAAGTGGATTACAACTTGCCGAAACGCTTCAACCTCAGCTACACCGGAGCCGACAACCAGTCGCACCGGCCAGTGATGATCCACCGCGCGCCCTTCGGCTCCATGGAACGCTTCACCGGATTGCTCATCGAACATTTCGGCGGACACTTCCCGACCTGGCTTGCCCCCGAACAAGTGCGGGTGCTGCCGATTTCCGAAAAAACCGAGGACTTCGCCCGCGCCCTGCACCAGAAATTGCTCGATGCCGGAGTGCGCGCGACTCTCGACGCGAGCGCCGACAAGGTCGGAGCGAAGATCCGGAATGCCCAACTCGAAAAAGCCGCTTACATGCTCGTGGTCGGCCAACGCGAAGCCGAAGCGAATCAGCTTTCCGTGCGCCACGCCAAACGCGGCGACCTCGGAGCCCAAGATGTCGAAGCCTTCGTCGAATCACTGCTCACGGAGATCAAGGAACGCCGGTTGGAGTGATCCGGGATTCTCTTGTGGGCTATAGAGAATCGCATTCGCTTGGCGGTTGACACAACCGCCCTACAGATCTTCTCATGCGCATGGCCTGTAGGCCGCCTGTGTCAAGCGGCACGCGGAGCGAGAGGCAAGAGCAAAACGAGCATTTGGGAGCCCGCGATCCATCAACATGCGATGCTCGCGCCCATACACGACCCCGGCCAATCAACCGGCAGGGACCGCTGTCCCAGCGGTCCGTGAGGGAGTGAAGTCATTGAGCCTGCCCCTGAATATGATGGCAGAAAGATGGAGGGCATAAAGATTGACTTGAGATAAGAGCGGGATCGTTTCCTCCTCTCCATCTTTCTGCCCCACATCTTTTTGCCAATTATTTCATGGTCCGCATCCTAGCGATCACCGCGGCCATGTCGGCGGCGCGGAAGGTTGAGGAACCGGCGACGAGCACGTCGGCGCCGTTTTCGAGGGCAATGGGAGCCGTGCCTTCATGGATGCCGCCGTCCACTTCAAGGCGGAAGCTATGGTTTCCGCTTGCCCGCGCCTTGGCTGCGGCAGCGAGTTTCGGCATGGTTTCGGGCATAAAGGACTGGCCGCCGAATCCCGGCACCACCGTCATGATCAATAACAAATCAATGCTGGCCAAATAGGGTTCCGCCGCTTCCAGAGGTGTAGCGGGATTGAGGGCAAGTCCGGGCTTGAGTCCGGCCGCGCGGATGCGGCGCAGGGTTTCTGCCACATCATGATCCGCTTCAACATGCACCGTGATTCCGTCGGAGCCCGCTTCGATGAAGCGTTCCAAATAATGATCCGGACGCGAGATCATGAGATGGACATCAAGGTAGCAGGAGGACGCCTTCCTCGAAGCCGCCACCATGGCCGGTCCGAAGGAAATGTTGTCCACAAAGTGACCATCCATCACATCGAGATGCAGCCAGTCCATGCCCGCGGCTTCGGCGCGTTGGATTTCCGCAGTGATGCTGCCGAAATCGGCCGCCAGCAGCGAGGGGGCGATGAGCACGGGGAACACACGATAGTTTGGCGCGGAAATCTGTGATGGGCAAGAGCGGGCTTGTCAGCGCCAAGGCTAGAAGGCGGCGGTCACCACGAGCGGATATTGTCCAAGGTGGCGTCTTTGCCGAGCAGGCGAAATTCCCCTGCTCTGCCGTGTCCACCGTAGCAAGAGCGTCTCGCTCTTGCCCTCAACCACTACCGCCGCAAAATCAATTCCACGCGCCGGTTGAGCAAAAGCGCTCGGGGGTCCGGTTGGCCGTCGGGCAGGAAATTGGCGCGGCGCGGACGTTGGGAACCATGGGTTTCGCGTTCGATGATCTCGGTGGGGATGCCCGCCTCGAGCAACAGTTTGGCGACCGACTCCACCCGTGCTAGGGAGAGTTTTTTTTCGAATCCATCTTTCTCCGTGGCATCGGTGTGGCCGAGCAGGCTTACGCGCAGCGCGGGATCGGCATTGAGCATGGCGGCGGAGAGGGAAACGACCCGCCGGGCGCGTTCGTCGGTCTCGGAGGAATTCGGGGAGAAATAGAGGCAGAGGGCGTCGGGTTGGCCGGGATTGCGGATCAGGGAAGTGGCAGAATCGCCGGCGGCGAGCCGGTTGGAGGTAACAGCGAGCAGGCTGTCGGCATTCAAGGCGGCGACCAGCCAAGGGTCACCCTCGCTTGTCTTCCTGAGGATGATTCCAAAACGGGATTCCGTCTGCCATTGGGTGCTGACCACGGGCACCGTGAGCCAGACTTGGGCCGGAGCGGCCAGGGTGACCACGGGGGCGGCGTCGGGTTTGAGGACAAAAGCTCCTTCCTGCAGCATGGCGGCGAGGCCGGTAGCCTGAGCGGGAAGAAACCGGGCCGGGTCAACCATGGCTACGAGGTCCGCCATGGCTCCGCCAATCAGGGCATTGGCTGCGGTGCTAGCGGCCGCGATGGCCTCGGGAGGTGCTTCTGGTGCAGCAGGTGGCTTGGTGGCCGTTTCTTCGGGCAGGCTAATCGCCCCCGGCCACCATTGCCCGCGGTCGTCACGGACGAAATCCAGCTCGACTGCCACCGGAACCCCACCCTCAAGACCGACCGGACGGTTTTCTTTCAGGTAGATGGCCCAACGCTGGAGGGCTGGCTGACTACCCAGCTGGCTCACGGCATTGGCAGTGTCGAGATCGTGGGTCGAAAACAGCTTGGCGAGGTCTGTGATGATTGTTTCAGGAACAACGCGCGTGCCTAGGGCGGCTCGCACGGCGGCGGGATCTTCAGCGAGGAAGGCCGCCGCGAGTTTTTCCATGGCCACCGATGGCTGAACGGGTCCGACCACCGGAGGAACGGAGGGTGGTGTGGGCGAAGGCTTCGGATCCAAACCAACGGGTTGGCTTGGATTTGTCGGGGTTGGCTTGGAATCATCCGCAATCGGCGCTGGCAAAGGGGTCGGGGCGGCCACGGCGACGCTCGGCGGCACAGTTGGTTTCTGAAACCATTTTGGCCAGGCATAACCCAGAAAGATAGCGGCGGTGACCGCCAAGGCGGCTAGCCCAACTATCAGGAAAAACTTTCCCTGCCCTGAGGGTTGGCGCCGTGGAAATCGCATGGGAGGAGAAGGATGCATCAGGGCTTGCTGAAGATCTACCGGGGTAAAGTGAGGATGTCCAGAACGGAAAGAACCACGGATGGGCAAGGATAGGCACGGATGAAGAGAGGAGGAGTCAGCAGCGTGCAGGGGGTTGAGACACCGCGGTATCGCCTTCCAGAGTTCATGGTTGATGCGCGGTCATTCATGTCGGCGGTTGGTGTTCTGGGTTCAGTTGGAGACGCGTTTGATGCCAAGTTTGGCGTGTTTGAAGTTCAGAAGAAGTGCGGTTCTCAGGCCTGTGATATTCAGATATCCGAGCATCTGGGCCAAGGGCGTTTCCGTGAAGCAGCTTACAACCTTGGTGTCCACGATAACCGAGCCGTTGACCAGAAGGTCGGGAATGAGCGAGCCGATGTGTTGGCCTTCATAACGGACGTTAAACTCCCGCTGCGCCTCGCAGATGTATCCGTTCTTGGTGAGTTCGATGACCAAGGCGCGTTCATAGAGCTTCTCGTCGAGTCCGGGCTTTAGGGTGTTGAGCACCTTCATCGCGGCTCCGATAATGACTTCCGTGAGTTGTTCGTCGTTGGCTAGCATGTCAGAAGTCTTGCAACGTGAGATTCAGGCTCGAAACCTTGGACGAAAGAGAGAGCGAAGAAGATCTAAAGGTAAATCTCAAGAATCCGTGTCTATCCGTGGTTTCTTTTTCTTCACGGAGATTTCCGCTATCGGATAATTCCCCGTTGGCTGGCGCGGATGAAGCGGGTGAAGTGCCGGAGATGTTCGGCGCCGGGGGCATCTTCCCGGCCTTCGAGTTCATTGAGGGCGGCTTCAAGCAGAAGGTCCCGCCTGTAGATCGTCTTGTATGCGTCGCGGAGTGTTTTTTGTTCATCCGCCGAGAAGCCGTGGCGTTCGAGTCCGACCTTGTTCACGCCTCGTGGAACAGCAGGGTTGCCATCGGCGATGATGAACGGAGGGATGTCCTGGACAATCTTCGAGCAACCCCCGGTGATGGCGAATTTTCCGATGCGGCAAAACTGGTGCACGGCGGTCAAGCCGCCGAGAATGGCATGGTCTTCAACAATCACGTGTCCGGCGAGGGTTCCGTTGTTCGAGAAGATGACATGGTCGCCGACCACACAATCATGGGCGATGTGCACGTAGGCGAGAAAGTGGCCATGATTCCCGATGATCGTGCGGTCACCGACTCCGGTGGCGCGATGCACGGTCACAAATTCACGGAAGACATTATTGTGTCCGATTTCCAAGCCGGTTGGTTCACCGGAGTATTTGAGGTCCTGGGTGCGTTGGCCGATGCAGGCGTTGGGAAAAAAGTCGTTGTTTTCGCCGATGATGCAGGGTCCTTCGATGACGACGTGCGAAGCAAGTCGGCAGCGGTTTCCGAGCTGAACGGACGGGCCGATGATGCAATACGGTCCGATCTCACAATCCTCCCCGATTTCGGCCGAGGGATGGATGACGGCGCTCGGGTGGATGGTGGTGCTCACGGTTGGAAGAGGCTGAATTTCAATTCACCCTCGGAAACGACTTCATCGTTGACCAGGCATCGGCACATGGTGACACCGATGTTGCCGCGGATTTTCAAAACCTCGGCTTCGATGAAAAGGGTATCGCCGGGCAGAACGGGTTTGCGGAATTTCACGCTGTCCGCGCTCATGAAGTAACCGATCTTGCCTTGGTTCTCCGGTTTGCGGAGCATGAGGATGCTGCCGACCTGCGCCATGGCCTCGACCTGGAGCACACCCGGCATGACCGGATGGCCGGGGAAGTGGCCGGGGAAAAACGGCTCGTTCATGGTCACGTTCTTCACGCCGACACATTTGGTATCTCCTTCGAAACGGATCACCCGATCGACGAGCAGGAAGGGGTAACGGTGCGGCAGAATCTTGAGGATGTCCTTGATGTCCAGCACGGCATCGCCTTTCGGGATACGCACGGGCGGGATCATGCTGCGCATCCGCGCGTATTCCTTGGCCAGAGTCGTGGCCATCTGGGTATTGGGTCCGTGGCCGGGTTTGATGGCGATCACGTGACCGGTGAACCTTTTTCCGCAGAGGGTGAGGTCACCGATGATGTCGAGGATCTTGTGGCGGGCGAATTCTTCCTTGAAACGCATGGGCTCGCGGCTCATCACGGCGTCATCTTTCACGACCACGGCATTTTCTAGGCTGCCGCCGCGGATGAGTCCCTTGTCGAGAAGCGGCTTTACATCCTCGTAGAAAACAAAAGTCCGCGCGGGCGCGATTTCCTTCTCGTAGACCTCGGGAGTGATCACCGTCGAGTAAAATTGGGTCATGCGCCCGTCGGGGCCGACATTGGTGCAGGAAACCCGCAATTGGCTGTCGGGCACGATGGTGATCAAGCTGTCGGTTTTCGTCTCGAGGTGGATGGGTTCGCGGATGTCCCAGACGGATCGCGGTTCGTCCTGTTCGACCAGGCCGGCTTTTTTGATGCATTCGACGTAGGGAAGGGCGCTGCCGTCGCCGATGGGAGGCTCATTGGCGTCCATTTCGATGATGGCATTGTCCACGCCCATGGCGGTGAGGGCGGAGAGCACATGCTCGACCGTATGGACCTTCACCGAGCCCTCGGCCAAGGTGGTGGCGCGCTCGACGGTCTGGACCTTCGAGACATCGGCGGCGATAAACGGCTGGTCGGGCAAATCCACCCGGCGGAATTTCAAGCCGTGGTTCGGGAGCGCCGGCCGCAGGGTGAGCGTGACCTTTTCCCCGGTGTGCAGGGAGGTGCCGGTGAGACTTGAGGGCTGGGCGAGGGTGCGTTGTTTTTCAGCGGAAGCCATGGCGCGGCAAACTTAAGCCCGCCGCCTTGCCCGCGCAAGGGGGGAGGGGCCCTGCGCCCGGGGCATCAGAAACGGAAATCGACGCCGATGGCGAAGCCGAGGGATTCCCAAGTTGCTTCGTTGAAGCCGTTGGATTGCGAGCCCTCGCGGAAGTAAATGGTCTCCTGACCGCCGTCGGTCCATTGGGTCTGGTAGGTGGCCATGCCATGGATGAACCATGCGTCGGCCAGTTGGTAGCGAAGTCCGAGGCGGGCGGAAGCGCCATATCCGTCGGCGCTGTGGCGGAAACTCGGGTTCTGCCGCAAATCATCCCGCAGGTTCCAGACGGCATCGGCATCATAACTGCCCATGGCAAAGGACCCCCCGCCGAGCAACTCGACCCGCTTGGTCAGGCGGAAGGCCAGGCCTAGGTCCACGACCCCGGCGTGCCACTCGGTTTCATAGCTGGAGTCGAGCCCAGGAAACGAGCCTGTGTATCCATCGATGCGATTGATGGCTTGGTAGCCGTTGCTGTCTTCAAATTGCTGTTGGTCGAAGGCGTAACCGAGGGCGGGAGTCAGGGAAAGCCGTCCGTCCAATAAGTTGAACCGGTAGCCCAGCATGGCCCGCGCCGAGAGGGTATGGCCATCGACATCGGCATAACTACGGCTGAATTCGCCGCCGCGATCGTCGAACAAGTAGTCGGAGTCGCGGTTTCGCCCGTCGAGAATCTCCCCATACGAGAAGCCAAGCTGAATCATCCATTTCTCGTTTCCAAGCGCCTCGAATTGGAGAGCGTTGGTCCAGATATCAAGGTCATCCCAAGTCAACTCGGAGACGATATTCGGCGATTCGTTGCCATTCGGGATATTCCAATCGAATTTCCCGCTCTGGTAGCCGGAAGCGGCGGAAAGAGTGGATTGCCAAAACTTGGCCGTGCTCTTGGGGGTCGATTCAACGGTCGGGGAAGAACCGGCTAAGACCACGGCCTGGTTCATGAGAAATGCTCCGGCAAAAAGGGATACACGAAGAGGAAAGAAATCGATGGTCAATGGCATGGCTTTTTGATTTCCGGCATTTTTAGTGCCTGGCGATGTGGATGTCAAGAAATGAGAAACATGGTGGGTTGAACGCGATATTTGTCCCTCTCAAAACAACTGCCCTTGCACCAGCGGGCCGCCGGCAGTTGGCGCGACCGGTGGCGGCGGGGCGGTCGGGATGGTGCAGAATGCGGTCGGGTTATCCTGGCACGCGCAGTGGATTTCCAGATCCGGCAAATGGGCGAAAGCGCGCCGGGCGGCGTCGGGTGAATTGCAATCGCGGCTCAGGTGGGCGAGCACGACGCGGCGAAGTCCGTCGGGCACGAGTTGGGCGGCGAATTCGGCGGCCTGGGCATTCGACAGATGGCCGTGGCGGGACGAGATGCGGTGTTTGGTGGCCCAGGGGCGTTTGGTGTCGTGGGCGAGTAGTTCGTCGTCGTAATTGGCTTCCAGCACGATGGTGTGGGCGCCGCGGGCTTTTTCCAAAACCAAAGTGGAGGCATGACCGAGATCGGTGAGCACGGCGATTTTGCCACCTTGCCAGCCGAACGTGTAGCCCATCGGGTCCACCGCGTCGTGGGGCACGGAGAAAGCATCAATTTCCAAGGAGCGGATGCGGAATCGTTGGCCGGATTCGATCAATTTCCACGGTGGCGGATCGCGCAGGGATTCGGCAACAACCCGCTGGGTGTGGCGGTTGCAGTAAATGGGAATCGGGCGGCGGCGGCAGAATACCCCGAGGCCGCGTGTGTGGTCGCCGTGTTCGTGGGTGAGCACGATGGCGTCGAAGGAATCGGGCTCCAGTCCCAGCGCGACGATCCGGCTTTCCAGCTGCCGGGCGCTGAGTCCGGCATCGACGAGCACGCGGGTATCCGGGGTGGTGATGACCACCGCGTTGCCCGCGCTGCCGCTTCCCAAGACCGTGACCCCCAACATGGCGGCTACGATGGCCCCGAGGAGCGCGCTTGACAAGTGCCCGGGCCGGGGAACACTGCCCGGAGTCCGTGCTTTTCTCTTTTTTCATCCGCCGTCTCGCCATGTGGTCGGCCCTGCTCGTTGTCGGGCTGGGGCTCTGGCTTGGCATCCACGTTTCCAGCGCGGGACTGGCGGAACACTGGAAAGAAGCGGTGCGGAAAGAATTCGCGCGGCAGGGAATCGACATTTCCATCGGGAAATTGACCATCGATCCCTTGCATGGTCTGGTGGCGAGGGACGTGCGCGTTTACGAGCCGCAGGATCCGTCGCGCCCACCCGACGGCGGGCCCGGGTCGGATGGTGTGACGGCGCGGCGAGAGCCTACCATCTTGGCGGACATATCACGTATCGATTTGGATGTGAGTTTGACGCGCCTGATGCAGAAGGAGATCTATTTGAATAGCCTGAAGGTGCGCGACGCCAAGGTTTCGTTGCCGGTGGATCCGGAAATACCGGATGGCGAACGCCTCGAGGTATCCGAATGCAACGCGCGGGTGTTGTTCTCCGCGGACAGTGTGGAAATCCAGGAACTGAACGGGCGGCTGCTCGGCGTCCGCGTCAACTTGAACGGCGAGCTGGTGCGCCATCCGAAAAAACTAGCCGATGGCAAACCGAAGACCTGGCAGGGAGTCCGCCACGACCAACGGCTGGCCGTGCGGCAGGCCCTGCGGGGACTCGCGCCCTTGCGTGTCCCCAAAGGTGCACCCGCCGAGCTGCGCGTGCGCGCGATGGCCGACCTCGGCCGGCTCGAAGAAGGCAGATTCGAATTCACGTTCCTGGCCCCGCAGCTCGCGTGGGAAGAAATGGAAGCCCGCGAGATCCGTTTGTCCGGTCATTGGGACAATGGGCTGCTGCAGATGGAGGATATCCGATTCCGCGATGAGGGTGGAGCGTTCCGCGCGGAGGCGGACTTCATCCGCTCGACCGGAGTGTTGCGATTCAATGTGGAATCGACCGCCATGCTGCCGGAGCTGGCCCGGCAGCGTTTGTGGCCTAACGATTGGCCGCTCTTTCGTCTGGTCGATCCACCGCGCGTGACCGCGGGCGGGAGCCTGGCGTTTTCCAAGGAACTGGCGCGTCCGATTGGCGTGCTCACCGGCTCGTTCGCCCTCGGCCGCAGCCAAGTGGGCGACGACCATTTCGAATTCGCCTCCGCCAACATCGCTTCCGATGGCAAACGGGTTTTCCTGCGCGACCTCCGCGTCCGGCAAAAAGAAGGCGGTGACTTGCGGGCGGACATTCTCCTCGACGGTGACGAGCTGCGCGCGCGCGGGCAAAGCACCGTGCATCCGGAAACCGTCGCGCCCCTGGTGCCGCGTGGTTTTGTTCGCGACCTGCTGGCCGCGTTCGATTGCGGCAATGGCACGAGCGCGATGGGCTTCACCGTGCTCGGGAATTTCAAGGTTCGGGAATCGTGGGCGGTGGAAACGAATATCGAAGCACGGGACATCCGCTTCCACGGTGTGCCCATCACTTCGGCCACGGGCAAATGGGCCATCCGCGAGACAAAGCAAGTCTTCGAAAACGCGCTGGTGAAAATCCCCGCCGGCGCGACAACCGGCATTGGCACCGACGCGCGCACGACCTCGGAGACGGTCGCCTCGGCGCAATCGATCACCTTGCACCCACCCTTCGGTCAAACGGAATTCAACGGAGTGCGCTGCCAGGGTTGGCCGCATACCGTCATCGCCGCTGTCGTCCCACAAACGCTCCGTGCCGTGCCGAAGTTCAAACTCTCTGATCCGGGCGACCTCGCCGTGGATGGCGTGCTCGGCGGGCGCACCGGCCCGAAATCCGATCTGCGCATGACCATGGCCAGCCGTGGGATGTTGCTCTATCCCGCCTTCGGAAAAGAACTGCCATTGCAGTCTCCTTCGGCCATGCTCACTCTGAAAGATCGTTCCGCGATCCTTCCCGTGGTGGAGGCCTCTTGTTATGGCGGCCGCGTATCCGGCAATCTCCGCTTCGACAACCTCGGTTCGGAGAAGATTTCATCGAGTGGCAAAATCATGCTCAAAGATATCGGCTACCAACAGCTCATGCGCCTTTTCAGCGATCGTCCCGACGACGCCAAAGGCACGCTCGATGTGATCGCCACATTCACCTGCGCCGATGCGACCCTGAACACACTGGATGCCGAGGGATCGATGAAGCTGGTCAATGGCGACCTGTTTTCCATTCCTCTCTTCGGACCGCTTTCACCACTGATCGAAGCCGTCTTGCCCGAGCGCGGCATCGGCTACAGTGTGGCCAGCACCGCCACCGCCACCGCCACCGTGCGCCAAGGAGTCCTGACGACGGAAGACTTCACCGCCATGACACCCGCCTTCAAGATGGATGGTCGCGGCACCATCCATTTGCCCACGAATGGCGTCGAGTTTTTCGCGCGCTTCAATGCCCGCGGGATCGCCGAGGTCGCCACCGTGATCTTTAGCTACATCTTCGAATACAAATGCGAAGGCACATTGGGGAAACCGGAGTGGAAACCGCTCCGCATCCCGAAGCTGCCCATCCCCAAGATTCCGCTGCCGAAGCTTCCCTTGCCCGGGCGGGACGGGAATTGATGGGTCCCCTCACGGTTCGCTCGCCGGTTTTTTCCGCGCGTCGAGCCACTCGCGTAGCAACTTCTCGGGATCGGTTTTTGGTCGATTCATGTCTTCCGGAAGATCCGGACGGGCCATCAGATTCAGTTTTACCTCCGCATCCTTGCCATCGCGGCGGTATTTAATCGTCACCTCGCGACCCGGCGGCATGCCACCGACGATATCCATGAACCGTTGTGTCGCATCTTTGTCCGCCAGCACGGTATTGTCGATACCCGTGATGATATCATCGACTTTCAAACCGGCCTTCTGCGCCGGAGTGTCGGGACGAACTTCGGAAACGCGGATGGCGAAATTCACCTCGCCATTTTTGTCGAAGAACGCGTGCAGCAAAAGTCCGATGCCGACGAAGCCACGTTTGCCCGTGCCGGAGGAGCGTTGCACGAGGTCGAGCAGGACGGCCCGGGAGCGCATGCGGATCTCGGGGTCGCGCCCGGACGAGTATGCCCCGTAGCAGAGATCGCCGATGGCATCGGCTTGGTCGCCGAGTTGCTCGACAAGGCGTTTTTGGGCGCGCTCGCGCACGCGGAAGCGCTCGTGACCGAGCAACGGAACGAGCTCGGCCAGAGGCGCGCCATCGACCATCGCCAGATCGGCTTCGGCGGCGGCCTTCGTTTTGGCGCGCGCCTCTTCCCGCGGATTCGGCTTTTTCGCGGGAGCTTCCGGCACCGGCTTCGGCGCGTCCTTTTTCACCTCCGGATCGGGTTCCTTTTCCGCAGGTTCCTCCTTCTTATCGTCCTTTTTTTTCCCGGCTTCGGGAGCCTCGGCGGGCGGCTCGGCCTTTTCCATCTTTTCCGGGTCTGGAATCGGCACGATCTCGATTTCCACCTGTTCAGCAGGAGGGTCTTGGGGTTCTTCCGCCGCTTCTTGGGCACGAAGGATTCCCGCCCCACTGAGGGCGGCGGCGCAAAGAATGGCGTGGAGTCGGGAGTCCATAGGGAAATCTATCCTAATGCCGGACGGGAAAAATGACAACTCCCGGCCCGCATCGGGGTTCATTCACAAGCGCCGGAGACCGGTTCGTCCGTCTGTCCGTCTCTTTCCGGGGAGGATTCCACGGAAAAGAAGACGAAATTTCGGCCTTGGCGACCCCCGTAGCTTTAGCGCATACTCACCATTATGAAAACAAGCCACCTCTTCGCCCTTTTGCTTTGCCTCAGTCCAATGGCCGCCTTGGCCCAGGATGAAGGCGGAGCCCCAAACAACCAATCCTCCGAATCCGACAACAACCGCCGCTTCTGGCAGGCCGAGCTACCCGGCGGCGCCTACGTCGTCGCCCTCGACCGCATCACCTCGGTCGGCAAACACGAATACCTCGTCGATGGCGGATTCGTCGTCACGGAAGTGACCGTGGATACGGTCGGAACGGCCATCGCCCGCTTTTACTACGGCGAACCCTATCGCCCCGATGTGCCAAGTGCCACTGGACAGACGGTCAACCGCCGCATCCAGGATACCATTGATACGGTCAAGGAACGCACCGGGGCCAACCAAACCGATCGCCTCGTGGTCAAAAATTACCCGCACTCCACTCACGCCCATACCATCGAGTTCCGCCTCAACAATAAGGAGAATCTCGAAGCCCTCTTCCAAAGTGTGAACCGCTCTTGGATGACCGGCCGCGGCGTGAGGTTCACGGTGAAAACCGAGTGAAAGGCCGCGAGATCACCGGTTCCTCATGAAATCGGCGATCTGCGCGAAAAACGGGCGCAGCACGGCCACGTGTGCGGGATCAACTCCCGCTTCCGCCATGGCCGCGTCCATCAACTCCAGCCAGCGATCCCGTTCCGGCTCGCCAATCGAAAACGGCGCATGGCGCATCCGCAACCGCGGGTGACCACGTTCCTCGAGGTACGTTTGCGGACCACCCAACCTGAAGACGAGGAAATCACGCAAACGTTTCTCCGCTCCATCGAGGTCGTCACCGGGATACATCGGCCCGAGCAAATCATCACCGGGCACGCGCCGGTAGAATGCCGCCACCATGGCCGCAATCTTTTCCGCACCCATGCGGCTGTAAAGGAAATCAAGGCTGGAGGTGGTTTCGGACATCGGGTGGCGATATCCGCACCGTCGTCTTCAGGGTCCACGGTTGCAAGCGCCAACAACCTGGGAACCCGCCGGGAAGCTTCCCGCATCGTTCAAAAACCACCAATGGACACAAAGGAACCCAAGCTTAGCATCATCGCTACAGCCCCAGCTTCTCCTTCAGTCGATCCGTGGTCAAATGCTTCGCGACGTCGAACGGCTCACACTTGCCGCTTGCGGAAGAGAACTCGATCGGTCCCACCTCCAACGCAAGCTTCAAGGCGGCCTTGTTTAACGTGGCACTGCGTTTCCCCATGCCCATCAGCGCCGCCCCCATTGCGAGGCGGACATTCTCCGGCTCGCCATGAATCTTCTCCTCCATATGCTTGATTTGGGCGAGGAAAAACTCTTCGTTAGGCGCCTTTTTCCCGGAGAACTTCGAAGCTTCGTAGAGCAGGCCGTAACCGCATGCCCGTCGAATCGGGTCGGCGCTTCTTATCCACAGGCCGGCGAGCTCCACTACGAACGACGTCTTCGCCAGTGTTGCGTCGCAGGAGGCAAAAACATGGGCCAGCATGCCACCAGCCAGTTGATCGACCTGCCTCTCTGCCTGCTCGCGTGTGATTAGGGCGGGGTCGTCGATCTGCAATGAGATGACCTTTGCGTCATAGACGTCGGTCTTCCACAGCGCGATTGCCAGATCCCTGTTCCGGCCAATCCGCTTCGCCAGCTCGCGCAGACGCGTGAGCCCGATCCCATAGCTCCTCATCCCGGCGGTTTCTATGCCCAGCTTTTCCCAGTGCCTCACGCCACGCTCATCGCTCTCGGCCTCCAGCAGGGCGAGCACTTCGGATGCACTTGCCGTTGGTGGAGTTGGCTTGGGCATGATTTTTGGTTCTGTTGGGTTATGATATCGTCGAATCACCCACAGGGTGGAATGTCGCGGGTCTCGTCGGGTGTTGGCGACGGCTGCCGAAAGGGCTCTTCTAGTAAACTTCACTCTGTTGCACTTCGCGCTTGAACCTGGCCTTTGTTATTTGTTCTCGAGTTCGGCCAAACGCCTCCGAAGATCTGCTTTTTCTTCCTCCACGGATCGCCTGGGTCTATCCTCCACAATTCTATCATTCGTCAGGTATGCGCCGCTCAGTAGGGCTGTCTTCACATGTGCCCGGTGGACTCTTCCATCGCGATCCCGATAGACAATCTCATAAATCCGTGAGTCCTGCTCTCCAAACCATCCGGGACCAAAGGGATCCCAACTCTTGTCGATAAGTTCGCAGCCCATCTCCCGGACATACCGCTCAACGCGCTCGCCATCAAACGACCCTGCGAAAAGACGAATAACGATTGCAAGAATGATGAATCCGATGATGAAAGCGGGTTCCATGGCTAGAAGGTGAACAGTATTTATTCGTAGTATCCCACCGAATGCTATCCAGCGGGGATTCTCCCGGCATTGAATACAAAAACACGTTGGAAATCAAAGAGATTTCATCTAGGTCGTGCTTATATCAGCCGATTTCTAGTTGACGCCTTGGTTGGAAGTGCGTGGCTGATATCACTCGTTCGACCAGCCAGCGGCGTCCCAGCCGGCTCTCCGCGGTGGGGTTTGGCGGGGTGCATAGCTGGACTCGGAAATGGGTAACCACGGATGACACGGAATCCACGGATTATGAATGGATTATGAAGAAGTTGATTCCTGCCCGCCGGGTGAGAACTCCAAGTCCACCGAGGTCTCTGAGTATCCGTGTTTTATCCGTGCCTATCCGTGGTTCATTTTCCTTCAAGGTTATTATTTTCTGTGAGTTGCTCCTCGGCTATTCAGTGGCTTCAGGAAATCGAAAATCTGCAATTTGCAGTCTTCAATGGTCAGTGAAACTGCATTGCGGGCTGAAGCCCGAACTCCAACGGGGAAGACATCGCCGAGCGATGCAGGGTCATGCTCCGCACGGAGGATTGACGAATTTCTGCGTGTTTCTCCTTGGCACCTCCGGTTTTTCAAGAAATCGGCAATCGTCAATCTTCAATCCAATCCCAAGACGTTTCGGCTTGTGAACATCTCTCGCCGGTCCCACAGTTTGCCGCCCCCAAGGACCCGTGAAACAATCCCTGCCCCGACTCCTGCTCATCATCATCGCGGCCGTGCTGCTCGCGGTCTTCGGGGTTTCGCGGATTTCATTCAATGTTGATATCCTGGATGTGTTGCCGGCCGAGTTGCCGAACGTGAAGGCGCTGAGCCTTTACCGCGAGCATTTCAATCAGCGGAGGGACCTGGTGATCGCGCTCAGGCACTCCGACCCGGCGGCGCTCAAGAAGCAGATCGAGGCTCTGGCTACCGACCTGAAGAGGGATGGGCTGGCGTCCAAGGTCGAGTGGCGCAGTGATGCCTTCGAAGATCCGGCCGCTCTTTCCGAGACCCTGGCTTACTTGTGGATGAATAGTCCGCCGGAGATCACCAAGCCGCTGCTGGAAAAGATGACCCCGGAGCAGGCTCCGACGACCCTCGCGGAAGCCATCGAGCGGATCAGCGGTGGCGAATTCACCGGGGCCGGCGCGATGCAGGAGCAATACGATCCCTTTGGATTTTTCTCCCATCCTTTTCTGGAGACCCTGATGCGCAATGCCCCGCAGGGGGATGAATTCTCATCGCCGGACGGGACCATGCGGTTGGTGTTCCTCGTCGCGCCGAAAGTGCATACGAGCTACAAGGAAGACGCGGCGTGGATTGCCGAACTGGAGGCTTATGTGACAAAATGGAAAGCCGCCGCCCCGGAGCGCGCCGCGATACGCCACGGGATCACGGGCGAGGCTCCTTATAAGTCGGAAGTGGCTGCGGTCATGGAGAAGGATCTGGGCGGCAGCACCATTCTGACGGGCATTGTCATCGCTTTGTTGTTCTGGGCCATCCAGCGGAATTTCCGGCATTTATTATTTCTTGTGGTTTGCTTGACGCTGACATTCGCGACCACGCTGGCCATTGGCGGGACGGTTTTCGACGAGTTGAGCATCATGAGCATCGGCTTTGCGGCCATTCTAATGGGGCTGGCGGCCGATTACGGCGTCTTGGCCGCCCAATACCATGCGTCCTTTGGAGGAGATGCCCGATCCTTGCGGCGGCGTATTGGTGCTTCGATCCTGTGGGCGGCCGCCACGACCGCGTCGGTTTTCCTCGTGTTGAATCTTTCCGCCTTCCCGGGCATCGCCCAGCTCGGGAATCTCGTGGCGATTGGCATCGCCGTGGCTGCCCTGGTTACGCTTTTTGTTTTCGTCCCGCTGCTGGCTGCCGGCCATACCAAACCCGACTTGCGGGTGGACGACGGCAAACCCGCGCCGTGGTGGATGTTGCACGGGGGCAAACTCACCGTGGCGGGAGCGGTGGCCAGCCTGGCCATTTTTGCCATTTCCGGGCTTCCGAAGCTTTCTTACCACCTCAGCCAGTTGCCGGAATCGCGCTTGAATGCCATGAAGGTGTTCCGCGACATCCAGTCGTCGTTGCCTGCCTGGGGCGAGGGCAATTTCCCCGTGCTGGTCGAGGGAAAAAATGACGAAGAGCTGCGGGCCGCGCTCGGCCGTGCCGAATCGGCCATCCGCCAGCTCCAGGCCGAAGGGAAACTCGAAGCCGCCACCGTGCCGGCTGCCCTCTGGCCGCAGCCCGATTACCAGCGCGCCGCCGCAACCTCGCTCGCCGCCGTGGCCGCCCGCAAGGATTCCCTGCTCGCCGCGGCCTCGGAGGCCGGGTTCAGCGAAGAAGGCTCGGCCCTGACAGGAGCGATTTGCGATGCCTGGTCCCGCTTCGCGGGAGAAATCAACAAAGGCGGAACGGCTTTCCCCGAATCCGAGGCGGCCAAGGCGCTGCTCGGTCGTTTCCTCGCCCGCGACGAGGACTCGCATGTGCTGGCTGGCAGCCTCCTGCCCGCCGACTACGAGGCGATGAAGGATCGCGATTTCGAGGATTTGGCTCCGATCAACCAGCCGGGCGTCTATCTCGCCGCCTGGCAGACCCTGCAATCGAGCATCAAACCCCTCATGCTGCGCGATGTGCGGGTCGTGGTGCTGCCCACGGTGGCGATTCTCTTGGCGATGTTGGCGGTGATGTTCCGCAACCGCAGGGACTTACTCCTATCCCTTGGCTATCTTCTTTTCTGCGGTCTGGTGCTCGGAGCGGTGATGGTGGCCATCGACCAGCCATGGACTTTCCAGAACCTCGCCGCCCTGCCCGTTTTGTTGGGGACCGGGATTGACTACGCCATCCATGTGCTGCTGGCCCTGCGGCGTTACAACGGCGACCGCCACCGCCTCTGGATAGGCACCGGCAAGGCCCTCGTCTTCTGCGGGGTAACCACCGCCGTCGGATTCGGCACACTTACCCAGGCGGCCGACCCGGGGCTCGCTTCCTTCGGGCGCATTTCCTGTATCGGTATTCTCATCGCCCTTTCCACCGCCCTGCTCGTCCTCCCGGCCTGGTGGGCCCTTGCCCATCGCCGACCTTCCGGAGACGCGGTGCCGGAACCGGCGAAATCGTGAGGGTCACCGGAGAAAATCCGGAGCCGCGGGGATTTTTCGACGACCGAAAATTCGTATTGCCTGCCCCCCCGGGTCCTTGGTAGCGTCTCCGCTCTCGCCACCCGGCCCCCTTCGATTCCCCGGATACCACCATGAGCCAATCCATCCAATCCCACCTTCAGGAAGACCGCGTCTTTGCCCCGCCCGCCGATTTCAGCGCCCGCGCCCGGATCGGAAGCATCGAGCAATACCGTGAGATGCACCGCGAGTCGTTGGAAAATCCCGATGCTTTCTGGAAGCGGGAGGCCTCGGAACTTTATTGGCAGCAGCCGTGGGAAAATGTCTGCGAATGGAGTGCCCCGGACGCGAAATGGTTCACCGGCGCGAAGGTCAATATCACCCAGAGCTGCCTGGACCGCCATGTCGAGGCCGGCCGCGGAGACAAGGTCGCCTTGCTTTGGGAAGGTGAACCAGGTGATACCCGCGAGGTGACCTATCGCGAGTTGCTGGCCATGACGTGCCGTCTGGCAAATGCTCTCAAGGCGCGCGGCATCCGCTCCGGCGAGAGGGTTTTGATTTACATGCCGATGGTGCCGGAGGCGGTGGCCGCGATGTTGGCGTGTGCGCGCATTGGCGCGGTGCATTCGGTGGTCTTCGGCGGGTTCTCCTCCGATTCGATCAAGGATCGCCTGGAGGATTCGCAGGCTGTCGCGGTGATCACAGCGGATGGCGGATGGCGGCGTGGGAAAGTGGTTGAACTGAAGGCGAATGTGGATGAAGCCCTGGCGAAACATCCGGGCGTGGCCAATGTTTTCGTGAGCAAACGTTGCGGGAACAACGTGACCATGGTGGAAGGCCGAGACCATTGGCTGGAAGAAGAAATGGCGGCGCAACCGGATGTCTGCCCGGCCGAGGGATTCGACGCCGAACACCCGCTGTTCATTCTCTACACTTCAGGTTCGACCGGCAAACCAAAGGGCATCATGCACACGACGGGCGGCTACATGGTCGGCACCTACACGACCTGCAAGTATGTCTTCGATATGCGCGAGAATGATGTCTATTGGTGCACGGCTGATATCGGATGGATCACCGGACATAGTTATATCGTCTACGGTCCGCTCGCCAATGGAGTGACTCAGATCATTTACGAGGGCGCGCCGAACCATCCCGACTTCTCCCGGTTCTGGCAGATCATCGAGAAATACAAGGCAACCATTTTCTACACCGCCCCGACCGCCATCCGTGCCTTCATCAAAGCGGGCGATGAATTCGTGGACAAACACGATCTCAGTTCGCTACGATTGCTCGGCTCCGTCGGCGAACCGATCAACCCGGAAGCATGGATGTGGTACCACCGCAAGATCGGCGGCGGACGTTGCCCGATCGTCGATACGTGGTGGCAGACCGAGACGGGAGCAATCATGATCACCCCGCTGCCCGGCGCGACACCGATCAAACCCGGCACCGCGACCTTGCCATTCTTCGGTGTGGATGCCGCCATCGTCGATGAGACCGGACGCGAATGCGCGCCAAACGAAGGAGGCAAGCTGGTCATCCGCCGCCCGTGGCCGTCCATGTTGCGCGGTATCCATGGGGATCCGCAACGTTTCCGCGATGCCTATTGGTCGGAATATCCCGGCATCTATCTCGCCGGTGATGGTGCGCGCCGTGACGAGTTCGGCAATTTCTGGATCGTCGGGCGTCTGGACGACGTGCTCAATGTCGCCGGGCATCGTTTGGGCACGGCGGAGGTGGAAAGCGCCCTTGTTTCCCACCCGGCCGTGGCCGAAGCCGCGGTGGTTGGTCGCCCGGATGAGATCAAAGGTCAGGGAGTGGTCGCATTTGTCACCCTCAAGGGTGGGTTCGAATCTTCCGACGCGCTGGCCGCCGAACTGAAGAGCCATGTTGGCAAAGCCATCGGCGCCATCGCCAAACCGGACGACATCCGTTTCGCCGGTGCCTTGCCGAAAACCCGCTCGGGTAAAATCATGCGCCGCCTGCTCAAGGAAATCTGTGCCACCGGATCGGTATCCGGAGACACCACGACCTTGGAGGATTTCGGAGCGATTGCCGCCCTACAGCAGAATCCGGAAGGCTGATGTCATGACAATCCATCGATTGACGCGCCGCCAGTCCGGTGCAACTTGCCCCGACGCATGAAAGGTCTGGAATATTTCGCCCGAAAAATCGCCGCCCGTCTGGGGGTGGTGGCGCCGCGCCTCTACCTGCGTAATGCGACCGAAGAGAGCATCCTGCTCAAGGAAGCCGAGACGCTGATCGGCAAAATGGCTTGGCGAGAACTCGAGCATGTCGAGGAACTGACCAACGAATACTGGCGCATCCGACAACTCGACGCGGAACAAACGAAACTCGAGCAGGAACTCGAGGCCGCCACCGAGGAGTTGAAACGCGCGCAAGAAGCCGCCGCGGAGCCCGAAACTCAATTCGGCACGCAGTTGAACCGTGTCGATGCGCTTCTCGAATTGGAAAGGGAAAGGCTGACAGAAAAGCTCAAGGTCACCCAGGAATTGATCCATGCGGCGGAGATGGTGAGGAAAAAGTTCAACGGTCTGAAACTCAAGTTGAGCGTGCTCAAGGGGGAAGATGCCGATGAGCAAACACTGGAGGGCGTGCGGCAGGATCTCCAGGAAACCAAGAACAAGTACGGGGACATGGCGCGCGAGGTCGAAAACCTCCGCGGCGAGGCCAGGTTGAACGAACGAAAAATCAAGGCGATCGAATTGGAGATGGACAACCTGCGCGGACGTATCAGCCTCCGCGAACGCAACCTCACCCGCGAGGTCTCCGACGCCGGTCGCCGGCTCATGGAAATCAACTCCCGCCTTGCAATCCTCGAGAGCGAGAAGAGCGAGATTTTCTGCGTGATCGGCCGGCTACTGCGGGTCGGCCACGAAGCCGGCTCGGGAGCCTACCGGGAAGTAATCGAACGCTTCTCCCCGATCATCCAGCAGGCCAAGATCTTGGGCAAATCCATCGAATTCAACCGCCGCCTCGCCGACTTCCGGTAAATCCCGCTTTGCCCGGACGATCATCCGGGGCAATTGTTCCTCACATGATCCAGATCGTCGTCCGCCTCCTTGTCTTGTGCGCCGCCGCCCTGATGATTTCCTGCGGTGAGAAGAATGCCCCGCCGCCTCCACCCGATCCTGCCATCGAGGATGTGCGGGCTTTCCTCACGAAATATTTCCAAGTCTGGTCGGAGAAACGAATCGACGCCTACCAGGATCTCTTTGAAAAAGGAGCGGTCGTGCATTTTGTGGATGAGAGCGGGCGTGTGGTGGCGTGGCCGCTGCCGCCATTCATTGAATCGCAACGCCAGGCCCACGCGGCTGCCGTTGCTCCCATGGTCGAAACGGCCGAGCGGATGGAAATCCACATCAGCCCCGACAGCCGTGCCGCCCAAGCCGCGGTAAAATGGAAACTCGTCGAGGGCGACAAGGTTACCATCGGTTGGGACCACTTCACCCTCTTGCGCCGCGACAACCGCTGGTTCATCCTCAATCTCGTCTTTTACAAGGAATGAGCACCACTCCCGAATCAGCTCCCGTCCGCGCCCTGCCCACGGCGTGGTTTCCCACCGCGGCTTTCTTAGCCGGTGCCGCCATCATGATCGTCGAGATCAGTGGCAACCGCCTCATCGCTCCCGTTTATGGAAATACCATCTATACGTGGACCGCTCTCATCGGCGTGGTGCTCGTGGCCATGTCCGCCGGCGGATATTTCGGTGGCCGCCTCGCCGACAAGAACCCGCGCCCATCGATGATCGGAGTGTTGTTAGGCACGGCCGGACTAGCCACCACCCTCATGCCCGCGCTCGCCAATACGGTTTCCGGTTGGGTGGAGCCACAACGTATGATCGCTGGACCGCTTTTTCTCAGTTCAGTCATGTTCCTCATTCCGGGAGTCCTGCTCGGGGCGGTCAGTCCGTATTCAGTAAAGTTGCTCAGCGTGCTGCGCGCCGATCATGCCGTGGGGCGTTCGGCCGGTCTCATCTCCATGATGGGAGCGCTCGGCAGTTTCATCGGCACCTTCGCCACGGGCTTCTACCTGTTATCGAATTTCGACATTCGCCACATCATCATCGCGACCGGCATCGCGCTTTGCCTGCTCGCCCTTCCGTTCTGGTTCGGTGGCGGTTCGCGCAAGGCGGCCATTTCCATTCTCATCGCGGCCATCGGAGGCGGTGCCATCTCGCTGGCCATTCCTCTCTCTTCCGTGCCGGGAACCATTTACGCCCGCAATACTTACTACCACCTCATCCGCGTGGTCGAACGCGAGGTCAACGGCGCCCGTCACCGTGTGCTCATGCTCGATTCCACCGACGAGGGCGCGGTCAATCTCTCCGATGACAGCCTCTCTCTTCCCTACCAGCGCTATTGGGAAGTCCTGACCAACGATCCCGGCTTCCAGCCCCAGCGCGCCCTCTTCATCGGTGCCGGTGCTTTCGGCATGCCACGTCATTTCGCCGCACGCTGGGAAAAAACCGAAGTCGATGTGGCGGAGATTGATCCCGAGGTGATCGAAGTCGGAAGGAAATTCTTCCGGCTCGATAGCGCCCCGCGCGTCAAACCCCACGCCGCCGATGGCCGGGGATTCCTCATTCGCCAGCCCGCCGCCACCTATGATTTTATCTTCGGCGATGCTTACAACGGGCTCAGTTACATTCCGCCGCATCTCGTCACGGAAGAATTTTTCGGCTTGGTTGCTGAACGACTTCGTCCCCGCGGTGTCTACATGATGAATGTGATCGGCGCCGTGCGCGGTCCGGCCGGTGAACTGACCTCCGGCGTGCTTGGCGGACTCAAGGCGCATTTCCCCCATATCGCCATCTTCACCGTGCACCGCGCCAACCCGGAAGCCCGGCAGAATATCATCCTCATGGCTTCGAAAGAACCACTCGACCGATTTATCTCCCAGAATCTCGGCGGCGGATTCGGATTCGGCCGCCAGCTCGTGCAGACACGTGTACCGGAAGTCATTCTTTCGCCCGTCATCGCCGCCGCCAAACCCTTCACCGATACCCGCAATCCAATCGATCGCATTATCGCCGATGCCCTCCTGCGCTCCGAGGGCGGCGGGAGACTTACCTTCTGATGCAAATGATTTTCCGGCTTCTTTCTCTTGTTGGCCTAGCCGTGACCCCAACTGCAGGCAGCCTGCATGAAGCGGGCCGCGAGCAAGTCGGCGTGACCACATCGTATGATCCCGCCTACGTCAAACTCGCCTACCCGAATGGCGACGTGCCTGCCGAGCGCGGGGTGTGCACCGATGTCGTGATCCGCGCGTTCCGCCGCGCCCATGCCATGGACTTGCAGAAACTCGTGCACGAAGACATGAAGGCGAACTTCGGCCTCTATCCGAAAATCTGGGGACTCTCGAGGACGGACCGCAATATCGATCATCGGCGCGTTCCCAATCTTCGTGTCTGGTTCACCCGCCAGGGCTGGAGCCGGCCGGTGAAACAAGAGGCCGCCGAATTCCTTCCCGGCGACATCGTGACCTGCACCGTGCCTCCCCATTTGCCCCATGTGATGATCGTGTCCGATCGGCGCTCGGATGATGGAAGCCGCCCGCTCATCATCCATAATATCGGGGCTGGCGCACGCGAGGAAGACCGGCTTTTTGATTTTCCGCTCACCGGACATTATCGCCCGGTGATTCGAAAGGCTGAATGATTACCGATTCCGAAAATGGATCCCGGCGCCCTCTCCCGCGAGATCAAATCTCTGGCCGCCGCCAGCGGGTTCGATGATTGCCGCGTGGCCCGGGCCGAACGCGCGCCGCATGCCGATGAGTTCCTCACATGGTTGCGTGATGGTTGCCATGGTGAAATGGCCTGGATGGAGAGAGAGCCCGAGCGCCGCGCCGACCCGCGAGTCGTGCTGCCCGGTTGCTGTAGCACACTCGTGCTCGCAGTGAATTACTTTCCCGGTGAATACCCGCCCTCGCCCGCCGACGGACGCGCCACCGGCCGCATCGCCCGGTACGCATGGAATGATGACTACCATGATCTCATCTTACCGCGTTTGCGCGAGCTTGATGCGCGGCTAACCGACTTGGGGGGATCCCAGAGATGTTATGTTGATACCGGACCGGTGCTCGAACGCGACCACGCGAGTTCCGCCGGACTTGGCTGGAATGGAAAATCGACCGTGCAGATCCACCGCGAGCTCGGCACCTGGTTTTTTCTCGCCGTCATCCTGACCACCCTCGAGGTCGAACCCGATGAGCCCGCGCGTGATCATTGCGGAAAATGTGTTCGTTGTATCGACTCCTGTCCGACTGGTGCCATTACCGCACCTCACCGCGTTGATGCCCGGCGCTGTATTTCGTATCTGACCATCGAACACAAAGGCCCCATTCCCGAATCGCTCCGCCCGTTGCTCGGAAACCGGATCTACGGATGCGACGATTGCCTGTCCGCTTGCCCGTGGAACCGCTTCGCGCGCGTATCCGCCGAAGCCGCCTACCACGCGCGGCAGGGTATTTTTGCTCTCGGTCTGCGGGATTACCTCGCGCTCGATGACGAAAGTTTCCGCTCGCTCTTCCGTCGCTCGCCCATCAAGCGCATCAAAAGGCCGCGCTTTCTCCGCAATGTCTGCGTCGCGCTCGGAAACACCGGTGGAGCGGACGACTTGCCGGCTCTGGAAAACGCGGCCGACGATCCCGACCCGCTCGTCTCCGAACACGCCCTCTGGGCCATCTGGCAAATCAAAGCCCGCCTCCATGGTTGAGATTGGCAGGCCGGGGAAATTAGGCCAAATTCACCGCTTGGGCGAGAACAGCTCGCGACAAGAACCCTATGATCACCCGGCTTCTACCTGATCAATCCGCGACCCGGGCCTTTGGCCGCGAGTTGGGAGCGGCCGCTCGCGCCGGGCAGGTCATCGCACTTGTTGGCACCCTCGGGGCGGGCAAAACCACCCTCGCTGCTGCCATCACCGCCGGAGCGGGATCAGATGATCTGGTCACCAGCCCGACCTTCACGCTCGTGCATGAATACCGGGGCGGGCATTTGCCGGTCTTCCATCTCGACTTCTACCGACTCGAATCGGAGCATGAACTGGTCGGCCTCGGTTGGGACGACCTGCTGGACGCAAATGGTCTGATCCTCGTCGAATGGGCGGATCGTTTTCCCGACGCGCTGCCCGGCGATTCCCTTTGGATCGAAATCGATGCGCCGACCCATGGCATTCGCTCGGCGAAAATGGGAACCCGATCGGACTGGCAAACCTGGAGGTCCGGATCATCAACATGATCATCCTCGCCCTCGATACATCCACGCCGCGTGGCGAAGTTGCACTGGTCCGGTTCAATGCCGATCAAGTGCCCGAGACGCTCGTGGAATATACCTTCGAGAGCGAGCGCTCGCACAATTCCCTCGTCTTCGATCCCCTCGCCCGCATCCTGCGTGATGGCCCGGCGCCGAACCACATTGTCGTCGGCACCGGTCCCGGTTCCTACACCGGCATCCGCATCGGCATCGCCGCCGCGCACGGACTCGCCACCGGACTGGGCTTGCCCTGGAGCGGGCACGATTCCCTTTCGACCTTGTCCGATGAAAGTGCTTATCATGTTGTCGGCGACGCGCGGCGCGACGGATTCTATCTCGCGACCATCCGCGACGGGCAATTGGTGGTTCCCGCGGAGATTTTTCCCATGGCGGAATTGACCGAACGTTTATCCGGTCTAACGGATCCCATCTTCACCACCGACGCGCGGCCACTCGATTCGCGCCTGCACAGACGTCCACCCTCCGCCGTGCGGCTCGCCCGCAGCGCTGCATGTGCCGCCCCGGCAAGCGGAGCGATCGAACCGATCTACCTCCGCGCTCCGCATATCACCCAACCGACCCGAGCGCTGCCACCGCAATAAGGATAACCCTTAACTTGACGCGGATCCCCGCCTTTCCATCCACGGAGGGACACGATCCCGTAGGGTCGTGTCCGTAGCTTGCTGGAGCGATGGGCCATGGCGGAGGAGTTGCGGCCTCATTTGCCGAAAAGGGAGCACGGGCATCCTGCCCAATACTGTGAGTTTAGCGCTAGGAATCTTGGTCTTCCGGGTTCTTGTTTTTCACATCCTTGTAAGGCAAGAGCGAGACGCTCTTGCTACGGCCGACGTGGCCGATCAGGGGAATATGGCCTTTGAGGACCCATCGGAGTCGTAGCAAGACCTTCCCGGTCTTGCCCTGAGATCAGATCGCTCTTTGCCAATTCTAGTGCTAGACCGACAATATTGGGCATCCTGCCCGTGAACGGGACAAGTTCCGGGCGGGACGCCCGGACTCCCATTTTGTCGAGAAAAGAACGAGTGTCGTGGCTCCGAACCGAAGACAACAAAACTCCACTCGATTTCCAGAAGAGCCGCCTCTTTTGTGCTGCACCCGCCCCTTTTCAGAGCCCGAGAATTGCGGTTGACGCCAGCGCTGGAATCCTGCAACCTCACGGAAGTATATGAGTTCTCCCGATACCATCCGCGAAGACGCACGCCGCATCCTCGATACCATGCTCGGTCATCTTGGTTTTTACACCACCATCGAAGACGAGGAAACCGCCGAGGGTCCCGGTCTGCAAATCCTCACCGACGACTCCCGTCTGCTCATCGGCCGTCATGGGGATCGGCTGGACGATATCCAATTTCTTCTCAACCGTCTCTTGCTGCAGCGCCATCCCGATGCCCCGCGCTTCCGAGTCGATGTCGGCCACTACCGCAACCAGCGTGAGACCGAAATGATCGAAAAGATCACCGCCCTCGCCGAGCGCGTGCGCGATACCGGGAAAGCCGTGCGCCTCAATCCGCTCAACTCCTACTACCGCCGCATCGTCCACAACACGCTCAAGGAAAATCCGCATGTCGAGTCGATCAGCGAGGAATCCAAAGAGCGCCTGAAACGCATCATCGTGCGCCCCCGCACCTGTAAATCCTGAGTTTCCAACCGATTTTCCCATGGATCCCGACTTTGTTCCCAGACTTGTGGCCGGATTCCTCTTCGGTCTGGTCGGGATGATCGGCTTCGGTTATGGCAAAGTGAAGGATACGCTCAAGCCGAAGCTGATCGGTGGTGCCTTGATGTTTTTTCCTTATTTTGTGTCAAACCTGATCCTCATCTATATCATCGGTGCCGCGTTCACCATCAGCTTGTTCATCTTCAAGGATTGAGTCCGAAGCCACTTGCCAGGCTGTCGGCGCCGGACCATGGCTGCCACCTTTGGGCGCACAAAACGCAACTTGCACGGGGCGGGTGGCCCGTTAAAGTTGCATGCAATGAAAGTGGAAAATGATACCGGCAAGGCCGGAACGATCCCTGCGGTATTGGTCACGGGAGCGAGCCGGGGGCTTGGCCGGGGCATCGCCCTCGAGCTGGCGGCGGCGGGCTTCAGCGTGGCCATTCATTGTGCGGGCAACCGCGAGGCGGCTGCGCGGACGGCGGAAGATTGTCGCAATCAGGCCCAGCGCCCGGAGCAAGTGTTTCCGGTCTTGCAGGCCGACATGGGCGATGCGGTGGCCCGCGCCGGATTGTTCGAAGCGGCATTGACTGCCCTTGGCCGGGTGGACGCGGTCGTCAGCAATGCCGGCATCGCTCCACCGGAACGGAAGGATATTTCGGAGGCCACCGAAGCGAGTTACGACCGGGTCATGGAAGTGAACCTCAAGGGTCCCTATTTCCTCGCCCAACAGGCGGCCAAGCATTGGCTCGCGCACCCGGGTGATTGTCCGCTCGCCGGTGGCTACAAGTTTGTTTTTGTTTCCTCGATCTCCGCCGACACCGCGTCGTTGAACCGTGGCGAGTATTGCATCTCGAAGGCCGGTCTCGCCATGGCCGCACGACTGTGGGCGTTGCGACTGGCTGATGTCGGTCAGGTGATCGAATTGCGACCCGGCATCATGGAAACCGATATGACCAGTGGCGTGAAGGAAAAATACGATGCGATCATCGCGGGCGGCCAGACCGTGCCGATGAAACGCTGGGGCCAGCCTGAAGATGTGGGCCGCGCCGTTCGCTCCTTCGTCTCCGGCGACTGGCCGTTCACCACCGGCGATGTTGTTTATCTCGATGGAGGATTCCATCTGCCGAAGCTCTGATTTCCCATTCTTCCATCCAACCCATTCCGAAGCACCATGCTGAAAATCGATCAAAAACTCGCGCCCGCCGACCTTAGTTCCGCCCTCGCGGAATTTTGGGAATTGTCCGGACAAAAAATCCGGCTCATCGACAAGGAATACGATACCGCGAAAGGCTCGCCGGTCTTCACGGTAGCGGGAAAATACACGACCCGGGGTTGGACGGAGTGGACACAAGGCTTCCAGTTCGGATCGGCCGCACTCCAATTCGACACCACTGGCGAGACCTGGCATCACGAATACGCGCTCCGCAACACGCTCGAACTGATGGCACCGCACGTGAGCCATTTCGGCGTGCACGACCATGGGTTCAACAACGTCTCGACCTACGGCAACCTGCTGCGCCTCATGCGCGAAGGCAAAGCCCCGCTCGATGAATGGCAAGTGCGCTTCCATCAGCTCGCGCTCAAGCTCACCGGAGCGGCCCAGGCCCGGCGCTGGACACGAACCCACGGCGGCGGCGGGTTCATCTATTCCTTCAACGGCCCGCATTCCCTATTTGTCGATACCATCCGCTCGTGCCGGGCCTTGGGTGTCAGTTGGTTGTTAGGCCACAAGGCCATGGATGAAGGCGATGTCGAGACCGACATGCTCGGCCGTCTGATCGACCACGGACGCGCGACCGCAAAGTATTCGGTTTTCTATGGCGAAGGTCGCGATAGCTACGACCTGTGGGGACGCACCGCCCACGAATGTGTCTTCAACACGAATGATGGCAAATTCCGTTGCCCGAATTCACAACAAGGCTACACCGGTTTCACCACCTGGACCCGCGGCCTGGCTTGGGCCATGGTCGGCTTCGCGGAGGAGCTGGAATTCCTGCGTGACCTGCCACCGGAAAAACTCGCACCTTATGGTGGGAAGGACATCTTCGCTGTTTTCGAGAAGGCCGCGCGTTCGACCTGCGACTTCTTCATCGCCAATACTCCGCCTGATGGTATTCCTTATTGGGACACCGGTGCGCCCGGTCTGGTGCATCTGGGCGACTATCTCGATCGTCCGTCCGAACCCGACAATGATCACGAGCCGATCGATTCCTCGGCGGCGGCCATCGGCGCCCAGGGATTGTTGCGCCTCGGCCGTTACCTCGGACTGGATACCGAAGACGGAAAACGCTATTTCCAGGCCGGACTGACGGTCACTCGTTCGCTGCTGGCCGACCCGTATCTTTCCCGCGACCCGGCTCACCAGGGGTTGCTCCTGCATTCCATTTACCACCGTCCCAACGGCTGGGATTATGTGCCAGCGGGCAAGAAGATCCCGCAAGGCGAATCATCGCAATGGGGCGATTACCACGCCCGCGAACTGGCCCTGCTCGTCGGCCGTCTTGCAGCCGGCGGTGACTACCGGTTCTACCACGGACTGGTCTGAAGCGGTCATTCGACCGCGCTGGGCGATTTAGCCACTCATCCGGATCAAACGGGCGGGTGGGTTTTCTCGCTCCCGTCTTTCCCGTTTGGTGGCCGGAGCTGCACGAGCACATTGGCGATGGTGATCAGCAATCCCCCGCCAATCATCGCGGTGGTCCACGTCTCATTCGGGTAAACATTGCCCGTCCATGCGGCGAGCATCGCGGGCAGGAATAAAACATTGAGGGCGGTGAAGATCGGTTCCCCACAATAAATGAGGCCGGCTTCGGTGGCCGTTACGCCGCGTTGGAATCCGATCATGAGGCTGTAGGCTCCTACGGTCGAGAATAGCGTGATCGCGACGAGGAGAAGGAGCACATCGGTATTCGCACCCACCGCGAGCACATCGGAAAGGGCCGGAGCGGTGGCCATGGAGATCGGCACGAAGAGAGCGCCCACGGCGGCGAACATGACAAACGCCACTTGGAGTCCGCGGTTGTGATGGTATTTCGGATCCTCCAGCCCGAGGATCTGGAAGGTGAAAAAGAGCGCGGCCAGCAGGGTTTCGATCTCGCCGCGGCCGAGCCGGAGGTTTCCTGGGCTCACGCCCGAGATCCATGCGCCGCCGATGATCACCATGGCCACGGCAACCCATGCGCGCAGTCCGGGATTCCTTTTCTGCCGGAAAGCCGCCCACAGCGGCAACAAAAGACAGTATCCCTGGGTGAGGAAAGCAGATGTCGAGGCGGCGGTGTGGGCGAGACCATCCGCTTGGAACCACATGCCAATACCGCACCAGAATGCGAGTTTCGCCCCTTGCTTCCACTCATCCGGCCGGACACCTGATTTGAGAATCCATGGGAGCAGCACGAGCGCGGCGAGGAGGAAACGTGTGGCGAGTCCCCATGCGGAGAGAAACCAGCTTCCGGCAGCGGGTGCGAGCGCCTGTTGTTCTAACAAAAGGCATTTTACGAGAGGAAAACTCAATCCCCACAGCGCTGTCGCGCCCACGAGGGCGATCAACGAGCGGCGGTGAATGGGCGTCATCCTCCGAACATGGCACGGCTGCCGGAGAAATGCGAGGGCGGGTCAAACCATCCGCTTCTCTTTCTGGTTGAAGACCATCTAACCTAAGGTTCTTTATGCCGGACAAAATTCAATGAATGGAGACCAGTTTTCTGGGCAAGACCGGGCCTACTTCGCCAAGGCTTCGAAGGCTCCAACGGTCTTGCTACGGCTCCGGAGGATGCCCGCAGGCGAAATCCCCTTGATTTGCTATGCCCGCCGTAGCAAGAGCGTCTCGCTCTTGCCCCGCAGGGATAAGGCGATGGAGCAGGAGACAATCATTGATAGTTTACCGAGTAAAGAGCGTTGTGCTTAAACCGCGTCCTTGCCGCGGACGAGGTTCATGATGCTGGTGGCATCGAGGGTGCGGGCGCGTTGCTGGATTTCCGGCGCGTAGCGGGCATGGAGCTGTTTGGCTTCGCTCGCCAAGGGCGTGTAGAGCGCTTTCAATTCGGATCCGCCGAGTTTGCGTCCGCCGGAATAGTATTTCACTGCCAGATGACCAATGGCATAGGTAGAGGCGAAGGAGAAAGCGGAACCCGTCGCTTCGTTGGCGATGCGGCCCACGAGTTTGCCACCGAGTTTTTTCCCGAATCCGCCGATGAGCTTGCGGGCGAATCCTTCGATGACCTGTGAACCGATGCCAATGCCGGCGGCGGCGATGAATTCCTTGATGCTCGAACGATCCAGTTCATGGCCAAACGCCTTGCCAATGCGCCAGACCATTTTCATCTGCAGAGGAAGAATGGCCATGGTGGCCATGGTCTGCGGCAGGAGTTCAAGCGCGCCATTGAGAACGGAGTAACGGAGAATCATGCCGCTCTGATCGGCGACGGCGGGAGGCGGCCAGGCTGATTCCACCGGAGCCAATGCCACCGCGTCCACCTCCGTGTCGATGGTTTGAGTCTGCGCTTCGCCGAGGCTAAGACGAACGCGGAGTTCGGAGAGAAATTCCTTTTCGGCGCTCCCGAGGTCGCCGCCGCTCTCGCAAATCACCCGCGCCATTTCGTAGCCCAACAAACGATCATCCTGGCTCGCCAATCCGGCCACGGCGCTCTCGAGTGATAAGCGCCCCATCAGAATTCGCCTGGAGATCGAGGATACATCCGATTCACCCAGCTCGCGGGCAAGGGCATCGAGACGCGCGCGTTCGCTCTCCGACTTCTCGCCATCGGCGAAGGCGGCAAAATGACAAATCGCGAGCAGAGCCTCGGCGGAGGGATGCGGTTCGGTCGTAGGAAGATTCATGATCTGCGGGGGTTGACAGACAGGAAACGTGCCGCCCGCCCGCACAGATGGATCTTTCGGATCGGAAGTAAAAGATTTCCAAGGCAAGCGGCTCGATTTCGCCCTTTCACCCTTTGATCTACAACCGGAGTTGTCGTAACACCGCGCCCGTTCTCCCCTTCGGGAGTGTACCAGCGGCATCTTGCCGGTGGCAACTTTTCCGCCATTCTATCCATCTTTTTGCCCCACATCTTTCTGCCAAAACTCCTCCGGTTCTCTCAGCGGATTGCGGCTCGCCACCTCTTCGGACGATTCGGACCTTTCGGACACGGCAGAATTTTCTTCGTTTGCTTTTCTGTCACTCCGGCTCGAGCTGCAAGCTCGAAGTAAAAAGCTCGCCATTAAAGTCATATAACCTTCCCGTAGCACCATCAACGCTGCAAATTCTCAGGCCAAACGAGCAGTCGCATGTTTGGAATGGCCACCCATCGTTTACCGGTGTAGATCGCCCTACACCAGATCTTCTGGACGCCAGCCTTTGCGGGCTTGGGGGTTGATGAGATTTGCTGCCTCGGGATTTCCCGTGATTTCCATGGTTTCGGCATTCCACTTGAGGGGTTTGCCGGTGCGGATGGCGAGTGCGCCGAGCAGAATGGCTTCGGTCATCGGGCCGGAGTAGCTGAAATCCGAACAAGCTGGCGTGCCGTTGCGCACCGATTCAATCCAATCCCGGTGAATGCCCTTGACCCGAGGAATGGTTTTGGGCACACGTTTGTCAGCGTTGGCGCGGTATTCTTCCCACTTCTGGTTGGGATAGAGTTGCGGACGGTCGGGGCGCATGCCCGCGTGGCAGATGCCGCCGTTTTCACCGATCATGATCATGCCACCTTCGCCACCCATGGGGCCATCATAACCAGCAGGCGCTTGGGGAGCGCTGGGTCCTTCATACCATTTGACCTTCACCGGAGGCTTGTTGCCGCGCGCCGGGAAATTGAAGGTGACGATCGAGCCAAACGCGGTGTGGATGGGGTTGACCTCGCCATGCATCTCGACATCCACACTTTCGGGAGCACCGAGATCGAGCGCCCAGTAGGCGGTGTCGATGGTGTGGCAACCGATGTCGCCGAGTCCGCCGCAGCCGAAATCCCACCAAGGACGCCACGTGGTCGGATGAAGGAACTTGCTGAAGTGGACCTTCTTCTCAACCGGACCGAGCCATATGTCCCAGTCCAAGCCTTCGGGAAGAGGTTCTTCGGCGGGAAATTCGGTCTTTAAAGTGCCATTGAAGCCCCATCCGCCTTTCGGACGATTGGTCCATGCAATGACCTCGCGGACCTCTCCAACGAGGCCGGCCTGATACCATTCTTTGATCAGCCGCGCGCCTTCGGAGGCGTGGCCCTGGTTACCCATCTGGGTGATGAGGTTCTTCTCAGCGGCGAGTTTTTGCAACGTGCGGGCTTGCCATAACGAATGCACCAGTGGCTTCTGGACGAAGACGTGTTTGCCCATGCTCATGGCCATGTAGGCAACGGCAAAGTGGGTGTGGTCTGGTGTGCCGACGCCCACCGCGTCGATCTTGTCGCCCATTTCCGCGAGCATGATGCGGAAGTCCTTGTAGAACTTCGACTGCGGGAATTTCTCCTGCATTTTAGGCCACGTGCTCGGGTCGCAGTCGCAAAGTGCGACGATGTTGTTGCCATCGGCGCAACTCCTGAGATCGCCCCCTCCCTGATTGCCGATACCGACCCATGCGAGGTTGAGTTTCGCATTCGCTCCGGTGACAGGCTCGGCCAGGATGAGCGGCGCCGCGAAGGGAACAGTGAGGGCGGCGGCACTTTGCCTGAGAAAGGAGCGCCTTGTCGTGGTGGTAATCAGGTTTTGGTTCATGGCTATCAATGGGTGCTGAATCTTGGTCGGGCTTGCCTTGAGCTATGGAGTGGCGGATCGCTGGAAATCCGTTTACAAAAGAGATGGCATGGGCGCATGGATCACGTGATCGGCTCCGGACCTCGCGGTGCCGGGGCGGAGCCGAGGGTAAGGCGCAACCATCCGGTGGCGGATTGCCAGGCGCGTGCGAACGCCCCCGCTTCACCCACGCTGATTCCGAGGGCACGGGCGATTGATTCTTCCGCTCCGCGGTAACGCGGCGGAAGGACGAGCAAGGTTGCCGGCATCGGTTGCGCGACGACGAGATCGGGACCCGTGAGGGTTTCCACGATCCTCGCTTCGCTGGCGGGAATGGTGATGATTCGCGCAGGCATCCACGGCAAAGCGCGCCCGGTGAAGGTGACTTCGCCGGTGGTGCCGAGATGGAGCCATCCGCGGCTGCGGCGCGGCAAGTCTTTGCTGGCGCGGTTGAGGAAGGCACGCATCCGGCCTTTGGCATCGGGTTCTTTCACGCGGCGGCCGCTGGTGAAATCCCACGCCACCGTGCTGCCATAGACCATGAGCCGGAACGACCAACCGGAAAGCCGGATGGCCAGCAGGATGACCAAAATGGCGACGATGAGGCCGAGCCATGGATTGACCCAGGCCGAAACGGCGACACCGCCGAGGATGCTGGTGCGGAAGCCGCGCAACATCATGTCGAGGGTGGCCGAAGGACTGAGCAGGATGAGCATGTTCACGGCATGGGCGGCCATCCAGACGCAAAAGAAAATGCAGAGCAACCCGATTGAACCCAGCACGGTCAGTGCGACGGGTCCCGCATCGAATCCGGCCGCGACCACTCCGGTGGGTGCGGCCGCTGCTTCACGGAAGCTCTTTTCGGCCAGATGCAAGACGATGGGCGCGGCCACGAGCATGCTGGCTTTGTTTTCCAAAACCTCCAGCAGATCGAGAGGCTTCTTGGCCCCGGGCAAAAAGTAGAGCACGGGTTCTTTGAGCGCCAGCACTCCGACGATGACCAGTGCGGTGACCCAGAACCATGGATGCGCGTGCCATGGCAAGGCGGCACGGGCTTCTTTGGCACAGTGTGCGTATTGCCACGCGCCGACCGCGCCCATCCCGAACAATGGGGAAATGGCCAGGCCGGTGGTCGCGCTGACGGCCTCCGCCATTTTGACACCGGGGTGCACGGCCGGAGCTGCCTGTGATTCAGGCACCGGGGGGAAATTCGCCGGAGGATTGGCCCACAGCGGCAGGCAACCCCAAAAAAGCAGGAGGGTCAGGGAAAGCAAACGAGCACGCATGGGGATAAAATGCTACGAAATCCCCATCTGTCACGGGAATCCGGATCAAATCGCATTCCGCCGCACGCCGAGATCGCGCAGCAAGCCATCCTTGAGACTGTAAATGCAACCGGCCACCGTGATGTCCTGTCCGCGGGCCCAGGCATCGCGCAGGATGGTTGTGCGCGCGAGATTGTCCACTTGTTCGAGCACGTTCAGTTCGCACAGACGATCCACTTTTTTACCGCCTTCCAGAGCATCAAGCTCGGCAGCGTGTTTTTGCGCGATATCCTGGATGTGCCGCAGCCAGTTGTCGATCAGCCCAAGCTGCGCGTTCTCGAGGGCGGCTTTGACACCCCCGCAGCCGTAGTGGCCGGTCACCAGCACACACTCGACCTTCAAGACATCGACGGCGTATTGGAGGACGCTGAGGCAGTTCAAGTCGGTGTGCACGACGATATTGGCGACGTTGCGGTGCACGAACAACTCGCCGGGCTTGAGCCCGACGATCTCGTTGGCGGGCACGCGGCTGTCGGCGCAACCGATCCAGAGGTAACGCGGGCTCTGCTGGGCGGAGAGGGTGGGGAAGAATTCCGGATCCTCCCTCCGGACCTTCTCCGACCATTGACGGTTGTTTTCCAGCAGAAGCTTGAGCTTGGGCATGCCCCAATCTAAACCGTATCAACCGTCCAGCAAGTCCGGTCATTTCGACCGGGAGTCGGGCGGGAAACGATAGAGAACGTCATTCCGCGAGCCCGTGTGCCTCGGCCAGGTCGGCGGAAATCCGCAGGACCATGGGATGACAGCAGACCTCGCAGTCGTAGTCGAGCTCACACGGTTGTTCTTCCGGCGGTGGAACCACCACCTCGAAGAACTCGTAGCAACTCGGACATTGCACTTGCACGGTTTCCATGGTGCGATTCTATGATGATTGGCCACCTCATGGCGAGAAAAATCTTCCGGGAGGGTTGCGATTTTGGTGATTTCTTCAAGCGCGCATCGTCATCGTGAAAACCCTGATCCAACTCCGCCATTGCACCCGGTCTGATTCCATGGCATGGAGTGGTTCCTCCTCCCTTTGTCATGCCCGAAGCATTTCCACCTTCCGCCTTGTTGAAGCGTATGGCTGCCGTCGGTCTGCGCGAGGAGGACTTGGAGGAACAATTCACCCTGGGCAGCGGGCCGGGCGGGCAAAAGATCAACAAGACCAGTGTGTGCGTGCGCATTTTGCACCGGCCGAGCGGTCAGGAATCGCGATGCCAGGAATCGCGTTTCCGGGAAGCGAACCGCATCCGGGCGAGGGAAATCCTCTGCCAGCGCTTCGAGGAAATCGCCGAGGCCGCCCGCCTCGAACGTCAACGCCTGCGCGCCCTCAAACGGGTGGAAACCCGAAGACCCTCGCCCGGCGAAAAACGCCGTCGCCGCGAGGCCAAGCAACACCGCTCGCAAACCAAAGCCGGGCGCAGGCGGCCCGGGGAGGATTGAACCCTGTCTGGCATGTCTCGCGCCAGATTCAACGAATGAAGACCAATATTCAGGGCAAGACCGGGACGGTCTTGCTACTGTGCCAGTGGATGCTCGCAGACGAAATCCCCTTGATCGGCCATGTCCATCGTAGCAAGAGCGTCTCGCTCTTGCCCCGCAGGGATGATTCGAAGAAGCTAAAGACGGTCAGCGATCTCGATCTTTGTGCCAAGTGACCAGCGTTGAGGCACCACGGCTTAGCCGATGAACGCCTCGTAGCCGGCGGCATCCATGAGGTCGGCGGGCACATCGCCGCTGACGCGCAATTTGTAGATCCAGCCTTCGCCGTGTGGGTCGGTATTGAGGAGGGCGGGATTGCTTTCGAGGGCTGTATTCACCTCGATGATCTCGCCAGCCACGGGCGAATAAATATCGCTGGCGGCTTTGACCGACTCGACGACCGCCGAGGGATCACCGGCTTCGACGGCACGCCCGACGTCGGGCAATTCGACGAAAACGACATCGGTCAATTCCGCCTGGGCGTGATCGGTGATGCCGACAGTGGCAGTGTCGCCTTCGAGGCGGACCCATTCGTGCGATTTGGCGTAGCGGAGATCGGTCGGGATGCTCATGATGGTCGGAAACTACACGATCAGGCGGGGCGTTTGTAAAATGGTTTCTTCACCACTTCGATGGCGATGGCGCGGCCGCGCACGTCGATGGCGAGTTTGGTGCCGGGGGTGGCGAGTTCGGGAGGCAAATAGGCCATGCCGATGCCGACCCCATCGAGGCTCGGGGCGAGTCCGCCGCTGGCGAGTTCGCCCACAACCACACCCTCGTGCAGCACGGGGTAATGCGGGCGCGGCGGCGGGGCCTTTTCGACAACCTTGATTGCCGCCAAACGTGTCGGCAGGCCGTTCTCCAATTGCCCGGACAGCACGTCACGTCCGATGAATGACGGTTTGTCCATCTTGACGAAAATTTTCAATCCCGCTTCGAGCGGCGTGCGGTCGGGCGAAAGATCATTGCCATTGAGCGGGAAGCCCATCTCGAGACGCAGCGTGTCGCGGGCACCGAGTCCGCAGGGCGCGACACCGGCGGCAAGGAAGGCATCCCACCAACGGCGAGCATGGGCGGCCGGGCAGAAAAATTCGAACCCGTCCTCGCCGGTGTAGCCGGTGCGGCATACGACCACATTGTCCCCGCCGACATCCCCGCGGGCAATGCCATTGCGCGGAGGCAAGGCGAGCTGGCCGGCGACCACCGCCTCAAAAGCGGCGACCGCTTCCGGGCCTTGCACGGCCAATCCCGCCCACGCATCACTTTCGTTGCGGAAAACCACACCATCACCGGAAAGATGCGATTTCATCCACGCGGCATCCACATCGATCATCGAGGCATTGACCACGAGGAACCAATTTTCCTCGCCGAGACGATAGGCGATGAGATCATCAATCACCCCGCCCTTTTCATTCAGCATGAGAGTGTATTGTCCCTGGCCGGGATCAAGTGTGGTAAGATCGTTTGTTAGGAGACGGTTGAGAAAGTCGCGCGCGCCCGGGCCTTCGACAAAAAACTGACCCATGTGCGAGATGTCGAAGATACCGGACTTCGAACGCACGGCGAGGTGTTCCTCGCGGATGCCCGTGTATTGGACCGGCATGAGCCATCCGGCGAAATCAATGAGGCGGGCTCCTGCGGCCACGTGGGCTTCTTTCAAAGGCGTTTCTTTAGGACTTTGCATATCGTGGAGAGACAATTTCGTGGAGAATCGAGGAAATTCAAGATAGAGCAACCAGCGCGGCGAGTTTCTTCTCGGCGGCGCCCGAGTCGATGGACTTGCGGGCCAGCGCGAGCCCGGCCGAAATATCTTTGGCCAATCCGGCGGCGACAAACCCGGCAGCGGAATTGAAAACAACCATTCGCCGGCGACCATCACGGATGGAACCATCAAGAATCCCGCGAGTGATGCCGGCATTCGTGGCGGCATCCGCTCCGCGCAATTCCTCAAGCGCGCAACCGTCGAGTTCGAACTGCCATGGATAGATCGTCGCTTCGGAATGAGCGCGGCCATTCCATTGCCAGACCTGCGTCGGGCCGACCAGCGAAACCTCATCCATCCCGCAATCATCATTGGTGCGGCCATGGACAATCCACGCCGATTCCCGCCCGAGCCGCTCCATTTGATTGGCGAAAATCGGTCCCAACCAGGCTTCGGCCACACCGATGAGTTGGCGGGGCGGGCGCGCCGGATTCAACAAGGGACCGAGCAAGTTGAAAATTGTCCGCGTTCCTTCTTCGGCGAGCATCTTTCTGGCCGGTCCGACCATTTTAAAAGCAGGGTGATAGAGCGGGGCGAAAAGGAAACCCAGTCCGGCGGATTTCACACCTTCGGCCAGGCGCTCGGGTGGCAGATCGATCTTCACCCCGAGTGCTTCCAGCACATCGGCACCGCCGCTTTTCGAAGTGATGGCGCGGTTGCCATGTTTCACCACACAGACTCCGCCTCCTGCGAGGACGAACATGCTTGTCGTGCTCACATTGAAAAGATTCAGCCGATCGCCACCCGTGCCCACGATATCAAGCATCGGGCCAGGCAAGTCCTCTTCCCGCAGATCGGGATTCACCGCGTGATCGAGAAAAACCCTCGCGAAGGCCTCGATCTCAACCGGGGTTTCCCCTTTGCGGGAAAGCGCCCGCAGGAAATCGGCCCGCCCTGCATCCGTGCGCTCTGGATCCAGCAGGGCGTGCGCCGCGGCCGCGGTTTGTTCGGCCGAGAGGTCGCCGCCGGCATTCAGGATATCGATCAGGTCGTTCATCCGGGCATCATACCCGGGTCGGGCCGCTTGCCAAGCGGCATCGCCCATGGCATGTTCGAAGTAGAATGGATTGTCAGCCCCACGCCCTGCTCCTCAAGTTTCCCGGCACGAACTGCGACGCCGAGTCCGCCCGCGCCCTCGAAACCGTCGGTTTCCGCACGACCATCCTGCCCATCAGCCTCGTTTCCCCGGCATCGCTGGAAAATGTGGACCTCGTCCTGCTCTCCGGTGGATTTTCCTACGGCGACTACGTCATGGCCGGGCGCATCGCCCAGCTCCAGATGGAAGCGCGTTTGGGCTCCGCCCTCAAGGATTTCGCCGCTGCCGGTGGCCATGTGCTCGGTGTCTGCAATGGTTTCCAGATCCTCGTGAAACTCGGGCTCCTTCCCGAAGGAAGCCTTATCGACAACACCAGCGGACGCTTCATGTGCCGCTGGGCCGGTCTCAAGGTCGTCGATCGACGCAGCCCCTTCCTCGCGTGCTTGCCCGATGAATTCGAACTGCCTGTCGCTCATGCGGAAGGCCGGTTCGTGGCCCCGGGCGACCGCGCCGCCGAATACCTCGAAAGTGGTCTTGCCGCCCTCACTTACACCAGCGACATCAACGGCTCGACGCATGCTATCGCCGCCGTGCAGAGCGAAAATGGACGTGTCTTCGGGCTCATGCCCCACCCCGAGCGTTTCATCTACAAACGCCACCACTACGATCCTGACTGGTCCGGCGACGACCAATGGGGTTGGGGCTACCATTTCTTCCGCGGCCTCGCCGAGTCCCTCCGCCCCGCCGTCGTGTGAACAAGCGTGGGTTCGGCTCGCTTGTTAGAAAATCCGCCATGCCGTCCTCTTCCCGAATTCTTATTGCTTCCGCGCTGCTGTTGACCGCGGCGGCAACGGCCCGCGCCGACGGCCCGCCCTTGCGCTGGGCAATGCCGGAACCCACCCGCACGGTCGTGGTGGACAGCCCGATCATCATTCCGGCCGGCCAGACGGTCGATTTCAATTACACCCGATTCGTTCCTTCCCGCAAACTCGGCGACGGCAGCCAGCGCGAAGCGCAGCGCCCGGTCATCTCGTTGATGAAAGGCGCGAACGTGAAACGTGTCATCATCGGTAAACCCGGCGCCGATGGCATCCATTGCCGGGGGAATAATCTGCTGCTCGACGTGTGGTTCGAGGATGTCGGTGAAGATGCCGTCACGATCGATGGAGGGAACGTGAAATGGATCGGCGGCGGTGCCCGCGATGCCGCCGACAAGGTCGTGCAGATGAATCATAAGGGGCCTTTCCATGGCGAGAATCTCCGCTTCGAGGATTTCGGAACCGCCGTGCGCGGCAATGGCACCGAGAAATACCGCGACACCGCCTTTCGCGTCACCTTGAAGAATATCGGCTGCAAAGACGGCGACTGTCTCCTGAAATTAACCAGCAAAGGCTCACGCGGGGAAATCGAGGGCATCGACTTCCGCGACGTGAAACAGATCGGCCGTGCCGACAACGCATCGAAGATCGTGTGGAAAGATCAGCCGAAGAAGGATTGAGGGCACGCCTGTCGGTGATGATGGCGGGCAATTTGTTGGAGTTCGGGCTTTAGCCCGTCGGACCATTGTCACCGCGGCAAGAGACGGGCTAAAGCCCGAACTCCAACCCTGAACCGGAGTCTTCGCGCAGACCATGGCTATTCCCCGCCTCTCGTCACGAATCCTTGATTGTCGCGGGATAGCGCATGATCGCCGGTCCAACTCGTCCTCCCAAGAGTTGGGAAGAATCCCAGTGGTCCGAGAGCCTGCGGCGCTTACGCAGCAGAGTCGTCATGAATACTCTCGCTTTCGATTTTGAATCGAGCCACCCATCATCCGCCGGAGGCTCTGGACTGCGGTGGTTCCTCCACCGCTTTGAGGGTGTATCCACATTGTCCCCAAGAGCAGGAATGTGTAGTTGACTTGCCGACGGCCAATGGGCAGGAGGTGTCAGATGAGGCGCGCGGATGCCAGACCAGGCTTCGATTCGAGCGGCGCGCCTGTCGGTGATGATGGCGGGCAATTTGTTGGAGTTCGGGCTTTAGCCCGTCGGACCATTGTCACCGCGGCAAGAGACGGGCTAAAGCCCGAACTCCAACCCACCGCTGCGCACGTAAGATTGATGAGTGGTGATTGACGATTTTGGAATTTTGATTTGTCGCGCCTCTCCTAGGCGCCTCAAGGTTTTCAAGAACATCCGAAATCAACAATCAGCTCTCGTCATTCGTCAATGAAGCCGTGAGGCGTCCGAGCAGGCCATGGCAATTCCCCGTTTTCCGTTTACGACGATCCATTCGGATCATTCCGAAATTCACTCACCCCACAACCCATGTTTGTTGCGGCGGGCACCGGCTTCCAGATCCTTGAGATGCTTAAGGTGTTGTTCCTTCGGGGTGCCGTCGGGCAGATCGGTCGGCATGGTATAGATCCGGGCGAGACCGGCCTTCACGAGTTCCTCGTGCAACCACGGCTTGCCGGGCATGTCAGGGAAACGCACGAGTGCGTGCAGGCGATCCGAGTCCACCACACGTTCGTCTTTTGTCCAGATTTCCAATTCGTGACGGCGGAGCAGGTCGAGTGAATACTCCTTTGCTTCCTTGCCACCGGAGATCAACTGATCGAAGGAGATGCCATCGAAGTAGCGGGCCTGATGACCGAGACGGTCGGGGAATCGCCGCGAGGTTTCCGGCGTGTCCACGAAATAGAGCCGGTATCGCTGTTCTCCGCTTTTGTCGGTGATGGAGAAGCTGTCGCCATCATTGCCGCCGTTTTCGACGAGGCGGGCTTTGTCGAGCGTGCGCCAGCTTCCGTTCGCGCTGGCCGCGGTGGTCTTTGGCTTCGACTTCTCGGAGTGTTTCGAGTCGTGAGCTTTGCCCGGCTCGGCCTTCGCCGCTGGTGTTGGTTTCTTGTCCGGGGAGTTGTTTTCGTTCCACCGATCCCACGCGTAAAGCCCGGCCACGAGCACGATGACAAACACCCATGCCACCGGACGCATCGTCGGGAGACGAGGGCTGCCCGTTGATCTTCTGCGCGAGGAGACTGCAGCCATGGCTTAGCTTTTGCCGTAGACCTTGCCGGCATCGAAGACCGGCTCGGCGGCTTTTTCCAATGGATAATCTCCGGCATCGGCGATGCCCATGGGCACGCTGCGGTAGAAACACGAGCTGTAGCCGTTGTGGCAGCAGCCGGGGCCTTTCTGTTCGACCTTGAGCACGAGTGCGTCCTGATCGCAGTCGGTGAGGATCTCATGCACGACCTGCACGTGACCGCTGGTCGCGCCCTTGTGCCATTGTTCCTTGCGGCTGCGGCTGTAATATACCGCCTCGCCGATCTCGAGTGTCCGGCGCAAGGCCTCCTCGTTCATGTAGGCGACCATCAACACCTCATTGGTTTTCCAATCGGTGGCGATGGCGACGATGAGGCCATTGGCGTCAAACTTGGGCGCGAAGGCGAGGGCGTTCTCGACGGCCTTGCGGTCGGCCCTTGATGCGAAGGGTGCGGACATGCGATGAATCTGTTTTTGATTCTGGATCAATTTCGCGCGACCTGAGCGCCCGATTTCTTTTTCGAAGCCGGCTTCTCCTCGGTGGCGGGAGAGGGATTGTCTTTCACGATCTCGACCGGAGTGCCCTTCGGAACAAGAGAAAAGACTTTCGGCATGATCTTGCCAGGCACCCGCACGCAACCGTGGGATGCCGGGTAGCCCGGCACGATGCCGACATGCAGGCCGAGGCCGGTGTTGGTCAGGCGCAGGAAATACGGCATGGACGAGCCGACATAACGCGCGTTCTCCGGCATTTTGTCCACCGTCGTATCCACGTCGGAGTTGAGCACCTTGCCCGTTTCGAGTTCCACGTATTTGCCGTAGAGGTTGGACGAGTGCTTCAGCTTCTTGTCGATAACCTTGTAGCTGCCGGGTTTGGTCGGGAAGGCGCGGCGTCCGCTCGAAATGGGGAAATCGATCGCGATATCATTGTCGGCATGGAGCAAAAGGCCGCGTTGTTCCCACAACTGCACGCGCATGGTGGTATTCTCCGGCGTGAGTTTGGCGACGACCTCCTCATTCACGAAAGAATCCTTTTTCCACTTCTCGCCTTGGCGGAAGGTGTCATGCTGCAATTGCCAGGCGGCGGATTGCTTTTTCTCCGCGCTCGGGATGGTGTTGCACGACGGCAGCACCAGCAACGCGGCGGAAAAGGTGGCCAGAAGGTAACGCGGGAGGGCAGGCATGGTTGAATTCGGGGGTAGGGGCAGCGGGAACCATAGCAGGAAACCGCCTCTCGGCAAGCCCCCGCCTCCGGCGGTTGACCTCTTGGCCGGTGGTTTCAAGAGGCAGAGGCCGCTCTCACAGCCCTTAAGAATAGGCTTCGGAGGCGCCGCCTCCCTTGGCCAGCCAGTCCTTGAATGCCTCGGGGTCGGCGGCCATGGACACGGAAAGTTTGGGCAGATTGGCGAGGCGGGCGAGGCGTTCCGGGATCTCGACCGGGTCGCCGCCGTAGGCGCGGGCGGCGGTTTCGAGGAACTTCGACGGATGGGCGGTCGAGAGCACGACGGGATGGTCGCCGGGATGGGCGCGGAGCCAATCGGTGGCGGCCTGCCAACCCACCGCCGTGTGCGGGTCGAGTTGGTAACGATGCTCGCGCCACACTTGCTCCATCACGGCCAAGGCCACGGAATCACTGACCACCTGGCCGAACACCAGCCCGCGCAATTTTTCCTCGTCGCTGCCGCAGAGGGCGAACATGCGTTCGAAGTTGCTCGGTGCGCCGACGTCCATGGCATTCGAGAGGGTGGCCACCGATGGTTTGGGCGCGTAGGCCTCTCCGCCCAGGAAAAGCGGGACCGTGTCGTTGATATTGGTTGCCGCGACGAAAGCTTTGACCGGCAGTCCCATCGCTTGGGCGAACAATCCGGCGGTTAGATTTCCGAAGTTTCCGCTCGGCACCACGAAGACCGGCTCCTCGCCTTCGGGCAGAGCACGCGCCGCCTCGAAGTAATAGAACATCTGGGGCACGAGGCGGGCGATGTTGATCGAGTTCGCCGAGGTCAAGCCGCGCCGCTCCGACAATGCCTTGTCGAGAAAGGCCGACTTCACCATGTGCTGGCAATCGTCGAACGAACCAGCCACCTCCACGGCCGTGACATTGCCGCCGAGGGTGGTCAGTTGTTTCTCCTGCAACGGGCTGACCCGGCCGGAGGGGTAAAGAATGATCACATGGGTGCCGGGCACATGATGGAAGGCGCTGGCGACCGCGCCACCGGTGTCGCCCGAAGTTGCCGCGAGGATGACCAGTTCTTTTCCGCGTTGTTTTGCGAAATGACCCATCAGACGCGACATCAAACGAGCCCCGAAATCCTTGAAGGCGAGGGTGGGGCCGTGGAATAGCTCGAGCACCCGCAAGCCCGGAGAGGGTTCCACCACCGGCACCGGAAAATCCAGAGCCTCCCGGCACATGGACGACAAGGTCGCTTGGTCAATCGCGCTTTTGAACAAGGTGCCCGCTACCTCCGCCGCCATCTCGGGGAAGGAAAGTTCCCGCCACGACTTCCAGAATGAGTCCGGCAGCACGGGAATGACATCGGGCATGTAAAGCCCACCATCGGGCGCAAGGGCGCTCATGACCGCTTCCTCCAGGGAAACGGAAATCTCGGGTGAACGGGTGCTGTGCAGGGTCAGGCCGGGCATTTCATCCTAACCAAGCCATTGTCCGGGCGCTTTGCCAAGTGGATCCTCGCCCGGAGTTCCCCGATGACCGGCCAGAGGCGCGGTCGGACATCTTCCGTTTGATCGGGAGTTCAGAAACAAAAACCACGGATTACACGGAAAGCACAGATACTGAGGATGATATGAAAGAGGAATTGGGCATCCAGAAGATGAGCGGTGCCAGCCGCGCAATTCATTAAATCCGTGCCTATCCGTTTGCCCTTCATAGCCCGTAGGGCGGCGTAGGGTGAAATCTGTGGTTCATTTTTGTTCCAAGGATCAACAATAGTCAGTCGTCACTGAAGCCACACGACGGGCTGAAGCCCGAACTCCAACGGGCAAGCCACCGCCGAGCGATGCAAGGACACGCTCCGCGCGGAGGATTGACGACTTTTCGCGCTTCTCCTTGGCGTCTCAAGGTCTTCAGGAAATCGGAAATCATCAATCTTCGATCTTCAATCGTCGCTCAAGCCCGCGAAGCGGGCAATGCTGCTTCTGTTCGGCCGCGTTACTTCGCTGCTTCGAGGCGGATGCTGGCGGAGTGGGCGTTGAATTCCGGGGCATACATCGAGCGGATTTCCGCGATGCCGGTTTGATAACGACCGGCGTGCTGGACGCGCACGCTCGATTCAAAGACATGCGTGCCGGGCGGCAGGTAGTCGATGAAGAAATGGCTGGCCGTGTCGCGGGTGACTTCGTAATACCCGAAGCCATCCTGCCAGCGGTAGCCGCTGAGCACATTCACCGGCTCGGTGCCGCTGCCGCGGTAGTCCTTGAGATGGAGGAATTCCATGGCGCGATCATTTTTCAGCACGAGACGGGTGACGAGTTCGTCGCCGACTTTCACCGGTCCGTCGAGCGGGACGAGTTCTTGTCCGCGGGCGGTGTTTTTCTTGAGGAAGAGCGCCTTCTCCAGTTTGAGCGGGGTGGCATTGTGGGCGGTCACCTTGGCCATGTCTTCGAGGTATTGCCAGTGCACGCTGGCCCAGGATACGCCTTCGTCTTTTTTGCGCACGGTGATGTCGCCGAATTCGGGTTTCACCTCCGGTCCGGGGAAGCGGACTTCAAACATGCCGGTGCCGGGTTCGACTTTGCCGGGTTTCACTTCGAGGGTGCCGAGGCTGATTTGGATGAGGGCATCGGAGCCGAGCAGGTTCTTTCCGCCTAACAACAAGGCATAGACCGCATCGGAGGTTGCCTTGGTCGTTTTCCAGTCCTGCACTTGTTTCTGTTTGATCAACCAGACTTGGCAGTCTTCGACGGCTTTGTCGTCGGCGTCGATTTCGCGGAAGGCCTCGACCATCATGGCCTGGGTTTCGATGGGGGCATTCCACCACCACCAGCCTTCGCCTTCGTTGTCTTTCCACCACATGCCCATCTCCTCGTTGCTGACGGCATTCTCGCGGAACGAGCGGGTGATGAGTTTGGCGGTGGTGGTTTCGCCGAGACGGTGCAGCCCGAGGCCGACGTGGGCGCGCGCCATACGGCTGTTGAGGCTGGCCCAATGTTTGACGGCTTGGCCTTTGAAATAATCGAAGGCTTCCTTGTTGCCGGGTTGCAAGGCGACGTCCTTGAGGAAGAAGGTGCGGGTGTAGAGGTGGTGGGCAATCCAGGGGTCGAGGTTGTTGCCGTCCAGCGCTTTTGCCTTCTTCAGCTCGCGGTAGCGCTCGGTGAGGGCGTTGTCGAGGGCACCCAAGGCCTTGAGCGCGGGGGTGATGTCGGTTTCCACGCCGAGGGCGCGCAGGCGGGCGAAGCCGGTCACGATATTCAGGGTGATGAACTCGTTGCCGCGTCCTCCGTCGAACCACGGGAATAGCCCGTTGTGATACTGCATCTGGTTGAGGCGTTCGAGGGCGCGCCCGAGCTGGTCGGCCATGTGGTTTTCGTCGAAGAGCAGGGCGATGCGGCGGCGGGCGGCCGATTGATCCTTGGCTTCGCGCAACCACGGTGTTTCTTCGATGAGGATGCCTTTGAGATCTTCGTTTTTCAGCAGCGGACTATCGAGGGCCTCGGTGCCTTTCCACTGTTCGAAGATGGTGCGGATCTTCGGATCAGAGAGCGCGATATGGCGGGCGAGGGCATTCGCGTAGTAACGATGGAAGGTTTGTTCCGCGCACTCGTGGGGAAACTCCATGAGGTAGGGCAACGAAAGCACGGCATACCAAGCCGGCTGGGAAACTGCCTGCACATGGAGGAACTGCGTTTGCAGCGAGTCGGATTGTCCGCTCGCGCGCAGTTTGTCGAAGGAGAATTTCTTTTCCCCGGCTCCGCGCACCGGCAGGGCGAGCGATTCGGTGACGAGGATGCGGCGCGGGATGATCGGCAACCATCCTTGTTCTCCGTCGTAGAGATCGCCCGTGGTGGCCACGGCCTTGTATTGGAGGAACCCGGCCCCATCGGGCACGGTGATTTTCCAGGAAAGGGCGCGCGATTCCTTGGCCGGGACTTCGAAGTTTTGATCCGGCGAGGTGATGCCGAGGCGGGCAGTGGCATCAGCGAGGGTGGCGCCGTCGGCCAGCGTGAAGGTGGCGGTGCCCGACTGGGGCTTGTCGCTGAGGTTCGTGATGCGCACGCTGAATTCGATTTCGTCGCCCTCGCGCAGGAAACGCGGCGGGTTTGGTTGGACCATGAGGTCTTTGGCGGTCACGGTTTTTCCTTCGAGCCAGCCGGAGCGCATGCGGGCATCATGGGCGAAGCCGAGGAACTTCCATTCCGTCAACGCCTCGGGCATGGTGAAGCTCATGCGCACTTCGCCTTTGTCGTTGCTGGTGAGCTGCGGGAAGAAGAAAGCGGTCTCCTGGAGGTTCTTGCGGGCGGCGACCTTGGAGGTGTCGGCCTTCGGCGCACCACCGCCGCCAGCGAAGGCGTCGGCGGGCTCGTTTTCCGCCTTCGCTTCGGCGCTTCTGCTCTCGCCTCCTCCAAGGGGCTCGACGCTGGCATCAGCCATCATGGCGGCAGCGGGAGTGGGAGCGGCGAATCCGTCCATTTCCGCGACACCGCCGCCAAGGGCCATGCCGCGGCCTCCGTTTCTGCTTTTATCCATCCTCATGCCCCCTGCGCCGCCATAAGCGAACTGCCGGCCGAAGATCTCGATTTCATCGGAGAACTCGCGGTAGAGGGGGTCATCCGGCTCGTCATGCGTCTCCACGTCCCATCCGAAGAAGTCCGTGAACGAACCGGTATCGGAGGAGAACCGGCTTTGATCGTAAATCCACGGATCGATACGGAACATGCCGGAGATGCTCGAAAAAGAATGGGGGGCAAAAGCCTCGAGAGAGGCGTCGTAGAGGGTGGCGACCATCTCGGCAACGGCGGCTTCGCCATCGGCTCCGGTGATGATAGCGGTCCAGGTATCTTTGGCTCCGGGCTGGAGTTTGTCGGTAATGTGTTCCCAGCGCAGCTTGAGTTCCTTGGTTGTCCAGGGCACCGAGGCGCGGATGACCCTCGTTTGCAGACTGTTCATGGTCATTTGCGTCACCCGTACGCTGAAACCGCCGCGGTCTTCTTCGGTGACCTTACGCGAGAAGCTTTGCTGGGTGCGGCCGGGCGCGGACCACTCGCGCTGGAGCAGCTTCCCATCCTTATACCACTCGATGAGGGCGCGGGCCTTTTCAAAGCCGCTGCCCCAGACGAAGGTGAAGGTTTCACCGGGTTCGAGTTGTTCAGAGAGCGAGTCGGTGTGGAAGGGAATGTTGGTCGGGAAGTTGGTGGCATCGAGAGCGACGATCTGGAATCCGGACATGGCCTGCACGTCGCGGCCATTGGCATCCTTCGTTTGGAAAATGGCGCGGTAGTATCCGGGCTGGAGAGTGAACTTGGCTTCGCCCGAGCCCTTGTTGTCGCCTTCGGCGGCGGTGGTCACCTTGGCGTCGGCCACGATATCGCCGAGTTCCCAGCGATCGGGATTGGCCGATTCGGGTTGGGCATCTTCGTCGCCGGCGGGTTGCGCTCCATCAATGGGCAGCGGTTCAGGGGCACCGTCATCGGCAAAGGGATTTGGCCGCGGGGTGACGGACGGCTCTTTGAGACGATGCACACGCAGCACACCATCGGCGGGCAATGGTTGGCCGTTGTGGGATGAGGTCATCACTTCGAGCGGGAATTCTTTTCCGGCTTCGATCCATTGTGGCGGGACAATGTCGGCTGTGAGCGCGGTATAGGCGAGGGAGAGCGAGTAGGTGGCCGAGCGGGTTTCACCGGCTTGGTCGGTGATGTCGGCGGTGATCGAGAAATCGAAGATCGGTTCGGAGGCGGGATCGATGCTCTTGTCGGGCAGGGCATCAAAGGGAATGGCGAATGTGCCATCGGCGGCGGTCACGCCTTCGCCATTGGCGATTTCCTGCGCCCCTGTATCCGCGGGCATGCGGAACCACCAGCAGCAGCCAATCCAACCGGGCCAACGGGGCTGGCGGCTCACCCGCCAGACGACTTTCGCGCCATCAACCGCGGCCCCGGTGTAAGCGGTGGCCTTGGCTTTGACCGTGACCTTCTGGCCGAGGGAGGCCTGCTGTTCGGGCGGGAGGATTTCCGAAGCGAACTTCGGGCGTTTGTATTCCTCGACGCGCACTCCGGTCGCGCCGTGCGGGGTTCGGATGGTGAAATGCCCGAGCACAGCTCCGGAGGGCGCGGTGAATGATCCGGCGAACGATCCATTTTCATTGGCGGTGACCTCGAGTTTTTCCACCTCGCGTCCGTTCATGTCCATGAAGCTCACGGTCGTGTTGGCACGGGCGACGGTCGAATATTCATTGGTCTTCGTGTTCGTGCGGCACCAGATGCCTTTGAATTGAATCGTTTGGCCGGGACGATAGATCGCGCGATCGGTGAAAAAGACGATGGCGTCGCGGGTGTCCGGCGGCTCGCGCCCTTCATCGGATCCGGCGTATTGGCGGACGATGGCGCGGTTGCCCTCGCGTTCGGCAAGAAAGATTCTCTTGCTGTGTTCCTTCCCGACTTTGAAACTGAAGACACCATCCTCGCCGGTGCGGGTCGCCTCTTTGCTCACGCCCGGCAGGCGGTTGCGTTCGTAGTCCATGGTCACTTCGACGCCGGAAACCGGATCTCCGGTGACCGCATTGGTCAGGACACCTTCAATGATCTTGGATCCGTGCGCATAACGAACGATCATCGCGAGGTCGGTCACATGCACGGTCGCGACGGAGAGATGGTTTTGGTTGGTGGCAAAATTTTCACGGCCGCTTGCGACAATCCAGTAGAACCCGGGCCTGAGGCTTTCAGGCGCGACGAGATTCGCCACCCGCGGGCGGAAATCCCCAGCATCGGGCAAGGGAACATCCCAGGAAATCACCGGTTTTTCTTTGACCAGAGCAGCGACTTCCTTTTGCTCCTCTGGTCCGGGATCGCTGTCGATGGTGTTCTTGCCCAAGCTCCATTTGCGCGGGTAAGCGCGGAAGTAAACGCGGGAGAGATTGCGGTAGTCGACCTTGATGGGCGAACCTGCCGGGGTCCAGGTGGATTCAAGCTGCAGATCGAGCGATGGCGCCTCGGTTTCGGCCACGAAGCTGGCGAGGCGTTGGCCGAAGAGATGTTTTGGAAATGCGTCCGCTCCGGCTTTGGCGATGTCGCGGGCGTCCTTGTATTTTACGGCTTCGGCGAGGAGCGTCGCCAGATCGAAGCGCGCGTCGGCGCTTGATGGATCTTTGGCGGCTGTTTCGATGAAGGCGCGCATGGCAGCCTCGCGGCGGGCGGCTTTTTCCTGACCGATCGCTGCTTCACTCGCCCAGCGGATGCGCTCGAGGTCACAGTGGAAGAAGGCGGCGCGTTCGGCGTCGTTCCGGTGCCATTCTAACAACTCCTTGTAAATCATCAACGCGCGGTAGGCTGGCGCGGTCGTGTCCTTCGTTTCCGGTTTCCAAGCGAGGAATTCATCGACCGAGCCGAAAACCGGATCCGTGGCCGCGATGCGAAAGGCATCCTGCGGGCGGGAAGCCGCGACCTCTTCCATGGAATAGAATTCAATGGCCTGGTGCGCGATGAAATCATAAAGCGTCGGGCGAACGGTATCGCCGAGGGCGGCGGCGGAAAGGACCTCTTTGAACAAGCCGATGGGCTGGGAGCGGATGGCGTCTTTTCCTTCGAGGGCGGCCTGGAATCGGTTGTCCACTTCGCCGAGGATACGCGGCAGATCCCAGGTTTCGATGTCGTCGCCGGGAGGCTGGGAGGTGGCGCTACGTTGCGCGAAACGCCAGCGGTTCTGCATGAAGTAGGAATGATACCAATGGGCCTGGATGACCTTGAGGATGGGCTTCACCTCCTCGGGGGCCTTGGCGAGTTCGGCGTCCATGGTCTTGAGCGCGGCCTGCGGGCCGCCTTCGACGCGCCCGCCGAGGCCGATCCGCATGACGATGGACTTGGCGGTTTCGCCCCAGGACTTGTCAGCAATGGCGGCGGCTTCGATGCCACCTAGCAGTTCAATGACGGTTTTCGGTTGGTCATTCGACATGGCCTCCTCGACTTTTTTCCAATCGGCATCGCGGGGGGCGGCGGGCGAATTTGGAGTGGTCATGACGGCAAAAATGACGACGGGCAGGAGCAACGCGCGGAGGCGGCGGATAAGTTTCATGGCAGTGTTTCCCAGTTATTCCAGAATGTCGTTGACTTTGCCAGTGCCAAATGTGACGAAAATTTTCGGCAGGCACCCGGAAACCGGGAATTTTCGTGCTCCCCCACCTGCGCTTGGGCCTTGGCGGTGTTGGACTTCCCCGGCTGAGATCGCGCTTTCTGGGATGGGGCGTCCTCCGCCAAAGCGGTGTCGTGCTTCGCGTGCCACCGCACTCCACACTTGAGCTTGAGCAGTGGCTGTTTTGGACTGCGCCGGCAGCGACGGCGCTTTTTGGGATTTAGCATCACCGTCGCATCCGGCTGCCGGAGCTTTGGCCACAACGGCGCACCTCGTCTCAAGAATTTGCCGTGAATTTCCTCATCCGATGAGGAACACCCTGCGGGCACGGGAAAAAGAAAATTTTGCCTGACCGGACGGCGGGACCATGGTAATAGTGGCGGCCATGAATTTCCCCCTTCGAATCCTGATGGCGGCCGTTGGCGGCCTGCTCCTTGTTTCCTGCCAGACCACCGGTCCGCGCGGGAATTTCGACAGTCCGGCCAAACGCCCGACCAACCCCTCGGCCGTGCGCGTCAAAATCAGCACCTCGAACCAGGCCATCTACGTGATGGAGGGCGACAAGCCGCTCCTTGTCACCGCCTGCACGGTCGGCCCGCCCTCGACGCCGACGCCCATGGGGAATTTCACCATTTACTCGAAGCAGAAACAGCGCCGTAAATTCACCCAGGGCTTCCTCGTGAATGACAAGACCGGCTCCGTCCGGGGCGGAGCCCCCGGCAGTCGCACCGCGGGCGAACGCTACGTCGGTTATCCGATGGGGTATTGGTGCGAATTCAAACCCGCCTATGGAATCCATGCCGGCTGGGTCTGGCCCTATCCGAAGAGCCATGGTTGCGTCCGCATCCACTTCAATGTCGCGCCGAGTTTCTTCGCCTTGGTAAGGGAGGGCACGCCTCTTAACGTCGCCCGCACCCAACCGGAAGATGCCACCATCGGGAAAAACCTCCCGCGTCCGCAGGATTACAACGACCCCGAGTTCCCGCCGAACATCCTGCTGACCGACAAGATGTTCAATCTGGGCACGGAAGGCCCGCTGTTTGTCGATTGAGCGACGTATCGTGCCCCGTCATGGATTCTCCCGCCCCCGCCACGCCCGCTCCCAAGTCGCGGAAAGTCAATGTCCGCCGACCGGAAGTGATGTCGTTGGTTACGGCCGAAGTGGAAAACCACTATCGCAGCTCGGTGGTGGAAAAGATCCGTTCCTCCGGTGGCCGGCTGACCATCGGCAACACGACCATTCTGCTCGCCCAGCAATTCGGCTTTTGTTACGGCGTCGAACGCGCCATCGATCTCGCTTATGCCTCCCGGCGCGTCTTTCGGGAAAACCGGATCTTTCTCATCGGGGAAATCATCCATAACCCGGAAGTGAACCGCCAGATTGAGAGTATGGGCATCCGCCGCCTCGAATGGCGCGAGCTGACCGCCGAATACGACGATCTAACCGAAGACGATGTGGTGATCGTGCCGGCCTTCGGAGCGCCGGTCGAATACATGTCGAAGATCGAGGAACGCGGGTGCAAAGTCGTGGATACAACCTGCGGCGACGTGATGAGCGTATGGCGGCGCGTGCGCGGCTACGCCAAGGAAGGATTCACTTCCATCATTCATGGCAAGGCCGGGCACGAGGAAACCCGCGCTACCGCTTCCCGCGCCCTCGGCGAAAAAGGGGATGGGCACTACATCATCGCACTCAACCTGGCCGAATGTGATGCCGTATGTGATTACATCCGTCATGGCGGCGATCGGGAGGCTTTCCTCAAGCGTTTCCAGCACGCCATCTCCGAGGGCTTCGATCCGGATCTGCATCTCAAACGAGTCGGTGTGGCCAACCAGACCACCATGCTGAAGTCGGAAACCGAAGAACTGCAGCGCCGGGTTGAAGCCGCCATCGCGGATCGCGACCAAGGCAACGCGGAGAATTTCCGCATGTTCGACACCATCTGCGGGGCGACCCAGGAGCGCCAGGATGCTCTCTTCGGCATGCTCAAGGAGCCCATGGAGGTCATGCTGGTCGTCGGCGGCTACAACAGCTCGAACACCACCCACCTCGTCGAAATCGCCGAGGAACACCTGCCGACCTTCTTCATCCACGACGCCACCTGCCTGCGCTCGCTGGAGGAAATCATCCACTTCGATCTGCACTCCAAGAGCGAAAAAACCAGCTACAGCGAGAAGTTGCTCGGTGATGGGCCGATCGCCGTCGGCATCACCGCCGGAGCCTCTTGCCCGAACAACCTCATCGAAGCCACCATCTTGCGCGTCTTCGCCTTAAGAGGTGTTTCGGAAGATGTGGTGCGAAGCGGGTCTTGAAGCGAAGCGATCGGCTCGGAAAAGTCTTTTTGGGCAGTTTGTCCGGGAGGGTCAGATGGATGGTTGGATCCGTGTCGGGACATTGATCCTTTACGGAGCAAGATCGGACGATCTTGCTCCGGGTTCGGTCTCAAGCGCTTGCGGTCTCAACGCACCTCGTTAATCGAACCGAGGGCGATATTGAGTTGGAACCAGACGGAGTGTTCGTCCTCAGCTCCGGAAATGTTATCGTAGTTGTATTGGACGCGGGCACCGATGCGGCGGCCATCGTCGAACCAATAGGAAATATTCGGGGAGATGCGCAGGCGCTCGTCTTCGCCGAAGTCTTCGATACCCTCCACCCAACCAACACGCAGCCCGGTGTCGAGGCGGGGATTCCATGTGTAAACGAGGGTGGAATAAAGTCCGAGTTCCTCGTAGGTGCCGGACATGGATTCAGAGCCGTGGTCTTCTTCCCCGTGATCATGGTGGTCCTCTTCATGACCGTGATCTTCTTCATCGTGATCATGATGTTCCTCTTCGTGGCCGTGATCGTGTTCTCCGGATGAGAACGCGCCGACCCGACGCCAAAGGACCTCGTTGCGCCAGCGCAGGGCGCGACCTCCGGCTTCCAGACCATTTTCACGCCAGAGATATTCGAAATCGACTCCGGCCACATCGGTGGAACGTCCGAAGGAGTTGTCTCCGCCGGCCCACGACACACCACCAGTGAACTGGTGGAAATCGGACGGGCGGTAGCGTCCCATCAGTCGGGCCGTCCAGATGTTTTGATCGAGGGTCGCTTCCTCGCCTTCAAAGGGTGCTTCTTCCTCGTGTTCATGGTCGTGACCACCGTGGTCGTGATCATGCTCATGCGGCCGGGCCTCGCCGTAACCGACGCTGGCGATGGAGACAAACCCGGGATCCGTGCCCAGAGGCAAAGTCCAGGAGACCTCGGCTCCACGCAGGAGGATACCGTGTTCACCGAGGAACCGGCTGTTCACGATTTCCGAATCCACGAAATCCCACGCATGGAGGTGGGTGGCATTCTGGATGCCGAAGCGGGAAAGGAACTGGCCGCCTTTGATTTCGAATCCACCGGGCAGATTGGTGATCTTTCCAAATGCTTCTTCCAACTCGCTGTCCCATTCCCCTTCGCCATCTTGGAAAAAGATGCCGTTGACGAATCCTTCGAGGTATTTGGTGCGCAGGGAAATCCCCGGTTCGATGGCTTGGGCGGAGAAGGCTTCGCGGCGGGGATCATGGCCGCCGGTGGCAAGATCTTCCGGTTCGTCGGTCGACCATCCGCCGATGCCGTGCATGTGGACGTTCGGAAAGAGCACTCCTCCGATATTCCAATTGTTGAATTTTTCCCAATCCGATATGGGCGGTTCGGCAGGGGCTGCTGGAGCGGGTTGGGTTCCGGCGATCGAAATCGCGGGCGTGAGTGCGGCCAGAGCAGCAAGGAACAGGGATGGGCGGTGTTTCATGGTTTGTTTGTTTGTGATAGTGGTGAATTTCAGGAGGGACGATGGTTCATGGGTGTTTTTTATTGGGCAGCGCGGGTGCGGAGGAGTCCGTAACGCGGGCTGAAGATTAAGGCGGTGACAAAGAGCAACCCGAGCAGCAGCACGATGGCCGGGCCTTGTTCGATGTTGAGCCACCAACCGATCAGGACGGCGGCGGCGGATCCGAGGGCGCCAATCAATGCACCGCCCCAGAAGAGGGCATTGGTGGAATCAGTGAGCAGATAAACGATGGCGGCGGGCGTGACCATGAGGCCGAGCGCGAGCATGCAGCCGACCGCCTGCAACGATGAAACGAGCACGACGATGAGAACCGCGAAGAGCAGGTAATTCAACGCGCGCACCGGGACCCCGAGCGTCGCGGCCACGTCGGGATCAAACATGGTCATGAGCAAAGGACGGTGCAAAGCGGTGAGCAGGCCAAGGGCGACGAGAGAGATGCCCCAGTTTGTCCAGAGGTCGGTGTCGCGCAGGCCCATGATGTTGCCGAAAAGCCATGCGTCCATTTCTTGGGTCACGCCCAGGCGGCGGAGTAGGATGATGCCACCGCTGAACGCGGCGGTGTAGAGGATGGCGAGGGCGGAATCCTGGTCGAGGCGCGAGCCGCGTGAGACCGCGAGGGAACCAAGCCCGATGATGAGGGCCGCGAACAGGGCGCCAAGGAAAGTGACACCGTCCCCAAGGCCGGCGATGAGGATGGCGACCGCGATGCCGGGCAAGAGCGCATGCGAGAGAGAGCCGATTTTGAGGGCGGACTTGCGCAGCACGACAAACGCGCTGGCGTATCCATTGGTGCCGCCGATCAGGAGCGCGGCGAGCAGGGCGCGCTGGTTCGGCGGGAAGGCGAGCGCTTCATTCAACCAGTCCATCAGGCGACCTCCTTTCCTCCACCGCCGGGTCCGAAGGTGGCTTCGATATTCGCCTGAGTGAAGGTGGTTTCGACTTCACCAAAAGCCACCGGTTGTCGGCGGACGAACAACACCTCATCGAAAATATCACCCACTGAAGCCAGATCGTGATGGGAGGCCATGATTAGGCGACCTTCGGAAGCGAGTTGCCGCAATTGTCCGGCGAGCGCCTGGCGCGAAGGCCGATCGAGACCGGTGAATGGTTCGTCTAACAAGAGAACATGTGCCTCTTGGGAGAGGGCGCGTGCGAGGAAGACACGTTGTTGTTGACCGCCGCTGAGCGCGCGGATCTGCCGTCGCCGCAGATCCAGCAGATCCATGGTGGCGAGCGCTTTTTCCACCGCTTCATCATCGCTGGCGCGGAAAGGTTTCCACCAGCCGAGTTGGGGATACCGGCCCATGCGCACCACACCTTCGACCGTGATGGGGAAACTCCAGTCCACATCCTCGCGCTGGGGCAGATACGCGATCTCACGGCTCCATCGCGTGAGGCGGGTGCCGCGCCAACTCACGGTGCCGGCCTCAGCGGGGAGCAGTCCGGCAATGGCCTTCAGCAAGGTGCTTTTGCCCGCGCCATTCGGTCCGAGCAAGGCGACGGCCCGCCCGCAGGTGGTGGCGAAACTGACGCCATCGAGCGCCAAAGTTTCACGGTAGCGCACGCGAAGTCCGTCCACCTTGAGTTCATGGTGGTGGCCGCAATGCGCGCAGTTATCGTGGATGTGGGTCATGGCTCAAGGAAGTTGGCCGTGATGAGGCCAGGTGAATACGAGTCGTTCCTCGAAGGATGCTCCGCCTATCGCATGGGCGCTCCTTTCCTCCAGTCCATCGGGAAACACGCTGACAAAGACGGCGGTATCGGTTCCGTCATCGGGAAATTCCGCCCGCAGGTGCAGCACGGCTTCGTCATGGATGATCTCCACCTGGATTTCCGCTTCGGTTTCACCGGCAGGCAAATTTTCCGCCTTCCATAACAACTGACCTTCATCCGAGCGAAGCTCGACGGACCGCGCCTCTCGGAGCAGGCGCAAGCGCGCGAGGGCGGGAGTCGCTGTGGTGGGCGTTTGAGTGGCTTCGGCAACCGCCGAAGGCAAACGTCCACGTTCGGAACCGGTCAGACGCTGCAACGGAATGGCTAGCAGTCCGAGAACCACCAACACCATGGCCGTGCCGAAAAGCGGGGACAAACGCATGTTGGTTCAAGGAGCTAGCGCCGTGGTAATGACACGCACATTGTGGCGGATCATCCCTTCAAATCCGGAATCCTTTCCCGTGCCATTGCCATCGGCGATGAGTGGCTCGGCAACGCGGGTTCCCGTTTCGCGCGCGATGCTTTCCACGGTCTTCGGGCTCGCGCCTTCTTCGGGAAAAATGGCTTTCATGCCGGAGTCGCGCACCGATTGGATGGTTCGGGCGAGATCCTGTGGGGCCGTGTTCTGTTCCTTGTTGAGACCGGCGACGGCAATCACCTCGAATCCGAATTCACGGGCGAAATAGGCGAAGGCATTATGAGCGGTGACCAACTTTCGTTGCCCTCGCGGCACTTTGGCCAGCTCGGCCTTGGCCCAACCTTTCAATTCGCCGAGCCGATTCGAGTAGGCGGTCGCGCGGGCGGCATAGGAATCCTTGCCTGCCGGATCCACCGAGGTGAGGGCTTGCGAAACGATGCGGGATGCCCGGCGCATATTCTCGATTCCGTGCCACCAATGGGGGTCCATACTCCCGGCCGCGTGGCCCGGGCAGCAGGCATAGACCGCGTCTTTGCCCACGGTCAGCGAAGGAATCGTGTGGCCGACTTCGACAACCGGCACTCCGCGCAGGGTGTCGCGCACCCGGTCCAGATACGATTCCAGTCTTTTTCCGCCCGCCAGAATGAGCGCCGAATCCTGGAGCCGCCGCAGGTCATCGGGCCTTGGCTCATATTGGTGGGGATCGCCGCCCTCCCCAATCATATCGAAGACTTCGACGCGCTCGCCACCGACTTGGCGGGCCAAGTCCGCCATCAAGGGATGCAGCGCGGCCACTTTGACAGGAGCGGCCGATGCCCATGTGCCGAAGAGCAGCAGCGCGCCCATGAGCAATGGATTTCGGAAGATTTTCATCCGGGGATAATACCACGACTTTGGCTTATTGCACTTTTTTTGCAAAAAGGCCGAGACTGGGGTGGGAACGTAACTTGCCCCGGGAGGAAAATGAGGGAATAAGTGCGACTGTGTCCGCCGGGCTGGCGGATTGATTCGTTCATGGAATTGTTCCGACTCCTCGGCCACGGCATGCTCATGTTTCTCTCCTACCTCGGGGAGATGGGTGGCTTGGCGCGTGGAATCGCCGAGTCATTGGTGATGGGGAAACTGCGCTGGCGTCTGGTCGGTCGCCAGATTGTGGCCACCGGATTCGGCTCCCAGCTCGTCGTCATCGTGACGGGTGCTTTCACGGGAGCCGTGCTCACGGCGCAGACTTTTTACCAATTCCGCACCGTCGGCATGGAAACGGCCATCGGCGGGGTGGTCTCGGTGGCGATGTTCCGCGAACTCGGCCCGGTGCTCGCCGGTCTCATGGTGGCGGGCCGGGTGGGCGCGGCCATGTGCGCGGAAATCGGGACCATGAAAGTCTCGGAACAAATCGACGCCCTCCGCGCCCTCGGCGTGCATCCCGTGGACTATCTGGTCACGCCACGCCTGCTGGCCATGATGATCTCCATGCCGTTGTTGGTGGCCGAGTCGATTGGTTTCGGCATTCTCTTCTCGTGGGTGGTGGCGGTGCCGGTGCTCCATATTCCCTCGAACTATTTCCTGCACCACCAATTGACCTACGCGGGTCTGGATGACATGTGCTTCGCGCTCATCAAGGGCTTCTTCTTTGGCATCATCATCGTGCTGGCCAGTTGCCTGCAGGGCTTCAATGTGCGGAATGGCGCGGAAGGCGTCGGCCGGAACACGACCGTGGCCGTGGTCAGCTCCAGCCTCCTGATTCTCGTGACAAACTTTTTCCTCACCATCGTGCTCAACCGCTTCTTTCCGGCGGGATTTATCAAAGGATGAGAATACCCACCCCTATCAATCCGGACGAGCCACCCTTCATCCGCGTGCGCGGATTGAAGCGCAGCTTCGGCGAGCAGGAAGTGCTGCGCGGCGTCGATCTGGAGATTCCGGCAGGCCGAACGACCGCGATCCTCGGGGCCAGTGGCGGCGGCAAGAGTGTGCTCTTGCGTTTGCTAATCGGTCTGATGGATCCCGACGAAGGCACCATCGAAATCGACGGCGAGGAAATCACGGACATGGACGAGCGGCGGCTGGGCTCGGTGCGGCGCAAGATCGGCATGCTTTTCCAGAACGGCGCGCTTTTCGACTCCATGAACGTGCGGGAAAATGTCGTCTTTCCGCTTCGGGAAACCGGAATACGCGATGAGGACGAACTCGAAAATCGCGCCATCGAGTCCCTGGCCATGGTCGGTCTCGCCGAACACATGGAAAAGATGCCGAACGCGTTGTCCGGAGGCATGAGGAAACGCGTCGCGCTCGCCCGGGCCATCATCAGCCGCCCGGCGGCTGTTTTCTATGACGAGCCGACGGCGGGACTCGACCCCATCGTCAGCGATCAGATCAATCATCTCATCCTGCGCACGCAGGAGAAACTGGGCATCACGCAGGTCGTCGTTACCCACGACATGCGCAGCCTCTACCACGTTGCCGATCATATTACGTTCCTAAAAGACGGCAAGATCTACTTCACCGGCAGTCCGCAGGATTTGCGGCATTGCCGGGACGAGAACGTCCGCGAATTCATCCTCGGCCGCTCCCGTGAAACCATCGAAGCGGGGCTGCCGGAGCCCGGCCCTTGTGATCCTCTTCCGGCGGGTTAATATTCCACCAACAGCATGGCACGCCCCAAAGACAATACCGCCACCCTTGTCGGCCTTTTCCTCTTCGTGGGATTGGTGATCCTCGGCGTGCTCATCCTGCAATTTGGCAAATTCGAGCGCCGCAAGATCGAGAGTTACACGCTTTTCGCCCGCTTCAGCGACGCCACGGGCGTGTTGCCGGGTTCGGATGTCCGCCTTGGCGGGGCCCGGATCGGGCGCGTTGCGTCGTTGCCGGTGTTGAACGAGACCTTTGATCGTGTGGTCGTCACATTGGAGATCAACGAAGGCATCGGGATCCCGCGCAATGCGGAAGTCACGGTCTCGGGGGCCGGCTTGCTCGGTGATAAATTCATCAGCGTGCAGGTGCCCGAGGGCACGGATCGGGCGAAAGTCGATTTCTTCAAAGGGGATGAAACCATCGAGGGCATCAGTGCCGGCTCGTTGACTTCCCTCCAGAACAAGGTCGAAGCTCTTTCTGAAAAAGCGACCTATGCCCTTGCCGACGTGCAAGGAGCGGTGGCCCGTATCACCTCGGCCGTCGATGAATTCGAAAAAGTCGGTCGCAATGTGAACATCACGGTCGACAAATTCAACAACGGCATCCTCTCCGATGCCAATGTCGCCGATGTGCGTGAGTCACTGGCGAAATTGCGCGAGACCACCACCAATCTCGCCGACGCTTCGGAGAAACTCGCGCCGGCGATCGACAAGGGCGGCAAGACTTTCGAGAATCTCGATGCCACGCTCACGGAAATCCGCGGCATCTTCGGAGAGCTCAAACCGATCACGGAAAAAGTGAAGACCAGCGCGGACAAAATCGGTGACGCTGCCGTCAGCCTCGACAAGGGTGTCCGGCGGATGACCGAAGGAAAGGGACTGCTGCCCACCCTCGTGAATGACGCCAGTCTGAGCGAGGATTTCAATCAGCTCATCCGCAACACGAGAAAACACGGTCTGCTCTTCTACCGCGACGATTCACCCGCCGAGAAGAAAAAGGAAGAGGCGCCACCCGCCGGTCGCAAACCTCCCTTCAACTTGTTCCAGAAGCGTTGACCGTCATTTCTTTTTCTCGACCGTCGCGACACCCAGCAAGGCCAGACTGTGTTTCTCCGTGTCATAGGCATAGACGCGGCAGGCGGCAGGATCAAAGCCATCGGGAAGCCGGGTAAACCGGTATCTCCAGCCGATGCGGTTCCCATAGCCCTCGAGCTTTTCCTTTTTCGCGATCTTCTCTTCCTTCGGCTGCGTTTGGGCCAGCCCGAAGATTCTCCATCCTCCAGTCGTCTCCGGCACCGCCAGCACGATGGAATCCACCGGACGATTCTTTTCATTGTCCCAAGCCCATCCACGGATTTCGCCTTCGCCGGACTCCTTGATGTCGATTCTGGTGACCCGGCCTTTCGCGCGCCCTTCTGCCTCGGCGGGAAAATCTTCCACTCTGACCGTGGCGTGTTCCGGCTCGTGGAACATACCTTTGGATCGATGGTCCCGGGAGTGTGGCAGGAACCACTCCAACGGCACGAGATTTCTCTTCATCAATTCCGGCTCGGGGACCACCGCCATGAAGTGCATACCCGCCCGCACCTGCAGGGTGGATAGATGGTCCTCCTCCATCGCGCGCACGCCGAAGCGCGCGCCCTGCACGTATTGCCAGGCAAAAGCTGCCGCCAGGATCGCACCCGCGCCTTTCCACACCATGGTTGCCGGGTTTTTCATCCCCTTCAGCACGTGTTGCCACGCGAGCAAAGTCAGCACGAGATTCGCGCCATGGAACCAAGCGGAAAAGGCCATGTAACGCGGCCAATAGGCGGCCTGGGAATCGTACAGCACCCGCCCATAGGAAATCATGGCGAGCACCGAAAGGCTCCAGCCGCATGTCACCAGCCATGGCCAGGCCATGAACCAGATTTCACGTTTGGTCCGGGTTCCTAACAAGAACAACGAGATGGCAAGACAGACCAGACAAACCGCGCCGATCCACGGTCCCACCGACGAGTTGTCGATCGGAAGCATCTCGGAGAAAGGAGCACCGATAATCCCGAGGAAAAACACCATCAGTGCGCCCGCCATGGAAACGACATTCGCGTGTCCCGCTCCTCCTCCCAACTTGTATCCCTGGAAAAACCACAGTCCATAAACGACGGCCAATATCAATGCCAGCCCATAGGCGCCCCAGCGCAGGCCGGGTCGGGGCAACGGGCGGGTCCACAACGCGAGCGCGCCCACTTCAACCCAGACAATCCACCCGCAGATGAAGGATTGTGTAGCGGTCAGGGCCAGCACGACGCCGAGGATCATTTTGATCAGGAAGTGCCAACCTGTCGAGAAGACCACCACCACCAGCACGGCGGGCAGAAGGACCATGAAATAGGCGATGATCACACCGAATGTCCAGTTCATCCATTGCAGCGGGCTGGCCACGAGGACTGCGAGCCAAAAGACCGCGGCAACCCGGCAACCCGGGCTCTCCGGAAAAGTCCGTCGCAGCAATCTCCACGCGCCGACCACCGAGAGGAATGCGAGAATCACGCAGACCGTGGTTTCCAATTTTACATCCCATCCCGTTGCCCGGGCCATGGCGATGTGCATGACCCTCGGCACCAGCATCCGGCTATCGTTGTCCTGCGCGGCCAAATCCGCCAGCGTGAGCTTGCCTTCGATCGAACGAAGAAGCGGTTTTCCGGCGATGCTCCAGTGGTCGCCTTTCGGAATTGGCACGGTGAACTCCCGGCTCAAATAGAGCGTCCAGAGAAAGGGAGCAACCATCACCAGCACCATCAACCATCTCCAAATGCCGGAGGACTGGGTCGCGGGCGGCGGTGTTGATTCGGCGGCCAAATCGGTTGTGGGGGAATTCATGGGAATCGATGTGGAAGCTAAACCACCGGCCACATCATAACAACCACCGATATCAATGCGAAAACCCCGTTCCCCGGCATTGTTTCTAAGGCAAAACCTCCTTGACAGTACTGGGCCTCGGCACCAAATAAACAGCCAATCCAATGTCCAACCCGTCTGAAACTCTTCGGATTCCGCCACGTTGTCCCCGTTGGTTGACTCCCCTCCTCGCCTTGTTGGTTTTCCTCATTCCCTTGGGCTCGGTTTTTGTCTTCGACGGTGGCATCGTCGATCCGGAGGGCGCCGTCTTCCTTGGCCAGTATTGGCAGGACCTTCCCATTGGCAAAATGATCTTCAATCCGGACCGGAACGACTGGGGGTGCTATTTCGGGCGGGAGCTCAGCCACATTTTCGATTGGCTCGACTCGCTATGCATCCTGCTCCTCCTGAACAAATCCCAGTTCATCTTGGGCATCCATATCAGCGCGTGGCTCGCGAATCTCCTCGTGATGGCCATGGTGGTCTGGCGCGGGCCCGCGCTTTTCCCCGGCACCAACCGGGTCTTCTGGATATTGCTGGCCGGAATCTATCTTTCCAGTCTTCCCGTCGCCCTCTCGCCATTGGTTTTCCACCGCGCGAGCCGATTGCTCTCCGCCACCGTGGGACTGGCCGCGCTCTGGATGCTCATCGACTGCCGGATTTCCGCCGACCGATCTCCCCGCCAGGGGAAAGCCGGCGGCCAACTCCATCATGCGGCCATGGCGGCGGTGGCGGCGACGTCGGTGCTCATGGATCGCCCCGCTCTGGCGGCCATCTTGGCCGCTCTTGGAGTCATGGTGCTGATCGCCATCTGGCGGAAACGCGGATGGTTGTCGGCCGCCTGGTTGCTCGTGGCGATCGCCGTATGCCAGATTTATTTCTCCTTCCTTGGCCCCGCGCTCAATGCGCACTACTCGGGTTTTCGTGGGGCTATCACCGCCCAACCATATGAAACCGAGGGGCTGGAGCTGTGGAAATTGATCGTCGCCACGAGCCGCTATGTCGCCAATGTGGTTCCTCTGGTCATGGGCGGATTGGCTTGGTGGGCGGCTTTGCTTGCCGGCGGCATCTTCGCGGCGGTGGTTTGGCGTCAGTCTTCCGGTCCGGGGAAGCCCGCCCGTTTTGCCCTGTTCGCCATCGGCGTGCTTGCTTCCCTCGCCGTCGCTTTCGCGATCACTCTCGTGACCATTTATGTTCTGCCGGATATGCGATTCATACCGAGCTCCAATTGTTATTATTATCCGGTCTATATCGCATCCCTGCTCTGGTTATGCCTCGCGGTGGGGAGCGCGGCCGCTTTCGCCAGCGCCGGCGAGAATCTGAAGCGGGCATTGCCCTGGTGTCTGGCCTTGATGCTCGCATCCAACATCCTCCATGGCTTCATGTGGGAAGGCCGCCTTCAGCAGTGCAGATGGTTTTCCGCCATGACCAACGACACCCAGCGCGTCCGCCAATCCTGCGAGGAGAAGAAAATGCATCCGGAATTGTCCGGACGTCATCGCCGTTTGTTCTCGGTCATCTCGGAGGAATGTCCATGGCTCTCCAAGACCTATTGGCCGGCCGTCGAGCCCCTGACCGGATTCTTCGTGGCCAAGGTCGCCGAAAACGGGACCCCGGGGTTTTGGATCAGCCCTGGTGCGAAACTGCGCGTGCATACCTCCGCCAAAGGCACATACGAAGTAAAGCTGACGGTGGCCGGAGTGATGGATCGCGAGGGCCGACTCACCATCAAGTCCAAGGACAAAGTGGTCGGTGAGTTCGACTTGCCGAAGCAACCCGGTGAAGTCGCGGAGTTTCTCCTGCCCCTCGAACTGAAAAAGGGTTCATCCACCCTGGAGGTCGAGCTTCCTGATTACGGACCCCGACTCAAAACCTTGGGCATCGGAGAACTCTCGGATTCCATGGACGTGCCGATCGGAGGCAAACTCCTCGCCATGCCATCCATCCGGAAAGCAGGCGATTGACCTGCTTTTTGCACCGTCCGCTTCGTCACTCGGCGATCTTGACCGACTTGATGACGACCGGTTCGGCCGGCACATTCTGGTGGGGGCCGGCGGACTTCGTTTCCACTCCGACGATGGCATCGGTGATATCCATGCCTTTGGTCACCTTGCCGAAGACCGCGTAACCGACCCCGTCGCCACTGGTGGCCCGGTCGAGCATCGTGTTGTCGGCGACGTTGATGAAGAACTGGCTTGTCGCACTGTCGGGCATCTGAGTGCGGGCCATCGCGATCGTTCCACGTTTGTTGGCCAGACCATTTCCGCCTTCATTCTTGATCGGCGCGTCGGTCGCCTTCTGGTTCATGTCGGCGCTGAAACCTCCGCCCTGGATCATGAAGCCGGGAATCACGCGATGGAAAATTGTCCCATCGTAATGACCCTTCTTCGCATAAGCCACGAAATTGGCGACACTGAGCGGGGCCTTCTCCTTGTCCAACTCCAGTTCAATGGTGCCCTTGCTCGTTTCCATGGTCACCTTCACCATCTTGGCGGCCGGGGCCTCGGCTGCGACGGCACTACCCGCGGCGGCGGGAGCAGCTTGCTCTTGGGCGAAGCAAATGGAACCAGCAACGAAAATGGAAGAAAGAAGCAGGGAGAATTTCATGAGCGGATCAAGCCATCCGCCCGCGCGTTTGGCAAGCCCGAAATCGGAAAATTTCAAGAATCCGCTCCGCTTTTCCTTTACCAGCAGCCGTCAACGTAATTGTAGGAGAAGCTGAGGCTGGTTGACGGCCAACCACCGCCATAGTAGGGCCGATCGTAAGGACGATAGAACGGCCGATAGTAGGGGCGCGCGACCGGCACAACGACCGGAGCGACCGCGACCGGCTCCGAATAGACCTGTTCCGCATACACCGGTGCGGCGACATACGACGAATTGTAGGCCGGGTTTTCGAAGCCGGCCACGGTGGAATAAAAGCAACCGGTGGTGCCGAAAGTGGTGGCCATCGCCACGGCGGCCAAGAAAACCAAGCGAAGGGCGGGACGAGGGTGGTTCTTCATAGAGTGCCTCCAATTTTCATGTGGCCCCGATTAGGGGACGACGATCTCCCTTCAGAATGCATTTTTGCCTGGGGAAGTGCAAGCCTTTTTCCGCGTGGTCCGCAACAATCGCCATCCGGAAAGACCCCGGATGGCTGGACACTTGCGATACGGGTGAATCGGAGGCATCTTCCTCCCATGGGCACCTGCCAGCACCCGCATCACCATCATCCCGAGCACGGCCACCGGCCGGTGGAGGATATCGAAGGGGTTGTGCGCGGGAAAATCGCCTTGGTCCGTTCCCTCGGGATGAGGAGGACACATTTGCTGGAAAATGTCCTCCGTGATCTGGCCGGGCGCGATCGACCGGTTACCATCGCGCAGGTCGAAGAGTCGATTGGTGATATCTGTGATACGGCCACGCTCTATCGTATGGTGGAGCGTCTGGTCGAAGCCGGTGTTTTGCGTCGCATCGGCTTGCATGAGCGCGCCCGATATTACGAACTGGTCTTGCCCGGACGACATCATGATTATTTGATCTGCACCGAATGCGGTGCCATCGGCGACACCAATCAGGCTTGTCCCGTCGATGGCCTGGAGCGTGAACTTGCCGAACTCACCGGCTATACCGGCCTCCAGCACGATCTTGTTTTTTTCGGAAAGTGTCCGGAATGCCAGCGGGGTTGATCGAGCATCACTTCGCTACCGCGCCGTGGAACATTTCCATCGCTTCAGCGGCCGCTCGTTTGCCGAGGCCCATGAGCGTGACCCGGGGAGAAGCGATGACCAATAACGCCGAAATGATCAAGACGTTGAACAAATAGATGAGGGTCAGGGAGAAGAAACGTCCGTTGTCCTCGATATCGGGTTGGTTCTTGCTGATCATGTCGATGGTGAACGTGATGTGGAACGACCAGCTCACACCCGTGCAGAAGAAGAGCACATGATGGTAGTAGGGAATTTTCAGCAGCAGCCCCGCCCCGCCGAGGATGGCGAGTGAAATGATCGTCCAGAAAGGGAAGATGTAGGGCGAAAGCCCGATGAGAAAATTATTCCGATCACTCAGCACATAACCACCATCCGCACTGGCGTGAACCCGTCCAACGCGTCCACCGCAAAGCCGCACGAAGAACGCATGCGTGTATTCATGCCCGACCACATAGAGGCCGGTGGGACGAGGCAGAAAGATGAAGGCAATGACCCAGAGCAGGAACCCTACGGAGAACAACCAGACCTCCCGGCTGTGCCAGAGGGAGCGGCCTTTCGATTCTTCGAAGACGCCGAACAGCGCGGCGGTCACGATCCAACCAACCGGCAGGAGAATCACCCCGACGAGGCGGCGGAACCATACGATGGGAATGCGCACCGGTTCGGGTGGAGGCGGTTCCTTGGGTTTGCCGCGCAAACGCTCCAGCGCACCGCGCGACTCCCCGCGGGTGGTTGTTTTGCTCATCTTGCGGGCCTTGGGCATGGAGGGGATGGATTCCGGACGGGAAGGTTCCTTTGATTCCCGCATTGTGCAAGTGCCGTGCGGATGCGAAACTCGGGAATGTCCGATGCCAAGCGACCCGTGGTGGCCAGCTATGTGCCGGTGTTCTGCCGTCCCGAAATGCGGCACGTGCACCGCCAGATGGCCGGCCTGGCCCGTTGGTGTCCGCATGTGATCACCGGGCGACGGGAAAATGCCGGGGAGTTTCCTTGGCCGGAGGATCGCCTCACCGTCTTGCCGAAATACCAATGGCGCTTCTTCCGGCGTTTGTGGTCAAGGCATGTGACCGGCCTGCCGTGGCAAGCGGCCCGCCCGGAGATCGAGGCATTTCTTGGCGCTGCCCGCAAGTCCGGGGCGGCGTTGATTCATCTGTATTTCGGCCACATGGCCTTGCATTGGCTTCCCCTCCTGCGTGCTTCCCAGCTTCCAGTGGTCGTGAGCTTCCACGGTGCGGACGCGGGGGTCGGCATGGATGGGGAAACGCAGCGCCGGATGATGACGGAGGCATTCGGATTGTCGCGGCTCGTGTTAGCGCGCTCCCGCGCCTTGCTGGAAGATTTGGCAGCCATGGGATGCCCGCGGGAGAAACTCGTGCTCAACCGCACCGGCATCCCGCTCGATCAATTTGTGCCTGTGCAGCGGGAAAGACCATCGGACGGAAACTGGATCTTGCTGCAGGGCGGGCGTTTGATTGCGAAAAAGGATCACGCCACCACCTTTGCGGCCGTCGCGGAAGTGCGGAAACAATTTCCAAAGCTCCGCCTGAAGATCGCGGGAGAAGGACCGGAGAAACCGGCTTTGATGGAGCTGGCCAAAGATCTCGGGATCTCCGATGCCATCGAGTGGTTGGGATTCCTCGATCAAGAGGCGATGATCCGCGCGTTGCATGAGGCGCATGTCTTTGTCCATCCGAGCGTGACCGGTCCCGATGGCAACCGCGAAGGGATCCCGAATGGATTGCTGGAAGCCATGGCCACCGCGTTGCCGGTAGTGGCTACAAGGCACGGCGGAATCCCGGAAGCGGTTGAAGATTCCATCTCCGGTTTGTTGGTTGGAGAACGCGAACCAGCCAACCTCGCCCGCGCGATCACCCGATTGCTCGAAGAACCCGATCTTGCCGTACGAATCGGGAACGCTGGTGCGGAATCAGTGCAGCGCGATTTCTCTTCAGCCTCGGCGATCCGCGCGCTCGAAGAGATTTACGATTGCGCAATTAATTCGGATTTTCGGCCGGATCCGGCGTCCAGATAAACGCCTCCTGTGGCACCAAAACCATGCCAGACGAGGTGATGATCTCGCTGGCCTTGACGAGTTCGGCGTGGCCGTCGGCGAAAATGAGCAGGCCCTTCTGGTTGTAGCGCGCGACGAAGTTGGCGGCATTTCCCTTCGGCGTGCCATCATAGCCGCCGAGCGCACCCATGGTCTTGTCCTCCTTGGGAAGTCCGCGCTCGAAAAAGATCACCGTCCGGGCGGGCACCGAAAGGTGTGCGATGCTGCCTTGTTTTTTCTGGCCATCCTCTCCCCGCCGCTGAATTCGGCTGTTCATGGCCACCGCGAAGAACGGTTTGCTGAGTTTCTTATCATCATCCGGATACTTGGCACCCTTGAAGTAGAGCGGATACGCATCGTTGTAGAACGTGCCCGGGTCGGTGGCCAGCGCACCTACGGAAGGCGCGTTCATGAGGGTGGGCAGGGCATTATACCAGACGTCTTTGTTCTCCGGTTTGGCCGCCGATGCCCAGCTGTTGCCTCCCACCGCGTCTTCCCATGGCATGAGACCGCCGTTTTCGGAGGCAAAGCCGGTGAAGGCCGTCGCGAGATTCGCCATGCGGCGGGCGGAATCCACCTTCATTGCATTTTGGCGGAAGGCTTTCCAAACCGGCACCGAAACCCCGGCCAGAACGGCCAGGATGGCCGCGACGATAAGGAGTTCCGTGAGGGTCCACCCCCGGGAAACACGCGCCGAACGGGCGAGGGGGAGGGTTTTCGTTGTCATGTTGTGAGGTCCCTCTGATTGCTAGAAATCACGATACGGTTGTTGCCGTTGGCCAATTGCATGCGTTCGATGAAATCGCGCAACGAGACCCCGGAGCGGAGCTGGATGCCATAGCGCAGCTCCGTCATCATGCCCGCTTGCACGCTCTCCACGCTCAGCAATTCGATCGCATCGGCCGAATCCGCGAAGATGGGCGCGAAGGCGTTTTCGAAATCAATTTCGTTGGTCACCCGCACGAGCAAACGGTGCGAGGCGCGGCGCGGCGCGAAGGCATCCCTTTTGCTCAATACCGCCACCACCGCCGCCACGATGACCGTCGTGATCAAGGCCATCGTGTAATAACGTGCGCCGACCACCATACCCGTCGCCATCGCGAAGAAAACGAAGGCCAAATCCCGCGACTGACCGAGGTCCCGCCGGAACCGGATCATGGAAAACGCAGCGAACATCCCGAACGCGATCCCCGCGTTGCCCTGCACGACCATGATCAGGATCGTCGTTATTGAACCGATGAGAACAAGCGCCTGCACGAAGTCCTGCGAATATCTGGTCCCCCGATACGTGCTTTTGTAAACCAGACCGATAAGCAGGTTGAGGGCGAAACTCAATGCCATGGCGAAGAGCACCTCCGTGGGAGCGGGCGTGTCTTGCCCCCACGTTTCGGTCACAGCATCGAGAAGTTCTTGCATGGTCCGTTGGTTTGGAATCAGGCGGCCCGGGTTTTTCCCCGGAGCACGGGGTCGTGGAGTTCCATGGCCGTGCCATACTTGCTGAACCCGCGTGGCAACAGGTGGTGTCGCCCGATCAGATTTCGCATCCAATAGGGCATGACCCTGTGGGCCTTGACCTCCATTACATGCACTCCGGGGGAACTGACTTCAAGTGGAAAGTCGTGGCAATCGGGCACGAGCACCCGAGCTTTCATCCGGCAGCGGATGTCCGTATCGAACGTGATCCGGAATTCTTCCTCCGCCCCGCCTCCTTCGTAGGCCATGCGGTCGTAGCGGATTTGGCAGGCCGGTTCCAATTTGCGGCGTTCCACTAGCAGGAGGATTTCGTTGCGGATGTTCTGCTCTTTGCGTTCGCAGTCGGCCATGCCCGCCGACAATTGTTCCACCATCCCTTCCTGCACATGGCCAAGGGTCGCCACATTCCAGGGCAGCCGACGCTTCACTCCCCGCCCCAAGCTCTTGTGCTTCACTTCCAGGAATGCGGCCGGCGGAATCGCCCCGTCTGCAGTGCCGTAGATGCGAATGCGGAATTTGCGCCGTTCCTTCAATCCCCGCATCCGTTCCCAATATATGTCCCGGTTAGGGCTGTCCCAATATTCCGAAACAATCGGGTAACGGACCACATTCGCCACCCGATCCGGCCCCAGACGCCCTTCGATTTCCGGCAATACAGCCAGAAATTCCTCCTGCGTGAGGTGAAATTTGTATTCGATACGGGCAATATCGGTGTTCATTTTCGGATGGACGCTACTTACCGGAGAAAACGTTTAGCCCTTTTATGGCTTGGTGCAATCTGAAATCTGCGGGCTGACAACCTGTCGGACCGGAGGCGTGCAGTCGGAGAATTTGAACGCGGGCATCTCACGTGGTGTCGCAATTTCACACATCCTCTCCTTTTCTCATGCGTTTTCCCATCAGCCGTCGGGCCTTCCTTTATTCCGCTGGCGGCAGTCTGGTCGCCGGATTCGGTGCCCTCGGTTACGCCACCTCCATCGAGCCCGAATGGCTGGAAGTGGTGGAACTCCCCCTCGCCTTGCCCGATTTGCCGGGGCATTGGCAGGGGAAAACCGTCCTCCATTTGAGCGACCTGCACGCTGGTGATCGCGTCTCCGCTTCCTACCTGCTGCGGGTTTGTGCCCGCGCCCGTGAGCTGAATCCCGACCTCGTGGTCTATACCGGCGACTTCATCGATACCGACCCCTCGCGTCTGGAGGAGATCACAGGAATCCTCGCCGAGCTGCCACTGGGAAAAGTCGCGACCTTCGGGGTGCTCGGCAACCACGACTATGGAGCTGGCTGGTCCCAGCAGGACCTCGCCAGTGAGCTGCGCTCCATCCTCAATGCACGCGGCATCCGCATCCTCGGCAATACTTCCGCCGACCTCTCCGGCCTCATCATCGCCGGTTGTGATGACCTCTGGGCCAAGCGATGCCGGACCGAGGAAGCGCTGCGCGGCCACAAAAATGGTGCCGCACTTCTCGCCCTCGCACACAATCCCGATATTGCCGATCAATCTGCCTGGCAGGGAAAACGTGGTGTGATCCTCTCCGGGCACACCCATGGCGGCCAATGCCGGGCACCATTTCTTCCCCCGTTTGCCTTGCCCGTGAAAAACAAACGCTACGCGGCCGGATTCTATGATCTCGAGCCCGGGCGTTCGCTGTACATCAACCGTGGCATCGGGCATTTGACCAAGGTGCGGTTCAATGTGCGCCCCGAGATGACCTTGTTCACACTGGTTGGTTAGGAGTCGAAAAGGGCAGTTCCCTGCCCGCCGCGCCAGCCGGGAGGGGGGGAAACGGCTTTGATGGCGAACGGGCAGGGAAGAGGGGGAGAAATTTGCGTGGCAGCGGCGGGCTTGCCGGCTTCGAGGGTGCCATCGAGCGCGGTGACAACACCGTCCCGGCATTCTGCGGTCAGGCGTCCGGTTTCCACCGCCGGGTGGGCGATGGGGGAATTTTTGTCCAACCCGACCAAGGCGCCACCAAGGGCCTTGTTGAGGTCGACTTTTTCGGTGCGAATCCACTCCAGGGTTTCGATGCGGGCTCCAGCCCCGTTGGGACTCTGGGCAAGCGTGCGCCGGGTCGGGGCACCAAAGATGCGTTCCAATTCGATGGCCGTAAGGTTGAGGGCGGCCTGCCGGCTGCCCAGTAAACCGGCTACCGTGAGTTCCCTTCGATACCATGCTTCCAGGGCGGCATTCGCCTCGGGCCTCTCGTCCATGGCCAGTTTCCGGCTGATCCAACCCCGAAGCGGGCCATGCGGGCGCTGCATTTGCACCCGGAGGCCGTGACCATCCATACCCAGAACGACGACCTCCTGCCCGGCAGGAAAACGGGAAATCACCCGATCGGCCTTCCGGGTCTCGAATAGCGTCGCTGGCAAAGGCAGGGTCAACCTTGCCTCTGCCTGGCTGCCAAAGACGGCCGCCACATCCAATTCGGGCGACGAATCCGGGGAATTGGCCGCCGCCATACCCGTCCCGGCTGCGATGCAGAGGCATAAAATGGAGCGAATTCGGTCCATAAACTACATGGGGGGGATTTTGTAACTACTTTGTAACCTCATCGTTGGCTCTTTGACAAGAAAAATCTTCGGATGGGCGAAAAAAAGATTGGGAACCGGTGGGTGGGCGGCGTTTCATGGGTAGAATGAGGGTTCCGGAAGGGTCCGGCCCATCTGGTCCTTGCGGAACCAATGGGTCGGCCGATACTAATGCCCCCCATTTCCCGTTTTCGATTCATGGCCAGACCCTCCAACCTCACGATGTGCAGCTTCTGCGGCAAGAGCCAGTCGGAAGTGCGCAAGCTTGTCGCCGGCCCTGGTGTTTACATTTGCGACGAGTGCATCACCGTCTGCAAACATATCCTCGACAAGGAGTTGAAGGACGACAAGGCGAAGCCGATCAAAGCGGACTTCCGACTTCCGACCCCGGCCCAACTCAAGGCGGATCTCGACATTCATGTTGTCGGCCAGGAGCACGCTAAGCGGGTGCTGTCGGTGGCCGTGCACAACCACTACAAACGCCTCTTCGGCCGCTCCGAGGGGAAAACCCCCGAGGCGCTGAAAAAATACGACGACGTCGAATTGGAGAAGAGCAACGTGCTCATGTTAGGATCCACGGGCTCCGGGAAAACCCTGCTCGCCCGCAGCCTCGCCCGTTTGCTCAATGTGCCTTTCTGTATCGTCGATGCGACCACGCTCACCGAAGCCGGTTATGTCGGCGAGGACGTCGAGAACATCATCCTTCGCTTGGTCCAGGTTTCCGAATACGACATCAAACGCGCCGAACGCGGCATCATCTATGTCGATGAAATCGACAAGATCGCACGCAAGACGCAGAATGTCTCGATCACCCGTGACGTGAGCGGCGAGGGCGTGCAACAAGCGCTGCTCAAGATCATCGAAGGCACCATCTGCAACGTTCCACCGCAAGGAGGGCGCAAACACCCGCAGCAGGAATACATCCAGGTGAATACGGAAAACATCCTCTTCATCTGCGGCGGAGCCTTCGTCGGACTCGAGGAAATCATCAGCCGTCGCCTTGGCAGCAACGTGCTGGGCTTCGGAGCCGAGGAGACCAAACGCGTCGGCGATGCGAGCCCGGGAGAGATCCTACAACGCGCGCAGCCGGAAGACTTCCTCCAGTTCGGGATGATCCCCGAGTTCATCGGTCGTCTGCCGGTCGTGACTTCGCTCGCCCCGCTGACCGAAGATGATTTGGTCCGCATCCTCACCGAACCGAAGAATGCCATGATCCGCCAGTATCAGAAACTGCTGGCCATGGAAAACGTGGAACTCGTCTTCCAGGAAGACGGCCTGCGGGCGCTCGCTCGTGAAGCGGTGAAACGCGGCACCGGAGCACGCGCCCTGCGTTCCATTCTGGAGACCCTCATGCTCGATGTGATGTTCGAGATGCCGGGCAACGACAAGGGTGGCACCATCACCATCGATGCGGATATCGTCGAGGGCCGGAGCAAGGCCAAACTCGCCGAGGCAAAACGCACGAAGGAAGCTGCGGCTTGAGCAGCCCAAGAAAAAACCCCGGCTGGCTTGTCGCCAACCGGGGCTTTTCGTAAAGGTGTTACATAAAGCTCGCTGCCACTCAGAAGCGGAAGCTCGCGTTGAGGCGGATCAGATTCAGCGAGTCCTCGCCAATCGCCACGCCATTGTCGCTGGCTGCGTCGAGTCCGAGGAAGGTATACCCTAGGTTCAGACCGAAGTTCTGCGTGATATTCCACTGCAGGCCGCCACCGAACCCGTAGGCGAAACCCCATTCTGCGGCGTTGTAATCGAAGTCGTCGATGGAGGCGCTGGCATCGGTATTGGCCACACCGGCCAAGCCTTCGATATAGAAGTCGAGCGCGTCGCCTGCGATCGGGAAGGCCACGCGGTAGTCGAGCGCGACCACATCATAGCCGGCCTCGACATTGGAGTCCCCGGATTCCTCATCAATGGTTGAGATGTCGAGATAATTCAGCGTGAGGGAGGAGGAAAAGGCGGAGGTGGTGTGTTTGAAGTAGAACCCGGCCCCGAGTTCGAATCCGAACGAGTCTTCCTCGCTGCCGCGGGCATAAATCCCGCCAGCATTCAATTGAAGGTCGGCTTGGGCAAACGATCCCGCTGCAAGAAGAGCGGCCAACGGAAGCAAGAAACGGTTTTTCATGGACTTCATTGTATGCTTAATATCTCCTAACGATCAAGGAAAATCCCCCAAAGGTGCGGAAAATTCTCCCGGTTGGGAAAAGTTTCGCTGGATTGGGAATACCCTAAAGCCGGTGAGCGCGCATGTTTTCCCTTGCCACGATGGGGATTTTGCGGTGGGATTATGATACTATGGCCGATGATGACTGGACAACAATCCGTGAGGTGAAACAGGCGGCAAACGGGCGCTTTGCCGTTCGCTCCCAAGTCGAGGCCGTGCGCGAGCGTGTGACGAAAACCGGCAAACCTTTCCTCGAAATCGGACTGCGCGATGCCGAGGATTCCCTCACCCTCAAGGTCTGGGAAGACAATCCGGTTTTCCCCATGGCTTCCAGCCTCAAGACGGGAAATTTCATCGAGGTTGTCGGCGATTGGACCACCGGCAATTACGGACTCGAGTGCAAAGACTGGGGGCTCTCGCTGCTCGATGAGGCGGAAATCGCCGCCGTGCTCCACGGGTCCGAGTCGCTGCGTCAGAAACAAGAGGAGGACTGGGACGATATTGCTGGTTTTGTCGCCGGTATGGTGGACCCGCGACTGCGCACCCTCTGCCAATGGTTCCTCGATGACTACGGCGAGAGGTTCCGAAGGACCGCCGCCGCCCGCGATTACCACCATGCCCGACGGGGCGGACTCGTCGAACATGTCGCGCAGATGATGCGCACCGCCGATGCCATCTGCGGTGTCTATCCCATCCTCAATCGCGACCTCGTTCTCGCGGGTGTGCTTTTCCATGACTGCGGCAAACTCTGGGAAAACTCCTTTCCGGAGAACGGCTTCGTCATGCCCGTGCAGGAAGCCGGGGAAATGCTCGGCCACATCACCATCGGACTCGAACTCATCAATCGCCTCTGGCGCGACCTCATGCAGAACGAGGAAGCCGAAGAGTGGAAATCACTCGAACCCGCGAACGAACACGTCCGCATTCACTTGCTCCATCTTGTTGCCTCCCACCATGGCGAATATGAATTCGGTTCGCCGGTGCTTCCCCGCACCCCGGAGGCCATGGTCCTGCATCACGTGGATAACATCGACGCCAAACTCGAAATGATGTTCCGCGGTTACGAAACCTCACCCGAAGTCGGCCGCAATGTGCTCGAACGCGTCCGTCCCCTGCCCGCGCGCCTCGTCAAACCCCTCGCCCATTTCCACTTCAAACCCGCCGATCCCGAATCCGGGGAACAGGACGGGGATGAAGAAGGCAAAGTATAACAGTGTCCGGGTTTTTGGGTCCATCGTAGAGTTCCCGCCATGCCCGAACTCGCCGAAGTCGAATACTACCGCCGCCGCTGGCAAACCTTCCACGGCAAGAAAGTCCTCGCTGCGGACGGCCATCCCAAGGCCCGAGTCTTCCGCGAGGCCGACTACAGCGCGTTGACCACCGGGCTCACCGGACGCATCCTGAAGGATTCGTTCTGTCACGGCAAACAGATGTTCCTCGTTTTTTCGGGTTCGCTTTTTGTCCGCGTCCACCTCGGCATGACCGGTGAGATGCTCGTGGAGAAACCCGATCACGAAACGGGGAAACACGACCACTGGACCCTCCGGATGAGATCCGCCACTCTGGTTTTCCGCGACCCCCGGATGTTCGGCCGTGTTGGACCGACCACCTCCACCGACCCTCGCCCGAATCTCCCGCCCGCGGTTGATGACCCGCGCTTCACCGCCGAATCCGTTGCCAAAGCGCTGGCCCGCCGCCGCTCCGCACCGCTCAAAGCCGTCCTTCTCGACCAATCCCTCTTCCCCGGCATTGGCAATTGGATGGCCGACGAAATCCTCTGGCGCGCCCGCTTCCACCCCGCCCGCCGGGTCGGCGATCTGCCGCCTGCCGGTGCCCACCGCCTTTGGAAAGAAACCAAGCATGTCGCGGCCAAGGCCTTGGAAACCATCGCCCCCGATTGGGGTGATTTGCCCGACGACTGGCTCATGAACCATCGCTGGGAATCAGGCAATACTTGCCCCCGAGCCCGCTGCCACACCCCGCTCGCCCGCGAAACCATCGCCGGTCGCACCACCTGTTGGTGCTCGAGCTGCCAGACTTGAAGCGGCGGTCCCCGCTTTTCAAAATTTCTCTTGCGGGAAATGGTGTCCCGCCTAAATTCCCCTTCCCGCCACGGAGCGGTAGTTCAGTTGGTTAGAACGCCGGCCTGTCACGCCGGAGGTCGCGGGTTCGAGTCCCGTCCGCTCCGCCAGAGAATTATTCCCTTGGAATACTCCGGCCAATGATTCTTGGCCAATACCCTTCCTTCGCGTGATGCCTCCGGGCTTGTCTTCCGGGAAAAGGCCGTCTAGAAATGGAAATGACCATGCGCTCTTTCCCCGTGTTTTTGCTCGCCTTGGTGGTTTCGTGTGCCCCTTCATCGGCCCAGCGGACGGAACGCGTCGTGCATCAGGCCGCCGAGTTGAAAAACGCGCTCAGAGAGTTGCGCGACGGCACCACGCTGAAGTTGGGACCGGGCGAATATGGCGGCGGGTATTCCGTGTCCCAGGTGAACGATTTTCACATCACGGCGCTGGACCCGGAACAGAAACCCAGCTTCACCGGTGGTAATCAGGCATGGCACTTCTCCCGCTGCGAGAGTCTCAAGGTCTCCCACTTGCGGATCAGCGGGCAAAAACACAATGGCCTCAACATCGATGACGGCGGGGATCGGCTCCGACCGATCAAAGGCATCACCTTGCAGCACCTTGAAGTGAGCGACATCGGACCCATGGGCAATTTCGATGGCATCAAATGCTCCGGTCTCCTCGAAGTGGTGATCGAGGATTGCCGCATCCATGGCTGGGGTGGGCAGGGCATCGACTTTGTCGGTTGCCACCAGTCGCATATCCGGCGTTGCCATTTGCAGGGAAAGGAAGGTTTCAGCGGCACGGCCGGGATCCAACTGAAGGGAGGAAGCTCCGGGGTGATCGTGGAAGACTGCACCTTTCTTGATGCCACCGCCCGACCGCTCAACATCGGCGGCTCCACCGGACTCGAATTCATCCGCCCGCCCGATGCCAAGGCCGAAGCCACGCGTATCGCCGTGCGGCGCAATCGCATCGAAGGCGGTGAATGCGCGGCCGCCTTCGTGGGGGTGGATGGCTGTGAGTTTTCTCACAATCACATCATCCTGCCGCGCAAATGGATCTTCCGCATTCTCCAGGAAACCCGCGCGCCGGGTTTTGTTCCATGCCGTAAGGTGAGCATCCTCGACAACCGCATTGAGTTCCAGCGCGCGCAGGTTTGCACCGAAATCAACATCGGTGATGCCACCGCCCCGGATACCTTCGTCTTTCGTGGTAATCACTGGACGGCCCGCGATCAACCGGATGCCTCGCGCCCACAGCTTCCCGTGAACGAAACCGGCGGAAGATATGGCCCCTAACGACGCCTTGGTTTATGATGCGGTGAATCCATGTTCTCCAACCCTGACCATCCCATCCTTGCCTGGAAAGATCGGCTCCGTGATCTGGCAAAGCGGGGAGTGTGGCTCGGAACCTCATCGTGGAAATATCCGGGCTGGCTCGGTCAAATTTACGACGAACAGAATTACCTCACGCGCGAAAAATTCTCGGAAGCCGCTTTCGAAAGAAATTGCCTGGCCGAATACGCGGCTGTTTTCCCAACCGTTTGTGTGGATGCCGGATTCTATCGTTTCCCGGCAGCGAGTTTCATCGCCTCGTTGGATGCGCTCACTCCGTCGGATTTTCGTTTCGCCTTCAAAGTGACCGATGAGATCACCGCCCGGCGGTTTCCGAATCTTCCCCGCCACGGCCCCAAGGCGGGGCATTTGAATTCTTCTTTTCTCGATCCCGCGCTCTACACCGACGCGTTCCTCGGAGCGCTGGCCCCGCTCGGAGACAAAACGGGATTGCTCATCCTTGAATTCACACGCTTCCATGCGGGCGACTTCGAACGCGGGCGCGATTTCCTCGACGCACTCGACCGGTTCTTCTCCGCCCTGCTTCCGGGTTATCTGCACGCCGTCGAACTCCGCAACCCGTCCCTGCTGAGGAAAGAATACTTTGATTTGCTAGAACATCACGGCGTCGGGCATATCTACAACCAATGGCAGCGGATGCCAGCGATCGGCGAACAATGGAAGCAATTTCCGCCCGACTTCACGCGGGTGCCTGTCGGCGCGCGCCTGCTCCTGAAGAGCGGACGCCCCTATCAGGAAGCGGTGGATGCCTTTTCCCCCTATGACCGGATTCAGGAACCATTGCCGGAAGTCCGGGCCACCGCCGCCACCATGATCCGCGAGGCGATCGCTACGAAGGACGGCAAGCCGCTTTCCATCTACGTAAACAACCGCCTCGAGGGCAACGCCCTCCACACGTTGGCCGCCATACTCGAGGCGAGCACGGACGGTAGCGGCACTGGATGAGGAGGGATTCTGCCGAATTGCCCGCTTCCTGTTTCTATCGATTTCTTTTTCCTTCCGCCTCTTTGAACAAAGTGGCAGCACCCTCAAAGCGGTGAAAGAATCACCGCAATCCAAAGCCTCCGGCGGTCATGCATGGCTTGATAAAATCGAAAGTCTCAATGTTGGTGACGACCTGGCCCCGTGAGCGGCGCTGGTTCCGGTCACCGGCGGCCAAGTGCCCCAACAAGAAGCCCCCGGTCGAATGTGTTTCCGACCGGGGGCTGATTGAATTTTAGCTGTTCAGCCGAATCGCTTACTTGGCGGCCGGAAGGATGACAGCGTCGATGACGTGGATCACGCCATTGCTTGTTTCGATGTCGGTCTTCACAACCTTAGCCTTGTCGATGGTAACACCACCGTCGGCGACCTTGAGGCTGGCCTTGGCACCATTTACGGTGGCCACTTCCCCGGTCTTCACGTCAGCAGCCATGACCTTGCCGGCCACGACGTGGTAGGTGAGAATGCCGGTCAGCTTGGCCTTGTTCTCGGGCTTGAGCAGATCGTCAAGCGTACCAGCAGGCAACTTGGCAAACGCCTCGTCGGTGGGCGCGAAAACCGTGAATGGTCCTGCTCCGGAGAGGGTCTCGACCAAACCGGCCGCTTTCACGGCGGCAACGAGGGTGTTGAAAGAACCCGCGGCAACGGCGGTTTCCACGATGTTCTTCTTCTCCGCTTCATCGGCGCGCGTGATGGGCACGGCCAGACAGAAGACGGACAACACGGCAAGGGTGGTTTTTTTCAACATGACAGTGGGGGATATTGTTTGTGTTTTGGTTTTGTTTCCCCGTCCGCAATCACTGCGGTCGGTCACATCATTTCGATGCTGGATTCGTGCTGGATGCAGGAGTCGCAATAGATTTTTATAAAAGAAAAATGCATCCGATTTTTCCGACGGAACTCGCATCCGATCCTTGCCCGCGCTCGTTCGCGGGCGCAACCGTAACCGCATGACCACTCCGGCGGAGATACAAAACCGCAGTGCCAAACGCGGCTGCATCTGGCTGCTCATCGGCACGCCTTCTTTGCTTTTGATCTACCTCTTCTTGTTATCAACCAGTCTCTTCGATAGTAAACCGCAAACTTATCCGGATCTGGAAATCACGCCGGAAGGTAAAACCATCCCCCTGCTCGAAGCCTTGGCATCATCGCCCGAGTGGGCGAAGTGGAAGGTGGACGAGGAGGCAAGAGATGAGTGGACTTCCGAATTGCGTGGTGATGCCCCTACCATGGCTCCAAGCGAACTTGCGGAAAAGCTCCGCCCACAGCTTGCCAGAGCTTCCACGTTAGCGACTTGGTTATGTGAGAAGCCGGATCCGCTGGGGCTAAAGCCGTGGCCGGAGGATATTTCCCCTTTCGATATCTCCTTTGAGGATGTCGGAGAAATGAGGAGGATTTTTTCTACCTTGCGAGCTGCTCCATTTATCGCCGCCCACTCTGGTCACGAGTCGGATCGGAAGATCCAAGCGTCGCCACTTGCCATGCGTTTGCTCGCCAAGTCCCGCTCCGTGGGGAATTTGCTGATTGGACGACTCGTCTGGCTGACCGCGGAGAATGCCTCGCATGAGGTCCTGGCGGCGGATATCCGCCAATCCGTGATCGCGGGCGAGGCCGACCAACTCCGCCAACTATTACCCATGCTCGATGCCTGTCGTCCTGCGGACGATCAAGCCATGGTCAATGCCTGGAAGTCAGAATTCCGTTTTTCCTGCCAGATGATGGTCTATGTGAAACGCCAGGTCTGGAACTTTGGCTCAGGTGTGACGGCTTTCGGTGCCTCGACATCCCTATCCAATAACCTCCTGGAGCAATGGACCATATTGCGTGTCCAGCCAAACAAATGCGCCGCTATCCTTGCGGAAGACGCCCGCATGCGCATCCGGAATTCCAGCATGCCCGCGCGTGATCGGGTTTGGCCGACTCCGGAGGCGGATCGGTGGAAGAAGGCATTTTCTCCGGCTCCCAACGCCGGAGGCGAGGCGCTGATCGATCTCGGTCACTTTCCTTACGAGAAAGGCGCTCAAATCAATGACCAAGGCCTCGCCCGCCATCATCTCCTCCGCTTGCTCATCGGGCTCGCGCTTTACCGCATCGATCATGAAAACCAATTGCCGGCCGATTTGAAGGCGCTGGTTCCAGCTTACCTGCCAGAGCTTTCCAAAGACCCCTACACCGGCGAACCGCCGCTTTATGATCCGGCGCCAGGGAAACTCGCCTTCCGGGGCATGGACTTCGTGCCCTCATCCGCGCCGGTGGATCCAGAGAAAGAAGAGAAATCCCGCCAGCGCGGCATGCCCCCTGGTGTGGCCGGGTTGTTCGAGAAAGAGGGTCCGCACGATCCGGGCTTGGACTTGAAGGCCTTTTTCGGACCGGTCGAGCAGCCGGAGCCCTGAGGTATTTCAGAACGGGAGCACGCGTAGGGACAAGGCCTCGTTGGAGTGGTTCGCGAGCACGGATGTGCTCTGCCACTGGGGTTAAGTGGAACGAGCGGTAGATTTGGGAGCGAACGGTATGCCCCGGACAGAACCCCTTCAGGGTTCATTTTGCTCGTGCAACATTCCCGGGGTAGGTCCTTCGGCCCAACCCCGGGCTTTGGGACGGAACCCCGTTGGGGTTCGCGTGCACGGACGTGGCTTGCCATCGCGGACCCAAGCTCTCGAAGCGCGTTTTGCCCCGATGTCCGATTGGGGTCAATCGCAACCGGATTGCTCCCAAATCCGAGCCTCTTGCCGACGATTCTTCTCTTCTCAATCCCAACGGGATTGTGCCCCAAAGCCCGGGGTTGTCCCGCAACGCGGGGCTACCCCGGGACCCGAAGAAAAGAGAGTGAAAACCCTGCAAGGGTTTTGTCTCACGGCCACGGGTCAGAACCCCTCAGCGTCTATAACCGGAAGATACCGGAGCAATTCTACCGGGAACTTGTTTGTTTTTGCTCAGGCGCAGGCATTGATTTCCTAACCCCGAATTCGAACGCCTCTTTGCGTTCAGGCGTCGGGTGGTCTAGATTTCCGGCTCCATTTTTCCATCATGACCGCCGACGCCATCCGCCAGAGTTTCCTCGACTTCTTCAACACCCGGGGCCATACCATCGTGCCTTCCGCTTCGCTGTTGCCCCAGTCGCCTGGATTGTTGTTCACGAACGCGGGCATGAACCAGTTCGTGCCGTATTTCCTCGGAACGGAAAAAGCTCCCTACAATCCGCCCCGCGCCGCCGACACCCAGAAGTGCATCCGGGCCGGTGGCAAACACAACGACCTCGAGGATGTCGGCTACGATACCTACCATCACACCTGCTTCGAAATGCTGGGGAACTGGTCGTTCGGCGATTACTTCAAGAAGGAAGCCATCCAGTGGGCGTGGGATCTGGTGATTGGCACCTGGGGTATTCCCGCCAACCGCCTCTACGCCACCGTCTATGCTCCCGACGCCTCCAAAGGAGATCCCGGAACATTCGACGACGAGGCGTATGGATACTGGGCGCGTCTTTTCACCGCCGCCGGGCTCGATCCGGCCGTGCACATCGTGCATGGGAATGTAAAGGACAACTTCTGGATGATGGGAGAAACCGGCCCCTGCGGCCCCTGCTCCGAATTGCACGTTGATCTAACGCCCCAGGGCGACACCCAGGGCGCGCTCGTCAACCAGAGCAGCGACCAGTGCATCGAGATCTGGAATCTCGTCTTCATCCAATACAATGCCGAGGCCGATGGTAGCTTCCGCGAGTTGCCCGCCAAACACGTCGACACCGGGATGGGCTTCGAGCGTGCTTGCTCGATCATCCAGGGCACGAACGGCTTCACCGACTTCACCCGCCGCATCTCCAACTACAACACCGGAGTCTTCCAGCCGCTCATCCGCGCCCTCCAGGAAATGAGCGGCCGCAAATACGCGGACATCTATCCCGCCGATCGCGCCGATGCGATGAAATCGGACAATCCGATTCTCCACGATGCCATCGCGTTCCGCGTCATCGCCGATCACATCCGTACGCTTTCCTTCTCCATCGCCGATGGCATTCTGCCCGGCAACAACGGACGCAATTATGTGCTCCGCCGAATCCTCCGCCGCGCCGTTCGCTACGGACGCCGCCTTGGCTTCGACGGCAAGACCGCCTTTCTGCCGCAGCTCGTGGACACGCTTGCCGCCACCTTCGGTCATGTTTTCCCGGAAGTGATCGCCCGCTCCGCCGCGATCAAGGAAACCCTGCTTCGCGAGGAAAATGCCTTCAACGAAACGCTGGATCGCGGGCTGGATCTTTTCGAGAAAGAAACCACCCGTTCACCCGGCAAACTCTCCGGCGACTTTGCTTTCCAGCTTTACGACACTTTCGGTTTCCCCATCGATCTCACCCAGTTGCTTTGCGAAGAACGCGGACTCGATCTCGACATGCCGCGCTTCGAGAAGCTGATGGAGGAGCAACGCGAGCGCTCGCGTGCGACGCAGGGCAGTGTCATTGTGCGCGCCCTCGATGTCGCCACCAGCGCCGTCACCGAGTTCACCGGCTACGGCGAGGATCAAAGCACGGCCACCGTGCTCAAAATACATCCTCAGGATGAGGCATTGTTCGTCATCACCGATCGTTCCCCGTTCTACGCCGAGATGGGTGGTCAGGTTGGTGATACCGGCAGCCTCACTCTCGCCTCGGGAGAGGTTCTGGTTGTCTCCGCCGTCCAGCAAATCGGCAATGCGCGCGCTCATGTCGTGCCCACCGGTTCGGCCGTCCAGGCGGGTGACAAAGTTTTGTTAGCCATTGACCCCGCGCGCCGGCGTCCCATCGAAGCGCATCACACCGCCACGCACCTGCTCCATTGGGCGCTACACGAAGTGGTCGGTGGTGATGCCACTCAACAGGGATCGCTGGTCGATACGGATCGTTTGCGTTTCGACTTCGCCGGTTCGGCCGTAAAACCCGATGACATCGCGGCCATCGAAGTCTTGGTGAATGAAAAAGTGAAGGAAGACGCCTTCGTCGGATATGCCGAGGTGCTCCATGCGGACGTGAAGAACCGCAAGGACATCATGCAATTCTTCGGCGACAAATACGGCGAAAAAGTCCGGGTGGTTCAGGCCGGCGGCACGCCCGGAGCCCTTGACGGCTACAGCATGGAACTCTGCGGCGGCACCCACGTGCGCCAGACCAGCGAAATCGGATTTTTCAAAATCAAATCGGAAGGAGCCATCGCGGCGGGCGTGCGCCGCATCGAAGCCGTCTGCGGGGAGTCCGCGTGGAATCACCTCCGCGCGACGGCCGCGAAATTGCGCGAGGAACTGGCCGCCTCTGAAGCTAAACTCTCCACCGCAAATGCGCGGCTGCATGGCCTCGGCGGTGCGCCCCTCAAGGCCCCGGAGTTGCCCCACATCATGGAGGCGATGATGGTCGAGAATGCAGATGTCGCGCAAATCAATGGCACCTTTGCCTCCGCCTGCCATCTGCTTGAGCAGGTGAAGGAGACCGCCGTTGAAGCGGAGAAGCAAGCGCGCAAACTCGAAACCGCCGCCGCCGCCCGCGCCGCCGATGCCGCGCTCGCGGAATTGCTCGCCGGTGGTCCGCCCGCGCTCGTTTACGATGTCGATGGCGAAGCCGCGCTTTTGCAGGAGTTGCTCAACGGCCTGAAGAAAAAACAGTTCACCGGTTCCGCAGTGCTGTTGGTTGACGATGCCAGCAAACTCCACGTCGCGGTCTTTTGCGGACCGGATGGCCAAGCTGCCGGACACAAAGCAGGGAGCATTCTCCAAGAGCTCGCCGCCCTTGGGGGTGGAAAAGGCGGAGGAAATCCCGAATCCGCCCGCGGGGCAGTGCCGGAACGTGAGGCGAAACAAAACATCCTCGCTGCCGCCCGCGCGCGCCTCGGGGTCTGATGCAGGGAAACCACGAATGGACACGAAGAACCACGAATAAATTCGGAGGTTTGTCTAAAACATCCATTCGCGGTTCCTCCCTGCATCTTGCATTTCTCACACCTAAGTTGATAAGCGGAAAATGAAGAATGACGAAATACCCCTGCTTTGCCAAAGCTTTGAAGGGCATGCCAAATATCCAAGGAACTCCGAATGCCAAAGCCCCAAACGGGGGTATGCCACGACGAATGGCCTGCGGTCTGTTTCTTCGGGTTTCGGAGTTCATCATTCTTTCCTGCTTGGGTGTTTGGGTGCTTCGTCATTTGACCGGCTTTCGAATTTGTGAGAAATCCGGGCTATGCTCTTGGCCTTCCATAAACCCTACGGCGTGCTCTCGCAGTTCACGCCTGACCACCCGGGCCAGCGGGTGCTCGCTGACTTTGGTTTTCCGCCCGGGGTCTATCCCATCGGGCGGCTCGATGCCGATTCGGAAGGCCTCCTTCTCTTGAGCGATGAAAAGGATCTCGTGGATCGTTTGCTAAATCCGCAGCACGGGCATCCGCGCACCTATCATGACCAGGTCGAGGGAATTCCATCGGAGGAGACACTGGCTCGTTTGCGCAAAGGCGGAATTGACCTGCGGGGCCATCGCACCGCGCCCTGCCAGGTTCGACTGTTGGAGGTGGCTCCCGCCCACCCGCCTCGGGACCCGCCCATCCGGGTCCGGCTTTCCATTCCCGACACCTGGATCGAGCTAACCCTCACCGAAGGAAAGAACCGCCAGGTCCGGCGGATGACCGCCGCTATCGGCCATCCGACCCTCCGGCTCATCCGAGTGGCCATCGGGAGTTTTCCCCTCAGCGGCCTGCCAGCGGGTTCTTGGCGCGAACTCGATGCCGCCGAGCGCCGGCGGGTGTTCGGTGGCGACGGACCTGCGTCCCTGCCGCGCGGTTGAGCGCCCCAGCCACTCCTGTGTCAATTTAAATATGTCTGGCATATTTACAGATTGGTGTATGACTGGCGGACGGCAAACCATATTGACGGGAATCCGTATTTCCGTATCTTGTGCTGATGAAAACCACGATAGAAATCCCCGAAGCGCTCTACAAGATGGCAAAAATTCGGGCCATCGAACGTGGGCAGACCCTCAAGCAGATTGTATTGACCTCCCTCGAAAAGGAACTCGGCGTGTCGGTAGCCGACGAGGATCCCCTTCCGTCCTATTGGGCGAATCGGAAACTGCTGCCTGAGTTCCAGCGCCTCTCCGAGGCCGGGCAGATGAAGTCGACCCCGGGTTGCCGCTCGATCGACGACATCGTGAGCGACATCAAAGCCGATCCAGAACTATGATCTATTGCGACACCAGTTATCTGGTCCGCCTTTACTTGGCTGAACCGGGAAGCGAGCAGGTGCGTCAACTTTGCGCCGTTCAACGCATCTGCGCGGCCAGTCATGGGCAGGCTGAATTGCCCGCGGCATTGCATCGTGCCTTTCGCGAAGGCCGGATCGCTGCGGAAGTCTTTGCGGCTGCGCTCGACCAATTTGCCCTAGACCAAGCCAATGATGGCATCATGTGGCTTCCGCTCGGCCCGGCACTCTTAGCGGGCATGGCCGGCCGATTCGCCAGAATGCCGCGCCACACCTTTCTCCGTGCCGCCGATGCCCTGCATCTTGCCTGCGCCGCCGAAAATAGCTTCAAGGAAGTCTATTCCAATGATCGCCATTTTCTCGCGGCTGCCCCGCTTTTTGGTCTGAAGGGCGTGAATGTCATTGCCTCTTGAGTTGCCATTTTTGAGCCCCACCGCGTCGTGAATCGAGGCCGAAATTCGGCCCGTCATCGCGGTTGAAGCGGGCTCCATGCTCGCTAGGGTAGGCCGATGCTCAAAGCCGGAATCGTAGGTCTGCCCAATGTGGGGAAATCCACCCTTTTTAATGCCGTCACCCGAAGCCGCAAGGCCGAGGCGGCGAACTATCCGTTTTGCACCATCGACCCGAATGTCGGTGTCGTGGTCGTGCCTGATGAGCGGCTCGCCGTGCTTTCGAAACTCTCGAATAGCGAAAAAGTCGTTCCCGCGGCCATCGAGTTCGTCGACATCGCCGGCTTGGTGAAAGGCGCGAGCGAAGGAGCCGGGCTGGGCAACCAGTTCCTCGCCAATATCCGCGAGGTGGATGCCGTCGTGCAGGTCGTGCGTTGTTTCGACAACGACGACATCATCCACGAGATGGGTTCGGTCGATCCGCTCCGCGATATCGAGATTATCAACAGCGAGTTGATTCTCGCCGATATGGCCAGCCTTGAAAAACGCCGCTCCACCCGCGAGAAAAAGGCGAAGACCGGCGACAAGGTTTCCCAAGCCGAGGTAGCGCTCATCGACAAGCTGATGCCCCATCTCGACGCGGGCAAACCGGCCGTGACCATCGAACTCGCGCCCGACGAGGCGAAACTGATGAAGGAATTCTTCCTCCTCAGTGCAAAGCCGACCATCTTTGCGTGCAACGTGGCCGAGGATGAACTCGGATCCGCCCAAGCGAATCCCGATGCCCACCCCCATGTGTCGAAGGTGCGCAACTTTGTTGCCGCTTCGCACGATGCCGCAGCCGTTGTGATCAGCGCGCGCATAGAAGAGGAAATGATCGAACTCGCCCCTGAGGACGCCCGCGAATACTTCGCCGCACTCGGGGTGACGGACAGCGGGGTCTCGGGGTTGATCCGTGCGGTTTATTCACTGCTCGGCCTGCGCACTTACCTGACCACCGGTAAAAAGGAGACGAGGGCCTGGACGATCCACGCCGGAGACAAGGCTCCTGCTGCGGCTGGCGTCATTCATACCGACTTCGAACGCGGGTTCATCCGTGCAGAAATCGTTCCTTACGACGACCTCGTGTCCTGTGGCACCATGGCCAAAGCCCGCGAACTCGGCAAGCTCCGCAGCGAAGGCAAGGAGTATGTCGTGCAGGACGGCGACGTGGTTGAGTTCCTGTTTAACGTGTAATCGCAGCGCAAGACGACGGAAACAATCTGGGTTTGTAGCGGCACGGCTTGATGAGGCCCTTGCTGCGCAATCCGTGCAGGGATAGTGACGCTCCACTCCATCACTCCACGGTCACGCTTTTGGCGAGGTTGCGCGGTTGGTCGATGGGGCATCCGCGCGCGGCCGCGACATGATAGGCGAAGAGCTGGAGTGCAATGCTAGCGGGAATCACCGAAACGGCATGCGGACACTCGGGGAGGAAAATGGCATCCTCCACCGAAGCGGCAGCTTCTTCATCGCCATCGGTGAACAAGCCAATGACGGGAGATGATCTGGCGCGGCATTCGGCGATGTTGGAGAGGGTTTTCTCGCGCCCGGGGCCGCTGGTGGCGATGGCGACGACCGGCACGGCCGGTTCGAGCAAGGCGATCGGGCCGTGCTTGAGTTCGGCGGCGTGATAACCTTCAGCGTGGATGTAGGAGATCTCTTTCAATTTCAGCGCACCTTCGAGTGCGGTGGCGTGGTGGTATCCACGTCCGATGAAAAACGCGTTTTTTGTTTCGGCGAATCGAGCGGCGGCGCGGCGAATGTCCGCCTCCCGTTCGATGACGGCGGCCGCGAATTCCGGAAGCCG
>JBJTQJ010000081.1:0-45075 GCA_046075565.1 Verrucomicrobiales bacterium | reverse complement strand
GTTCATTGCCGAAGGGAAAACCGAGGAAGTTTTGTTTGCGTCGGTTGGCGGAAAGATCAGCATCGATTTTCGGCCCCCGTTGCGAACGCACCGATCGTGCGGTGGCTTTGGCTTGGTCCACCCGCGCAGCCGCTGCTTTCAAATCAGGGTTCGCGGACAATGCCTCCGCGACCAACTGGTTCAGCGCCGGACTATTGAAACGGCGCACCCAATCCATATCGGGTTCCCCCGGCATGGAGGGCGCGCCTTTCCATGCCGAAGGGACTTCCAGTCCACTTTCCGCGGAACGATCGGGTGGCGGCGTGGCAACGCATCCTGCGGCCGCGAGCGCCAGTCCCAGCAGCCGGATGGTTCGGGAGCAGATCATCTCAGGCTGGTGGCAACCCGTTCATCCAAGGCGGAACTTTCATCCACGCCACCGCGCAAACCGGCGGCGCTGAAGGAAATAAGACGCCGCATCACCGACTCCGGATCGGCCTCGCCGGACCGGCCTTTGCTAACAACTGCGACTTTCTCGCCGTGCGCGAGTGTGTGGGCCACGGCACCGAGCACGAAGTGCATGCGCCAGTAAATGACATCCTCGGGGATTTCCGGCAAACTGCGCCGCAGGCACTGCACATAGCGGGTTCCAACTTGTTCGTAGACCGCCATCAATCCATCCGGCATCTGGTAGCCGCGTTCGCTCATGCATCGTCCGGCCATTTTGAAGAACAACATCGCGGAAATTCCCGGCACACCAAGGCGATCAACCAGCGGGCGCATGAAAGCCTCGAGGACTTTCTCCACCGGCACGGGTTTTTCCCCGTATTTGGCTTCGATTTCGTCGAGCAAACGCAATCGCTCCAGATTAACGGGGCGGATGTAACGGGTGATCAGGGAATCAACGAGGCCGTCTTTGCTCCCGAAATGGTAGTGGACGGCGGCCAGGTTTACCTTGGCGGCAGCGGTGATGTCACGGAGCGAAACCCCGTCGAAACCATCCTTGGCAACAAGTTGCTCGGAGGCGACGAGGATTCTCTCTTTGGTGTGGACCGACTTTTCTGTTTTGGATACGGGTTCAGGCATAATGGGTAATGGGGGTAAGTCAAACGCTCGTTTCAATCATACGTTTGTTTTTAATTGCGTCCAGCAGAATCTGCCGGATTTTGAAAAACGGGCCTTGGCACGTAACGCCGACCACGGACGGAATGATGCACTACCCCAATTTTCGCTTCCAAACAGGCGGACCGAACGCAAAGAAGGCCGGGTTGGTCACTCGAGCCCGAGCTCGTTCTGGAGCGGCCGGGGCGCGGTGGCCCCCAGTTTCCGGTAGGCGGAGGGCATGGCGACGCGTCCGCGGGGCGTGCGTTTCAGAAACCCCCGGAGGATCAGATAGGGTTCGTTGACTTCCTCCAGAGTGGTGGCGTCCTCGCCGATCGCTACGGCGAGGCTATTGAGTCCAACGGGGCCGCCGTCGAACTTGTAGATTAGGGCTTCCAGCAAACGACGGTCGCTTTCATCAATGCCGTCCTTGTCGATCTCAATCATCGTTAGCGCCTGGTCGGCAACCTCGGAGGTAATGACCCCGTCGGCTTTGACCTGCGCGAAATCGCGTGTCCAACGCAGCAGGGCATTGGCGATGCGCGGCGTGCCGCGGGAGCGGGTGGCAATTTCCAAAGCCCCACCGTCCTGGATATTGACGCCCAACAGGGCAGCGGAGCGGCGCACAATCGTCGCCAGTTCCTCGTTCGAGTAGTAGTCGAGACGGTTGACCATCCCGAAACGAGAGCGCAGCGGTGCGGTGAGCATGCCCGCTCTGGTGGTGGCGCCGACCAAGGTGAATCTGGGCAAGTTGAGGGTGAGGGATCGCGCGTTGGGGCCCTGATCGATAATGATATCCAGCCGGTAATCTTCCATGGCCGGATACAGGTATTCCTCGACCGTCGGGTGGAGCCGGTGGATTTCGTCGATAAACAGAATATCCCCTTTGCCGAGATTGGTGAGAATACCAGCCAGATCGCCGGCCTTTTCAATTTGCGGACCCGAGGTGGTATGAATTTTTGAACCGACCGCGCTGGCTATTAGATTGGCGAGGGTTGTCTTGCCCAGACCCGGGGGACCGGAGAGCAGCACGTGCTGGAGCACATCCGTCCGCAGGCGCGCGGCTTCGACCATCAGAAGCAGCCGCTCGGTTACCTTTTCCTGTCCGATAAACTCGGAAAAAACCGGAGGACGCAACGAAACATCGAGTTCGCTGGGGGGAGATTCGAGGGTCTGGTTGTAAATGTTCTGGCTCACGAGTGCCGATATTCTAGGCCACGACGCGCTGGGAATCCACCCCGAAACGAACCCGCCTTCGGAATGCCCGTCGGGTCACCCGAGGGCGCGGCGTCGGGCGGCGTGGAATTCTTCCCGCTTGCGCAAGTTGCCGCTTTCGGGTTGAATCGCCGGAGATCCCCGCCGCTGCCACGGTCGGGAACATTCATGCCATGAAAATCCAGGAACTGCCGCAGGAAGACATGCCGAGGGAGAAGTTGCTCCGCCTCGGCCCGGAGGCGCTTTCCGACGCCGAACTCCTCGCCCTGCTCGTGCGCACGGGGTTCAAGGGAAAAGATGTGCTCGAAGTGTGCCGGGATTTGATCCAGCATGCCGGAGACCTGGTCAATCTCGGCCGGATGAGTCCGCAAGAAATCCAATCCAAATCGAAGGGCATTGGCAAAGCCAAAAGTTGCGAACTGGCCGCCGTTTTCGAACTCGGTCGCCGCGCCCTGCGCCAACAAATCTATAAGGACAAAATCGACAGCCCGGAAGCGGTCTATCAACTGATGGCGCATCAAATGAGCACCCTGCGCCGTGAAGCGCTCCAGGTCATCCTGCTCAACACCCGGCACCGCCTCATGCGTGTCGAAACCGTCTCACTCGGCAGCGTCAACGAATCCATCGCCGACCCGAGGGAAGTATTCCGCGAAGCCATCATCCAAGGCGCGTTCGCGATCATCCTCGTGCACAACCATCCCTCAGGTGATCCGAGCCCATCGGAAATGGATCGCACCCTGACCAAACGTATGGCCCAAGTGGCGGATATGCTCCGCATCCGCCTGCTGGACCACATCATCATTGGTCAACCATCGCCCGACCACCAGCCCTATTTTTCCTTCAAGGAAGCGGGGCTTATGTGAATAAATTATCCTAAACGCTTCGAGTTTTGTGTCCATGCCAGTCTCTTCAGGCAGTCCTATGAACATGGAACATCGCCATCAACAGGCGCCATAGGAGAAATCCATTCACTTCCCGCCTCGTTCGGTTCAATATCAAGCCCCTCATCAATCGTTTCCCAGAATTTGTCGGGCAAAGGAGGGTCGTCATAACCTGTCCACCCTTCCTGACCATCGAAAGGCAGGTCCCTCCCGACCAACGGAGACTCAGGAGGATCGATCGGATCTTCTGAATCGCCTTGGGTATTTGGGTCCTTCGTCATTCGTCATTTACCACCGCTCACTCCCACTCGATGCTGGCGGGTGGTTTGGTGGAGATATCGTAGAGCACGCGGTTGATGCCTTTGACGTCGTTGAGGATGCGGTGGCTGGTTTCGCGGAGAATGGAATACGGAAGTTCGACCCAGTCGGCGGTCATCGCATCTTCAGAGATGACGGCGCGCAGGCTGATGGCCCATTCGTAGCTGCGTTCATCGCCTTTCACACCGACAGTGCGCACCGGCACGAGAGCGGCATAGGCTTGCCAGACCTTGTCATACCAGACGTGGTCCTTGAGCCGACTGATGAAGATGGCGTCGGCCTCGCGGATGATGCGCAGCTTTTCCTCCGTGATGTCGCCGGGGCAACGCACGGCGAGCCCGGGTCCGGGGAATGGATGGCGGTGCAAGATGTCGTGCGGGATACCAAGCGAGGCGCCAAGGGCACGGACCTCGTCTTTGAAAAATTCGGCGAGTGGTTCGAGCACTTTCCCTTCAGCCTGCAGTTCGAGGATGCGATCCACGCGGTTGTGGTGGGTCTTGATCTTCGAAGCCTTGGATTTGGCATTGGATGCGCTCTCAATAACGTCGGGGTAGAGAGTGCCTTGCGCGAGCATTTCCGCATCACCGACGGCATCCCAGAAGACATCGATGAAGAGGTTGCCGATGATGGCGCGTTTTTTCTCGGGATCGGAAACCCCGGCCAGGGCGCCGAGGAATCGCTCCGAGGCATCGACCGTCTCGATGGGCACGCCCATGCGATGGAAGTTGCCGCGCACTTCATCGCCCTCGTCCTTGCGCATGAGCCCGTGGTCCACGAACACGGCGCGCATCTTTACTCCCGCCTCGTGCAGGAGCACGGCGAGCACGGTGCTATCCACCCCGCCGGAGACGCCGCAGACCACCTGGCGGTCGCCGACGGCCTCGCGGATCCCGGCGATGACTTCCCTCTTGAGGTCATCGATCTTGAAGGGCTCGAGGTGTGCGGCTTTGAGCAGGAAGTTGTGGAGGATCTTTAATCCCTCGTGGCTGTGCGTGACCTCGGGATGGAATTGGATACCAAAACACTTCTCCGACCAGCAGAGCGCGACGGGCGTGCCATGCTGATTGGTGGCGATGACCTGAGCACCCTCCGGCAGCACGCGCACGGTATCGGAGTGGCTCATCCAGACCTGGGATTGCCGGGAAACACCCTCAAAAAGCCCCTCATTGGAAGCGGGCTGAAGGGTGGCGGGTCCGTATTCCCGCTTGTCGCTGGCCTCGACCGATCCACCGAACTTGATATTCAGAAGCTGCATCCCGTAACAAACTCCCAGCACCGGAACGCCGAAGGCGAGCAAATCCGGAAAATCAATGTCCGGGGCATCGGGTTCGCTCGTGCTGCGTGGTCCTCCGGAGAGAATGATCGCCCCCGGTTTGCCGATGGATGCGAGGTCCTCCGGTTGGAACAATCGGGCGAAGTAACCCAGTTCGCGCACGCGGCGCACGATGAGCTGGGTGTATTGGGAACCGAAATCGAGAACGGCAACGTGATTGGTGTCGTGCATGTCGTGGGGCAAGCGGAAATGGATGGTCCGGAACGATCAGAGGGTCTGGTAGTTGACCGGTTCTTCGGTGATGAAGATGTCGTGGGCGTGGCTTTCCTTGAGTCCACCGGAGGTGATACGCACGAAACTGGCGCGTTCGCGCAGGATGGAAAGATCCGAAGCACCGACGTAACCCATGCCGGAGCGCAAACCACCGACGAGTTGGAATACGATATCGGCGACCGAGCCTTTGTAAGGAACACGGGCCTCGACACCTTCGGCGACGAGTTTGCCTGACGAGTTTTGTCCGTAACGATCGCCACTGCCCGCGCGCATGGCCTTGAGCGAACCCATGCCACGGTATTCCTTGAACCGGCGGCCTTGATAGTAGATCATGCTGCCGGGGCTTTCACTGGTTCCGGCTAACAAACTACCGATCATCACACAATCGGCGCCGGCGGCGAGGGCCTTGACGATGTCGCCCGAATAGCGGATACCACCGTCGGCGATGACCGGCACCCCGGCACCACGGGCGACGGAAGCGACATTCTGGATCGCGGAAAACTGCGGGACACCGACCCCGGCGATGACGCGGGTCGTGCAAATCGAGCCGGGACCGACCCCGACTTTGATGGCCTGCACACCGGCGGCAATGAGGTCGCGGGCGCCATCGGGAGTGACAACATTTCCCGCGATGATGGAAACCGAGCCCAACTCGGAGCGGAGTTTGGCAACAACGTCGAGAACTCGCCGGGTGTGGCCGGTCGCGGCATCGATGGAGACGGCATCAGCTCCGGCCTCGCGGAGGGCGTGGGCGCGCTCGAAACAATCGGGGCCGACCCCGACGGCAGCAGCGACGCGCAATTGGCCGTTGGGATCCTTGTTAGCTTGGGTGAACTTCTGGCGTTTCTCGATGTCCTTGCGGGTGATGAGACCGGTCAGACGGCCATTTTGATCAACCAGCGGCATCTTCTCGATGCGGTGGTGGTAGAGGACATCGAGGGCTTGATCGAGGCTCATTTCCGGGGAACCGGTGACCAGACGTTCCCGCGGGGTCATGGCTTCGCGCACGGGGGTGGTTGATTCCTTCACGTGCCAGAGGTCGCGGGTCGTGATCATGCCCACGAGGATGCCGGATTCATCGACGACGGGGAAACCGGAGACACCGGTTTCATCCATGGTGGCGCGGAGTTCGGCCACGCTGATGTCGCAACGGACAGTGAAGGGCTTCTGGATGACGGTGTTTTCAGATCGCTTCACCCGCGCGACCATCTCGGCTTGCGCTTCGATGGGCATGTTGCGGTGGATGACTCCGATTCCGCCCTCGCGGGCGAGCGCGATGGCCAATTCCGCCTCAGTCACCGTGTCCATGGCCGACGAAATGACCGGAATATTCAGGGGAATGCCGGCTGTCAGGCGGGTGCGGACATCGGTTTCAGCCGGCAGGATTTCGCTCAGGCTCGGAACCAGAAGGACATCGTCAAAGCTAAGTGAAAGAGGTATTTCGCCCATAGGCCACTAAGGCGGAATTCAAGGCGATGTCACGCGGATTTTCCATCCGCCCGTCCCCTTTTTTCCACCCTGTTTCCGGGCGACCGCTGAAACCCGGAATCCAGGTTAAAAAGCGAGGCTGGAGCGCGGGAGCCGCCAATCGCGATTGGCCAAGGGTTCCTGACGGTGCGGGAGCGGCTCCGTGGCCGCGGCGGCCGCCTCCTGGCGCTCCTCGTCCGTGGCATAGAAGGCGAGCCGGATCTTTTCATCCTCGGCGGATCCTGAACCGATAAAATCGTGGGCCCATGCCGCCTCGACCCCACGGTCGGCGAGGAAAGCCTCCTCCCTCAAGACCCGGGCCCAAAGCGCCTCGTAAAGCTCCGCATCGCTGAGGTGATCGGTGTGCAGCACATAGACACCCATGCGGCTCATGCCATCGAGGGTTTCCCAGAGTTTGGCCGCGAGCGTTTCTTCGGTCAATTCGACGGGGGGCATGAGGTCCACCCCGTGTTGGCCGAGCGAGTCGATGGGTTTCGCCCAATGACCCGGAGGTTCGTTCTCCTGTGCTTCTTCGTCACTTTCGGCTTCACCGAAGGTTTCACCGACCGGATCTTCGCGGTGGATGGCATCTTCGAGGTCCCGGAAACCGAGAGGATCGGTGCCATCCTCGAAGGGATCCTCGTCGTCATCGCCAAAGAGATCATCGCCATCATCATCCGCCATTTCCTCGAGATTACCGCCGCTCGCTCCCGGCGGCACGGGCAGCCATTCGTCGCGATCGAAGGCCGGTTCTTCCCGCATCGGGAGTTTGTCGTCCGGATGTTCGCTCACCCACTCCTCCCGGTCGAAATCGCTGGCGTAGTAGCGGAGCCAGGTTTGCTGCTCGTCGCCCTCGCTCACATCGACGTGGCAATTCCAGCCCGCCTCGGGGGCGATGTCGGCGGTGGGCTCATCCAGCCATTCTTCATGCAGGAAGCGGTAGAGGTCGGCGTCGGAGAGATGGTTCGTGTTGACGAGATAGTAGCGCCGTGCCGCCATGGCGTGGATCATTTCAGCCAAGCAGCCTCGCGTGGACTGCGCGTCAACGTTCTCGGGATCGCGCGGAAAATATCCCAAACGCGCGAAGATTTCCCGCGGAGTGGTCCACGGCGCGTCTTCGAATGGATCGAAGGGGTCTGGATTGGGTTGGGACATGGGGCTGAAATAGATCGTGGCGCAAACATGGGGCTTGGCAAATGCGGAAATGAGAATCAGAATGGGTTTTCCATTCCATCGTCATGCGATTTCCCGAAAAATCCACGCCCATCGTCGTGAGCGGCTTCGAATCGTTCAACGGTCGACCCGTCAATTCCTCGGGGATCGTCGGTCAAGCCATGGCCGAGGGCGAACCCGATACCCACTTTCTCGAATTCCCGGTCCGATGGGGAGTTCCCGGTGAATGGCTGGCCCGCTGGCCGGGTCCGCCCAAGGCGTGGGTCGCGCTCGGCGAGGCCTCGGACCACTTTCGGCTCGAAGCCTTGGCCTCGAACCGCCGCATCGCCCATCTCGACAACCTCGGCGAGCTGCCCCCCATCCCGGAGGTCATCCCGGGAGCCCCTCCCCTGCTCAATTTCGCACCTCTTGCCGAGCTGGCCGCCCTGCTGACCTCCGCCGGATACCCGACCGGCATTTCCGACAACGCCGGCGCCTACCTCTGCGACGAGATCTTTTACCAACTCCTCCACTACCGCGAGAAAATCTGGCAGTCGGACACGCTCGTGCTCTTCGTCCATCTGCCGATTGTTGGTTCGCCCGTCCCGGGCAGCCCGGCCGATGCCGACCCGCGACCGGTCGCCGATATTCCCTTTTTCCAGACCTACGCACGGCACCTTCTCCGGTGCGTGCGCACCGTGCTCGAACTGCCATCAGCCGGGCCGGGTTCTTACGCACTTGCCGCCACCGCCCCCGGCATCCACATTGAAACGAAATGAATACCGCCACCGCTGCCCGACCCGTTGGAAATCGAGTCCAACTCATGGCCACCTGCCTCTGCGATGCGTTTTTCGCCGATGCCGCCCGCGCGACCGTGCAAGTGCTCGAACACCTCGGAGTGGAGGTGCTTTTCCCGGAAGACCAGACCTGCTGTGGCCAACCCGCCTTCAATTCCGGCGACTGGCCCTCGTCCCGCAAGGTTGTGCGCCATGCCATGGAGGTCTTTGCCGGTGATCTTCCGATCATCGTGCCCTCGGGAAGCTGCGCTGCGATGAACTTCCACGGCTCGCCCCTGCAATTTGAAAATGAACCGGACCGCGATCAGGTGGCCGACTTCGGACGCCGCACTTGGGAATTGCTCGACTACATCGTGCACGGGCTCGGCGTGAAGGAATGGAAAGGCCGCTACCCCGCGAAACTCGCCTTCCACCATTCCTGTCACACCCGCGGCACCGGCACCCGGGCCGCCGCAAAAACCCTGCTTCCGACCATCGAGGGACTCGTCCTCCAGGAATTCGGCGAAGGCGAACAGTGTTGCGGATTCGGCGGCACCTTCTGCGTGACCTTCCCTCACATATCGGCCAGCATGGGCAGGCTCAAACTCGACCACGCCCTCGCCGATCAACCTGACGAGATGATTTCCGCCGATATGTCCTGCCTCATGCATTTGGCCGGTATCGCTGAAAAACAAGGCCGTCCGGTGCGTATCCGCCATGCCGCCCAGATTCTCCGTGATGCCGCGGGCATCGGAGACACGTAATTTTATCCGACGCCGCCATGCAAAAGATCGACACCTTCGCCCGCCAGCTTCCGACCGAACGTCGCGCCGCCGTTTACGATGGCTCGAAAAAGGGCACGGAAAAACGCGTTGGCGTGCTTTTTAATGACTACGCTGATCCCGATGCCTTGCGCCACCTCGCCGGTCAGATTAAGCAACACACTCTGGAAAACCTCGACCGCTACCTGCCCGAAGCCGTCGCCGCCCTTGAACGGAATGGCGTGAAAGTCCACTTCGCCGCCACCGGAGCCGATGCCCGCCGAATTTGCACGGATATCCTCAAGCAAAGCGGCGCCCGCTCGGTCATGAAATCGAAATCCATGGCGGCGGAGGAAATCCACCTCAACCCGCATCTGGAAAAAGAAGGACTCGAAGTGCTCGAGACCGACCTCGGGGAATTCATCGTGCAACTCGATCACGACGAACCCTCCCATATCGTCAAACCGATCATCCATAAGAACCGGCGCGAGATTGCCCGCACCTTCCAGAGCAATGGCATCGCCTCCGACTACAACGACGACCCGGAGACGATCACCCGCCGCGCCCGCCGATACATGCGCGGCAAATACATGGCCTCCGACGCCGGGATCACCGGTGGCAACTTTCTTGTCGCGGAAACCGGACGACTCGTGCTCGTGACCAACGAAGGCAACACCCGCTTCGGAATGGCTCCGAACAAAACCCACATCGCCCTCGTCGGCATCGAGAAGATCATCCCCAAGGATCGCGACCTCTCGGTTTTCCTCAATTTGTTAGGACGCTCCGCCACCGCGCAGCAACTCACCGTTTATACCGAATTCATTTCCGGCCCGCGTGCATCCTCGCAGCCCTCCGGGCCGGACACCATGCACGTCATCCTCATGGACAACGGACGCAGCGGAATCCTCGGTGGCGACTGCAAGGAAATCCTCCGCTGCATCCGCTGCGGGGCCTGTCAGAATGTGTGCCCGGTTTACCGTCAGGCCAGCGGCCATGCCTATCGTTCGCCCTACGGAGGACCGGTCGGAGCCGTGCTCTCCCCCATCCTTTTCGGCGACCGCTTCCGCGAGCTGGCCGACTTGCCCAAAGCATCCTCGCTCTGCGGGGCGTGCAACGAGGTCTGCCCGGTGGACATTCCCATCCCCGATTTGTTGCTGCGCTTGCGCGACAAGGCGAAACGTGAGGGCGCACCCACCGGCACGGCCGTGCCCATGGCTCCTTTCGCCATGCTCGCCACCTCGCCAAAGCTGTGGCGTGTCGGCATGACCATGTCGAAGGCCATGAACCACCTGCCCGTGCATCACGCACCGGTAAGCATCCTCCAGGCCTGGTTCAAAAACCGCACCCTGCCCGAAAGCCACGGTGGGGAGTTCCGCAAATGGATGGCCAACCGCGCAACGAAGAACGGGAAACCCAAGGCGTAAACACGGCTTCGGAAATTGAAACCACGAATGGACACGAAGAGACACGAATTTATTTCCGTGCCCATTCGTCTGCCCATTATGGCCCGTAAGGCGACGAAGGGTGGAATTCGTGGTTTTCTTTTCCCTTTGAAGGTTCTTTCATTCGTCTTGATTCGTGTCCATTCGTGGTTGCATCTATTCAAGCGAAGACCAGCAGATGCCTGATCAATCCACATCGCCCGAGTCATTGCGCGCCGACCTCTGGCTCTGGGCCACCCGGTTCTACAAGTCGCGTTCGCTTGCCGCGGAGGCGTGCAAGGGCGGCAAGGTGCGCAAAGCAGGACAACCCGTCAAACCGGCCACACCGCTCCGGCCGGGTGACCTGCTCGTGATCTCGACTGAACTCTGCCCGAGGGAGATACGCGTCGAAAAAATCATCTCCCGTCGGGCCGGGGCTCCGATTGCTGTCACTTGTTATACGGACCTAACAATTCCGGATGTGCTGGTCGCCGCCCGCGAGGCACGCCGTCTGGAGCATCCCGCCCGTGCCCCCGGCGAAGGACGTCCCACCAAACAGGATCGCCGCCAGATCGAAAAGTTGCAGGAGACGCTGCGCGGACTCGGCTATCTGCCGGAGAAGGAAGGGTGAAGAATTTGCCCGGATGCCCGAGCCATCTTGCCGTAGCGGCACCGCTTCCGGTGCCGGGCCAGACTCGCTCAAACCCCACCGAAGCGGCGGTTACGACCGTGGTATTCGGCGATGGCGGCGCGCAAATCCGGTCCGCGGAAATCCGGCCAGTTTTTCTTCACCACGACCATTTCGGCGTAGGAAATCTGCCAGAGCAGGAAATTGGAAACGCGCATCTCACCGGAGGTGCGGATCAACAGATCCGGATCCGGATAGTAGCGGGTGTAGAGATGACTGGAAAACATTTCCGGCGTGATCATGGCCGGATCGAGAAGCCCCTGCTGGACATGGCGGACCACGGATTTCACGCCATCGATGATTTCCTCGCGGCCTCCGTAGGAAAGGGCCAACACGAGGGTAAGCGCAGTATTTTTGCTCGTCGCCTCGATGGCATCATGCAAGGCATCCTGGCAGCGTGGAGGCAAATCGGCGATGCGGCCGATGGCCTGCATGCGCACATTCCATTTCATCATTTTCTTCTTTTTGTCGCGGAGAAATTTCTCCAGCAGCTTCATGAGTGCTTCCACCTCGGCCTTCGGTCGTTTCCAGTTCTCGGACGAGAAAGCGTAGAGGGTCAGGACTTCGACGCCAAGTTCCTTGCAGGTTTCAACGCAGGCTTGCACGGAATCCGCACCCGCGCGGTGGCCGGCCGAACGGGGCAACCCGCGTTCCTTGGCCCAGCGGCCATTGCCATCCATGATGATGGCAATGTGGCGTGGCGGGCGGGTGGTGGATCCCGGGCTCATGGGTTCGGAGGGTTTACTCCCGCACGAGAGTCTGCTTGCGGTCCGGACCGACACCGGCAATGGTGACGGGCGCGCCGGAAAGTTCTTCGAGGCGTTTCAAGAAAGCAAGGGCGGCCGGCGGGAGTTTGGAGAAGTCGCGGATTCCGCTCGTGTCCATTTTCCAACCGGGCAAGGTTTCATAAACCGGAACCGCTTGGGCGAGCTGGGGCACGGAAGCCGGAGGCAAATCATATCGACGATCGCCGACCATGTAGTGGGTGCAGAGTCGCACCTCATCCTGCTCGTCGAGGCCATCGAGGTTGGTGACGGCGAGGGCGGTGATACCGTTGACCATGACCGCGTAACGCAGGAGAACCGTGTCGAGCCAACCACAGCGGCGTGGCCGCCCGGTGGTGGCACCGAATTCCCGACCCAAGCCGTGCAGGTAGTCGGTAAAGCCCGGGTCCTCCGTCGGAAATGGTCCTTCGCCAACACGGGTGGTGTAGGCTTTTGCCACTCCGACCACTTCATGGATGGCGTGGGGAGGCACGCCGGAACCGGTGCACGCGCCGCCGGAGGTGGTGTTCGAGGAAGTGACGTAGGGATAGGTCCCGTGGTCGATATCGAGATAGGTTCCTTGGGCGCCTTCAAACAAAATGGTCACGCCTTGGCGAAGGTATCCGTGGATATACTCGACCGTATCGGTGATGTAGGGACCCAGCACACGTGCGGCGGCGACCACCTCGGCCACCATCTCGGCGGCATTCATGGGTGGCAATCCCGCCTGGGCAACAAAGGCGGCGTGTTCGGCCACCTGTGCTTCGATGTGGGCGCGCAATCGCGGTTCGTCCAGCAAATCGGCCGCGCGCAATCCGTGGCGGAGGATTTTGTCGGCATAGGTCGGCCCGATGCCGCGTCCCGTGGTTCCGATGCGGGAATCCCCGCGTTGCGCCTCGCGGGCGCGATCCAACACGCGGTGGTAGGGCATGGTCAGATGCGCTCGGTCCGAGATCCGCAGGTTCTCCGGAGAAACGGCGATGCCTTTTTCCTGCAAACCGGTGATCTCTTTGACCAGACTGGCCGGGTCGAGCACGACCCCGTTGCCGATGACACATTTTTTGCCTGCCCAGAGAATGCCCGAGGGAATGAGATGGAGCACGTATTTGACCCCGCCGCTGATCACGGTGTGGCCGGCATTGTTCCCCCCCTGGGGCCGCACGACCACGTCCGCTCCTCCGGTGAGGAAATCGACGATTTTTCCTTTGCCTTCGTCGCCCCATTGGGCGCCAACGATGATGGTATTTGGCATGATGATGAAATTGACCTCCGACCTAGCCGGAAACGCTCACCATGGGGCAGGCCGACGGTGCTTGCAAGGACTGGTTGAGCGTGCGCGAAGCGACTCCGCCCTCCCATCCCTGCTGGCTGGAGCCGCCAAACCCTCTCACCCACGCGCACCTCGCAACCGCCCGGTCTTCCGGGCAGACCTTGTCGCTGTCGTTGACGAAGGTATCCGGAATCCGGACGGACCCGTTCTCGCCTCAGGTAATGTATGCTGTTGCCCACAGCAGATCTCGGAGAGAGCGGGCCACCACCTTGAGGGCGGATCAAGGCACGGCCGGGTAAATGATCCGATAGAATCCCCTCTCGGGCAGCGGGCTGGGATCGTCGTATTCGCATGCGCCGCCCGTCGGGGCCGTCACGATGCCGATCTGGGTCCATCCGCCGGGTGCGAGCGTGCCGGAACGCTGGATGCCATAAACCCGGGCCGGAATGCCGGTGAAGTTGAGACGTCTGACACCCGCGCTTGGGGTGGAAAGCACGGCGTTCATCGTGGGATCAGTGAACAACGGATCCAGCGTGCTGCCCGGATTCACCGTCACGCTGACAGTGGTGGTGGCATTGTTGTAGTTTGAGGTATCCGTCGGCGTGAAGGTCACGCCTTGGCTGTCCGTTCCCACCGGAGGAGTCGTCGCGGGAGTCGTGAAGGCGAACGTGCCAGGCACGCTGGCGACTCCACCGCTCAGGGTTGACGATGCCAGGGTCTGCCCCTCGGTGATGGCCGATGCGGTGGGCGCGGTGGTGATGACCGGCGTTGCCTTGCTGACGATGTTGCCTGAGGCGGTGGTGGTAATGTTCACCGACGGGGCTCCCGTGCTGGAAAGGACGATGTTCTGGGAGTTGTAGCTCCCGGAGACGGGAGCGCTCGCCGTAAGGCGGATGCGCAGCGACCCGCTGGCCTCTCCGCCGGATTCCGTGAAGGTGGCGGTGGATGCATAGGTGGTTCCATCCGAGGACACCTCGAAACCGGTCGGGGCGGTGGCCGTGATGTCGGCGCTCAGGTTGAGTCCCGAAATCGCGAAAATCTGCTCTGCGGAGGGGCTGCCGAAGGTGGTGGTGAAGGCCGCCACCGTTCCGGTGAACTCGATTGCCGGAGCGTTGGCCGCCCGGATCTGGATGTTGTCCAAGCGGTTGTTTCCAGTGGCGGTAGAAGCCCCGCTTACCGTCAGCCTGAGATAAGCGATCGGCGCTCGGTCGAGCGCGGTGATGGTCGCGAGGGATTTGCTCTCAAAGTCGGCGGTGGGAATGGAACCAATAGTTCCAGCCGTTGTCCAAGTCGTGCCGTTGGTGCTATACTCCCAGAGATGGGAATTGAAGCCAGTATTGGTTCGCCGAGTCGCATAGCTGACCATCAAGTCCGCACGACCGCTCATACTGAATTTGAAAACAATCCGCTGATTGTTCGCTGAGCTGTTGGCAATTGCCAAGCACGAGGTAGCAGTTGTAACGATTGAAAATCCGGCTGCCGCGTTGACGGCGGTTCCAGTGAAAGACGTTACCTGTGAGTTTGATGCCAGTGACGTCCACGTGCTAGCACCATTGGTGCCATTCATGTAAATCGTGCCTTCGCCTAAATTCGCGGTGTAGGTCGTTGGTGAGCCGGGTGCGGCCGCGGCAGCCGTGCCACCCGTGGTCGTGGTCTGGAAATCCCATCCGGCGATCAAAGGAGGCATAACCGTGATGTTTCCGGCCACATAGGAGATGGAGTAGTTGGTCGCAGTAAAGGTTCCACCTGTGGCGGCCGAGGGGGTGACTGCGCCAAGGTAAGTTCCGGCGGCATCACCCGCTGCTGCGCCTGCGCCGTAGGTAATCGTCACCGACCCGATGGTATCTGGTGTTACAAGACCAGTGCCGGTGGTGAATGCCGTCGAACCCGGGCCGCCCGTCAAGGTCTCGCCGAACTCTTTGGAGACGCTGTTGGCGGTAACGGTAATCGACTTTGGTATGATGGTTCCATCCGCGGTTCCGTTTGGAAGGGTGTAGTTAGAAGCCAATCCGCCGTTGGTGCCGTTCTGTAGTGCGTAAGTAATCACTGTCCCGGTGTAAGTCGCTGCGTTCGCGCTCGGATAGGCTGCTGCGGAGGCCGTCGCAGTCACGGTCTCGCTTCCCACAAAGCCTGAGAGCGTCCCCACCGTCACCGCGCCGGCGGTCGGGCTGCCGTTGTATGGCTTGTCCGCAATCGTTGGCGCGGTGATGCTCAGTGGCACCGGAGTGATGTCGGCGCTCAGGCCGGTCGGTTGGGTCACCGAGTAGTTATCGCTTGGAGCGGTGTAACCGGTCACCGTGACCGGCTTGGCCGTCCCGGCACCGGTGCTTGCAAACTCGGCGCTTGCCGTTCCGGTGACCGCGAAGCTTTCGCCATTCTCCAGGCCCACATAGGCGGGCGTTCCCGTCGTGGTCGCGGCAAGGGTGCCGTCATATGGTTTGTTGACACCGGTGAGTCCGGCAATCGTCAGCGCTTTTTTGGCCACCGAACTGGGGGCGGTGGCGATGGTTTGAGATGTCGCTCCGCCCCCGGACACGGTGATGTCGCCAGAATAGGATCCAAACGCGGTACTACCCGCGAGGCGCACGTAAACCGTGGTGGCGCTCAGGATGCCGCTGTCGGGCATGAGGACCAGCGAGTTGGTGTAGCCCGCACCGATGCTAGGCGAAACCTCGAAGCCTGCAGGTGGAGTGACCGTCAGATTGCCCGTGAGAGCGAGCCCGGAGACCGAGAAGCTGGAAGGAGTCGCCGACGGCGTGCCATAGGTCGTGTCAACCGCAGCAAGCGTCCCGGTGACAGAGATGGTTGGATCTGCGGTGACCGTCAGTGTCGATGAAACGTAGGTCGGGGTATAGTTGCTGATGCTGAAGGTGCCACCCGTGGCCAGTGACGGCGTCACCTGGTTCGGATACGTGCCCGCCGCATCGCCAGAGGCGGCGCCCGTGCCATAGGAAATGGTCACGGAGCCGATGGTTTCGGATCCCACCAAGCCAATGCTGGTGAATGCGGTGGAACCGGTGACCGGGCTGGCCAGCGTGTTTCCGAATGCCTTGGTGACCGCGTTGGCCGTGATGGTGAGCGCCTTCGGGTCCACCGTCAGGGTTCCGGTGTTGTAGGTGATGTTGTAATTGCTGGCGGTGAAGGTTCCACCAGTGGCCGCGCTCGGGGTGATCGCGTAGGTGGTCGCAGGAGCCGCCGCCGCGCTACCGCTGGAGGTCAAGGTCACCGCGCCGATGGTTTCGGAATTCTCCAAACCGCTGGAGCTGAACAAGCTTGTGCCGAGCGCAAGTTCCAACCCATAGGTCTTGGTCTGGGCGCTGGCGGTGATCGACAAGGCCTTGGCCGTGACCGCATTCCCGCTTGCCGCCGTCACGATGTTGACGGGAGTCGCACCGGTAGTGGATAGCACGATGTTCTGCGAATTGTAGTTTCCCAAAACCGCCGCCGTGGCCTTGAGACGCACGGATAGCGTTCCGCTGGCATTTCCGCCGCTTTGAGTGAAGGTCGCGGTGGGACCAAACGTGGCACCGTCACTCGCAACCTCAAATCCCGTCGGAGCGGTGGCGAGAAGATCCGCCGTCAGGCCGGTGCCTGAAACCGGAAACGTCTGAATCGCGGATGGTGTCCCATACGTGGTGGAGAACGGGCTGGCCGTAGCCGCGCCGGTGATCACCGGCCCCACAGATGAAGTGACGGTGATGTCGTCGAGACGGATCGCATCGCGGGATCCTGACTGGCTCGCAGATTCGTAGGTAATCCAACGAAGTTGAACGACAGGTTTATTTTCGCAAACCACGGGAAGAGAAATATTTGTGAAGTTTGTCGCGGCGGCTTGAGAATTATTGCTGGTCGTATAGGTGGCCCCCGCAACCGTTGTGAAGGTGCCGCTTGTTCCAATGCGATACTGCAGGGTCATGTTCATCTGCCTGGTGGATCCAGTCGTTTGGTCCGCAGCCGTCCAGGAAACCAGGACATTGGCTCTCCCGGTCGTGTTCAATGCCACGGCGATCGCTCCAACCTGTGGGGCTGAGCTGGCTGTGGAAAGAAGATTGAATCCGTTCACACCAAAGTTTGAGATGCCTGCGGTAGAGGCTGTCCCTGAGGCAACAAGCGCTTGGTTTGCGCCCGGTGCGGCGGTGGTTATTCCCACAAGGTTGTTTGTTCCCGTTGTCCAACCTTGCATGTTGGTCGGATAAGTGGTGCTGGTCGCGGTTTGAGTCGTGAAAGTAAAATCACCTCCGGAAAGCGCGAAGGCGGCTGGATTAGTCTGTGCGTGCGCTGGGGTAACGACCGATATCCCGCAAGCCATGACCAAGGTGGCGAGGAGCCCACGAAGAGCCCGGGAGAATGTTGAAATCCGACGACTGGATGCGGAGTGCGAAGAACAAGAGGTATTCATGGTGTGTTGGATTGGAGTTGGGGAGGCGTCAGTGGGAATATGTGGATGAGAGATGGCGTCAGAGGTGGCTGACGGTGTCTTGCGATGACCATTGTCGAAACGATTGAATCGATAGCGAGGAACAGGGATTTGTCGCACAACGCTTTGTTTCGCATTCGTCACAAAAAACTTCCAGCAAGAAGTGAGCCGGATTGGAAAATTCCTTAAGTCCATGCGTGGAGTGCATTGGCAGGTTGAGGGGGAGCGGAGTGGCGATACCTCTCCGCCTTGCATTGGAGAGGGAGAGAGGGGCGCATGGGTGCGCCAGCACGCGGTGTCTCGATATGAGAAGTCCCCAATCGGCGCCCTGAAGGCGGCTGAATCGGAGAAATCCACGGCAGTTTTCACCCCGCAGATACGTGGTTCTCCGGGCCGCCTTGCCAAAATTTTTTCACGAAGGTTTCGTTTGAACACGACATGCGGGCCAGGAGGACTCCAGAGCCACGATTCTGCCTTGGTCCGGGTTCGGATACGCTGGTTCCAAGCAAGACAAAACCGCCGCCTGCGGCGGAGACACAAGACTTGAAGACGCAAGACACAAGACAAACAAAGCCTTGTGGGGCGATACGTGGTGGGTATGCCAGGTCGGTGGTATGGCCCGGGATCCGGGATGCGGGGAGGAAGAAGAAATCTGAAAAAGCCCCCAATGATATCATAAAAAAACCGCCCCCGGAGAATCCCCGGAGGCGGCTGGGAGAGGCAAAAGCCTTGGCAGGCAGCGGACCAGAGGTCCGCTGCTCGCCGATGGGTCACTTGATCTTGACTTCCTGAATGGACTTCAGGATCCGGCTGGCGATCTGGTAGGGGTCGCCTTGGGAGTTCGGACGGCGGTCCTCTAGGTAGCCCTTGTAACCGTTGTTGACGAAGGAATGCGGGATCCGGACGGACGAACCGCGGTCGGCAACGCCGTAGGTGAACTTGTCGATCGATTGCGTTTCGTGCAGGCCGGTCAGGCGCAGGTGGTTGTCCGGGCCGTAGACCGCGATGTGCTCGTCCATGTTCTTTTGGAACGAGGCCATGAGCGCCTCAAAATACTCCTTGCCACCGACTTCACGCATGTGGGTGGTAGAGAAGTTGGCGTGCATGCCGGAGCCGTTCCAATCGCCACGGATGGGCTTGCAATGGAACTCTACATCGATGCCGTATTTTTCGCAGAGACGCATGAGGAGGTAGCGGGCCATCCACATTTCGTCGGCGGCGCGTTTGGAGCCTTTGCCGAAAATCTGGAATTCCCACTGGCCTTTGGCCACTTCGGCGTTGATGCCTTCGTGGTTGATGCCGGCGTCGAGACAGAGGTCGAGGTGCTCCTCAACAATCTGACGGGCAACGTCGCCGACGTTCTTGAAGCCGACGCCGGTGTAGTAGGGACCTTGGGGAGCGGGATAACCTTCTTCGGGGAAACCGAGGGGACGGCCGTCCTGGTAGAGGAAATACTCCTGCTCGAAGCCGAACCAAGCGCCCGGGTCATCGAGAATCGTTGCACGCGCATTGGACGGGTGGGGAGTCACACCATCGGGCATCATGACTTCGCACATGACAAGCACGCCATTCTTGCGGGTGCTGTCAGGGAACACCGCCACCGGCTTGAGCATGCAGTCGGAGCTGCGGCCTTCGGCCTGTTGGGTCGAACTTCCGTCGAAGCCCCACATGGGAAGCTCTTCCAGTTTCGGGAAGCTGCCGAATTCCTTGATTTGGGTTTTGCCGCGCAGGTTCGGGACGGGGGTGTAACCGTCCAGCCAGATATACTCCAGTTTGTATTTTGCCATAATTTGATGAATTGGGTCGTAGGATTGGGATGTTGGCCGACCGGGGGGATTTTTCCCGCCGGAAGACCCAGCGCAATGGTCGGGATTCGCGGCCATCACGCAAGGGCATATTATGCGGAAGCAGAAATCATGCCAGCCACTTCATTTGCTTCAAGAACGGGGAAAAATCCACCTCAAGGGAGCGTCGGCTGGAGGTCAGCTTTTCCCCAGGAGCGCGGATTCCAACTCGGGGGGGACGAGGCGGCGCCAGAGCGGATCTCCCCGTAGAACCAGTGCCCGGACGTCTGCTGGAGTGTAAGGCAGGGCCTCGGGCACGGCACAGGGCAGCCCGACGATCCGCTCATGGGCCATGAGGAAATCGAACAGCGGTCTCATGGGGGCGGGTAAACGGGCTTCGCCGAGCGAGCGCTCGCGACCGCCCTCGAAACAGGGATAGACGTGCAAGGTCACGCCGTCCTTGAAAAGCCGGCCGAAGCCCTCGAGCGCGCCGCCTTCAAGGTCAGAATACCATTTTTCCTCGAAAAGGGTTTCCAGCAATGGCAAGCCGACGACGAGGCCCACATCAGCGCCATTGCTGCGTCGCAAATAGGCGGAGAGCCGGTGGAACTCGGCGAAATTCGATACCATCACGCTTTTGCCGAGGGCCTGGAGCATTTCGGCCCGGGCAAGGAAGTCGCTTTTGTCCACGGTGTCGCCCTGGTGGAGCAGATTGTTCATGGTCAACTCCGCCAGCTCGGCCACCCCCTGTTGACCGCCGACCTTTTCCATGATTTCCCGGGTCCGCGCGAGCATGTCGAGGTGGACGACGGTGGGCGGGCGGAAGTCACCCCGCAGGGCGGCCACCGGTTTTTTGTAGAGTGCTTCGGCGGGTTGCACCACCTCGCCGGCGCTGGTGAACATCGCCGCGTCCGCCAATCCGCGTTCGACGAGGAGGAGAGCGCACAACCGGTTGTCCAAATCCGGAAATCCGGGCCCCTGGCATTTGAGCATGTCGAGTTCCACCCGCTTGCGCGTGAGTCCGTCGAGCAGACACCCGCACAGATCCTCGGGTGTGCACTCGCGGCGGTGAACGGCATCGATTAGATTCACGCCGAGCATACCGAGCGCTTCTCTTTGCTGGGTGGCCGTCTCGTCAAGAAGGCGCACGTGGAGGAGAATCTCATTGGCGGGCCCGCCCGGCTCGAATTGGAATCGTGTGCCCAGCCAGCCGTGGCATTCTCCCTGATCGCGGAATCCGCGTGCCTTGACCGTGTCGGCGAAAACGAAGAATCTCGTATTCTCACCGCGTCCTGATGCCAGCCGTTCGAGGAGAATTTCCCATTCGTGGTCGAGCATGTGGATGAGTCGCTCGCGGGAAACATAACGGGCCGTCTTGCCGTAAATGGCGTCGCTCATGACCATGTCATAGGCAGACATGCTCTTGGCGACCGTGCCGGCCGCACCCCCGACGCGGAAAAACCAATCGGCGACTTCCTGACCGGCCCCGATCTCCGCGAAGGTTCCGTAAAAGAGCGGGTCGAGGTTAACCTGAAGAGCCTTGTCGGGCGTGGGGATTTCGGAGGATGGAGGGGAAAAGTCGGACTTCATGGTTTGTTGGCGCGTGTGGCCTCGTGCAGAATCCAACCTTCGGCGATCATGTCTTCGATCCAAACCTGATCACCGACCTTCGCGCCCTCTGGGTAACGGAGACTCAAGACTGCCATACAGGAGGGGGCGCTTCCGCGAAATTCACGCAGGCGGTTTGATATCGGGCTGAATTTCAAAGTGTAGCCAAAAACATAGGATTCATCGGGAAATGTCAGCAGATGGCATTCCAGATTCTCCTCATCGGTAAATCCGTAGTTGAAATATGGCGGCACGGCCGGCCCAAAACTCACGCGCATCATCACCGGACGGTAAGGTATTTCCTCGCGGAAACGCTCGACGGGCATTTCCCCATAGCCGACAAAACTCTCCCAATCGATGAGAAATCCCGCGCCGGTGTATTCGATGGCGATTTGTTTCTTCGAGTAATCCCGCATGAGCACAGGGAGGACGAGAAGGTTCCCCCGGTAATCAACCGTCTCCTGTTGATCATCGACCCGGAGAAAGGAAATCGGGCCATCGGTATGGCTTTGGTAATATTCCTCCATGACCGGCCGCAAACGTTCGGGTTCACGGACGGTTTTGATCCGCTGCTCCAAATCGGTGGCATTCAGAAACGCTTCGATGGTGGGTTTGATGATGGCGATGGTCTCCAGCGGGCGGGTTTGGAGCGCGAGATTCAGTTTCTCCTTCGCTTCCTCCATGGACATGGGCGCTCCATCCGTTGGAAGAACAATCGGTGGCAAGCCATTTCCACCCTCGCTGGCTTCGCCTCCGGTGCGACCGCCCGAGTGAAACATGACCACCCCGAGCAGGGCGGCGCCCACGACCACGATGCCCACCCCGGTGGCAATCACCCGTTTTCCAGCCAAATCGCGCCCACGGAAGCGGGGATCCTCATCTTCCCATTCGGGAGTCTCCCCGAACAATCCGAAGCGGCGTTTCCGGGTCTTTTCACGTTTTGGCTTCGCATCGTCGGCCAGTTGCTCCTCATCAAGGGTGCTGTAATCAAATTCCAGGGGTTCTTCTTGCGGTTCTGTGGATTCGGCGTCCTCAACCTGCCCCTCCCCCTCTCCTGCGTAGCCAGAAAAAGTCCCGGAGTCGATGTGGAACGCCTCCTCCAGCGCCTCCGGTTGGGTCTCCACGTCCGGCAAGTCCTCGTAAACGGGAAATTCCTCGGCGACCGTCTCCCTCTCTCGGGAGACAGGGCTGAAGCCCGTGCCTGCCCATGCGAAACCGGACTCCCGGCCACCCGGTTCGGTGGCTTCCGCTCCTGATGCCTCAAGGTGCAGTGCCAGCAGGTCCGGAATGCGGGAGTGTCTTCGGCAGGCGGGACACTGCGTCCATTCGTCCGCCGTGGTGGCGTCGATGCGCAGGGTATTTCCGCAGTGCGGACAGTCGCAGAGGATCCAATGGGACATGGAATCGTTCGGGGGGATGGGCACCGGTGGAACCGATGCAGCTCTTACTCGTAGCGGAGAGCATCGATCGGGTCAAGCCGAGCCGCCTTGATTGCCGGATAAATCCCCGCCAGCATCCCGACGACGGCGCTGAAGGCAAATCCGAAAAAGAGGGCTCCGGTGGATAATTCGGGATTCAATCGGGTGCCAGCCAAGGCATCCTTGAGGGTATCGACCAGGGCGATGCTCAGGGTCATGCCCGCGAGACCACCGAGCAGACTCAGGGTGGCGGCCTCGACAACCACCTGCAGGAAAATGTCGAGATCGGAGGCCCCCACCGCTTTCCGGATCCCGATTTCACGCAGGCGATCGCTCACCGAAGCGAGCATCACATTCATGATCCCCAGACCGCCGACAATGAGGGAAATCGCTCCGACCCCGCCGAGGGCGGCGAAATACGTGACCCGCGAATTATGAAACCTCTCGATTTCCTCCTCCTTCGTCTCGATGGCGAAATCCTTGATGCCAAGATGGGTGGAGAGCAACGTATTCTCGACTTGCAGTTTGATATGCTGGAGGTCGGCAACATCCACGACTTTCACGTCCATCTCATCGATGCTATTCCATGGTCTTCCGGGTTGTTGACCGCGCAGGCGGCGCTGCAACGAGGTGAGCGGGATATAGCTCCCGCTGTTCTTCCAACTGAGGAAATTGAACTGACCACCACCGAAATTCATGTTCAATTCATAGTCGGAAAGCACGCCGATGACCGTGAACGGTTGGCCGCGCATGATCACGGCTTCACCGAGCGCGGTGTCACGGTCGGGAAAGAGATCGTTCCGCGCCTCTGCCGAGAGCACGATCACCGCGGCGGCGTTGTCGATATCCAGTTGGCTAATCAACCGGCCTTCTGCGGCCGTGTAATTATGCAGTCCGAAATACTCCGGTATCACTCCTTTCAATCTACCGCTGTGGGATCGCCCGCTTGCCCGGATGATCCACCGGATTTCCGTGGCCTCCGGCGAGACTCCGACCAGCGGACCACATGTTTCCCGGATTGCCACCGCATCATCCGTCGTCATGCCCGGCGATCTCCCCTCTTCTTCGGCTTGGGATGCCGGGGGCGCGCCCGGCTGAATGGTAAACTTCTCCACCCCGCCCGATTCGCGCATCTCCACGTCCCAAAATGAGAACATCCCTGTCACGATGCTGATGGTCGTGACCAATGCCGCCACCCCGAGCACGATTCCGGAGACGGTCAGCAGCGAACGGGCGGGATTGGCGATGATTTCCCGCCATCCCACCCTGATGCCATTAGAGATCATCCCGAACATGCAGAATCAATTCAGGCGCGCGTGGCCAACTCCGCCTCCTCGGAGACACGTCCGTCTTCCACCAGCACGCGTCGGCGCGCATGCCCCGCGACCTTCGGGTCGTGGGTCACGAGCACGACGGTGCGCCCCTGCTCGTGCAAGCGGGTGAAAACATCCAGCACTCTCGCGGCGCTGGTGGAGTCGAGATTGCCCGTCGGTTCGTCGGCGAGAATGACCCGCGGATTGTTCACGAGTGCGCGCGCGATGGCGACGCGCTGGCGCTGGCCACCGGAAAGCTGCGTCGGCATGTGTTTGATCCGATCGGCTAATCCGACGGTTTCGAGCACGGCGTGGGCGGCGGTGTGCGCTTGTTTGCCATGGATACGCTGGTAAAGCAATGGCACGAGCACATTCTCCAGCACGCTCAAGCGCGGCAGAAGATTGAACGCCTGGAAAACGAATCCGATCTTCTCCCGCCGCAGGGTCGCACGTCGCGATGGCCGCGCGCGCGTCACGTCCTCGCCATCAAAAGTCACCCGCCCGGCGGTCGGTTGATCCATCATCCCCATGATGTGCATGAGGGTTGATTTGCCGGAACCGGAAGGCCCGAGCACGGCAAGGAAATCACCCCTCCTAACTTCCAGACAGGCGTCACGCAGGGCGTGGACAGTCTCCTCGCCCATCTGGTATCGTTTCGCCACATTGACGAACTGGAAAACGGATTGTGCCGCGGGCTGATTCATGGCTTGGCGGGAGCATTGGTCGGGTTTGCGCGGGGATCAAATTCCTGCGGCAAGCCCAGGGCGACCTCATCATCTTTCCCGAGACCTCCGCGGACCTGAATCTTGTCACGACTGGTGAGGCCCAACTCCACCCCGACCTTCTCCCAGGCACCCGCTTTGCTCCGGCGGAAAACGAAACTCTCATTGTTCGATCGGAAGACGGCGGCGACCGGAGCGACGGTCGCCTCGCGAACCCGCTCGGCGGTGATGGTGGCCAGCGCCGAGATCCCGGGACGGACGCGTTCGTCGGGAGCCGAAAAGTAGAGACGGACGGGAAAAAGAACACTCTCGGGTTGCCCCCATCCGCGCTGGTTGGGGTCGCGTTTTTCGGCCGAAGGTGAGATATTCACCACTTCGGCCTCGGCTTCCAGACCGGGGATGCTGGCGAATGTCACCTTGGCCTTTTGCTTCAGCCGCAACACCGCCAGGTCCACCTCGTTGACCTTGGCCTCGATGCGCAGGCGCGACAAATCCGCCACCTCCATTGGCACGTCTCCTTTGGAGAAACTATTCGCCCCCACGAGCACACGTCCGGGCGTGAGGTCGAGATTCAGCACCACCCCATCGTGGGGCGCCATCAAGCGGGTCTTTGCCAGTTTCTCTTCAAGGGTCGCGAGGCGCGCTTCCTGGATGCTCAGTTCGTTTTCACGCAATGCCATCTCCGTCGCGGCATCAAGCAATTCCTGTTCAGTGGAGAAATCTTTTTCCCGGAGTCCCTTCTCCCGCTCGTGATCCCGGGTCGCTTTTTCTGCTAACAAACGTACGGACACCATGGAACGCTTCAGCTCCTCGATCTCGGCGGTCAACTCGCGCCGATCCAGTTCGATCAAAAGGTCACCCTTTTTGACTTCCTGGCCGTTCTCGACGCGCACGGTCTCCACCCGCCCGCCGATTTCTGATTTGATCTCGGTGAGCACGACCGGAGTGACGGTGCCCACGATCCGGACCTCGCGGACCAAGTCCTCGACCGTCACGGCCGCCACACGCAAGCGCGCGTCGGGATTCTCAACCGGGGGACGCAAGCCGCGCACCACATAAAAGGCGGCACCGGCGATGGCTGCAACAAGGAGAAAGAATTGGATGAATCGTCTCATAAGTCGGGAGAAGAAACACGTAGGTCGAGCGCGAGACCATGCCGGGCCGGAAGCATTCCGCGCGCGCGTTCGAGTTCCAGGCGTGCCGAGATCACATCGAGGCGCGCGCGCAGTTCTTCAAGCAACGCGACATCAAGCGCGGTCTGCGCTTCCAGCACGTCGCGCAGGATGGCCTCGCCGGCCGCGCGTCGTGCACGTTGTTCCTCGAAACGCGCGCGATTGAGTTCCACGGCCGTGGCGGCGGCACGCAGCAATTCGAGCCCGGTGCTCACGCGGCGTGTGATCTCCCTCATGCTGGTGAAAAGTTCCAGCCGGGCATTTTCGATGCGCCCGTTTTCCTGCTTCAACCGGCTCTCGGCCTGTTTGAGGCGGGCTTTTTCCGCGCGCAGATCCCATGGGAAACGCAATTCGAGACCGGCCTGGTAGAATCGGCCGTCGCCTTCGATCATGGCCTTGTTGGATGGCCCGTAGCTCCCGTCCCGCCCGAGCACGCCGCCGGAAGCCGCGAGGTCGAGGGTGGGACGAAGACCGAGTTTTGCCCGTTCCATTTCCACGCGGGCGGCTTGAAGCGCGTTCTCTTCGAGGCGGGCTTCGACTCCATTCGCGATGGCATCGGCATAACTTGCCCCCGTGTCCGGCACGGGTCCTTCGGCGGCGGGCAACGCATCGAGGGCAAGCGCGCCGGGTTCGCTTTGCCCGATCAGTCCGGCGAGCCGGAAGAGTTCATCAAGCGCGTCGTCGTAATCCTTTTTCGCCTGGGCGATACCCGCTTCGCGGCGCACGACATTGGCCCGTGCTTCGAGGACTTCGACTTTGGTGCTGCCGCGCGCTTCCGTCTCTTCAAGGATCAAGCGGGCGAGTTCAAGCCCCTGCTCGCGGATCCCTTTTTCCAAAGAGCGCGCCTGGATTTCCCAATACGACTTCTCCACATCGAGTAAAACCTCCTCGATTTCGGCCCGCCATTCTTCCGCCGTACGCAAGGAATCGAGGCGGGCAAACTCCATCGGAAAACGAACTTCCCTACCCGAGCCGCGAAGAAGTGGTTTCCTCAGCGTCAGGCGCAATGCGGAATCGTAGGAGGGATTCAAACTGGAAAATGAGGAGTTGGTCGAACTCCGGTCGAGCGCGTCCCATTCGACGCCGACCGAGCTGCCGTCGCGCATCGGCTTTTCGACTCCGGTGGTCGCCCCAAAGGCATCGCTCTCCGGTTGGCTGGAACCGTCCAACTCCGAAGCGGCCGACGCCTGACGGGTCTTCCCGGCATCGAGGGTGGCGGACAATGTTGGATCAAAAGCCGCATCCGCTTCCACCTCTCCCGCCCAGGCAGCAGCCACCGCTTCCCGGCGGATCTCGATGAGCGGATTGCGCTCGAGGGTCAGGCGAATCACCTCGCGCAGAGGCAGCCGCCCCGTTCTTTCCGTGCGCATCGGGATGACCGGCTGCGGGGCTGAAGCGCCGGGCTCTACCACGGCGGGAGCAGCCCCCAGTGGGGCGAGACCGAAGAGAAAAAACGGCAAGCAGCGGAAGGTCATTCGTTTCAGAAATTCTGCCGGACCATCGTTGATGGACGGGCACCCGTTTACTACGTCCGCCGGAAGAGCTGTATTTCGCCAATTGTCTTTCCGCAGGGAGAAGACTCACTCGTCGGTCAATTCGAGCCTCTCCGGGCGCGGCAAGGGGAAGGAAAGGAATTCATCCGCCTTTTCCACGGCCGGCACTTCCTGACCATCTTCGCCAATCACACGTGGGACCATCACCGGCGTGGCCTCCTGGGGCCCGGTGGCGCGTTGCACGGGGGATTGCATAGATCCATAGGGATCCACCCCCACAAGAAGCGGCACTTCGGGAATGATCGCATTGAGGGAAAGATCGGGCGCGCTTTCGCTATCCTTCAACTCTGCCGCGCTGAGTAGACCGGCGACGAGATCGGAATCTTTCTGGTGCAGTTCGCAGCGCCCTTCGATCTCCGTTCCGGGCCGCACGTATTCGTCATAGGCGGCGCGCACCAAACGCGGTTTGCCGCCCTTGGAATCGGGAACCATGTCGTAGCAATAATCACCGGCAGGTTGCCCGCTCAAGCGGCAAATCTCCACCCTGCGGGCATCGGCGGGCGGTGGGGGAGGCATCGGCTTCCATGTCTGGGCGGCAGCGTTCATCACATCGACCCACACCGGCAAAATCGTGTCGCTCGAAAATGCCCCGGCGAAGATCATTTTCGGATTGATGAACCCGCACCACACGCCGCAAGTGAGTTTGTCGCTGGAGCCGATGAACCAGTTGTCGGTGAAATTGTAAGCGGTGGAGGTTTTACCGGCGAACGGTCCACCTACGAGACCATAGTCACCGCGGGCCTTGGCTCCGGTTCCGGTATCGAGAGCATCGCGCAGGGCCGTCCATGTCTGGTGGGCGGCGATGGGATCCATGGCCGTGACCGTCGGTTCGGGTGTGCTTTTATCCGCGAGAACAATCTCGCCATCCTGGTTGACCACGCGGCGGATAAGATGCAACTCCTTCGGGCGACGGCCGCCATTGGGAAACGTCGTGTAAGCCAGGCAATACTCGCCGAGAGTGGTCTCCGACTGGCCGAGCATGGTGGCGGGCATACGCTCGCGCTCGGGAGAAAAGCCGATGCCGCTGGCGCGGGCGAGAGCGACGATCTTCGGCAGACCCACCTTCAGGCCGACACGGAATGTGGCCGCCAGCTTTGATTGCGCGAGCGCCTGGCGCGCGGGCATAAGACCGCGGTGGAAATTTGCGCTCGTCTCCACGCCCCATTCTCCCAAAATGCCCACCAGGCCGCCGATCATCACGCGGTTGGCATCAAGCGGCGCATCATCCACCCGGGTGCCGGGATAAAGACCATCGGCGAAAGCAGCGGCATAGACAAAGGGAAGGAATCCGGTGCCGGCCGCGCGTCGGGATCGCAGGGCGATGTTGAATTTATTGTCCGCATAATCGCGCCCGCCGACCATACAGAGGATGCCTCCCGTTTTGTTATCCACAACCAGCACCGAGCCTTGCAAGTAGTCCGGACGAGGCGGTTCTTGTTGGTTCGCACGGGCCAGTGTTTCGGCCTCCCCGAAAGCGGCATAAGTCTGCCCGGCATACTCGGGCCGTTGTTCGACCTTGTCGAGTTGACGCCGCAGACTTTGCTGCGCCACGCGTTGCAGATCCGAGTCCAACGTGGTATAAATGTGGAATCCCCCGCGTGCCACTTCTTCTTCCGGCAATTCTTCAAGCAGCCGAGTGCGGATTTCCTCGTAGGCATAAGGATATCGCGTGATGGCGGTATCCGGATTGGTAACCAGCGGCTTGGCTTTGCAGGTGGCATGATCGGGCGCCGAAAGCTTCCCTTCCTCAAGCATGCGGTCGAGCACGTAGTTGCGCGCAGTCAGCGAACCCTCGGGATTACGCAGTGGGGAAAGCCGAACCGGACTCTTGATCAGGCCGCAGATGGTCGCCGCTTCCTCAACCGTCAAGTCCACCGGGCGCTTGCTGAAATACACGCGGGATGCCGACCGGATACCGTAGGCGCTCGGGCCGAAGAATATGCGGTTGAGATAGAGTTCGAGAATCTTCTGCTTGGTGAAGTTCTGCTCGATGCGGTGCGCAAGAAAAGCTTCCACGAGTTTGCGTTTGATGGAACGCTGCTTCAGATCATAGGCATTACGGGCCAGTTGCTGGGTAATCGTGCTCGCCCCTTGGGTGGTTTCGCCGGCCTTCAGGTTCAAGAACACCGCCCGGATGATACCAACGTAATCTACCCCCTTGTGTTGATAAAACCGGGAGTCCTCGACTGAAACAAGCGCGTCCACCAGATGCATCGGCACCTCGTTCAAGGTGACCAATTCGCGGTTTTCATCTTCGTAAATTCGGCCGATTTCCGTGCCGTTGCGATCATAGATGACCGACGCGATTTGCAGGTCGTCGATCTTGCTCAAATCGTACGTCTGAGCCTCCTCGTAGTAGGGGCGGATCAAAATAAGCCCGAGCAAGACCATAGCTACCGCCGCTACGGCTCCCCAGACGAATAGCATTAGAAACCAGCGCTTGCGCCAGAACGGCTGGCGGTAAAGGCGGACCTTGCGGCGGTTGGTCAGGAGTTCCATGGGGAATCGGAGGGGAATGGAATCTAGCCCGGATTCCGGGAATTCCTAGCCCGGATTTTCTCACCGTATCCGCCACCTCGAGTCGCCGACACTCAGCACCTCGATTTCCACCGGCGCCAGCCCCCGCCCCTCGAAACCAAGGCGTCGCGCCGCCGCCGGCGTCAGATCGATGTTTCGCCCGGCGATGAAGGGCCCGCGGTCGTTCAGGCGCACGACCACCGATTTGCCGTTCTGCAGGTTACGGACCCGCACGCGACAGGGCAGCGGCAAGGTCTTGTGGGCACCGGCGAGAGCCCGGGCCTTGAATCCTTCTCCGAGAGAAGTTGTGCCACCGAACCAGAGGAACTTGTGCTCATTATACCAAGAGGCAATCCCGCGTTCGCGGAAGCCGACCGCGTCCCGTGGCTGCATAGGATAATAGCGGATGCCGCGCACGGTGTAGGGCTTGGCCTGGTAACCGCGATACACCGGACCACAGGCGGCGACGGAAAAAACGCACAGTAGAGCCAGCAAACGAGTTATCATAATTCGGTCAGGGAACTCCGAGGGCGCGCAGTAGCCCGGCGGCGGGTTGATAGTCGGGCCGACGCTTGAGCGCCTCCCGAGCGGCAGCGATGGCCTCGGCATTCTGGCCGAGGCGGGCATGGATGGTCGCACGGGCGTAGGGAGCATCCGCTCCCGTGCCATCCTGCTTTTCCGCTTCCCGCAACGCCGCAATCGCACCGGCGTCATCACCACGGGCGGAAAGCAACAAACCGAGATTGTAATGTGCACGCGCAAAGCGTGGTTCACGACGGATCGCTTCGCGAAGGTTTTTCTCGGCGTCTTCGCTCTTGCCTTCTTCGGCATCGGCGAGGGCTAACAAATACGGGTATTCCGGATTGGAAGGCTCGAGTTTGTCGGCCTCGACCAACAATTTGCGGCTTTCGGCCACCCGGCCTTGCCCGGCCAGATAAACGGCGAAATCGCGTTTCGGAGCGGCAGCGGTTTGATCCCAGGCCAACACGCGGCGGAACCATGGTTCGGCTCCTGCGGGGTCACCACGGCGGATCGAAAGCCGCGCCATGCGGGCTGCCCCACCCGGTTGATCCGATTGGTGACGTGCGATGGCCTCGGCTTCCGCCAGCGCGGGCGGCTGCCCCTCGAGGTGGTCGAGCATCGCCCACACCGCTTCGAATCGAACGGCACGGATCGGGTCATTCAAAAGTGGAGCCACCGTATCGGCAAACGAGCGCTGCGGACCGAGCACGTAGGCGGCAGCGGCGCGAACCAACGGGTCCGGATCCTTCGTGGCCGTCGCCGCCCGCGAGTTCACCGCATCCTCGCCGGCCCATGGCGAAAGAAGTCGCAACAGCGTGGCTTTCCATGCCCCGATGGTTTCACGGTCATAGGATTTCAACAAAGCCTCTCTCGCGCCATCGTTGGCTTGGTGAGCAAGGTGGATGGCCCGCGAGCGGTCGCGCTCGGGGCGATTCATCTTTTCGCCATACCATTTATTTGTCCACGCGATGGCCCAGTCGTTGTCCTTGTCACCATGGCATTCATTGCAGGCGTTCGGCTGTCCGAGTTCTTTGCTCAACAGCGGATCCGGGATCGCGAATGAATGATCGTGCCTTGGATCCCGCGCCATATATGGCGTCGCGGGCATGTGGCAATCCACACAACGCCCGCCGGGTGTGCCGGGCTGGTGGAACATGTGCTCGATCGGATTGATCACCTGCGCCTTCTTGCCGCCGCGTTCGGTTCCGGTCGCGTGGCACTGCATGCAAATGCTGTTGTCGTCCACTGGCAGCTTCGGCTTGGCTTGATGGGGCTCGTGACAATCCATACAGGTGACCCCGGCGTGGCCCATTTTGCTGAGCAACAACGAGGTGAAATTGTAAACCTCATCACGCTGGCGACCATCCGGCCAGTAGAGGCCTGGCTGATCGGGCAAGGCGAGACGGTAATGGTTGTGGAAGTCCTCTCCGGGTTGGAAATTCTCGTCGAATTCCTCGCGGCGCGCGTGGCAAGTGGCGCAATTATCCATGTGCTGGCGCGCAGTCAAGACCCTCGCTGTCTCGATCATACAATCCGGCGAAGATGAACCTTGTTTCACCGGACCGTGGCACTGCGCACAACCAACTCCCTGCTCGACCCAACTCGACTTGTAGGAATCCGTCGCGATCTCATGGTTCTTGTGGAACCCGGTCATGTGGCACCACGCACATTGTGAATTCCAGTTCATGCCGCGTTGTGTCCAATGCCCCCATTCTTCCGGTCGCCGGTCCTCGTTCCCGTAAATGGAAAACCATTCCTTTTTATTCACGTCCCACGCCATGTCGGGGGCTTGGAGCCGACCGTTGCCAATTGATACGAGATACTGTATCAGCGGGGTGTAACCAATCAGCACGGATGGATTGCCCCGGATTTCCTGATCCCCATCCTTCCAGACGACTTCGGGTTTTCCTCCACCCTTGAAATCCCATTGGGTATTCTTTCCCTGCTCGACTTTGCCCACAAGGAATGGCGCGGAATCCAGATGGGGCTGAAGTGTGCGATTTGCCCACGCGTGATGCGAGGCCGACCACGTCTGGAATATGTCCTCATGGCATACCGCACACTGGCGACTCTGCGGCACAAGGGCATGATCCGGATGCGCGGAAGTCCCTTCGAACTGGGGACGCGGGGCTGGTGCGGGCGCGGGCTTTTCTCCACAAGCCCCGGCCACCAACACCACCAGAACGAATCCTGCACCACCCAGCCAAGCCGCGACCTTGGCACCGGAAAAACGCGGGGTGTCGGTCATGGCGCGCGGATTTCTTCAACCAGCCTTGGGGACTGATTCCGGTTGGCCATTTTTGCCCAGACGAATCCCGCAGCTTGTTTCCCAGCGCGTGGAACTCAGGCCAATCGGACCGGAAAGAAAAGTCGCCCCATCGGGATAGACCGAAAACCGGGGCGGGTCGGGCATCGGGATCTTGAAGGCTTTCCAACGCTTCAGGAAGAAAGATGGTGTTTCGCGGGTGGCCATCAGCGTGTTCTCGACATGCATGGTGTCGAGTTTTTCCAGCCATTTCCCATCCTCGGCGGGAGTGAAGAAACCAAGAGCATCCTTCGCCAAAAAGCGGATGCAGGTGAGTTGGTCGTCGGCCTTGAAGAGTCGCACGCATGCCTGCACCCGCTTCCGGAAAAGATCAGGAGTCGAGCCATTCCACGGAATCACGATGAAGTCTGGACCGTCGATATCGGAACTACCGACCGGAAGAATGATGGATTTGAACATATCAGAAAAGGGGGGTGCGGATTCGGATGGGGTTTGCCCTTTCTCACAATGAAAGCCGAGAGCGCTTGGCGCAACCGAAAGTTGCAGACCCCTGCCCGCTTCCCGGCTGATTTCCGGACAAAGTCGATCGCGCTCGCGACGCCGGGAATTCCGTGCTAAAGTGGTCGGGTGTTGGACCCCTCCGCCCAGGAATTCCTCGCCATCGCCCTCGTCGCGGCCACCATCGCCGCCTTCGCGCTGCGCTGGGCGAAAAACCGTCGCTCCGCCTCCCGCGGCTGCGGTGGTTCCTGCGCCTGCCCATCCAAACCGGGAAAATGACCCTTCGCTACGCCTCCGCTCACGCAAGACTGAGAGAGAGCCTCCCCTATGGTTGTGCTCTTGCCACCTTTCCAGTTCTAGAGGGGGATGCTTCAAACGCTGCATTGGGGACGACAAACGTCTTCCGGCTCTGACACTCCCTTGCGCGCAGGATGTGCATCAACCGTGCGCGAGGTCTCCGGTCACTTCACATCCCACTGGAAAAAGCCGGGCCAGAATTTCCCTTGTTCGGCCCGGAGTTGCCCGCAACGGTGGCGCATGTAAGCCGGGAGCGGGCCGGGGACGTCGTTGAAAGCCGTCTCCGCACCCAGGAAATCGCCCGCCAAGTATTTATCCAGCGCGGCATCGTGTAAGCTCCCCTTGAAATGATCCAAGATGGGAGTAGAGACGCACTGGCCGGACAACCACTGAAGTCCGCCTGTCTGTTCTGCTTCTCGTTCTGAAAATCGTGTTAGGGAAAGCCCGTCGGCCTGCCCTCGTTCACAACTCCGTGGCGAGGCGGCGGCAGACTTCCTCGACATTGGCCCGGCTGTTGAAAGCGGAAACGCGGAAGTAGCCTTCGCCGGCCGCTCCGAATCCTGCACCGGGCGTGATGACCACCTGGAGATCATTCAACATCTTGTCGAACATTTCCCAAGAACCGAGACCGGACGGGCAACCGACCCAGACGTAAGGCGCGTTTTCTCCGCCAAAAACCGGGAGTCCTTCCGCGCGGCAGGCTTCGACGAGGAGTTTCGCATTGCCCATGTAGTGCGTGATGAGGGCCTCCACTTCGGCGCGGCCTTGCGGTGAAAACAGCGCGGCGGCGGCGCGCTGCACCGGGTAAGAGACGCCATTGAACTTGGTGGTATGCCGCCGGTTCCAGAGCGGATGGACGGGCAGGCGGCGACCGTCGGCGGTGGAAGCGAGCAGGGACTTCGGAACCACGGTGTGGGCGCAACGCACGCCGGTGAACCCGCCGTTTTTCGAAAAGGACCGGAACTCGATGGCGCATTCACGGGCACCGGGGATCTCGTAAATCGAACGCGGGATCGCCGGGTCCTGGATGAAAGCCTCGTAAGCAGCGTCGTAGAGCAGGATCGATTGGTTGGCGAGCGCGTAGGCGACCCAGGCTTCGAGTTGCGCGCGGGTGGCGACGGCACCGGTCGGGTTGTTGGGATAACAAAGGTAAATGATATCGACTTTTTCCTCCGGAATGGCGGGCACGAATCCATTCGCGGCGGTGCAGGGCAGATAGACGAGACCTTCGTAGGATCCATCCTCACGGGCCGGGCCGGTATTGCCGATCATCACGTTCGTATCGACATAGACGGGATAGACCGGGTCGGTAATGGCGATGCGGTTTCCGGTTCCGAAGATTTCCAGGATATTGCCGGTGTCACATTTGGATCCATCGGAAACGAAAATCTCGTCGTCGGCAATGTCGAGTCCGCGGGAACGATAGTATCCTTCGGCGATGGCCTCGCGGAGGAAGCCGTAGCCTTGTTCCGGCCCATATCCACGGAAGGACGAACGTTCGCCGAGTTCGTCGGTGGCCGCCTTCATGGCCTCGCGGGCGGAGGCGGGCAGGGCTTCCGTCACATCACCGATGCCGCAACGGATCAGGCGCTTGGTTTTTTCGGGTTCAGCTTCGACGAAGGCATTGACCCGGCGGGCGATTTCGGGGAAAAGGTATCCGGCTTTGAGTTTGAGGTAGTTTTCGTTCAGGGTGGCCATAGCGGCGGAAACCATACGGAAAATCCGCCGCCTGCAAAGTCGAAGAAGGAAATTGGGCGGTCTTTTCTGTTCGTGGGCCGAGGCCCGATGCATTTGCCGTAGCGGCATCGCTTGATGAGGCCCTTGCTTCGCAATCGATGCTGGGCGAGCGACATCCCACCTCCTCTGAGCTGCCAAGTCTTACCCCACGGAACGCGAAGGCGTTCCGCTACATGTCCCCGGCTCCGTCGGGGCGATTCCCAATGCTGTTCACGTAGCATGAAATTCGATGTCCGTCCCTATCGCATTCGTCCCTTTCCCATCGTAGCAAGAGCGAGACGCTCTTGCTACGATGGACATAACCGCTCAAGGGCATTTCGCCTTGGAGCATCCAACAGAGTTGTAGCAAGACCGTCCCGGTCTTGCCCAGAAAACCAATTTCCATGCGTTCTGGTGTTGAATATGGCGCCTTGGGGCGAATCCCTGCTCGCGCGTGTGGGCTACGGCCTGCACCGCCGCTGGGCCTGACCGCAGGACGGCAATGGAGATCGGCGTTCAGAAGCTCGCCATCATTGACAGATGCAAACGGGCGGATTCTTCATCCCTTGTGGTCGCAACCTCTTCGAGTGGAAATCCGAGGTCGGCCTTTACGGTAAGGTTCCGGCCTGCCTGATAGCGCAGGCCGAAGCCGACCGATTGCAGCGGTCCAGGGGCGGTGATGGTGTCGTTGTCCAGAATCGCGTAGTCCCAGAATCCGATGAATTGCAGTCGGTCACGGCCGGTTTCGAAGAGCTTGCCGAGAGGCGTGCGGAATCCTTGCGATCTCCATTCCATGGTCAGTCGCAGCGCGCTATCGGCGAGGAGGACGTTTTCATCATAGCCCCGAACTTCGTAACCACCGGTGGGCGAATAGCGCTCTGTTGCCAAAAGAGGTTGATCGGCATATTGGCCGGCAGCCTTCATGTAGAGCGAGGAATCAAGCGGCAGCCACCAATGCCTTTCGGCCTCGAACCCGACCAGCCAATACTCGGCCCGTGCTCCCTTCCGCACGATATCGTAATCGGCGTCATCCGCGCCAAATATGCCGGGGCTGTAGGTGAAATCGATCTCCAACGCCGTCGCTCCCAAGCGGTCGCCGTGATGGAGTTCGTAACCGGTCCGGAGATTGAAAATCGTGGTTCCGCCGCCGCGCGATCTTCCGTCATCGGCTTGGACGTCGTAGCTGTTTTCTTGGAATTCCGCACCAAAATTCCACTCATGGCGCAACTGAGCCGCGGGAGGCAGGGGAACACGATATTTGGCGGCTACACGCCAGGTATCGCCGCTGAGTTCGAGTTCACTGGGCAGATTGATGCTGCTCCGGCTGGTTACACCACTGACCTCGAGGAGATGGCGCCATGGAAGGGGCGCGACGTAGCTGGCAGAAAGAGCGCCCAGTTCGCTGGTATCGAGAGAGGAAAGGGCTTGAAAGTATAGCTGGTGTTCCGCATTCCAAAGATTCCCCAACTGGAAGCCGGCGAAAATCCGGTGGTCTCCCGTGCGTTCGTTGGAGTAGTTGTTGTAGCCGCTGTAAACCCGCCATGGGGTTTGTTCGTTGACCTGGAGTTGTAGTTTACTGAGTTCGGGTTTTTCGCCGTCGGTGTATAGCAGGTCCACGCGCCGGAACGGATTTTGATTCAGCCACTGGAGATCCTCAAGAACCTTTCGGGAGTTAAGTTCCTGGCCCGGGCGGGGCCTAAATTCCCGCAGGATGTATTCTTTACCGAATGCCGGCGTCCCCTTCATCGTGACTTGTCCCACGAGGCGCTCCCGGACCGCATAGGTGACAATTCCAGAGGAGATTTCCTGTGGTGGCAAATAGACATCCGAAAGAGGACTGCCATGGGCATGGAGCCATTCCTCCATGGCCGCCTGCAGCGTTTTCAAGTCGTGTAAAGTGGCAGGCCTCCCGATACGCGGCTCGCCCAGGCGGGCCATCGGCCCGGCCGCCGATTGGCGCAGGCCTGCCACCACAACCTTGGCGGTCACGCCGACCGCAGATGCCAGTTCTTTTTCCGTGGCGATCACGATCCCTTTCAATGACTCAAGGAGAGGGGCATTTTCCTCCACCGAACCTTCGCTGCCACTTTGTCCAGAAGGCGAGGATTGGCGTCGCGGTTCCTGATTGGAGGGCCGTTCGGGGCTCAACTGCTCAAGGATGTCGTTGCCCCTTGCCTGGATGGCAATCAAGACAAGGCAGCTAAGAAGCGCGAGGAAGCGGTCGTTCACGGGCGTGCGGTGCAGTGATATCGGGCTATGGGGGTTGACAGAAAGAAGGCCAGCCTTGCAGGGCTGGCCTTCAAATACATTTTCGATTCAGAAGGTGAGGGTCAATCCAAGAAGATTTGTTCACCCATCTTTTGGGCTGTTGTCGCTCCGGCGGGAGACGAAAGCTGATTCTGAATGGAAAATCCTTGGGTCTTGGCAAGGGATTGGGTCATCCTCAGCGCCTTGAGAGCTTCGCTATCCACGCCAAGGTCAGGCTTGGTTTTTGCCAAACCATCTTGGGAGCCTTGGTTGGTGCCATCCAACTTCAAGCGGACCACCGAGGACGTGCCATCGGCAAAATTGCGCTGCACTTCCGAAACTCCGGTGCTGGGAACTGGCCCTCCATGACTTCTGCTGGTCATATAAACAACGCGGGGATCGAATTCACCGTTCTCAACTTTCACATTGCCGAGGTCCACTTCTCCGGTTACGTCTTCGTTCACGACGAGTTCACCGCCATCGCACGCCGACCAATCCACCTCATCGGTGATGGATTCCTCCGAGCCGGACTCATCGGTAATGGATTCCTCCGAGCCGGACTCATCGGTAATGGATTCCTCCGAGCCGGACTCATCGGTAATGGATTCCTCCGAGCCGGACTCATCGGTGATGGATTCCTCCGAGCCGAACTCATCGGCGATTGTCACCTCAATGACCGCTTCAACTTCGGGATTGTCCTCCCCACCAACCACATCCGGGACGGGAAAAATGCAGTCGGGGGTGATTGGCGTTTCGTCCGGTGGGGGCAAATCGAAATCTACTGGCACCACAACCTCTTCGACAGGGGGGTCGATGTGGATTCTTGGTTCTTCGACAGCCACAACCAGCTCGATGGTGGGTGGATCGACAGCCTCGTCTGCGAGGATGGGACTTTGGATGGCGAGGGCAACAGTGGCTGCGGACAGCAGGGCTTTGTTCATGGGGTCTAGGGTGTTTTGTCGGGGGTGACTTAGCTCTCGGTGGCCTTAACGGCAAGGCACCTCTCAAAGAACTCAACAACATTATCCAAATTTCGGCCAAACCGTCAACAATTTTTTTTCAGTTAACGAAAAATTCCCCGGGGTCGGGCAGGAACGCCGGGGCTCCCATTTTGGGCCTATATCCGCGAACGGCGATTTTCCCTTACCGAGGCCGCTTTTCCTCTGGTTTCTTTGGCCGGGGAGCGGCATCGGCCGGTGGTTTTTGGCGGAGGGCGAGGAATGATGCCGGGGGCGGCGTCTCGAACTCCATCCGGCGACCGTCCCAAGGGTGCGGGATAGCGAGTTTCCATGAATGGAGGGCGAGTCGTTTCGATTTCCGATCCGCGCTGCCGTATTTGGCGTCGCCGACAATCGGACAGCCGATTTCGGCCAGATGGACGCGAATTTGGTTCTTTCGTCCGGTCAGCAGCGAAATTTCCAGCACCGTCCGGTCATTACGGCGTTCGCGGATGCGGTATCGGGTGTGGGAAAGCTTGCCTTCCTCCGCTTTCCGGGTCACATAGACCTTGCCGATGCTGTTTTCGGCGAGGTAGCTGGAAATGGTGTCCTCTTCTTTCGGCGGGCATCCCTCGACCACGGCAAGGTAGGTTTTCTCAACCTCCGGCCAAGCTTCTTGCAACCGCGCTTTGGCCTCCTCGGACCGGGCGAAGACCAAAAGTCCCGAGGTGTCGCGGTCCAACCGGTGGACGATAAAGACCCGGTGCGGGGATTTCGGGTTTCCCTTGCGCACGTAGTCCAAAAGCGCGGCATGGGCGGTGCGTTCGCGTTCCCCGTCGGTGGCGATGGTCAGCAAACCGGCTGCTTTGGCGATGACAAGAATGTCCCGATCCTCGTGCAGGATTTCCATACCCATGGGCAAATGTTTCTTGTTTCCGGGACGTGGAGTGGCCATGGGCCGAGGATCGTTTCAAAAATGACGATTGCAAGCGACCCCTTCAAACGCGGCTCAGACGCATTCTTGGGAATGAGCGAATCCCGGGGGCGGAGACCATGGATCAATTTCCAATTTCGCCCAAAGAAGGGGACAAATCCCCAACTCACCCTAATACTGCGGCTGTAATGAATCGCGTCACATCCATCCGAATCCTGGCATTGCTCGTCGGCCCACTAGCCGCGACGGGGATTCTCGCGCAATCTGGATCGTTTCACAGCCATGGGATCCCACGGTGCACGAACAGCTCATGCTCGAATGGGTGAACGCCGTCCGGGCCAATCCGACCGCCGAAATGCAACGCCTCGGCATCGGCCTCAACGACAATCTGCCCGCCGGCACCATCACCCCGACCCCGAAGCAACCGCTCGCCTTCAACGGTCAAATCATCGCCGCCGCCCGCTCGCACTCGGCCTGGATGCTGGCGAGCAATACCTTCTCCCACACCGGCGTCAACGGATCGCGCGCCATTGACCGCATCTCCAGTGCCGGGTATCCATTTATTGCCCCCTATCTCTGGGGTGAGAACATCAGCTGGAGGGGAACGACTGGGACTCTCGACATCAACGAGACCACCCGCCAAAATCACGACGGTCTCATGCGCAGTGCCAGCCACCGGGTCAACCTGATGTCCGACCGCGCGGAAGAGGCGGGCTTTGGCATCCTGCAGGGGAAATTCGTCTCCGGCTACAGTTTCAATGCCAACATGGTGACGCAGAATTTTGCACAGAGCGTGGGTTCGCCTGCTCCTGACGTGCCATTGGTAACCGGCGTTGCCTATCGCGACCTGAACAAGAATGGAAGCTACGACCCGGGTGAAGGCATACCTGGCGTGACCATCACGACATCGGTGGGCAGCCATTACACGACAACCTCCACCTCCGGAGGATACGCCGTTCCCGTGATTGGCAACGGCTCGACCACCATCGTGGTGGCAGCACAGGGGAGCAGTATTCCTGCGAGTGAACGCTCGGTGGAATGGACCGGCAAACTGAACGTGAAAGTCGATTTTGTCATCCATCCGGAAGCTCCTCCTCCGGTGGTAATCACGGATACGGATAAAGACGGCATCGCCGATGACATGGACCTTGTGGATTCATTCGCGCCCAAATCTCCCATCCACGCCAATACGCGCTGGGAATGGTCGGTGCTCCCGACCGTAGCAGGCGCGACCCGCTTCGAAGTTTCCGGACTTCCCGCAGGCCTCAAACTCGAAGCGACCAAGGGAATCATTTCCGGTATCCCTTCCAAGCCCGGCATCTACACCATCAAGGTCCGCGCGCTTCATGGCAAAACCTGGGGCGAATGGCAAAGCGTCTCTCTCGAAGTCCGAGCGTGGCCCGTTCATGCCACCGGTAGCTTTGTCGCCCTCGTTGGCCGTGAAAGCACACTCAACCAATCCTTCGGCGGCCTGCTCCAGGCCACCACGACCAGCCTCGGCCAACTCACCGGGTCCCTGCGTCTCGGAACACAAACCTTCACCTTCCGCTCCCAACTCACGGGCGATCCTGGCGAAAATCCGACCACGACCATCACCCTCCCCCGCCGCGGCCTGCCGTCCTTGGTTCTCTCCCTTTCATGGAACGAGGAGAATGGTGTCACAGGTTTGTTAGCAGACGGCACGGTGAGCACCACGCTGGCCGGATGGAAAAAAACCCGGGATGCGAAATCCAATCCCGCCCCGATCGAACTGCGCGGCCAATTCAACCCCGTGCTGCCGCTGGTCTCGAATGAAGCCGACACCCGCCCGGTTCCTCAAGGCAACGGATGGGCCATCCTGCGCATTGATGCCGCCGGCATTGCCACCTTCTTCGGAAAAACATCCGAAGGGGCGCGTTTCACCTCGGCTCTTCCCGTCGGACCCAATGGCGAGATCGCCCTCTGGTCCATGCCGGAAAAATCCCCCTCCTCCCTCATGGGCCAAGCCGAGATCAGCAGCAACCGTCTTGATGGTTCCGTGGGATGGGTCAAGCTCCCCCAAACCGGACGTTCCTGGCCGCAAGGCTTCGGCACAGCAGAAAAACCAGTGCAACTCGCCCTCAAAGGCGCTCTTTACACCGCTCCCGCTCCTGGCACCGCCCTCACCGCATGGGGATTGCCTGCCGAATATCCGAATGCACTCGTCATGAACGGAAATGTGTCCCCCTTCAGCTTCGCCGTGAATCCGAATGGTGCCTTCGCCGTAGCCAGACCCGGCAGCGCGGACAATTTGAATTTCGCGAAAATCTACTTCAATTCCAGAGACTGGCTCGTCACCGGATCGTGGGTAGTTACCGAGACCGACCCGAACAACGCGACCGGGAAAATCCATCGGACCGCGTCCTTCGAGAGTGTCATCCTCTCCCGCGAAGACGTGGCCGCCGGTGCCTTTACCAACGGTTTCCACCTCGTCCCCGCGCTTCCGGTTGCTGGACAAAACGCCAACGCGACCATGATGATTTCGGAACGGACTTCTTTGGTCTCGAACACCTTGTGAAATTCTGGTGTGGGTGGTTTTGGTTTGCCCATCGTGGAATTCTGGAAACGTCACTTGACCGATTCGAGGATGGGGGCATGATGGACTTTCGGGCACTACCGTTGCCCGCACCCCATGCCTTCCCGCGCTCCATCCGCCAAGGGCGTTCCAGCCTTCGGTTCCGTCGCCAAAACGGCGGCGGCCACGGTGCGCGGTCTCCATTCAGACCTGGCGAAGCGTCCCCGATGGAATGAAGAGGACATTCACCACGTGCGGGTGCTTTTCAAGAAACTCCGCGCCCTCGTCCATCTCGGTCGCGGCATCATTCCCGGCAATGAACGCCGGGAATGGAACACCAGACTCGGCGAAACCTCGAGGGCTCTCGCCTCCGCGCGCGAGGCCACCATCCTGCGCGGATGGGTGGAAACCGCAGTGCTCCTCGCTCCACCGGAACACGAGCGCTTCCTCGGCCCCCTGCTCGCGAAACTCAAAGCCGACTTCTCCCGCCGCCTCGCTCCCGGAGCCCGGACCACGGTTTTAGAAACCCTCGATCAATTCGCCACCGAGGCCCGCGACAAATGGGGCAAACTCGGCTCCCCTCCCCGCTCCGGCCTTCAATGCACGGCGGAGCAAGTGTCGGAGAAGGCGCGGGAAGCGCTCGGACATGGTGAGATCGAGGCATGGCACCAGTGGCGTCGGCGGGTGAAATACGCCGCTTACCAAAGAGAGTGGATTGCACTCGCGAAAAAGTGCAAACCCGCCCCCATCTACCGCACCTTGCGCCAGATCGGCAGCGCCCTCGGCAAATCCAACGACATGCACAACCTCCGCGCCTGGCTCGCCAAACGTGGCGGAAAATCAGCCCTCGCCCAATACCTCGACGCCTGGGCCGAAGACGCCGCCATCCAATGGGAGGACAAGGCACGGGTGCACTGGAAAAAACTCGTCAAGACTCACAAATCACTGCGATAAAAAAGTCTCCGGCGCATCGGCACCGGAGACTTGATTTATCGTCGGATGACGGATGAGCCAAGCGGCTCAGTATTTCACGCCACACCCGTGGGGTTTGGTTGTCGGCGTCTCGACCTCTTTGCCGGCCTTGATCGCATCGACAGCGGCGGCGACGTAGTTTTTGGCTTCGCCTTCGCCTTTGGGTTGATCATCCAGAGCACCCCAATAGCGGAGCACGCCCTTGTCATCGATAACGGCCATCGTGGGAGTGACCGGAGCACCGTAGGCTTTGCCAGCCGTGCCGGAGGAATCATAGACATAGGCAGTGCCGGCGAATTTTTCCTTGGCCACACGTTCCTTCATCGCGGCAGGCTCGTAGTAACCTCCTTTGCCGACGGCCGAGGAGTTGACCGCCAGCCAAATCACACCTTCTCCGGTGTATTTTTTCTGGAGGGCCGGGAGGCTGCCATTTTTGTAATGCCGCGCGACAAACGGGCAATCGAAATTGTTCCATTCCAGAACAACAATCTTGCCCGCGAAAGAGGACAGGGAATGTTCTTTGCCGTCGAGATCCACAACGGTGAAAGCGGGAGCTGCGGCACCGGCCTTGGGAGCTTCGGCGCAGGCGAATCCGGACATGCCGATCAAGGCGGCACCGGCCAGCAATTGGACAAACGAACGTTTGATCATGGTCATAATAATGGGGTTGGCGTTTCCTGGGACCTTCGGCACGGCGCCGATGACCCATCTCTATAACGCCACCAAAACGATAAGGATTTCAGGAATCTCAATTCGAAAGAAAAATCCGGCCCCCGTCACGGATTGCGGCGGAGACCGGAGCGGGCCTCAGGTGACGGGAATGTCCCGTGCCTTGGCCTCTTCACGCAACGGCAGCCGCAGGCTGAGCACGCCCTCTTCAAGGCTGGCGGAAATCCGCGCGGCATCAACCGGCACGCTCACTTCGAGTTCCAGCCGATAGTCGGTCGGCTCGATCTCGCGGCGCAGCGGACGCCACCCCTCAGGTGTGACCTCCGGGCGGGAGGCCTCGACGGCGAGCAGGTTTTCCTCCAACCGGACGCGGATATCCTCGCGTTTCACACCGGGCAGGAGAATGCCCACTTCGTAAGCGCCCTCGAGGGCGCGCACCGTGTGGCGAGGCCGGGTCACGGCCGATTTCGGTTGAGCCACTGCCGTAGCGGCAGCGCATTGATTGTTGAAGTTCGCAGGAGATAGATTGGATTCAGACATGGTGGTTTCCTTTCAATGGATTTGGTTTGGCTTTGGTTTTGAATCGAAGGATCAGTTCACGGCAATCACCCGGGGTTTGGCTTCCTCTTGCCTCGGCAACGAGACTTGCAGGATGCCGTTTTCCAGTTTGGCGGATATTCCATCCACCGACACCGGTCCCGGCAAGCGGAACGAACGGGTCAGCGAAATGCCAGACCGATTGTCATCGCCGGCGCGTTGATAGGAGATTTGGAGTTCCCCATCTTCCATCCGGACGCCGACTTCTTCTTTCTTCGCGCCGGGAATCTCGACCCGGACATGGTAGTGGTGGTCGTCCTCGAAGAGATCGGCGGGCAGATGAGCGCGACCGAGCCATTCGGCAGGAGCGGGGGCAGGGAATAGGCGCGAAAGAGCGCCGAATCCGGCGAAGGCGCGGCTTAGCCATTCGTCGGGGGTCAGGGTGCTGTAAGCCAGCGGATTGGTGCGGATTAGTTTCATATTGGTTTCTGTTGGGTGGTTATTGTTGAGTAGCGAAGCGATTGCTTCACATGGGATGTAATCCGCATCAGATATGCCAGAACGGGAAGCGTTGACGCAATCCATTGTCTATCAATTGCCTAAACCGCCAGCCCGCTTTCCCTTCTCGCCACGAGAGCCCTGCACAAACGTTAGAAGGGCCACGATGACACACCAAATTGTCGCACCCGTGTCCCCGTGTCGCGGCACGCTCCTTCGGCATGGATTCCGGGAACCGGTAAGGAGCGTCAGCTCATGGTTCGCCAGCACCGCAGGAGATGCGGAAGTTCACTCCGCCATCATACGAACCGGACCAAAGAGACCGGAAGGCAAGGGCGTCCAAGGCTCGGGCTTCCGTGAACCATCGCTCTTGATGTTCGTGCGGGTGTAGGTTGTCCCGCCCCCGACGGAATGTCCGAATTGACACTGTGATGTAAGCTATGGCCGGCCAACAGACCCGACTGTGAATCCGAAAGACGAAAAGACCACCCGCACCCGCCGCCAATACTCCGCCGAGGAGAAAGTCCGGCTGCTCAAACTCCATCTGGTTGACGGCCAGCCGATCTCGGCCATCTGCGACCAGCATCAGATCCACCCCACGCTCT
>JBJTQJ010000080.1:0-24922 GCA_046075565.1 Verrucomicrobiales bacterium | reverse complement strand
TATAGCGGCAAATCCAGGGACGTGAAGAGGGCAGGTCTTCACTACACGCCGTTTTCGGAGAAGGCCCCAGCAATATCAAGGGCTCCAGCGCGGCAAACGGGTGAAAAAAGCCATTTTTTGCTCCCAGTTGCGAAAGTCGGGCTAGTGCGGGACGATGAAAACGGCGCAGCCATCGCCATCGAAGTTTGGGAACTCGATCCCTCCCAATTCGGAGAGTTCGTCGCAGCCATCCCCGCTCCACTCGGAATCGGGAAAGTGCAACTCGATGACGGCAGCGAAGTGCCCGGCTTCATCGCCGAGCCCCGAGCCACCAATGGGGCGACCGAAATCACCTCCTTCGGCGGATGGCGGGCTTGGCTGGAGAGTCGATAGGCTAGCTCTCGCTGAACGCCACCTTTCCACCTTCCATGGCCACGCGGATTTTCTGTCCTTCGCGCACCTTGCCTTCGAGAAGTTCGAGGCTGAGGGCGTTGAGCACACGATCCTGAATGGCGCGTTTGAGCGGGCGAGCCCCGTAAACCGGGTCGTAGCCTTCGCGGGCGAGGTATTCCTTCACACCCTCGCTCCATTCCAGATGGATGCCTTTCTTCTCGAGGCGTGCGGCCACACGGGAAAGCTGGACATCCACGATCGAGCGGAGATCGTCTTCGCTCAAACGGTCAAAGATGATGGTGTCGTCGATGCGGTTGAGGAACTCCGGCCGAAAGTGCGCGCGCAGGGCACTGGTGACGAGCGCCTCGCGTTGTTCCGGATTGCTCTCATCGAGGATGAACTGGCTGCCGATATTGCTCGTGAGAATCAGCACGGTGTTCTTGAAGTCCACCGTGCGGCCCTGGCCATCGGTGATGCGTCCGTCATCCAACACCTGTAGCAGGACGTTGAACACATCCGGGTGGGCCTTTTCGATTTCGTCAAAAAGCACGACCGCATAAGGCTTGCGGCGCACCGCTTCGCTCAGTTGGCCGCCTTCATCGTAACCAATGTAGCCCGGAGGCGCGCCGATGAGGCGGGCGACGCTGTGTTTTTCCATGTATTCGCTCATGTCGATGCGGACCATGGCATTCTCGTCGTCGAAGAGAAATTCGGCGAGTGCGCGGCTCAGTTCGGTTTTGCCGACACCGGTCGGGCCGAGGAAGAGGAACGAGCCGATGGGACGGTTCTCATCCTGCAAACCCGCACGGGCACGCCGCACGGCATTCGAGACGGCGGCTACTGCCGGGCGTTGACCGACCACCCGCGCGGCGAGGCGTTCCTCCATGTGCAGGAGTTTTGCTTTTTCGCCTTCTTGCAGGCGGTTGACCGGGATGCCGGTCCACGCCGCGACGACACGCGCGATGTCTTCTTCGCCGACCTCTTCGCGCAGGATCGATCCGCCTTCCTTCTGCATGTCTTGCAATTTGACCTGCGCGTCCGCGAGTTGCTTCTGCAACCCGGGGATGAGCCCGTATTGGATTTCACTCGCGCGGGCAAGGTCACCCGAGCGTTGGGCCTGCTCGAGTTCGAGTCGGGCCTGTTCGACCTGTTCTTGGAATTTCCCGGCTTCCTGGATGACGGATTTCTCATTCATCCAGCGGGCTTTCAATTGATCACGTTCGCCTTTTTGCTCCTGAATTTCCGCTTCGACGCGGGCCAGTCGCTCCTTGCTCGCGTCGTCCTTTTCCTTAGCCAAAGCCTGGCGTTCCATTTCAAGCTGCATCAGGCCGCGCTCGAGTTGGTCGAGTTCGGTGGGGAGGGAATCGAGTTCGATTTTCAGCCGCGAGGCCGCTTCGTCCACGAGATCAATGGCCTTGTCGGGAAGGAAACGGTCGGAAATGTAGCGGTCGCTCAGGTTGCCCGCCGCGACAATCGCGCCATCGGTGATGCGCACGCCATGGTGAACCTCATAGCGTTCCTTTAGTCCTCGTAAAATGGCGATGGTGTCTTCGACGGTTGGTTCGCCGACGAGCACAGGTTGGAAGCGACGCTCGAGCGCGGCGTCTTTTTCCACATGCTTGCGGTATTCATCGAGGGTGGTCGCGCCGATGGTGCGAAGCTCGCCGCGAGCCAACTTCGGCTTGAGCAAATTGCTGGCATCCACCGCGCCTTCGGATGCACCCGCCCCGACGATGGTGTGCAATTCGTCGATGAAAAGAATGATGCCGCCTTTGGAGTCGGTGACTTCCTTGAGGAAGGCTTTGAGGCGGTCTTCGAATTCGCCGCGGTATTTCGCCCCCGCGATCATGGCACCGAGGTCCATCGAGATCACACGTTTGTTCGCCAGCGAATCCGGCACGTCGCCGCTTACGATGCGGCGGGCCAAGCCTTCGACGATGGCGGTTTTGCCCACGCCCGGTTCGCCGATGAGCACGGGGTTGTTTTTCGTGCGCCGCGAAAGCACCTGCATGACCCGGCGGATCTCATGGTCGCGTCCGATCACTGGATCAATTTTCCCCGCGCGGGCGGCGGCGGTGAGATCCTGACCGTATTTCTCCAGGGCTTGGAATTTGCCCTCAGGGTCTTGGTCGGTCACCCGATGGGACCCGCGGATCTCACCGAGACTTTCGAGCAGTTTGGCTTTGCCGAGTCCGGCTTGGCGGAGGATTTCCCCGGCCGCGCCCTGTGTGTCGGACATGGCGAGCAGAGCGTGTTCGACGCTCAGGAATTCATCCTTGAGTAACTTCATCTCGCGCTCGGCAGCGGGAATCAAGGCGGCGAAGTCACGGGACGGGCGCAGGTCGGCGCTGGTCGTGCCGCTTACGCGGGGTTGGCGTTGCAGCCATCCTTCCACTTTTAACAAGACCTCCGCTGGAGCGACGCCGAGTTTCCGCAGTAATGGTGCGGCCAGTCCGTCGGATTGCTCGAGCAGAGTATGCAGCAGGTGCACGGGGTGGAGTTCAGGATGCCCGCGTTCAGCGGCGAGGCTTTGCGCCGCGGCGAGGGCTTCTTGCAATTTGCGGGTGAATTTTTCCGGATTCATAGGAATGGGGTAAACTTCTCGGAACTCTGGGCAGCACAAAGCGGGCCGAAGGCGTGGCGAGCGTTAAACACATGTTTTTCAATGGTTTTGGAGGGATTCTTAAGGTTCTTGCCGCTGCGATTGAGCCAAACTGGCGAGGGATACCGTGACAAAGTGGCCGGGCGTGTCAGATAGACCTGGCTTAAGCCGCAAGATCTCGCCTTCGTTCGATGGAGGCTCGCGCTCTCCCGCTTCACTTGTTCCGCTTTAGCAGGCTTTCGAGAAGCTTGCTCCCGGCTTCCTCGAGGTCCTTCTGGGTTTCGGGATCGATACCGATGTCGCCGAGCACTCCCTTGAGATATTTGCCCAAATCGGGCATTTTGTTCTCAAGTTCGACTTCGGGGTCACCGATTTCGCCGCTGGAGACGCAGATGGGGCGGAACCTCCCGTCGAGGAAGAAGGAATCCATCAACTCCTTGAGGAACTCATCGCGAGCCTTGCCCGAAGGAAGCACATCCGCTTTTTCCACGACCTGGGCTCTCATGCGATCCGAGAGTGTTTGGTTGCCGACGAGAATCACGCGGAAGAAGTGATCGTTGGTGGCGGTGTGGATATAGCCACCGGGTTCAACCTCGATTTCGATCTTCTGGGCGCGGGCGTGGAGCGGGGTGAGCATGCGGAAAACCCCATTGCTATATTCGAAGTCCACCCAGTTTTCGTCCGGGAGGTCAACCGAGGTGCCAAGTTTATCTCCGATATTGATTCCAACTTTCTTGAGGGTTTCGAGCTTCTTGTTGATTTTGGCCAAGCTCGGCAGGTAGCTGATCACCGATTCCTTGCCAAAAGTCAGGCGACCATTGATGGTCGGATTCATCGCGCGGGTAGCCGGATCAAATGGGATGATATCGCCTTCGCCGAGGATGTGGAGTCGTGCGTATTCGAGACTTTCTTCGGGTTTGGCAATGAGCATGCTTCCGGAGATGCGCACGCGCCCCTTGTTACGTGTGGCCAGATTGGCGGGGTCAACATCAAGGTCGGTTACCTCAAAGCGCAGATCCGAGACATCGAAGAATCGCCCGCTCTTCTTGAAGAGTGCCTGGGCGCGGGCCCCCGTGATAAGAAAGCTTTTGATCGATGCGGCAAAAGGCACATCATCGACCTTCATGGGAGGGTCGGCGGCTTCCCCTTCCGCGCCCGCATTCACGGGGTCTTCGGAGACGATGGGTTTGAACTTGATCTTCGGATTCGGTTTTCCGCCCACGATTTCGGGCGTGCGGAATAATTTGGTCAGATTCATACCGCCGGTTTCGCGCACCCTGATGTCAGCCCCGGCCTGGTCGATGACTATTTCCGTGATATTGAATTCTTTCTTCAGCAAGGACCAAGGCGAGCCGGCGAGTTTGAGCGAAGAAGCGGAAAGAATCGACCGCTCCATGGCCGGGCGGTCTTTCAACTTGAGCGCGTTGTCGGCGGAAACGTCGCGCTCTCCGAAGCGAACATCACGCATTTCCACCCGCGCCGGGCTTGAAAACAAAGACAACGAGACCGAACCAATTTCGACGCGCGCGTTCATTTCCGCTTCAAGCCGATCCACCAAGGCCTGCGGTGAAAACAGAAACGCGAGCGCGAGGCGCAGGAGGAGCAGCACGGCAGCCAGGATGCCAAATCCGAAACCGAAGCGGCGACGCCATGACTTTTTCTTCACGGGGGCAGGGGGGATGGAGGCGGTTTCCGCGGTCATAGATCTGGTCTAGTGTAGCCTGACTTGCCGGAGGCGCATTCCAATTTTCCGTCAACCGCTGCCGGAGAGCAGTAAATGTCCTCAAAATGACGCAGTTTGTGGTATCAAAATCGCCAAAAAAGTATCGCGGAAAATAAGCGCACAAAACAATTGTGAATCAATGAATTCTGAATTAAGCGAACAATGTTATGCAGCAATTAGACAACATATAATGCAGCAAATAGACGCTCTACAATACTACAAATGGACGGTAGCATATACAGCAGATGGACGAAGGAAGTCATCCGATTTATCCCCGCTTGTTGGAGGGGGCGATTCACGCAGCGCTGGCTGATACGCCGGTGGTGAGTCTGCTTGGGCCGAGACAGTGTGGAAAAAGCACTCTGGCCAGATCCCTGGCTCCGAACCGGGCTTATCTGACTCTGGATGACGAATCGCTCCTTCACGCGGCACGCAAGGACGCCGCCGGGTTTCTGGCTCGGCAGCCGGTGGGAATCACCATCGACGAAGTCCATCGAGCGCCGGGATTGTTCCTTGCCATCAAGAAGTTGGTCGATGAAGACCGGCGGCCGGGGCGATTCTTGCTGACCGGATCAGCCAATCTCTTGCAGATCCCCCGGTTGCCGGACTCCTTGGCCGGGCGCATGGAATGTGTGTTCCTCGAACCCCTCACAGAAGCGGAAAAGCGCGGAGGCACGGGCCGCTTTCTCCGGCGATGGTTGGACGGCGACCTCGACAGCCCGGTGGTGAGGGAAGATTCACCATGGGATGACTCTCTGCCCTCGCGCTTGTGCGTTGGCGGCTATCCCGAGCCCAATCTGAGATCCCGGCCCCGGGCGAGGCTCTGGCAGCGACAGTATATCCAAAGTGTAATCGACAGGGATGTCCGCGACGTCGCGAAGGTGCGTGATACCCGGGGGATCCGGCGGATGCTGGAAATGCTCGCGCATCTCACGGGACAATTGCTCAATGTCTCCTCACTGGCCAAAGATCTTTGTTTGGATCGCGCCACAATCGAGAGGTTTCTCTCCACCCTGGAACGTCTGTTCTTGATCCGCCGCCTGCCGGCGTGGCATCGCAATGGCTGCAACCGTCTGATCAAAACCCCGAAGGTTCATCTGGTGGATAGCGGACTGGCGGCCTCGCGCATGGGTCTCGAGCCCGGAGACTGGAATGGCAAACGGGAGCAATTCGGCCATGTGCTCGAATCATTCGTGCTGCAACAACTCGTGGCCATGGCCGGTTGGACAGATCCGGACATCCGCTTCTGGCACTACCGTGACAAGGATCAGGTAGAAGTGGATCTCGTGCTCACGCGCGGTAGCAGGGTCTGGGGCATCGAAGTGAAGGCCGCCACCACTCTCCACTCTTCCGATGGTCGGGGCTTGCGCCGCTTGGCTACTTCCGCGGGCAGTGACTTCGCGGGTGGCATCGTGCTTTACGATGGCCCGCACCTCCTGCCGCTTGGCGACCCAGAAATTCTGGCCGTGCCGATGGCCTGCCTCTGGGAGGATCGGGGCATCTGAAGGGAAGCGCTGTCAAGTTCCCCGGCGTGCTCCAAAGAGACGGAGGTGGAGGCGATCATTAAAGGTGTAGCCGTGATCCAGGCAGAGTTTCACCACCAACTCACGGTGTGTGGCAATGGCTTCGGGCGTTCTCCCTTCGGGCATCAGAATGACCCGTTCGTTGGAGATTCCGGCGTCGGTGATGATCGTGCGTATCTCGGCGAGATCGTCCTGAGATGTAATGACAAACTTGAACCATGCTTTGCTGGAAGCGGCAAACCAAGCGAGCACAGAAGGACGGATTCGCAGGGCGTGGCGGTTACCCGAGTTTTCCAACTTTGGACTGACATTGTATTGATCCATAAGCGGGTCCAGATCTTCTTCGGGCAACAGCGTGCCATTGGTCTCGACCTCGAAAACATACGACGAATCCCGGCTCCGCAGTTCTGTGGCGAGCATGCGCAGCCCGCTTTGCTGGAGCAATGGTTCACCCCCGGTTAGGACGACCCGTTTTGTCGGCCAGTCTGCCACGACGCGCGCTACATCCTCTGGCGAAAGGCTGATGGTCTGCTCTTCCTGTTTGTATTTCACATAACCGGCTTCCTGATCCCGGTCATGGGCGAAGGGAGTGCCTTCCCAATTCCATGTGTAATCGGTGTCGCACCAACGGCAATGCAGGTTACAAAGCGATAGCCGGACAAAAACGGCGGGGCGTCCGGCGGAAACGCCCTCACCCTGCAGGGTGTGGAATATTTCCGGTCCGTCGCCGAGCCGGGCGAGTTTTAACAAGGAATTCGGCACGGCTCACATTTCTTCCCGGAGACGCCGGGCGATTTCTTCCGGGCTCACCTCTTCAATGCGGGTGCAGATGCCCCAGCGGTAGCCGAAGGGATCGAGCACCAGCGAACTGCGTTCGCCCCAGGAATAATTGGTTGGTTCGCGGAGAATGGTTGCTCCGGCGGCGACCGCGCGGGCGGTGAGAGCGTCGCAATCCTTGGTATACATGTTCAGGCTCATCGGACATCCTCCGAGGGTTTGTGGACTGAGGGCATCCCACTCCGGGGCCTCTTCGGCGAGGAAAAACACGCAATCACCGATGAGCAATTCGGAATGCATGACCTTGTCGTCGGGTCCGGTCATGCAGAACTGCTCGTGCGCGTCGAAGGCGGCGGCGTAAAAAGCAATGGCGGCCTCGCCGTCGCGGACATTGAGCGAAGGAATGATCGACTGGTAACCTTCGGGGATGGGGGACACGGCCATGGGAGAGAGATTGGGTCCCGTCAAATTGGCACGGAAACGGTCCGGAGGTCAAGCCGCGATCCATGGAATGCGGAAAACGATCGTTTTTCCCCATTCCGGAATCGATGTAGCGGAGTGGTTTTTCCCGATTACACCTTTTCCGCGGTGTAGTCGTAACCCGCGCGATAGGCCGGGCGCTTGAGGAACTTGTCGTGCTCCGCCTTGCCGGTGGTGCGTTTGGCGGTATCCCACGTGGTGGTGCCACCGCAGCGCATGGCGAGGTTCCCGAGCAGGCAGAGTTCGGTGAGCGGCACCGAGTAGTCGAAGTTCGAACCGGGTTTGACGCCCTTTTCGATGGCCCGCACCCACTCGAGCTGCGGGTTGCCGGGGGCGAGGCTTTCTTCGATCTCGACCTTGCCGTGGGCTGCCATCCATTTCTCATGCGCTTCTTGTCCGATGAGGAACGGGCTGTCGCAGTAGTCGCCGAAATTCATGAAGGCGCCGGATTCACCGATGATGAGGAAGCCGCCGATGGCTGGGTTCACGCGGAAGCGGCGCGGATCGATCGGAATCCATTCCATCTTGTCCTTGACCTTCCAGGGCATGGTTTTCTTGTCCTTGATGAAGGGTTCCAGAGCGGCCAATGGTAGATAGGGGTCGTCATTGGAATCTTTTCCTTCATACCAATTGAAGACGATGCCTTCTTTCTCGAAGTCGCAGATGACTTTGCCACCTTTCGGCCAACTGCAATTGGTCAGGCCCTGCACCTCTGCGACCATCCGCGAAGGCGAGGTGAGCCCGCAGGCCCAGAATGGGCCGTCCATGATGTGGCAACCCATGTCGCCCATGGCGCCGGCTCCGTATTGAAGGTGACCGCGCCATTTGAAAGGATGCACGCCGTCTATGTAGTGCGAATCGGGATTCGCCGCTTGCCAGAGTTTCCAGTCGAGTGTTTCGGGGCATTCGGCCTCTGCGTATTTTTCCACCCCTTGCGGCCAAATCGGACGGTTGGTCCAGACGTGGACCTCGCGCACCTTGCCGATGGCGCCCATTTTCACCCATTCGCGCAGGCGGCGGATGCCGTTGCCGGTGTGGCCTTGGTTGCCCATGTTGGTGGTGACCCCTTTTTTCGCGGCAGCCTGACGAAGTTGGTCGGCTTCCCAGAGTGTGTTCACGAGTGGTTTCTGCACCATCACATGTTTGCCCCGCGAGATCGCGTGCATCGCGGCCGGGAAATGAGCGTGATCGGGAGTGGAAATTACAACACCATCGAGTTTGTCGCCGAGTTTGTCGATCATCTCGCGGAAGTCGCGGAACTTTTCTGCTTCGGTTGCTTTGGTGGCCGCTTTGTCGAGACGGGTCGAGTCCACATCGCAGATGCCGATGACGCGGGCACCCTGCATCACTCGTTCCATGTCACCCCCACCTTGCCCGCCTACACCGACACAGGCGACCTGGAGTTTTTTGTTGGCATCCTGGGCACGAAGACCGCGCGGAAGGACGAGGGAAAACGCGGCGGCAGCACTGCCGCGCAGGAAGGAACGACGTTGGGTATGCATGAGGATTGAAGTGGAGAATGACTTCCCCCCCTGGGCAAGGCAAAACTTCCGCCGGGAGGACGGAGTCCGGTTACGCTGACCGAAAACCATTTCTTGCAGATTTTGTCGCCGTCGCTGGGGAGGATGGGGGTGTTTCGCCGGCGCGCCGGGCGAGGTCGCGCCGCCATTGGTGCCCGCGCATGAGGGACTTCGACCCGTAACGTCCTTGCACGTCCGCGATGACCGCCTGCAATCGCTCGTGTTTGTCTTTTCCCTCGAGGGTGTAAAGCAGGGTGTGTGCCGGCCAATGGTGGTAGATGCCGGACAATTTCACCCGCACCATACGCAACCGCACCCGGCGATCCCAGGCCTTCTCCAGCAAACGATCCAGACTCGTGTAAAAATCCTCGGCCAGGCAACTTGGTTCGGCCAAGCTCTCCGAGCGTTCGATTTCCTGCAGATCGGTGTAGCGCAATTTCAGCGCCACCACCCGCGCGCTCGCCGATTCCCCCCTCATGCGCTGGACCAATCCATCGATCAGGCAGCGCAGGGCATCGCGCACCACGCCGTGGTCGCAGGTATCCTGCTCGAAGCTTTCCTGTGCCCCGAAACTGCGCGCGGGTTCTTCGTCCGGACGCAGCGGCCGCCGATCCACGCCCCGCGCGAACTCCGCCAGCTCCCGCGCCCCGTTTCCGGCCACGCTCCGCAGGTGCTCCGGCGGCAGGGTGGCCAGTTGCCCGATCTGCCGCAGCCCGGCCCGATGGAAAAGTTCTTTCATTTTCGGTCCGATGCCCGGCAGGCGTTCCACTTCCAGCGGAGCGAGAAATCCCGCTTCTTCACCTGCCGGCACGTGAATGAACCCCTGCGGCTTGCGCAGCTTCGAGGCGATCTGCGAGACAAGTTTGTTCGTCGCCACGCCCTCGGAAACCGGCAGACGCAGGCTTTGCCCGATGGCCTCGCTGATGCGTCTTGCCGCATCTTCCGGCCGCCATTTCCGCAAGCCTCCCAAATCACAATATCCCTCGTCGATGCCCGTGATCTCGACCAAGGGCGTGAAGTCGTGGAAGTAACTGAACATCAGCCGCGAGAACATCTCATACTTCTCGAAATCCCCCGGCAACAGAATCAACTTCGGGCAAATCTTCAACGCCAGCGAGGTCGGCATCGGCGTGTAAATGCCCAGCTTCCGCGCCTCGTAACTCGCGCTCGCGATGATGCCCCGCCGCGCTCCTCCCACGGCCACCGGTCTTCCCCGCAAACGCGCGCAGGCCGCCTGCTCGACCGAGGCGAAAAACGCGTCCGCATCCAGATGAAGCAACATGGCTGTCGAAAAAAGGTTTCCTCCGTGGAGGCGGCGGACCCCACCGCGCTTCCGTTGCCTTCACTCTAAAACCCCGCGTTCCTTCCGGCAAGCTTGAAATGCGTTCACATGAACACTTTTTATTTGCAGGCTTGCCACTTGCATGAACGGCGCGGCGCGGTTTCCTTGCCGTCCTCATGTTTCCTGACTCCATCGCCATCCTCGGACCGGGTTTGCTGGGCGGCTCGCTCGCCCTCGACCTCGCGGCTGCCGGTGTTGCCGACCTGCGCCTGTGGGCGCGCCGGGAAGCCGTCCGAGCCGAAGCCGAACCGCTCGGCTTGGCGCCTCATTTCACGACCGACCTCGAAGCCGCCGTCGCCGGGGCCGAACTCGTCGTGCTGGCCACGCCGGTTGGGGCCATGCCCGCGCTGGCCAACCGCATCGCGGCCGTAGGGGAGCCGCCAAAGCTCGTCACCGACATGGGCAGCGTGAAAGCCGTCGTCGAACGTGCCACCGCCCCGGTGCTGCGCGCGGCGGGCATCCCGTTTGTCGGGTCGCATCCGATGTGCGGCTCCGAACAAAAAGGCTTGGCCGCTGCCCGGCGGGGACTCTTTGCCGGAGCCATGTGTATGCTAACCCCCGATGCGGCGGAAAAACCGGAGACGGTGGAAAAAGTAAGCTCTTTCTGGTCGGCCCTCGGTTGCCGCGTCGCCCGGCTCAACCCCGTCGACCACGATGCCACGGTTGCCCGCATCAGTCATTTGCCTCATCTTGCCGCCGCGCTTCTATCCCAAACCGCCGCCGGTGGAAAGCCCGACTTGCTCGCCTTTGCCGCCGGTGGATTCCGCGACACGACCCGAGTCGCCGCCGGACCTCCCGACATGTGGACGGAAATCCTGCTCGAAAATCGTGCCGCTCTCGCTCCGCTCGTCCGCCAACTCGGAGAGGCTTGCGCCTCGGCTGCCACGGCGCTCGAATCCGCTGATCAATCCGCCATCCGCCAATGGCTCGAACAGGGAAAAGAAGCGCGTGCTCCGCTGGATCGAACGAGCATTCTCAAGGAGTAGCGGAACGCCTTCGCGTTCCGGGGGGAGGATGTCGCGGCTCGGGGGAAGTGGATGGTCCTCCTCCAACGGCATCGGAAGCGATGCCGCTACGGGAAAGATGGCCATCGGGCGAATCCTCTAACAACCTGCTGCCACCCAATCAAAACACCGCAGCAGGCAGTGGCGCAGATTCCCATTCTCCAGAAGAAACCATTCATCGAGACGGGCATCGAGAGCGTCCGCGTGATCGGGTGCGAGTTCGCGCACGCAGCGGCGCAGCAGGGCAGGGGAGGCTATCAGTTCGGCTGCGACTGGATATGGTCCGCGAGAATGACGTGCGAGCACGACACGTTTGGCCGGTGACCACCACTCTCGCAGCTGTCGCCGTTGTCTCCACGACGCGAGATCCTCGCCGTCCACGAGCACAATCGCCGCGGCTTCCGGCGGTGCCGGAGCAGATGCAAGGAAACTCTCCGTCGGATAACGATCGTTTAGGAAGACTCGGTGCACGGTCTCTCCGCTCTCATTCAACTCGCCCGTCAGCCAGTCGAACAATGTCGTCTTGCCGCTGCCGTGACGACCGACAATTGCCACCGGAGGGCCCGCGCTGCGAACCACTTCCAGCAAATGACCCCGATCAAGGCCCGACCACTCGGGGCGGAACGCCAACACCTTTTCCACCCTCGCGGTGGAGAAGGGATTGTCGGCGGGTCGAATGGTCAGTCGGTTCAAGTGCTTGCACCGTAGCATACCAGCTCACGAAAATCGGTTCAAACTTTAAGCCGGTTCCGCAGCAATCTCCGTAAGGAGAGGGTGGGGGAGGGAAACAAAAAACCCGGAGGTGTTGCCACCTCCGGGTTGTGAAGATTGGATTAGGTTCAGCTGCGAATTAGAACGCGAACTTCACGCCAAAACGGATGAGTTGGTAGTCTTCGAGGTCACCACCCGGGAAGGTGTAGGTGTAGTCGGCGAAGATGCCATTGGCGTCCCAGAGGCGGACGTCGAGGCCGGCGCCGGCGCGACCGATGACTTCGTTGGACGAGTTGGTGTGGTAACCAACACCACCGAAGGCGTAAGGAGCGATACAGATCGAGGTGATCGGGTAACGAACCACGGCGTCGGCGCTGTAGTTGTGCACGAGCGACTCACCTGGGTCGGCCCACTGGGCGGAACCGGCGATACCGAAGTATTGGTTGAAGAAGTATTCCACACCGATACCACCGCCGAAAGTGTCGTCTTCGACATCGGCGTCGGGGGTGAGGAACAAGCCATAGGCACTCGCAGCAAGACCGCCGTTGAAGGCGTCGCAACCCGTTTCAACGGGAGGCTGGGTGACAGTAACCTTGCCGTCTTTGCCCGAGGACATCGGGCCGGCGACGAGGGTGGAAGCGGCGCCCAAAAGGGCAATCGTGGTAAGGGTGGTCAATTTCATAGTTGGTCTGGTTTGCTTACTCAGCCTAGCAGTGTAGGAATTCCTAGTCCTGTTTTCAAGTGGAAAATTTCGGGAAATCTTCGCCAAGGGGTTGTTATTTCGCAAAGTAGCCAAGAAGAGAGCTTAAATCGGCCGGGCTGGCGGGGGTCTTGCTGGCGTTTATGGCTGCTCGTTGCAATTCCACGATTTCCCCGATTCCCTTCCGCGCCAGGCCGAGCATGGCCTCCATCTGGGTGCTGGTAAAGGTGGCCTCTTCCCCGCTGCCCTGCATTTCGACAAAATCGAGGTCTTCGGTCATCACCACGTTGCAGTCCACCTCTGCATCCCGGTCTTCCACGTAACACAGGTCGAGCAGGGCGGCATCCTTGAGCATTCCCACGGAGATGGCCGCGACCAGTTTCTTGAGCGGCGAACGGGGGATGACTTTTTCCGCCACCAATTTCTGAAAGGCGATGGCGCAGGCCACGGTCGCCCCGGTGATGGAGGCGGTGCGGGTTCCCCCGTCGGCTTGGAGCACGTCGCAATCGATCCAAAGGGTGCGCGAGCCGAGGGCCTTCAAATCGACCGCAGCACGCAAGGAGCGCCCGATGAGTCGTTGGATCTCCGTCGATCGTCCATCCTGTTTTCCGCGGGTGATGTCGCGGCCTTTGCGTTCCAGTGTCGAATACGGTAACATCGAGTATTCCGCCGTCAGCCAACCGCCTTGCACGTTCTGCACCTGCATCCATCTCGGCACCGAATTCTCGATGCAGGCGGCGCAAATGACCCGCGTATTCCCGAAGGAGACGAGCACCGAACCCTGCGCGTGCGGAGCGATGCCGGGGATGAAGGAAATGGGGCGGAGTTGATCGGGAGAGCGTTTATCGGGTCGCATGTGCGGACGATCCGTGGGGATCAGCCATCACGCAAGCCGGGATTCACTCGTTGGGCCGCCACCATTTCTTTTTCGCGCCGGGCCGCGCCGGCAGTCCGGGCAGACGGATTTCTTGTTCGGTCGGACTGACGACGATTTCCACCTGCGCGGCATGTTCGCCCGGTTCCACCAGCAACTCCACGCCCCAGGACAGGGTGATTAGTTTTCCACTGAAAGATGGTGGGGCGGGGAGCAGGAGCAGGGAGAAACGTGTTTCGCCTTGGTCCGATGGATTCTCAACCACCGACTCGGCCACCACTTCCGTGTCCGTGGTCACGCGTCCGGAGGTCGTCCAATACAGACGCACCGCAATGGACTTCGCCTGCGCAGCTTCGCGCCACGTCGCGCGTCCGGCCACACTTTCACCGGGACGATAGACCGCCGGGTTGCGGTCGAGGGAGATTTGGAGGACGGGCGCGGCCATGGTCATGCGGGCAGGACTTCGATGGAATGGGTATCGGAAACATCGGGCCAGAGGGCGATGGTGCCTTCGACGGAAAGGGTCCACTCGATGCGGTTGTTGGATGATTTCCACGACGGCACCGACTCCGCCGGAAGACGTGTCGAGCCGCGGCCTGTACGCATCATTTCCACCATCTCCGTGGAGAGGATTTCCGCTTCGTGGAAGGTCGAGCGCTCCGTCACGCTGTTCGTGCCTCGCCGGTAGGTCGCAACTTCTTCGCCGCGCAGGATGATTTTCAGCTCTTTCAATCGCCCGGCGCCGGTGGGGATTTCCCAGCGCAGATTCATGGTTGTGCCGAGGCGGGGCTGGCCGCTATCGAGATGAAGCACCAGACGGGGATTGAAGAAAGCGCCAACCTGGTGCAGGAAAGCCGCGATGAGGCCGAGGCCAATGATTGCGAAGGGAGTGAGGAAAATGGCGAGGAACCAGGAAAAGCCTTTGTTGTCCCAGTCTTTGAGCAAATTCACGAGAAACACTGACACGATGCCATTCCAGAAAGCCGCTACAAGGAGCGCACCGAGCACCCTCAGGAGCCGACCTTTGCCCGGAGCGAGGCGCAGGCTTTCTCCCGGGGCCAGGGTGGACAGACCGGGCATCGACACGGTGGATGATCGTCCGCTCCTTCGTTTGCCACCGGTCGCGGAGGTCTTTTCTTTTTTTCCGCCGCCGCGCAGCATCCAGATCAATCCTCCGAAGCCCACGGCCATGAAGGGCAGGGGAAAGAGGGAAAACCACGCGCTGCCCCCGAGGGTTCTCCGCAGGATCGACTTCTCCGGTTTTTCAGGATCCACGAAAACGGAAATGACCGCGCCCGCCGGATAGTTCGCCAATTGTTCGCGGGCGCCGGAGTTGGAGCCATTCACCTTCGAAAACGAGGTCCGGTCGGAGCGGTAGGTGGTGCCTCCGAATTCATACCGGTAAAAGACATGCGCGCTGTAGGTCGTGCTGTCCTCCCCCTTGTGGGACTTGATGCGGCTCCAGATCACCTCGCCCGGCACTTCGGCCCAGGACTTTGCGGACCACCAGTTCACCCACATCGGGACGATTAAGCCTAACAGAATCCCTGTTCCCGCGAGGGCGAAGAGCGAGAAGAAAGGAATCATGATCAGGCGGGGAGTGTCTTCGTTGGAAGCAGTGGTCACGGATGTTCCGCCTGCCGCCTCGCGTTTGCTCCTGCGCACCTGCCGGATCGCGGTGACGAACAAGCCGACACCAATCATGAAGAAACAGCTTCCGAAGATGGCGAAGATGATCCCTCCGATCCGGTCACCGCTTTTGCCCATGTTCAGCATGGCTTCCGATGGCTCCAGCGGGTTGACCAGGCAGTCGGCCTCCGGCTTCGCCATGATCTCCGACCGCCTTTCCAACATGTCGTGGTAGTCATCTTCCCGATGTTCATTGTTATCCTTGCCGGTCTTCGTGCCCGTGCAGACGGCTCCCCGGAAAGTGTAGCGGAACTCAAGATCGATCCCGAATGGCTCGTCCTTTTCCGGGTCATCGGTGATTTTGAATTTCTCGATGGCACATGGAACCTTCTCCTAACCCGCGGTGTGTTTTTCCGAAGAACCGAACAACCCTAAATACACGAACATCGAACTCAAGGCCATCCACACCAGCGAGAACGGGATCAAGCAACCGGCGCCGGCTTGGTGTGCGCTGTGGCTGGTGCGTCGGAACTTGAAATTCATGCGGGGAAACCAGCAACACGATAGTCATCATCCACACGAAGCCAAAGCAAAAGTGCTGGTCGGGATGGACTCGAACCTCCACCCGTTTTCCCACAAGATCCGGTTTCATCGATCAATCGATCGAATTCCAGACTACCGCTTTGCGACCGATTCCCGGACGACCAGACGTGTCGGCTGAACCTGGTGGACGAATGGTTTCTCCGGATCGGCGAGACGTTCGAGCACGAGACGGGCGCTGACCGCGCCGATGTCGCGCTTTTTCAGTCCTACGGTGGTGAGAGGCGGGTGGGCACTGGCGGCCACGGGGTCGTCGTCAAATCCGACCACGGAAACATCCCCGGGAACCTTGCGCCCGGCGGCGGAGAGCGAGTCGATCAGGTGCATGGCCATCGTGTCGTTGACCGCGAATACGGCGGTGGGAGGAGTTGCAGAATCAAGCCGGGCTAAAAGCTGCGCGGCCGCCTCGTCGTCCGTGTCCGTGCGGATGAGCACGTCCGCTTCATGGGCATCCAAACCGCAAGAGCGCAGGCCGGATAGGAAGCCCGCGATACGTTGCTCCACGTTGTAAAGAGGGCTGCGGTAAGCGGTCATGACAAGCCGTCGGTGGCCCTGCTGGAAAAGATACTCCGCCACTTGCTGCGCGCCGCCGAATCCATCGCTGGTCAGCGAATCCGCGTCGATGGACCCGATGTAGCCGTCCACGATACACAGGGGCACCGGGCATTGGCGGAGGACCTCATAATCGGGAGTGCTGAAGGTTCCGGCGAGCACGACCAGGGCATCCACCTTGCCCTGGCGGACAATCGAGGGCATGCCTTCGTGATCCCTGCGGCTGCCAAGCACGAGATCGAGACCCGCTTCGCCGAAGGTTTCCGCGAGGCCCTCCATGATGCGCGCATAAAAGACGTTGGCAAATAGCTCGGCGAAGGATGGCGCGTAGATCACACCGATCGCGTTCGTCCTCTGGATGCGCAGGGATCGTCCCGCCGCATTCGGAACAAAATTCAATTCCGCGCATTTGGCAATGATGGCCTGCCGGGTTTCCTCCTTCATCCGGCCCCGTCCGTTGATGGCGTTGGAAACGGTGGCCGCCGAGCAGCCAAGGAGTTCCGCGATGTCCCGCAATTTGGTCGGTTGGTTCAAGGCCGGAAGATGTGGTGGTGAACAATCCGCACGACGAAGGCGGACGGGGCGGGGGAGATCGCGAGCGAGGGATTTCGGGCATTCCGAGAACCAGCCGGCGGATCGCCCCGGTGGCATGGGAGCGGAAGTTTCGGAGTCATCGGGCGGAACCTAGCGAATTTCGGCCCCCTGTCGAGGGGGATTGGCCAAGGCCATTTTCAGAATTCCCCGGGAAAATTTCGTAGTTGACAAATTGCAGAAACGTTTTATCAATGGGAAGACAATCGTGCGAGTGCCCTCGGACGAAGGTTGCCCCCAATCCCGAAAATACCCATATGAAAGCGCAAGGTATCCGCAGAAACTCGGCCCGAGAGTTCCCGCCGCGACAGTTCGCCAAGGGGTTTACCCTCATCGAGTTGCTTATCGTGATGGTGATCATCGGGGTTTTGGCCGTTTTGATTTTCTCAGGGGTCAATCACACCCGCGAGGCGGCCCGCTCCGCCACCTGCATGTCGAATTTGAAACAGGTCGGGGGCGCCCTGCTCATGCATGCCGCGGAAAACAACAATAAATTCATCGCCCTGCAGGGGGCCAAAAACAAGGAAGGCAACCGCCCGCCGGTTTGGACCTACCAACTGGCCGCCGCCGGTTACATCACCAACTGGAATGGGAAGGGCGAAGCTCCGTGCGGAAGCGGCGTCTGGACTTGTAGCAAATGCCCGCCCAATAACCCAAGCGTGAATTACGGTGGCTACGGCGTGGTGGAAAATGCCATTTTCGTCTACGAGGAGAACAGCCCGACCGGGGTCAGTGAAAAAGGCTCGCTCAAAGTGAGCCAGATCGCCGAACCCGCCTATACTTGGTTGGTCGGAGATGCCACCCGAAGCAAGGACGATCCCTCGGTTCCTTGGTATGCCATCTGGCCCGGTGCCGACAAGTGGGGCGACCACGGTCCGGCGGTTCGTCACAACAATAAGGCCAATGTCTGCACCGTTGACGGTCGGGTGCAGGCCCTGACGGTCGAGGAAATCAAAGACAAGAAGATGACCACCGATGTGCTCACTTCCGGCAGATAAACCGGGCCTCCCGACCGGGCAGGGCGAAAACTGCGGAGTTTTTCCAATACTTCACAACCATCCGCCAATTCCGGACTCAGATCTCCCGGGTCCAAACGATTAACAGGAGATTTTTGAATCCTGCAAAATTCTCATTGACTAATTCAAAGAAGAATGAATAATCGTTTTACCGGCCGGAAAAATACCATACTGCCCAGCATTTAATTCCAACCCATCCCTCCCGAACCTTTGAAAAAGACCCGTCTCCTCAGCCAAGCCCGCCTGACCTTCCCCTTCGCCGCCGGCATTGCCGCGCTATTCGCGGCGTCTACCGCGTCTGCAGCGAATCTCTATTGGGACACCAATGACGCCACAGCAGACTCCGGATCCGGTGCAGGAACATGGGGCCCCGATCTTTTCTGGAGCACGGATGTCGCCGGCCTGCTCGCCACCGCCAACATCGCCACCACCGGTGTAGATGACCTTTTCTTCTCCGCCGGTACGAATTGCACCGGCGGCACCGTCACGGTGGACGGATCGCAGACGGCACGGAAGCTGACCTTTGAGGAAGGTGCCATCACCCTCTCCGGCAACAACGACTACACCGGTGGGACGACCCTCACGGCGGGCAAGCTGGAGCTTGCCCATAACAGCGCGGCCGGCACCAACGGAATCACGCTCACCGGTGCCACCAAGGCGGATCTACAGATCAATTCGGGCATCACCATCACCAACGACATCACCTTCTCGAACAGCAATGCCAGTTCGAGCGTGATCCGTCTGGTGGCGGCCGCTGACGGAATGAGCACGGACGACGACTACACCACCGGCACCAGCGGCGTGTTGAAGAGTTCGTTCGCCGGCGGCAATCCCGACACCACCGCGGCAATCCTGGCAGGCACCAATAGCGGTTCGGCCACCTCCCTGACCATGAGCTTCAGCGACACCTCCGCCGCCACCAATGACGGTGCCCGCCGCTCGGATATCTTCAATCTCTCCGGCACGACGGGAACGGACAACTATGTCGTGCAGCTCACGGTCGCCGGCTTGGCCTCCGATAGCCGCCTTGCCTTCTGGAATACCCACACCAGCGCATGGGCTCATGCGGGGACGAACTTCTTCGCAGGAGAGACTTGGGCCTTCGCATCCCGTAACGTTGGCGACTACGGTTTTGACGGCACTGGCTCGGCTTGGGCCGTGGTTGACGGCATCTTCAGTGGCTTCAGCGGCAGCTTCACCGTCATCCCCGAACCGACCAGCGCGCTGGGCGGCCTTCTTCTCACCGCCGGCCCTGCGGCGGAGACGTGGCGTGGCCCGATGAACGAAGCTTCGCATCTTGCGTCTTGTGTCTTGCAGTCTTGAGTCTCATACCCTTCATCCTTCATACCTCATCCTTCAACCTTTTCCAAGCTTTCCCGGAAGTTAAGGGGTTTTCTCCCGGGAATCCCGGGGTCGCCGTCTGGAGGGGCGGCGGCCCCATTTTTTTCCGTAGGGCATGCGCTTCCACTCTGACATGAAAATCACAGATTACACAGAAAACACAGATATTGAGGATGCTATGAAACAAAGATTCTTCATCCACTGGACAGAGAGGTGCAAGCCTTGCAATTCTTTGAAAATCCGTTTGCCCTTCATAGCCCGCAGGGCGGCGTAGGGTGCCCATCTGTGAAATCTGTGGTTCCATTTTCCTTTGAAGGTTCATTTCTCCTTCAGGCGTAACCACCCGTTTTCCCAAAAAACCCATCTCCATGTCCATCCGATTTCTTTTCCTGTTCTCGCTGCTGTTGCTCTCCCCCGACGTCCGGGCGGAGATCGCGGCCAGCTTTGCCAATGCGGGTCCGGTGGATAGCGGAACATTCCGCACGGCGGCGAACCCGTCCGGAAACGACACCATCACGCTCGCTTATACAATCGATGGCGCGGGCGCGGTTTCACTGGACGCTTCGACCACAAATACCAACACGACCTTCGTGAATCTGGTCAATCAATTTGATCGGCCGGCCGGCACGGCGGGCACAACTTCGAATAGCGGGTTTTTCAACTCCTCCTTTAGCCTGAAGATCGTGCCTCTGAGGGAGGAAAGCGAGGTCCCGCGCCTGAGCATCACCACGCTGAATGGTGGAGGGCTCGGAGTGGAAGGGCAGGACTCGAACCGCGTGGACGGCCGCAACCTAGGGGGGGTGGAAGCGCTCAATATCGAATTGACGGCTCCACCCGGCATGAGCCTGCGTTTCAAGAGTTGGACATGGGTCGCTGGAACCGGCGCCGACATGCGATTCTCCAATGGCACGAACCTTCAGGATTTTGTCAATGTCGCGGCATCGGGAAGCGCCGCGTTCGATCTTGTTACGAGCCCGCTGGTTTTAGAAAACGGCGGCACCCTGACCTTTGGCGAAACCCCTGATTCCAGCAGCGGCGCGGGTCTGGGAGGATTCACCTTCGAAATCCTCGGCACACCCCCGGCCGCCGCGGACACGGTGGTGAGCTTCGCGAACAGCGGCACAGGCTTCGGGCCGACGCCGCCGTTTATTGGCGCCGGCGGTGCATCGGCCACCATCACCCTGGCTTTCTCGATTGGCAGCACGGGTGTGATCGCGCTTGATGCCTCCACCAGCAGCGCCAACAGCACCTTTGCCGCGATGGTGGCGGAATGGGACAAAGCCAACGTCGGTTCCGTGGCCAACCCGGCGCTCTTCGGGCAATCCTTCACGCTGGTCGGAAGCCAGTCCGGCGGGGCGACCCTCACCATCACCGAACTGGGTGGCGGTGGCATCGGCATCCAGGGGGAAAACTCGAACCGGGTCGATGGCTTGAACTATGGTGCCGGCGACACGAATTCGACGCCGGAAACATTGACCTGGACATTCAACGCGCCCGCCGGTTTGACCCTGGCTGTCAAGGGTTGGTCCTACGTCGATGGGGCCGGTGGGGACATGCGGGTTTCCAACGGAACGACGAACAGTGACTTTCCTAACATGACGGGCGCGACTGGAACCCTCGCCCTGCCCAATCTACCGCTTGCCAACGGCCAGACCCTCACTTTCCGAGAGATCCCCGGTATCGGCGCCACCACCGGGGCGGGGATTGCCGGCTTCACCTTCGCGGTTTCCGGCCCCACGGCACCGCCGGGCTCCGTGGTTTTCGACAACGGCTCCGGCAACAGCCTGTGGACCACCGCCACGAACTGGAATCCGGACGTCCTGCCGGTCGCCCCGGCGAACGCACTCATCGACGGCTTCAACGTGGTCGTGAACAGCGCGGTCGCGAGCGGTCCTGCCGAACTCACCATCAACAACGGCTCGCTCACTTTGACCGGCAACGGCGCGCTGACCATGAAGTCGATGGTCATCGGACGCAATCTCGAAAAGATGGTCAGGTTGGTCCTGAACGGCTCCGGCATTTCCTTTGGCCAAGCCGGATCCTCCGCCAGCGACGAGTTCGCCATCGGTTCGGCGGCCACCATCGAAACCAAACCGGGCCCCGGAGGCGCCGCGCCGCTTCAACTTGGTCCAGCGAAGCTCGTGCTCGACCTCGGAGCGCAGTGGGTCCTCGATGGCACGAACGCCACCGGTCCGTTCAACGTCGGCGATCGTTTCACGCTCGCGAATTTCGGCTCGTTTTCCGGCAGCACGGGCGGAATCCGCACCCGCAATTTCGATTTGCCGCCAAATCGCCGCCTGGATCTGGTTCTCACCTCGACCTCCCTCTATTACGAGGTCGTCGCCCAGAACGCCGCGACCGGGCCGAATATCATCATCATCAACACCGATGACCAGGCCGCCGGCCAGCACTTCAATTTCGAAGGCCGCAGCAGCATCACTCCGACCATGGACACGCTCGCCTCCACCGGCGTCCGTTTCACTTCCGCCTTCGCCGCCTCAACGGTCTGCGGGCCGTCTCGCTACGCCCTGATGACCGGTCGATGGGCGTCGCGCAACACCAGCGCGCAGTTCATCGCCCGTTACCCGCTGAACACGCTCGGGCGATTCGGGGTTTCCGACACGGAACTGGAAACGGACAACCAGAATCTCGGTGCCTGGCTCCGGCAAGCCGGCTACCGCACCGGCATGGTCGGCAAAGGCCACCTCACCGATGACGATCTCAACAACACATCCGCCTGGGCGGCCAAGGGTTTGTTGACCTACGCGCAAACCGCCAACCCCGCCACCGACGCCGCCACCAATGCCAAGATGAAGCATAACCACCGCGTGCTTTGCCAGCGCATGCGCGCTTTCGGCTTCGACTACGTGAATAGCTATTACAAGGCGAACCTGCTCGAACTCTGCAACGACGCCCTCAACGTCCACAACCAGGAGTGGATCACCAAAGGCGCGCTCGATTTCATCGAGGAGAACCACAACGAGCGATTCTTCCTCTACATGGCGCCCACCATCAACCACGGCCCCGTGAGAAACGACCTCACCAAGACGCTGCGGGCCGACGTGCGATTCACCGGCGAGGGTTATTTGCCCAACGAGGATTACTCGTTCATGCCGGCACGACAGGCGATTATCGATCAGGTGACCGCCGCGGGCAAGGACCTTATCTCCGCCCGTGAAACCTGGCTTGATTACTCGGTCCTCGCCATCTTGAACAAACTTACCCAGCACGGTATTCGCAACGACACGCTGATCATTTTCACCTCCGACCATGGTGAGAAAACGCTCTATGGCCCGCTCATCTGGGGTAAGTCCTCGCTCTACGACCTCGGCATGAAAGTCCCGCTGGTGATGAACTGGCCCAACGGCATCACCAGCCCCGGGCGCGTCTATGGCGAAATCGTCAGCCAAGTGGATATCGCACCCACGTTGCTTGAACTGGCCGGTGCCTCCGCGTTGCCGACTCGCCCGGTGGACGGTGTTAATCTCGCGCCCGTGCTCAACGGAGGCAGCGCCGCCGTGAGGGAAGACCTTTTCTGCGAGATTGGATATGCCCGTGCCGTTCGCACCAAGGACCGGAAATACATCGCCTTGCGATACACGCCTTCGGTCTACACGCAGATCGCCAGCGGATTCCTATGGCCGAACCATGTCACCGGTCTGAACACCGAACCGCGTCCCTACTACGTCAACAATTCCTCGCTCGGCTCACTGGTGGCCGCCACCAAACCAACCTATTACGACGACGACCAACTTTACAATCTGATCACCGATCCGAACGAAAACACCAACATCCACGGGCAGGAACCCGCCACCACCTACACGCTCAAGAAACGGCTCGCCGAATACATCGGTGGTATTCCCAGCCGGCCATTCCGGCAGTTCGGCGACGCTTCGCGGGAATTCTCACCCGCCCCGGTCGCCGCACCGGTGGCCCCCGGATCGCTGCAGATGCAGTTTCTCAATCCCAACAGCATCCAACTCACCTGGTCCGACGCCGCCAACAGCGAACTCGGTTATGTCATCCGGAAGAAGGTCAACGGTGGCGAACCTGAAATCATCGCCGAACTGCCCTCCGGCGCGACCACCACCACCGCCGCGCTCGACCCCGGCGTCGAGGATATCGTGATCGAGGTCGCCAGCTACAACGCGCTTGGCGACACCGGGGTGAACCAGGATCTGTTAGACCCCGAATCCTGGCGCTTCCGCACCTTCGGCGATATTGATCCCACGCTCAGCCTGCCCATCAGCCAGTGGAACAACGACGCCGATGGCGATGGGGAGAAAACCATCTGGGAATACGCGTTCGGCACCAACCCGCGGCTCGGCTCATCGGTCGCGCGCGCCGAACTGCGCAAGGGTTCGGAGAATGGCGAAATCTTCCTCGAGTATTTTGTTCCCCGGCAACGCCGCCGCAATGTCGGGATCTTCGGCTCCATTTCAAAAACCAACCTGTCCTCCTGGCAAAGCGGTCCACCACATTGTGTGGTTGTCGAAGACGGGGAGAACCACCTGCTCTTCCGCGGTACCACCCCCATCGGCGACGAACCCCGGCAATTCATCCGCGCCGGGATCATCGCACCGAACTGAGACCGCCCCTTCTTCCCAAGAAAAGCGAACCCTCACCCGAAAATTGCCTCCAATTGAAAAATTGCCATTGACATACTCCGGGAAAAGTGAAAAATCGTTTCATCAGCTTGGAAACATTGCACGATTTTCCGGAGCTGAGCGCATCCCCATCCCACCCGAAGCCATGAAAACCGGTATCCTCAACCAAGCCCGCCTGTCCCTACCCGTCGCATCCGCCATCGCCCTGGCGGGATTCGCTGCCTCCGCTTCTGCCGCCTCCCTTACCTGGGATACCGTTGGTGGTGACGGTTCCACCATCACCGCCGGCATTGGCAACTGGAACACCACCGCGGGAAATACGGTTTGGAACGACGGCACCACGCCCAATCTGATCTGGTCCCAGACCGCCACCAACGACGGCAGCAACGCCGCGATCTTCGCCGGAGCGGATGGGACGCTAAACCAGTATGTCGTGACGCTCGGCTCCCCAATGGCGGCCGAGTCCATTACCTTCAATAGCAGCGGCTATCAAATCACCGGCAGCACGCTCGCGTTAAACCCCACCACGACCACCAACGGTCCGATAACGGTCGCCGCAGACAAGACCGCCACCATCAACTCCTTGCTTGGCTATATTCACAATACCAGCGCCACGATCACCGTGAATTCCGGCAGCGTGCTGAATCTTGGAGGCGGTAATTCAAGCGGTAGCAGCAACAGGACACAATGGAACTTCTCAGGGGCCGGCACGGTCAATCTCACCGCCGGGACATATCGACAGACGATCGGCTCGCTAAACAACGCCAGCATCAACCTGAGCGGCGGAACTCATACGATGGGGGATCAAAACGCAACTGCGACGACCAACATTGGGACCAACATCGGCAGCAATGCCGGTCGGGATGTCGCTTACAAGGTTTCCGGCACCGGGACGCTCAATGTCGTCGCCAGCAATACCAGCACCGTCGCCTACAGCATGCACTTGGGGCGGAACATG
>JBJTQJ010000079.1:0-10522 GCA_046075565.1 Verrucomicrobiales bacterium | reverse complement strand
CTCCGGTGCTTTCACCGGTGACTTTGACGAGGACATGGATTTGCCCGGTTACCATCCGGAAGAATCCTTCAACATCGATCTGGACGCCATCGACACCGCGGTCCAACTCCTGCGCGCCTCGCGTAAACCTCTCATCCTCGCCGGACATGGTGCCATGATCGCGCGGGCCGACCAGGAGTTGCGCCAGTTGGCGGAAACGCTCGGCGCTCCCGTGACGAACACGCTGCTCGGCAAGGGGGTTTTCCCCGAAACTCACGCGCTTTCCCTCGGGATGCTCGGCATGCACGGCACCGCCTATGCCAACAAAGCCATCGTCGAGTGTGACCTCATTCTCAATGTCGGCTCCCGTTTCGACGATCGCATCATCGGCAAAGCGCACATGTTCGGGCGCAACGCGAAAATCATCCACATTGATATCGATGCCGCCGAGATGAACAAGATGATCAAGGTGGACGTCGCCATCACCGGTGATGCCCGTGCCGCTTTGACCGAGCTGAACAAGCGGGTGAGCCGCCTCGACTCGGGCGAGTGGCTGACCCATCTCGATGGCTACAAGAAGAAGTTTCCGCTTCACTATAAGAAGCAGGGCGGACTGCGCATGCAGCACGTGATCGACGAATTCTACAAACTCACCAAAGGGAAAGCCATCATCAGCACCGATGTCGGCCAGCACCAGATGTGGGCCGCGCAGTTTTACCTCAATGACGAAAGCTTCAAATGGATCAGCTCCGGCGGAGCCGGCACCATGGGCTTCGGATTCCCCGCCGCCATCGGTGCCCAACTCGCTTGCCCGAAAGACATCGTGGCTTGTATCGTCGGTGATGGCGGATTCCAGATGACCCTCTTTGAATTGGCGACAGCGGTCATCCACCGACTGCCGATCAAGATTCTCGTGCTCAACAACCACTATCTCGGCATGGTTCGCCAATGGCAGGAGTTGTTTTTCGAGGATCGCGAAAGCGGCGTGGACCTGATTGGCAACCCCGACTTCGTCAAGATCGCCGAAGCCTACGGCGCGGTCGGTCTCAGCATCAAACGCCCGGCCGACGTTCGCCGTGTGCTCCAAAAGGCGCTTGAGATCAATGATCGTCCGGTTCTCATCAATGCCGAGTGTATCAAGAAGGAAAATGTCTTCCCGATGATCCCGGCCGGTGCCGCCATCGAAGACATGCTTATCGAACCTCCGAAACGCAAGTTGGAAAAGCCCGTCGGTTCGACGTGATCCCGCTTCCCTTGCCCAAACCATCCAGCAATCCACCATCATGGTCCAGGAAATCATCACCACCGATCGGAAGCCGGCCGCCAAACCCGCGCCCACGACTCCGAATTCCCACACGCTCAGTATCCTCGTGCGCAACCAGCCGGGTGTGCTCATGCGCATCTGTCAGGTCTTCGCCCGCCGCGGCTACAATATCGATTCGCTCGTCGTCTCCCAGGGGCGTAACCCGAAGTTCTCGCGTATGACCATCGGTCTGAGCGGCGATCCGGACGGACTCGAGCAGATCGTGTTGCAAGTAGGCAAACTGATCGATGTTATCCATTGTTCCGAACACACTTCGGCCCGCGCCGTCACGCGCGAAATGGTGCTCGTGAAAATCTCCGCCCCCGCCGCCCAGCGCACGGAGATCCTCCAGGTGATCGAACACTATGGTGGCAAGACCGTCGATCTAACGGAGAGTTCGCTCATCGCCATGATCGTGGGCAATTCCGACAAGGTCGATGCCGCCGTGCGTATGCTCGGCAACTACGAGATCATCGAAACCGTGCGCACCGGCAAAGTCGTCATGGCGCGTGGCGACGAACCGACTTGATCCGCGAGTCCATGGCTCTCCGCCGCTGGCCTTTCTATTTGCTGTTTGCCGTGGCGACCGTGCTCGCCTTCTGGACCAGTGGACCGGGATGGCCGTGGAGAGACAGTCTCTTTCTTGAATACGGGCTATCCCGCGGGGCGCTCGCCGATGGACGTTGGTGGACATGGTTGACCCATGCGTTCCTTCATGGTTCGTGGTGGCACGCTCTTTTCAACCTCATCAGCTTGTGGTTTGTGGGGAAACATCTCTGCGACCATTACGGCTCGGCTTTTTTCCTTGCCGTGATCGGAGCCGGAACCCTCGGTGGAGGCATGGCCCAGTTGGTCGTTTTGCAGGATGGATTGCTCATCGGTATCTCCGGTGGCATCATGGCGATGCTCACCTGCGCCGCTTTTCTCTGGGATGATCGCCCGATTGGTTTCGGACTAGGCCCGATCCGCCTCGCGGATGTGAAAGGAAAATACCTCGGCTGGGGAGTTCTCATCGCGTCGATTGTTTTTGTTGGTATTTCCCCATGGTTGCCGGAAGGCGGCATCGCCATCGGGCACGCCTGCCACGCCGGAGCCGCCGTTTGCGGCGCTCTCATCGCCTGGGGTGCCCGGGCGCTTGCTCCGGTGGGCGAGATGGTGAATTGATGGTTCGCGCCTCGACCTCGCTGCCGAATACCCACGCGGGTTAGAGAGCCCCGACGTCCATTCTCTGGAATGTGCAACAGGCATCCTGCCTGTTGCATTGGGTCCCTCCACCGGCAAGATGCCGGTGGTACACTCCAGACCGATCTTTGAGTTGCCATGTCACCCGTAACAAGCCCCGGAGGGACACGATCCCGCAGGGTCGTGTCCGTTGCCCGCGCGAACGAGGGCCTTTCGCGTGAAGAACTCTCCTCTCATAAAATCCTCCATATCCGTGTTTTCCGTGCCATCCGTGGTTCTGATTTCAGGTTTTCAGTTGAGCCTGTGATGGTCCGCGCCATGCCTAGCCGTGCAGCAGAAAAGCGGCTGGAGAAAATTTCCGGACCCGATTTGTCACGATTGTCTTGCTTTCGAGCAACATTTGTCGAAACATGGTCCCATGAAGATTCAAAAAATTGCCGCCGTCCTGATGGCCTTGGCCCTGGCCACAACCTCCCTGTTCGCCGACCGCACGCTCGACCTCAAAAAGGCGAAGAAGTCGGAGGTAAGCACGGGTATGATCGGGAAGACCAGCACGAAGATCCTCTATAAATTCACCGAGGAAAAGGCGGTCGTCACCCTGGTCATCGGAAACAAAGACACCACTTTTCCAATCACCGCCAAAGTCCATTTGTTCGACAAGTCGGTCACCTCTGAGGGTATCGACAAGTGGATCAACAACCAGACATCGGACGCGCTCTTCATAGACGCCGCCGAGCCGGTTTCCACACAGACATTGCCGGGGGACGTTTGCAAAGTCACTTCCAGTAAGAGCGGGGAGGAATCCGGCAGCCCTCCCGCTGTTGATCCGCCCACCGAGGTCGCCTATCAGGATTACAAGGTGGACTTTTCCGTGAAGGAACACCGGGTGGAAAACCAATTTGTCCTAACCGCGTTCTCCGACACCGCCGTCGTGCATGTTGCACGATAAACCGAGAAAGAAAAATGGAACCACGATGGCGAAGCCAGGCCTTATCATCGACACAAATGGGCACGAATTTTCAGTGAGTTATGGCAGAAACCCAGATCATCCTGCGGATGGTTGAGGCTCCTTACATTAATCTCTGATTTTCATTTTATATTTGTGTAAATTCGTGTCCATTCGTGGTTCCTTGCATAAAACACCGATCAGCGGGGTCCGACTTCTCCCACCCACCGGCGGTGAAGTTGGTCGAGTTGGGCGCTCAGTTCCGGGTTCTCTTTGTTCAGGTCTTCGGTTTCCGCAAGGTCCTTTTCCAGATTCACGAGTTGGGTCGGTTGATTGCCACGACCCATCAGCTTCCAAGGTCCCTGGCGGACGGCCCAGGCCTCGCCGTGTTTCCAGTGCAGCACGCGTTCCGGAAGTTTTTCTTCGCCTTTGAAGAGGGGCAAGACATCCGCGCCGTCGATCACATGCCCTGGAGGCAGTTCCGCGCGAGCAAGCTTTGCGAATGTCGGCAGGAAGTCCATGGTCATCACCGCTTCTCCACTGGTCTTTCCTGCGGGGATCACGGACGGCCAACTCGCGATGCAGGGCACACGATGGCCACCTTCGAACATCGTGCCCTTCTTTCCCCGGAGCAGACCAGTGGCAGGGAATCCACCCGGGCCTTGTGGTCCGTTGTCCGAACAAAAGATGAGTAAAGTGTTCTTCTCCAGTTGTGTATCCCGCAAGCATTGGACAATAGAACCGACCGACTCGTCGAGAATCTCAATCATCTCCTTGTAGATTTCCGTCGCGGGTTTTCGCGATTCGGGATCACGTCCTTGCCAGGGCGAGTGGGGCGAGGCATGGGCGAGGTAGAGAAAGAAGGGGCTCTCCTTGTTTCGTGTGATGAAGTCAACCGCGTGCCGGGTGAGCAGATCCGTGGCGTATCCCGATTCGTTCTTCTTCTCGCGATCGTGCCACCAATCGGGAATCTTTTCTCCATGGGTTGCGATATGGATGTGGTAATCAATTCCACCGCCGACAAAGCCGCGAAACTCATCGAAGCCATAATTCATCGGGTGAAAATTCACATCGTAACCGAGGTGCCACTTTCCGATCAAGGCGGTGCGGTAACCGGCTGCGGAAAGAAGCTTCGGCAAGGTGCGTTCTTCTTCGGCAATGCCCCAGGCCCAGCGCTGATCCGGGTTTTTTGCGCGCTGGGCACGGAAGACCGGCGACAATTCATCATCGGGCACCCAAGCGCAACGCTGGGGATAACGACCGGTCATCAACGCCGCGCGTGTAGGCGTGCACACGGCGCCATTGCTGTGGAAGTCGGTCAGTCGCAAGCCTCCGGCAGCGAGTTGATCGATGTTTGGTGTCCGCACATCCTTGCTGCCATAACAACCCAGCGAGCCGTAACCGAGATCATCGGCCAGGATGAGGATGATATTCGGTTTCTGCGCCGGCTCCTCTTGCCCGGGGGCTTGCTAAGCGGGGACGCAGGCAAGCAACCAGACGGAGGCGATGATCAGGAGCTTCATGGCGCCACGGGAAGCGGCTCAGACTCGACGCGCCAGGACCGCGCTTTCATAGCTCTTGACCTCGCCGAGCCAGGCCGGGCCGACCGGGACATTCTGGCGGCGGCAGTATTCATCCCAAACCGTTCCAAGCGGCAGGGTCTTGCTTTCTTCCAGCCACGCGAGCCGCGAGGTATGGTCGCCGCTTTCTTCGGCGGCGCGGAGTTTGGCCGCCGGTTCAAGCAGGGCGGCGAGCAGGCATTTGATGGCCGAACGGGTGCCGATGACCCAGGCCGCGATGCGGTTGATGCTGGCATCGAAGAAATCGAGTCCGATGTGCGTGCGGGAAACAAATCCACCGCGAACGACTTCTTCCATGATGGCGCGGGTGGCGTCGTCCATGATCACGACGTGGTCGCTGTCCCAACGCACCCCGCGGCTGACATGCAGGAGGATTTCGGGAACAAACTGCAGCACCGACGAGATTTTGTCGGCCAGCGATTCGGTGGGATGGAAGTGGCCGGCGTCGAGACAGTAGAGCAGTTGGTTTTTGACCGCATAGGAAAGGTAGAACTCGTGGGATCCGACGGTGTAACTCTCCGCGCCGATGCCGAAGAGTTTGCTCTCGACGGCATCGAGGTTCAGCGAAGGATCAATCTTTTCCGCGAAGACGGCATCGAGGGACTCGGATAGCCGGGCCCGCGGCGCGGCGCGGTCATACGGTGTGTCCTTGTAAGCATCCGGAATCCAGAAGTTCGTCACCACGGTTTTGCCGAGTTGTTTGGCGGCGGCGGCGGCAATATGACGACAGGCGATGCCGTGCTCGATCCAGTATTTGCGGACGCCCGCGTCGCGGTGGCTGAGTGTGAATCCGTCGTTGGCGAGCGGATGCGAGAAGTAGGTGGGATTGAAATCGAAGCCGAGTTGATGGCTCTTGCACCAATCGACCCAGCTTTGGAAATGGGAGATGTCGTAGGTGTTGCGCTCGACCTTCTTGCCCCCGAGATCGGCATAACAAGCATGAAGGTTCAGACGATGGCGTCCGGGAATCAGGGAAAGCGCTTTTTCCAAATCGCCGCGCAGTTCGTCAATGGTGCGGGCGCGCCCGGGATAGTTGCCGGTGGCCTGGATACCGCCTCCTTCGAGTCCTGCCCCCGCTTTTTCAAATCCACCGACATCATCACCTTGCCAACAATGCAGGGAAATCGGGATGCCGGAAAGGGCGGCGAGGGCGGCTTCGGTGTCCACGCCGTGGGAGGCGTAGGTTTCGCGGGCGAAATCGTAGGCGTTCATGGTTGGGAAATGGGAAAGAGACAGTCCTGACCCTATTCCTCCTTGGACGTTTGTCCAGTCCGCCATACCTGGGAAGAGCACATCGGACTCATTTTTCCGGGGCAGGAGAGGGGAGCGGCGGGTCTTTTTTGGAAAAGCGCGTCCGCATTTCTTCGGCGGACCCGATGGTCAGGGCAATTTCGTAGCGAAAATCCGTGCCCGGTCCGATGGCCATGGTGCGGATGGGTGCAAAATAGGAACAGCCACCGCCTTTCGGGCCCGCCGGTCCGGGATGCCGGTACGTCGTGATCCGGTCGGTGCCGGGGAAGGATACGCCAACTCCCCGCCCATCCGCCCCGACGAAGCCCGCCCAGTTCTCGGTCGGTTTCCGTTGTTCGTTCGGCCAGCCCGGGCGGTCTTTCTTGATGGGGGCATTGGTCCAAGGGGTGTCACCGTCGTAATAAACCAGATCCGTGAGAGCGTAGTCCATGAACACGGCCGGAAGTTCCTGATGGGTGGGCGGATGATTTTCCTGGCCGGAATAGACAAAACGAAAGCGGATCTTCGCCATCGTGTCGTCGAGCGTGATCCGTTGTTCCATCCGGCAGTCCTCGATGTCCTGCCCGCCGGCCCAGTTCACGGGGATACTGTGGGTGTAGAGGCTTTCTTTCTCGGCCTTCACCTCGAGCAAGCGCGCGGGTTTTCCTTTGTAGTCGCCGCCCTGCACCGGGTTCCACCGCCAGGGCTTTTTCGCCCACACCGAGCCGTCCTTTTTTCCATAGTAGGACTGCTGGATAAATCGTCCCCGGTCCGCATGATTGAGCAGATTGCGGTCGGCGGGCAATTCGGAAAACCAGAAAATCGAACCGCCGGAAGTAAGATCGACCCCAATCTTGAGCTGGCCATTTTCGATGAATTTCGTCTGCGAGGCGACCTGGTTTTTCGCAGGCGCAGCGGCCGCAACCAACGGGAAAAGCAATGCTATGAGGGAGAGGAACTTCACCGCGATGACTACGCAGAATCGGCAGGCTTCTTTCCGGTGCCTTCGTGCGGCCAGGGGTGGGCACTGCCCTCGGAAAATGGGGCCGCGAGCACACGGCAATGCCCGGCTCTACAAGGCTAAGCAGGTTTTTCGGCACGCCGGGGAAATCCGGATGCAAAATCGAATGCGCGACCCGGAAGACTTGCTAAAGTTCCCGCTCGATTCCATGTCAGTCTCTTCGTTCCAAGTCCAAGCCACCGGCCCCTGGCGCGGCACCTTGCGGGTGCCCGGCGACAAAAGCATCTCCCACCGGGCCGCCATTCTGGGCGGACTGGCCCGGGGCAGCACCAAGGTGACCGGTTTCCTGCCCAGCGACGACTGCCTCTGCACGCTGGCCGCCATGCGGGCCATGGGGGCAAAGGTCGAATTTCCGGCAGGAGAAGACCCCGAACGACCGACCCGCCTCGTTATCACTGGCACCGGTGGTCAACTCGCCGCTCCCGCCACTGACATCGACTGCGGCAATTCCGGCACGGCCATGCGCCTCCTCGCCGGGGTGCTGGCGGCCCAGTCCTTTTCCAGTCGCATGACCGGCGATGCCTCGCTCAGTTCGCGGCCGATGGGGCGTATCATCCGTCCGCTGGGCGAAATGGGTGCGCGTTTGGCCGGACAGGGCGAGAAACAAACCGCGCCACTCGCCATTACCGGAGGAAAACTTTCCCCGATTCGTTATGAAATGCCGGTCGCGAGCGCACAAGTGAAGAGCGCTATCCTGTTGGCCGGACTCTTCACCGACGGGACGACCACGGTCGTGCAGCCCGAGACAACCCGCGACCACACCGAACGACTCTTCCGCCATTTCGGTCTCCATCTCGCGATCAAAGGCAACTGCATCGAGGTCACCGGACCCCAGACCCCTGTGGCCCGCGATCTTCATGTGCCGGGCGACATCAGCAGCGCCGCTTTCTGGTGTGTGGCTGCCGCCACCATCCCCGGTTCCGATTTGACCATCGGGGGTGTGGGACTGAATCCAACCCGCACCGGTATCCTTGACGTGCTGGAGCGCATGGGTGCGAGCGTGGAAAGGGAAGTCACCGGTGGCGAGGATGGCGAACCTTACGGCAATCTCCGTATCCGAGGTGGCAAGCTCCGGGGCACCACCATCGCCGGCAAGGAAATCCCGAATGTCATCGACGAAATCCCCGTGCTCGCGGTTGCAGCGTCTCTCGCCGATGGGGCAACAGAGATTCGTGACGCCGCCGAATTGCGGGTGAAGGAAAGCGACCGCATCAGCGAGGTCGTGCGCCGGCTGCAATCCATGGGGGCGAAGGTCGAGGAATATCCAGATGGCCTCCGGGTCGAAGGTCCTAACAAACTCCATGCCGCCCGTATCGAGAGCCACGGGGATCACCGCATCGCCATGGCATTTGCCATCGCGGGACTGTCCGCCACGGGTGTCACCGACATTGTCGATACCGCATGCATTGCCACCTCCTATCCCGGTTTTGAATCCACCCTCCGTTCGCTTCTCGCATGACCTTCAACCGACATACCGTTATCGCCATCGACGGTCCGGCTGCCTCCGGCAAAAGCACCGTGGCCCGTCTTCTCGCCCTTCGTCTCGGGTATGGGTTTGTCAACTCCGGTGCCCTTTACCGGGCCATGACCTTGGCCATGGTCCGCGCGAATGTCGCCGTGCAACAAAGCGAAGCGGTAGCCGCCGCCGTTCCCGCAGCCCGACTCACCAGTGGATTGGAAGACCACTCCTCTTGGGTTGCCATCGGCGGCCCAAGGTTGCAGAATGAATTGGAAACCGGAGAAGTGAATGCCGCGGTTTCTTTTGTCGCCAAGGTTCCGGAAGTGCGCGCTGAAGTTGTTCGCCAATTGCGTGCCTTCGCGGAACTTTGTCCAATTGTCATGGAAGGCCGGGACATTGGCAGCGTGGTCTTTCCCGACACGCCATGGAAATTCTACGTCGATGCCAGCGAAGAAGTGCGACAAAGCCGCCGGGCCGCACAAGGTCTGGTCGACAGCGTTCGCGACCGCGACCGCGTGGATAGCTCGCGCGCCAATGCCCCGCTGATGGTCGCGGATGGAGCTGTGATTATTGATTCCGATGAACTCAGTCCGAATGGTGTTGTCGATGCCATCATCGGATTGATGAAGGCAAAAGCCTTCCAAATTCCGACCGTGCCATGATTGTTTACCGGATTTGCCACACGCTCAGCCGGGTCTTCGGTGCGGTCTTTTTTCGTCTCCGTGTGCACGGACGCGAGCACATGCCGGAATCGGGTGGCGCCCTCATTGTTTCCAATCATGTGAGTTTCCTCGATCCACCTTTGATTGGATGTGCCTATCGCCAGCCGATTTTTTATCTGGCGCGGAAGACATTGTTCAAGGGACCGCTGGCCTGGCTCTTGCCGCGAATCCAGGTCATTCCGGTCGATCAAGGCAAGGCCGACATGGCCGGACTCAAACGCGTGCTCGCCATGCTCAAGAGCGGTCACCGCGTGTTGCTCTTTCCGGAGGGCACACGTTCGCCAGACGGTTCGTTGCAGGCCGCTGAAGCAGGCGTCGGATTTATCATCGCCAAGTGCGGCACTCCGGTTATTCCGACCCGCATCTTCGGTGCCCATGAAGCGTTTCCCCGCCATTCGAAGTTTCCGCGTCCGGGGCGTGTGCATGTCGTCTCCGGCCCGCCTGTCGATTTTTCCACGATTCCCGCCGGTCTCAGCGGACGCGAACTCTACGAGGCGTATGCGGCTACGGTAATGCTTGCCATTGGGAGGTTGCAGGATACGAGGTGATGCCGGAAAGCTTGCCTCGCCTGATATTGGGTGATGAGACAAAGGAGGGAGTCCGGGAGCAACGCGATGCGGATTATGTTGCAAACTTTAATGCCTGTCGATTGCCGATTTTTCCTTTACCAACCCCGAAAGGGTTGAGTCACAAAGCCCGGGGTTGGGCCGTAGGGCCTACCCCGGGATAGCACCCCGTAACGGCAAGCGAACCCTGAAAGGGTTCTGTCCGTCGGTTGAAGCGACAAAACCCTTTCAGCGTCCATAACCGGTAGATACCGGAACAATGCTATGGGGAAGTTGGTCTGTTGAAACACTCCGCCGCAGAGAAGAACAATCAATCTGCCTATGAGGTTCCATGTCAATCGTAGCCCCGACGCCGTCGGGGCCCGACAAGTGAGTGAGGCCATTTCGTGTGGGGTGCCGCACGAGTCGCCGTGCTCCACAACCGAAAGCGCCGTCACAGCCGGCGCAGTCCAACACAGCGACTGCCCAAGCGAGTGTGTCGGAGTGCGGTGGCAACCCCGACCTGTCGGGGACGACACCGCTTTGGGGACGGAT
>JBJTQJ010000078.1:0-27479 GCA_046075565.1 Verrucomicrobiales bacterium | reverse complement strand
TGAGAGAGCCGGTGGCCGGACCGGAGGGAGGGGAAATGGGGGTTGCGGGGGAAAGGGGGGGGGCGAAGGAAGTGAAAAGTGCCGAGTGAGCAGTGAGCAGAGAAGAAAAACGCGACGAAACAGCCGTGTGGCAGACGCCCTTGCCGCTTTTGGCAGGCAGCCATGGCAACAGCGTTTGGGGCGGACCGGCCTGTCGGCCGTAGCCTTGGCGAAGGCTGGAGGGCGGGGAAATGGGGGTTGAGGGGGAGGGGGCTTCGCTGCGCTACGCCCGCCCAAGAGGGGGGAGGAAGCACATCACGCCCAGGGAAAACGCGTCTGAGGTCGTTCCGCCCGCCCGAGAGGGGGCGGGGTAGCTGGTTCCGCCTTCGCCGAGGCGGCGGTGGGCGGAGTTTCGGCACGAAAAATTCCCGCTTCGCGCCGGAATGCGGCGCGATTGGGAGATTTCACTACGATTCTCATTTGGAACGAGCATAGCTTTCCGGTTCGCTTTGCCAAGAACTTTTCTGGCAACGGTTGATTTTTTGGCCCGTCGGGGCGGAATCCTGAGGATTCAACCTGGAAGGGAAAATGAATTTACAGGAGGAAACGAAGAGAACAGAGGATGAACGGATTGTGAGAATTCAGTTCCTCGTCGTGAAGGTGAGAGGGAACTGACCTCAATTTGTTCTCAACCCACTGCTTCCCCGTTTCCTCTGTTACCTCCTGTTCAAATCATCACGATTTTAGGGTCCAAGGATCCGGACGAGGTGGGGGCCAAAGAAAAAGTGGGGCATCCACCGCCAAAGCGGTCCTGTCCTTCGCCGACCACCGCGATCCGATCCAAGCGCAGGGCGATGGCTTTGCGGGCGGGTGGCGGGGGATCACGGCGGACCATGCAGCTTTCCATTGATTTTCAATGATTCACGCATATTCTCCGGAGCTTGTGAAATTTTTCACAAATTCACCTTGCGAGGGGTGGCGGACGTAAAGATACTTGCACGCTTCATTTCCAGCTCCGCTCTCCTCCCACGACCTCGGTCTCCTCGCTCACGCATGTCCATCACTTCAAGGGAATTCCAATCACCTGATACCGCCGCCCGGACGGCGGAAGCGGCGGCGACCTATCAACTGACGACCGAGGATCTGGTGGGCGAGAAGCTCACCCTGAATATGGGTCCGAGCCACCCGGCGACCCACGGGGTTTTGCGCATCATCCTGGAATTGGACGGCGAGGTCATTACCAAGGGCATGCCGGAACTCGGCTACCTGCACCGCGGCGACGAGAAAATCGCGGAAAACATGCAGTATAACCAGTTCGTCCCCTACACGGACCGGTTGGATTACCTCGCCCCTCTGGCCAACAACGTGGCCTATGCCTGCGCGGTGGAAAAACTGATGGGCTGGGAGTTGCCCGCCCGCGGCCAAGCCGTGCGTGTGCTGGCCTGCGAGCTAGCCCGGATTTCCGCCCATCTGCTTGGCGTCGGTTGTTACGCCATGGATGTCGGGGCCATGTCGGTCTTCCTTTACACCTTCACGGAACGGGAAAAGATCTACAACCTCTGCGAGCACCTGACGGGCGCGCGCTTTACCACTTCCTACACCCGTGTTGGCGGGCAAATCCGCGATCTCCCCCCCGGGTTCACGCAGATGGTGAGCAAGTTCATCGACGAATTCCTCCCGGTGGTGGACGAAGTGGACAGCCTGCTCACCCGTAACAAGATCTTCCTCGACCGGACGAAGGATCTCGGATTCATCAGCCGCGAGGATGCGATCAGTTACGGGCTCAGCGGCCCGAATTTACGCGCCTCGGGCGTGGATCACGATTTGCGCAAGGTGCACCCGTATCTCGGTTACGAGCAGTATGATTTCGACATCCCGATCGGCACGGTCGGGGATTGTTTCGACCGCTACCTCGTGCGTATGGAAGAAATGCGCCAGTCCGCCCGCATTGTGCGGCAGGTGCTGGCCACCCTGCCCGATGGTCCGGTCAATATCGTGGACCCGAAGAGCCGCCTGCCCCAGAAGGAAAAGGTGCTCATGTCGATGGAAGAACTCATCCATCACTTCATCGTGGCCACCCAGGGCATTGATGCCCCGCCGGGAGAAGTCTACTTCGGGGCGGAAAACCCGAAAGGCGAACTCGGCTTCTACATCCATTCCAAGGGGGGCGGAGTGCCTTACCGCTTGAAAATCCGCAGCCCTTCCTTCGTCAACCTCTCCATCCTCCCCAAACTGCTGCCCGGACACATGGTGTCCGACGTGGTGGCCATCCTCGGCTCGCTCGACTTCGTCATGGGCGAGTGTGACCGCTGATTCCCCCGCCGCATGAGCGCCGAAACCTTCCATCTTCCTGACTCCATCCTCGCCCGCATCGACGAACTGGTCAGCCACTATCCGGCCAGTCCGCGTTCGGCCGTGCTCATGGTCCTGCATGAGATCCAGCACTTGCATGGTTATCTATCGGAAGCGGCGGTGCGCTGGACAGCCGAACGACTCGGCCTCGCGCCCATCCAGGTTCTTGAGGTGGTCACCTTTTATCCGGGCTTCCGTCAACACGCCCCCGGACGTTTGCATTTCCGGGTCTGCCGCACGCTTTCCTGCGCCATGGCGGGCAGCTATGATCTGATGAAACAGCTCTGCGAGCTGAAAGGCATCGACATGAGCAAGATGCACGGCCACCGCAATCCGGTGCTGGTTTCCGATGACGGCGAGATTTCCGTGGAATTCGCCGAATGCCTCGCCGCCTGCGGTTTCGGTCCGGTGTGTATGGTCAATGACGACACGCACCTGCAATTGACCGCCGACAAAGCCGCGGCCCTGCTCGAAAACTACCGCCAGCAACCCGCCGCCGCCCACTAAGTCCCCCTCCAATTTTCCTAACATGTCCGTCACCTACATCCCCGGCAAAGAACCTCATCCGCGTGAATACCGGATGATCTTCCGCAATGTGGACCGCGCGGACTGGGATCCGTCGATCGACACGTATCTGAACGACGGCGGTTATCAGGTCCTGCGCAAGGCCATGGCCATGTCCCCGAAGGACATCACCGAAGAAGTGAAAAAGTCCGGCCTGCGCGGACGAGGCGGCGCCGGATTCCCCACCGGAGTGAAATGGACATTCATTCCGCCGAACAATACCAAGCCGGTGTATTTGATCTGCAATGCGGATGAATCGGAGCCGGGCACCTTCAAGGATCGCTACATCCTGCACCAGGACCCGCACCAGTTGATCGAAGGCATGGTCATCTCGTGTTTCGCGATCGGAGCCCATCTGGCCTACATCTATATCCGCGAAGAATTCCCCGAAGCGGCGAAGATCCTCGAAAAAGCGCTCAACGAAGCGCGGGAACGCAATTTCCTCGGCAAGAACATCCTCGGCACGGGCTTTGATTTGGAAATCTGGGTCCACCGCGGTGCAGGTGCCTACATCTGCGGCGAAGAAACCGGATTGATCGAATCGTTGGAAGGCAAACGCCCGTATCCGCGCATCAAACCACCCTACTTCCCTGCCGCCCTCGGCCTCTACCATTGCCCGACCATCGTCAACAACGTCGAGTCGCTCTGCCATGTGCGCCACATCATCGACATGGGCGGCGACAGCTACGCCCGCCTCGGCACGCCGCGCAATACCGGCACTCGCATCATCGGTGTATCTGGAGACGTGGTGAACCCGGGCTACTTTGAAATCGAAGTCGGCAAGGTGACCATGGGCGAACTCATCAACGAGATGTGCGGTGGGTTGAAACCAGGACGTGCGCTCAAAGCGATCATTCCCGGCGGCTCATCGGCCAAGGTGCTGCGCGCCGACGAAAAATTCACCCTCAAGAATGCCGATGGCACTACCCGCGAAATCGGTGTGCTCGATATCCCAATGGATTTCGACACCATGGCGACCTGCGGATCGATGGCCGGTTCCGGCGGAGTGATCATCATCGATGACTCCCGCCCCATCGCTTGGGTGCTGAACAACATCAATACCTTCTACGCGCACGAGAGCTGCGGGCAGTGCACGCCGTGCCGCGAGGGCGCTCTCTGGATGCGGAAAATTTCCGATCGCATCGTGACCGGCGAAGCCGCCCCCGAAGACATCGATCAACTCAAGACGGTTGCCGATCAGATCGAAGGCAAGACCATTTGCGCCTTCGGCGAGGCCTGTTCCTGGCCGACCCAGAGTTTCGTCCTCAAGTTCAAATCCGAACTTATCCAATCCACCCATTTCGATAAAAAGGGCCAACCGAAGAACGCGGAGGCCATCGCCCAGCGCCGCTTCCTGGTCGAGAAGTGATACCCCGAGCCAATTTCCCATGAGCGAAACCGCCAACCCAGTGAAACTCCCCAAAGACGTGGCCGCCGAACAAGGTCTGGTCAACGTGCAGGTGGATGGCGTCTGGCATCGCTTCCCGAAGGGAATGAAGATGATCGAGGCGATCCATCAGGCCGACCTCGAAGTGCCTCACTATTGTTATCACCCGAAGCTCACCGCCCCCGGCAACTGCCGCATGTGCCTCGTCGAACAAGGGATGCCGCCGCGCCCGATGCCGGGTGCCGAGCCGCAATACGATGCCGATGGTTACCTGCCCATCCAGTGGATGCCGCGCCCGGTGATTTCCTGCGCCAATACCGTGGCCGAGAACATGGGTATCCGCACGAAGAGTGTGCTGGTGAACGAGGTGCGCAATGGCGTGATGGAATTCATCCTCGCCAATCACCCGCTCGATTGCCCAATCTGCGACCAAGCCGGCGAGTGCCGCTTGCAGGAATTTTCCGTCGGTTACGGCCGCGGGGTCTCCCGCTTCCAGGAGGAAAAAGTCAAGAAGCCGAAGAACGTGGACATTGGTCCGCGCATCCGCCTCGATGACGAACGATGCATCATGTGCAGCCGTTGTATCCGCTTCATGAACGAAGTGGCCGAGGATCCGGTGCTTGGTTTCACCTCGCGCGGCGGATTCACCACCTTGTCCGTGCACCCGGATCGCAAACTCGATCATAATTACGGTCTCAACACCGTGGACATCTGCCCGGTCGGCGCGCTCACTTCCACCGACTTCCGCTTCCAGATGCGGGTTTGGTTCCTCAAGGAAACCAAATCCATCGATGTGAATTGCGGAACCGGAGCCAACATCACGATCTGGACCCGCGGCGATACCATCTACCGCATCACGCCTCGCGAAAACAACGACGTGAATTCGGCTTGGATACCGGACAGCCACCGCTTGAATTTCCACTATCTGAACAGCGAAGCTCGCCTGACCATGCCGATGGTGGCCAAGGACGGCCAGCACGTGGCCGTGAAGTGGAATGAAGCCATCAAGACGGCGGCAGCGGGACTCAAAGAAGCGGGTGCGGATGCGGCCATCGTGGTCTCCGGCCGAATGACCAACGAAGAACTTTTTATGGCGCGGCGTCTTGCGGGATTGCTTGGCACCACCCGCATCGAGATGGTGCCCCGGGTCGCCGAATCGGACGGGTATCTCATTTCCGCCGACCGCAACCCGAATACCGAAGGCGTGAAGAACGTCTTCGGTCTCGATGGCAGCGGCTCCGGACTTGCCGCTCTGCGCGCGGACATCCGTTCCGGGAAAATCAAAGCCGTGCTCACCTTGCACGAAAACCTGCTCAAGGAAGCCGGATTCACCGAAGATGAATTGGCCGCTATCCCCTTCCTCGTTTCCCAACACATTCTCGCCAACCCGACCGCTGCGGCCGCCAAGGTCGTGCTGCCCGGAGCCGGATTCGCCGAGAAACGCGGTTCGATGATCAACGTGACCGGCCGGCTCCAACGCCTGAATGCCGCTCTCAATCCACCCGGCGACGCCCGCGACGATTGGGAAATCCTACGCGACCTCGCTACCGCCTGCGGCGGCGACAGCGGCCCCTATCTGATCGAAGATCTTTTCTCCGCCATGGCCGCGGAGATCCCCTTTTTCGATGGCCAAATCCTCGGCCGCATCGGCGATGCCGGCGTGCAAATCTACCAAACCGGTGTTACCATTCCGCTGCTCGAACGCGAGCGCGAGCGCGTCCGCCGCGGCGAAATCAACGGCTGAGCCCATCAATCCCCCGCATGGACTGGTTCCTTATCATTTCTTCTCTAATCAAAAGCGCGATTGTGCTCGGCATCGTGCTGACTCTCGTGCCGATTTCGGTTTACCTCGAGCGGCGCGTGTCTGCCGTTATCCAGGACCGTGTCGGCCCGAACCGCGTCGGCCTACCGCTCACCCTGCTCGGCTTCAAGAAGGATTCCTCGCTCTTCGGTTTGTTCCAACCGGCGGCGGATGGAATCAAATTGATCCTGAAAGAGGATTTCACTCCCTTGCATGTGAAGAAGTTCTATTACTGGCTCGCTCCGGCGCTGGTGTTGATTCCTTCGATTGTTTCAGCGTGTGTGATTCCCTTCGGTGGCACACTGGTTATTCCCGATTGGGTGCCGGGCCTCGCTGGAAAACACGTCCCGCTTTCCATTGCCAACGTGGACGCCGGGCCTTTGTTCGTTTTCGCCATCGCCTCACTTTCCGTTTACGGCATCGTGCTCGCCGGTTGGTCTTCGAACTCGAAGTATCCCTTCCTCGGTGGGGTGCGTTCGAGCGCGCAGATGATTTCCTATGAAATCGCCCTCGGCTTGGCCCTTTTGCCGGTGCTGCTGGTTTTCGGCAATCTAAATCTCGGTGAAATCGTCGAGCAGCAGAGCCGACACGGATGGTTGTTGCTGCCGGTGGCTTTCGGCCAAAGTGAAGGCTCGCCCATCACGACCGCGCAGGCGTGGCTGGTCTGGCTGCCCGCGTTCATCGCGTTCATCATTTTCACCGTTTCCCTTTTCGCCGAGACGAACCGCGCGCCGTTCGACTTGCCGGAGTGCGAAACCGAACTGGTCGCCGGTTACCACACCGAATACAGCTCGATGAAATTCGCGCTCTTCTTCATGGGCGAATACGCCGCCATGATCATTGGCTCGGCACTGACCGTCACCCTCTTCCTCGGCGGATGGTCGCTGCCCTTCGGACTCGACAACTTCATGCGCGGGGCCGACGGCCTCATGCCTTGGTGGGCCACCCTGATCGGCGTCGGGGTTTTCCTTACCAAGGTGGTCGCTTTTATCGTCTTCTTCATCTGGGTCCGCTGGACCGTTCCACGGTTCCGCTACGACCAATTGATGAAGTTGGGCTGGGTCGTCTTCTTTGAAGCCGCCCTCGTCAACGTCTTCCTCACCGCCGCCATCCTCGCTTTTTTCCGCTAACCCCCTCACCCTCCAAGCTGAAATGGCCGTCATTAAAGTCCAACGCCCTAACTTGACCATTGCCGAGCGGTTCTATCTGCCGGCACTGCTCAAAGGATTGAAGATCACCTTCGCACACGCGGTGAACATCCTGCGCCGCAAGAAAAAGGTGACCATGCAGTATCCGGAAGAAAAGTGGGATAGCCATTTGCCCGAATACTACCGGGGTGCCCCTGCGCTCGTCACCGACGAACAAGGCCGAGAACGCTGCGTAGCCTGCCAGCTATGCGAGTTCATCTGCCCACCGCGCGCCATCACTATCACACCGGAGGAAATCCCGACCGAAGATCAGTGGGCGAAAGTCGAAAAACGCCCGAAGGCTTTCGACATCGACATGATCCGCTGCATTTACTGCGGTCTCTGCGAGGAAGTCTGTCCCGAGCAAGCCATCTTCCTGCGCAAGGACTACGCCATCACCGGAACCAGCCGCGAGGAAATGGTCCACGACAAGCAGAAGCTCTACAAGATCGGCGGCGTCCGCACCGGACTCGTCAATAAGTGGAATGAGTTGAAGTAATTCCAAGGCCCCATGCAGCACGTTCTTTTCTATCTTTTCTCCATCCTGATGATCGGTTTCGGTCTCGGGGTGGTGATTAGCCGTAATCCGGTGTCGAGCGCGCTCTGTCTGGTCGTGAGTTTCATGGGTCTGGCTGCGCTTTTCATCCAGTTGGACGCATTCCTCATCGGCATCCTCCAGGTGCTGGTCTACGCCGGAGCGGTGATGGTGCTTTTCCTCTTCATCATCATGCTCCTCGATCTGAAACACGAGGAGCGCAAACGCTCGCGGCTTCCCTCCGCCTTCGCAGGCATGCTCATCGCCTTGCTAGTTGGCGGGCAAATTGTCGCCGTGGTCGCGACCTTGGATAACAAGCTGGTCCATAAGCCGAAGCTTGAATTCGATGTAGCGAGCAAAGCTCGAGCTGCCCAACTCGGCGACAAAGCCGGGGGCGATTTCATCCTCTCGAAGTTCCAGCCCGGCCATGAGTCGCTGCCCGATACCCACCTGATCGGGGAAACCATTTTCACCCGCTTCAACCTCCACCTTCAGGTGGTCGGCGTGCTTCTGCTCGTGGCCACCCTCGGGGTGGTCGTGCTGTCGAAACGCAAACTCCGCTGACCCACCTCCGCCAACGACCATGACACTCTCGCATTATCTGCTCGTTTCCGGAGTCCTTTTCTCCATCGGATTGTTCGGCGTGCTCGTGCGCCGGAATTTGTTAATCATCTTCATGTGTCTGGAAATGATGCTGGCGGCGGCGAGCCTGACTCTCGTTGCCTTCTCGCGTTTCCGTCTGGAAAACGGTCTGCCCGCTTTCGAAGCGCAGACGCTGGTGTTTTTCGTGATCACGGTCGCGGCCGCCGAGGTGGCGGTTGGATTGGCCATCATCGTCGCCCTCTACCGCACCAAACAAACCGTGGACGTGTCCGACCTCGATTCACTCAAGGGCTGAACCTTTCTTCGCCATGACCGACACCCTGCCCTGGATCCTCCTTCTTCTCCCGCTCGCCAGCGCGATGGCGATCCACTTCGCATTGCCGCGGGCCGGTGGTATTGCGGCTCTTTTCGGCACCGCTTCGACCGCGGTTACTTTCGGCATCAGTCTCTGGCTGCTCGGCAACACCCCGGGCTCCACGCCCGTCTTCGATTGGATCCGCTTGCCGGTCGGTGACGCCCAACCGATCCGCGTCGGTTTGTTCCTCGCCCCCCTCTCCACCGCCATGATGGTCGTGGTCACCAGCATCGGCTTGCTCGTGCACATCTTCTCGTTGGGTTACATGAAGGACGACACCGGACGCGCCCGCTACTTCGCCGGCCTGTCGCTGTTCATGTTCTCGATGACCGGCATCGTGCTGGCCGACAACTTCCTCATGATGTTCATCTTCTGGGAGCTGGTGGGCGTGAGTTCCTATATCCTCATCGGCCATTGGTTCCACAAAGAGAGCGCGGCCGACGCCGCCAAAAAAGCCTTCATCACGAACCGCGTGGGCGACTTCGGATTCCTCACCGGCATCCTCCTTCTTTTCTGGGCCGCGGGAACACTGGACTTTGCGACCTTGCAGGCCAAAGCCGCTGATGGCACGCTCGGCCTAAGCGGCAGTATGCTTGTGGCCGCCGTGCTCTGCTTGTTCTGCGGCGCGGTCGGTAAGTCGGCGCAGTTTCCGCTGCACGTCTGGCTACCGGACGCCATGGAAGGTCCGACTCCGGTGTCCGCGCTCATTCATGCCGCCACCATGGTCGCGGCCGGTGTTTACATGCTCGTGCGCATGTCGTTCCTGCTTTTCCTGCCCGACGCGGCACAGGCGGCCAATGTCATCGCATGGGTCGGAGCTGGCACCGCTCTGTTAGCCGCCCTCATGGCGACGCAACAGGACGACATCAAGCGCGTGCTCGCCTACTCGACGCTTTCCCAACTCGGCTACATGGTCATGGCCGTAGGCCTGCTCGCTCCCGCCGCCGCCTTCTTCCACCTCTACACCCACGCGTTCTTCAAAGCCCTGCTTTTCCTCGGCGCTGGCGCAATCATCCACGCCTGCCACCACGAGCAGGATATCTGGAAAATGGGCGGGCTTTCCAAGAAGCTCCCCATCACCTTCGCGACCTTCCTCGCCGGCACCGCCGCCCTCATGGCCGTGCCCTTCGTGACTTCCGGCTTCTGGTCGAAGGAGGCGATCCTCGCGGCGGCCTACGGACAGAACAAGGCACTCTTCTGGTTGGCCGCCGGTGTCGCGCTGCTCACACCATTCTACATGGCCCGTTTGTTCTGCGTGACCTTCTTTGGCAAAGCCCGCGGGGAGGACGCAGACCATGCCCATGAAGTTCCACCCGTGATGTGGGTGCCGTTGCTTGTCCTCGCCATCGCCGCGATCGTAGCCGGGTTCAAACCGGTGGCGTCGTTTGTCCTTCCCGAAGGCCTCATCTCCCTCGTCTTTCCAGAGGAACATGTCGAAGGACATTCGATCATCCTCGGGGTTTCCATCGGGGCGCTCGTGCTCGGAGCCGGTCTCGGGTTTGCTCTCTACCGCGGCAAGGACAAGGATCCGGTGAGTATTCCCTTGTTCCGGCGGAAGTTCTTCTTCGACGAAATCTATGCCGGTCTGGTGAAGGCTGGGCAAGAGACGACCGCCGCGCTTTTCAACCTTATCGACCGCCATATCGTGGACGGCTTGATTGTCGGCGGCCTCGGCCATGCCGCCTCCGGCCTCGGAGCTGCTTTCCGCCGCCTGCAGTCCGGTAGCCTGCAATCCTACGTGTTCCTCGTCAGCATTGGCCTGCTGATCTTCTGGTGGATCGCCGCCTCTTTCTGATACTTCCGCTTCATGGAATCCATCCTGCCCATCATCCTCTACGCGCTTTTCCTGCTGCCCATTCTGGCGGCCGGAGCCATTGGCCTCGGCGCGCCCGCACGCCCGATCGCACTCGGCACTTCCACCATCACGGTTTTCCTCGTCGCCCTGCTCTGCCGTTACTTTGACCCGATGGTGGCCGCCCAGGGTGTCTTCCAGTTCACCCATTCCATCCCCGTGTTGGACGAACCGCAGCTTGCGCTCGCAGTCGGACTCGATGGCATGAGCATGATCATGGTCCTCCTTTCCAGCATCGTGCTCTTGGCCGCGCTCTGGATGGTCGATGAAAAAGGTGCCCACGCCCGTTTGCACTACGCGGGCTCTTTGCTTATCGGCGCCGGGGCCATTGGCGCGTTCGTGAGCACGGACATGCTTTTCTTTTACGCTTTCCACGAACTCGCGCTCATCCCGACCTTCCTGCTCATCGGCCTCGCCGGTCGCGGCGGGCACGCACGCCGGGCCGCTTGGCGCATCACCATCTACCTCGGCGCCGGCAGCATGGTCCTGCTGGTCGGCCTGATCGCGCTTTTCCACTATACCGGTGGGGAAAGTTTCGCCATGGCCGACATGCTCGAGCGGTCCGCCAGCGATCCGATTCCCCAGAATATCCAGGGCCCAATTGCCCTGCTCTTGCTCATCGGGTTCGGCACGCTTGTTTCACTTGTGCCCTTGCACAGTTGGGCCGCTCCAGCTTACGCGGCTGCTCCGACGCCGGTGGCGATGTTACATGCGGGTGTGCTGAAAAAATTCGGTCTCTACGGATTGCTGCGCCTCGCCATCCCGATGCTCCCGCATGGAATGCGCGAATGGGTCTGGCTCCTGCTCGTCTTGCTCATCCTCAATATCCTTTACATGGGATTCGTGACCATCGCGCAGAAACGCCTCGACACCATGCTGGGCACGTCATCGGTCATGCACATGGGATATATTTTTCTCGGCGTGGCCACTCTTTCCATCGCAGGCAACGAAACGACCACCGCCTTCGCGGCCAACCCGCAGGCTGGAGCCGGAGCGATTCTGCTCATGTTCGCGCATGGGATTGGCATCGCTTTGTTATTCGCCCTCGCCGACCGGGTCGAAAACCGAACCGGCACGCTGGAATTCTCCGCCCTTGGAGGACTTGGCCGATCCATCCCGACCCTGGGCTTCCTTTTCGGACTCGCCGCCATGGCGAGCATCGGTTTGCCCGGCCTCGCCAACTTCCCCGGCGAGCTGTTGATTTTCCTCGGCGGCTTCAAGGGTTTCGATCCCGGTCAAGGTCTGCAACCCCTGCAATGGACGACCATCGCGGCTGTCTGGGGCGTGGTCATTTCCGCCGTCTATATGCTGCGCGCCTACCGCAAGGTCTTCATGGCCGGCCCCGAAGATGCGCCGCGGCTCGCTCCGCTGACCCTGGAGGAAAAACTCCCGCTGGTCATGCTATCGGTGACCCTCGTGATCGTCGGATTCTTCCCCAACCTCATCCTGCAGTATCTCGCTTTCTGAGAACGGCACGACTTTCCCATGTCCACCCACTACCTCGAATTCATCACCGTCGGCATCGGTCTCGTCCTGCTTTTGGTCGAGGCCTTCGCCATGCCGCGCGACAAACGCGTGCTGGCATGGGGCGGGGCCGCCGGTCTGCTCGTGGTCTTTGCCTTGCTTCCCTTCACGGACGGTTCACTGCTTCCGGAAAAATCGGTGGCACCCTACTACACGGCCGATAGCCTCGCCCTCTTTTTCAAAGGCCTCGCTCTCCTGACGACCATTGGCATGCTGGTGATCTCAGCCGGTTACCAACCCGTTTTGGCGAAAGGCATCAATGGCAACGAAGATGAACGCGGAGGACTGGCCGAGTTCTACTCCTTGCCCGTCTTCACTTGCGCCGGACTCATGTGGATGGCCTCGGCGACCGATTTGATTTTCCTTTTTGTCGCCCTGGAACTGGTGACCATTTCGTTCTACGTGCTGGTGGCCAGCCTGCGCCGGAATGTCGGCTCCGTGGAAGCGGGAGTGAAATACCTGATCCTCGGGGCGCTTTCGACCGGACTGGTTGTTTATGGTATCGCGTGGATCTACGGGGCGACCGGCACGACAAGCTTGACCCAACTCGCGGGTCTGGTGGCCGGTCAAACCAACAATGAGCCCGCCCTGCTCTTCGGCTTGTTGCTCGTGCTGGCGGCGCTGGCTTTTAAAATCGGCGCGGTGCCATTCCATGTCTGGATCCCCGATGTATATCAGGGCGCGCCCACTCCGGTTTCCGCCTATCTTTCGGTGGGCTCCAAAGCCGCCGGCATTCTCGTGCTGATGCGGTTTCTCCAGCCCTTCCTCGACAACGAGATGCTGGCCCGCAAACTCCTGCCGTTGCTCGTGGTGGTGACTTCCGCCACCCTGCTCATCGGCAACCTCGGTGCCATCGGACAGCGCAACTTCAAACGCCTGCTCGCCTATTCCTCCATCGGGCACGCCGGATTCATTCTCATGGGGATCATGGCCCAGGATTTCCGCGGAGTTGGCTTCTACCTCTTCGCTTATCTGCTCATGACGCTTGTCGCGTTTGCCGTGCTCTCGCTCGTGCGCACCGAAACCGGCGGCGACGAACTGACCGACTTCGACGGCCTCGGCAAACGTTCCCCCTTCGCGGCCTTCGCCCTCGTCGTCGCCATGGCCTCGCTGGCTGGGGTTCCCTTGACCGCCGGTTTCCTCGGAAAGTTCCGCATGTTCTTCGACGCCTACGAATCGCGCCAATGGATGGTGCTCGGCCTCGGTCTGCTCGGTGCCACCGCCGGTTTCTACTATTACTTCAAGGTGATCAAACACATGTATTGGCACGAGCCGAAGGACCATCGTCCGATTGCCTTCCCGCGTCTGACCGCCATCATGGTCGCCATCCTGACCGCCGGTATTGTTTTCTTCGGCGTCTATGCCCGGCCAATTGCCAACCGGATTCTGCCCCCGGCATCGCCCGAGCTTGAATTGTCCGCCGAGTGATTTTTTGTTAGCACCCCCATCCCCAAATCCCCAACTGCCATGAAACTGGAAACGCTCTGCCTGCACGGAGGCTATACCCCCGAACCCACCACCCTCGCCCGCGCCGTCCCGGTTTACCGGACCAGCTCGTTCGTCTTCCGCGATACGGAACACGCGGCCAATCTCTTCGCCCTGCGCGAACTCGGGAACATTTACACCCGGTTGATGAACCCGACCACCGACGTGCTTGAAAAGCGCGTCGCCCTGCTTGAAGGCGCTCACGAAATGGGCGGTCTCGGCGTGGCCTCCGGCACTAGCGCGGTCTTCTACGCCCTCATCAACCTCGCCAAAGCCGGTGACAATATCGTCTCGGCCCGCAACCTCTACGGCGGCAGCTACACGCAATTCAACGACATCCTGCCCGCCCTCGGCATCCAGGTGAAGTTTGTTGATTCGAACGACCCGGAAAACTTCGCGAAGGCCATCGACGGTAATACGCGCGCGCTCTTCTGCGAGACCGTTTCCAACCCCGCGCTCGAAATCGCCGATCTGGAAAAAATCGCCGACATCGCCCACGCTCATGGCATACCGCTCGTGGTGGATTCGACTTTCTCCACTCCTTACCTCACCCGCCCTATCGAACACGGCGCGGACATCGTCGTGCATTCCCTCACGAAATGGTTCGGCGGCCATGGCGGCGGCATTGGCGGCGTGGTCGTGGACAGTGGGAAATTCAACTGGGCCGGTGGCAAACACCCGCTCTTTGATCAGCCGGACAACAGCTACCATGGGTTGCGCTGGGGCCATGACCTGCCCGCTCCCCTGCTTCCCCTCGCCTACATCCTGCGCATGAGAACCGTTCCCCTGCGCAACCTCGGGGCCTGCATCGCGCCCGATAACTCATGGATGTTCCTGCAAGGCATCGAAACCCTGCCTCTCCGTATGGAGCGCCATTGCGCCAACTCCTTGGCCGTGGCCAAACACCTCCAAGGTCATTCGAAAGTGAGCTGGGTTCGTTTCCCCGGCCTCGATGGCGACCCGATGCAGGAACTGAACAAGAAATACCTGCGCGGCATGGGCGGCTCAATGGTCGTCTTCGGTATCAAGGGCGGTATGGAAGCCGGACGCAAGTTCATCGACAATCTCAAGCTCTTCAGCCATCTGGCCAACGTCGGTGATGCCCGCTCGCTCGCCATCCACAGCGCCAGCACCACACACTCCCAGCTCAACGAAGAACAACAGAAGGCAGGTGGCATCACCCCCGACCTCGTGCGTTTGTCCATCGGTCTCGAACACATCGACGACATCCTCGAGGACCTGGACCAAGCCCTGTCCCTGGCCTGAACCGCGCAAGGGTCTGGCTACCATACCGAAGCAACACGCAACCGTGTTGCGGAGTGTTTCCTCACCTCGCCGGGGTGAGAACGAATTCCTTAATGGTGGCTCCTCGGCTGCCTTCGGTGATTGCGAATTGGAGAGTATTGGAACCAGTCTTGAGCGTGACCGGGATTGCCTCCGTGTTTTGCCAGAGACCGATCGTATAAGGAGCTGGTTGCTGAACCATCGGTCCGTCATTCATGGTGAACTGGAAGGTTTGACCGGTCTGAGCAGTGGCGACCTTGGCAGTGAGCAGGTAATTTCCCGAAGAGGGCGCCTTGATCCGATACTCCGTCTTGAAGCCACCGAAGGCGTGAATCTGCATTCCTCCCGTGAATGAGCGCATGGAGGCCGATTTGCCAGTGGCGGTCTCATGGGCGACAGCCGGGATGATGACACCACCGTCTTTCTCCTGCACTTCACGATCCGCTTTGGCGGCAGCCTCGGACTGGATTTCTTGTTCTTTTTCGTTGGCCTCGGCGAGTTCCTCCCCCAGCGCTCCTAGAGTGGCAGTGGTGGCAGCAAGGGCGCGGGATTGGTAAAGGGCAATGCGGCTCCAGAAACCACCCTCCACATTGCGCCGCTCGTTGTAAGCTGGCTCACCCAGGATGCGGCCGACCATTTCCGCACGCAGGACTCTCATGTGGTCCTTGAGGTGAGCGCGGGCCTGGGTTTCGAGGAGAAACTGGGTGCCACTCAGACTCACGTCGTCCTTGTCCCACCAACTATGTGGGAATCCAGCGCCCAAGTTGACCACCCAGCCTTTGGGGGTCCAATGGCTGAGAGCGGCGTGGGCATGCTGGGTAACGCCCCAGGTGGGAATCCCGAAAGATCGCAGCATGAACCGACCGAAAAAGGCGCGGCGTCCGCAGACACCGCCATTGCGGATGATGTTCTGCATCTGGTGATTCGATGGATCATCGAGATTGACGTTTTGTGACCCATAGGGCACCTCGGTTCTTACGCTCGCAACATAACGCCAACCGTAGTCCCCGGTGTAAATGTGGTCCGGACGATACGTGCGGAGCATCTCGCGTCCCCAAGCGAGGATTTCGTCCGGGTCTTCACTATTCACGACAAAACGCATTTCCCAAGCGTTCAGGCTCTTGAAAGCGGGATCCAATTCACCGCCCAGAAAAGCTTTCTCGAAACTCAGATAACGTTTCACGGGATGAACGTTGGCGGACTGATCTTTGACGTTGGGAGAGTTGTTCTGGGCAATCGGCCTTGCGTGTTCAAGACTAGTGGCCAAAGCGAGCCGGCGGAAGACCCCCTCTTTCGCCCTCGGGCTTACTTTCTGAATCACGGAAAAAATCTCCATTGCCTCACCGAATTTCCCGAAGCGGGCACCTCCCGCGGCGACCATCTCTTTCATCAGGGCTTCGTCGGCCAGCAGTTGCTGGACAAAGGCGGCCCGTTCGGAGCTTTGCTCGGCGAATTCGGCGAGGCCTCCGGGGGTGGCGGATGCGAGCACATAAGCCTTGGCCAGTTTCCCATCGAAGGATTCGCTGGAGAGAAATGAATCCAGGGATCCGAGCAGGTTTTTGGCCGCCTCGGCTTCGCGAGATTCGGCTTGCGCCAACTCGGACTGGGCCTGTTCGTGGGCGCGTTTGTAGGCAGCTTCGTTGGCCCGGGCCTTTTCATAAAGCTCCGTGCGCTCCTTGAGGGCGGCCTCACCGTCGGCGAGGTTTTTCCGGGCATCAGCGAGGCTCTTTTCAGCGGCCCTCCGCTCGTCGTCGGTTTTGGCGCTTTTCAGTTGCTGCTCGGCCGTGGCGATAGCCTTGTTGGCTCCGCCAATCCATTTGCCCTTGGCGTGATCAATCAACCCCTTGGCGGAGGCGATCTGACCGAGATCCTTCGCCGCTGCCTCGGCCTTGGCGGTTGCTTCTGCCTTCGCCTTCGCGGCGCTCTCGAGACCCGTCATCAAGCTGCCACCCACCTTGGGCAGCGAGCGGGAGATTTCCTCTTTGAGGTCTTTAAAATCGGATTCGAAGCGACGCTCAAGCTTTTCCCCACTGTAACGGTTTCCGCCCGTCGGTGGCCACACATCGGGAAGAGCCTTGACGTTTACCTCCGATGCCGCAGAGGCGGTGGAGGTTGCCGGCGCCTCCATCTTGGTGCCATTTTCCATCAGAAATTGGATATCCTTGAGGAAATCGAGGTCTTTGCTCGAAAGCTTGTCCTGAGTGAAAACCATGCTCTTGCCATTTGATATGACGGCAACTGTTCCAGTGGCTGGATCATAGGTCTTCAGGTCACCTTCAAACGTCTTGGTGCCATCGGCGCTTGTCCAAGTCCGGGCGGAAGCATCGCCAAGAATGAAACATGAAACTGCGGCCAGCAGAAGACTCCGGCGAAGCAATTGTGTTGGTGACTTCATGAGCTTTGGTGGTTGAATCAGGTTATGGACAATTTATCGGCAATACAAGCCCTTATCTTTCATGCCTTTCTAAACTTTGAGAAAACCTAGCGTTTTGGACCAAGGAGCGGTTTCATTGCTTCGGCGAGACCGTGACCGACCAAACAGTAGACGGTCGCACTCCCCTGATAGTGGCAATACCAGTTGCACACGTGCATATCCGATTCCTTTTTCGCCTTCTGATAGGCCTTGTCGTTCGCTAGCTCCTTGTCGGCGGCAGCCTTGATGAGTTCTTCCATGGCCTCGGCGTCATTGCTGCCGGGTTTGTTTTTCATCTGCCTCGTAATCTTCTCCCCGACCTTTGCCCTTAAACGCGCCTCTTCTGCTTCCATCTTTGCCGGCAATTCATCCAATTCGCGGTACCAGAATGGAGCGGTGCGCACGTAGCCGATGGTCCCTTTCAGGTCCGGGCTTCGGGCGATTTTCGCCTGCGCTTCCCGAAAATCCATCATATTCTGGTCCGCCTTCTTGCCTCCGACACCGAGCTCACCCACGACCACCGGTAGATTCGGCATTTTGAATTCGGCCCGGAGATCCTTCACCAGATGGACGAAGTTCGGCGCATATTCGTCGTATACCTGCTTTCGAATCGTCTCGTCCGCGCACATGTCATTCCATCCTTGAAACCAGACAAAACCGCATAACTCCGGTTTGAGTCCCTTGAGCTGGGGAAAATCGGTGTCGAGATTCGCGAGGCACTCGCGCACTTCCGCCACCATCTTGTGATAGGATGCTCCGGTTTCCTCCGGACTCAGGCCGGTCTCGTAAGCCGACTTTCCCGCACTGGGCGGGCGGAAGTTTCCATATAGGCTATGGCCACCCCAGCAGGTCTTGATCAAGAGCACAGGTTCCTTGAAATAATCACCCATCTCGATACCGAACATCAGTTCTGGTCCGAACCATTCCGGTCCCCAAGCCCCCATGCCCACCGACAGAGGCCGTTTGATATGCTCCCCCTCCTTCTTGTAAGAAACAAAAACATCATCACGAACGATAAAAGAGCCGTCGGGCTTCTTGATTTTCTTCAATAGGTGGCTGTGGGTAGGGTGTTTACCCAACTGGTCGAGTGTCTGTATGCCGGCATGTCCCTCCATATTCGACTGCCCTGCGAGAATGAATACCTTGATCGGCTGCGCGAAGGCGCCCGAGGCGAGCACGCCCAGAATGGCGGTGGCAAGGAGAAGTGACTTTTTCATGGTATTTGCTCGTTTGGAAGTTTCGCCGTGTAAAGACTCAGCGGGCGTTAAGCATCTTGAGATTGGCTTCCGCGAATGCCTTACCGATTTGGGCAAAGAACTTAGCGCTGCCGAAATAGTGGTATCCCGCGTTGGACGCGCCTTTAAGTGCTTCTCTGTCCTTTGGTGGAAGGACTTCTTCCAAGGCAAGGTCCATTCTCTTCTGGTCAGCCTTGGTGATTCCCTCAATCCAGGCGTCGAGGGCGGCATACCGTTCCGGGCAGTCTTTGCCATATTGGTCGTTGGCATAGAGAGCCAGGAGGTTCTTCCCCTTCTTCAGGTGTTTCAGCTGATCTTGATCGAGGACGATACTGCCATACTGCGGCTTGTCCGACCACCAGATGTAAGTGTGGATCTTTTGGCCATTCAAATAGATGTGGAACCCTTGTCTCGCCAATATCGCAATGCGGAAGGATTCGTAATTCAGGTTCTCCACTTCAAACGTGGTGCGCATGAGAAGGAATTCTTCCTTCCCCCATGTGGAGGGGAATTTGTCCAAGGTGATTCCGCTGTGGTTCCACACGCCTTTGCCGATGGGGGCCTTGCCACTGCTCCAGTTGCTCTCATCGCAATCTGGCATGAACCAATTCTCTATTCCCGCCGGAAGTGTAATATCCCGGAAGCGCCGGTCGGTGAATTCAGTCAACTTGTCCTTGCTTTCGGTGGCGTCCACCGTAGTGAATCGCCAGGTCTGTTCTGCTGGAGGGATATTTCCGATCCGCTTCCAAAATTGATCCCACTTCCGTTCCGTATCGATGCTGCCATCTGGTTTCAACGTGCGGGACGTGCCGACGATGCTGTCATATTCGCCCTTTTTGGGCAAAGCGGCTTCAATGGCTTTATCCCAAAATGGTGCGGTCTCGACCGCTGTCACATTCGCCTTGAACTCGGGCAGGGATGCAGGGGCCGCCATCGCCTTGCGGAAATTTACATTGTCCGCGTCTCCTCCCACACCCAAAACACCAATGACGAATGGCATCTTCGGGGCGGACAGATCTTTGCGCACATCACGGATAAAGTGTGCCAGGAGCCTGGAATATTCGTCGAAGTTTCCATTCGGGTAAGTGGTTCCATCCACGAGATCATTGAATCCTTGAAACCAAACAAAGCCGGCCAATTCGTAGCCGTCCTTCGGATTGTAGTCAGCGCAGACACGTTTGGGGTCTGCAAGGACCTTTTTCACATGCTCAATCATCATGCGGTAAAAAACGCCTGAGGCGGCATCCTTTTCAGTCCGCCACTTTTTCCGTTCTTCGAGATTAGGAACCCCGTGGGCTCCTTGCGGATGTTGATCCCACACTTCCTGAACCTCCTTGGGCAGCTGGTATTGTCCGGCACTTGGTGGTCGGAACTCGGTGTTGAGGGACCTGCCGCCCCACGCAGCCTTGATGATGAGGATGGGCTGCTTCAACTCCTTCTCCATGGTGATGCCGAAGGTGAACTCGGGCCCGATCTTGCTGCAGAGCTGCGTAGGGTTGCTGTCACGGGCGCCGAAACCAGCGGTCAGTTTTCCCAACCCCTCGCCATTCGCACTGCCGTCATAAGGACCGGTAAGGTAGGACATCCAGACTTTCTCGCAAACCCGGGGCGTGCCATCGCTGTTACGCATCTGCTTGAGCAAGGGCGCAGTGACCGGATCCTTGCCAATGTAATCGAATGTGCTGATCTCTGCATGCCCCTCCATGTTGGACTGCCCGGCGAGGATGAAAACCTTGAGCGGCTTGGCGTAGGAGGATAGTGAGAGTCCGCAGAGGATGGCTACGGTGAGGATAATTCTCTTTTTCATAGTCGTTAGGGAGGGCGATGAGTTTTTTCACTCCAAGTCTGAAAGTTTTAAGCCTTCGATAAAACAGTCGAGCTGGCCGTAGGGGGCTTTGGTGGAATCGTCGTAGGCAACATTGCTGTAAACCGCGATGGTGTTGGCGCCAGTTTTCAGATGATGGGCAGCAATCGAATCCCAAGGGGCGTAATGCGGTTTGTCCTGCCACCAACCGTAGCCCGAGACTTCGTTTCCATTCAGGTAGACGCGGAAACCCTGTGGGCAGAGGATGCTGAGACGGTAAGAATCGTAGTCGAGGGTGTCGACATCAAAGGTAGTGCGCATGACGATGAATTCGCCTTTGCCCCAGTCGGATTGGTTGGGGAAGGTCACGTCGCCTTGTCTGAAGACGCCGACACCAACAGGGGCGGGCCCGGCGCTCCATTTGCTATCGTCATATTCAGGCTTGAACCATTCCTTCAGATCACCCGGCATGGTGATGTCCCGAAAGCGCCTTCTCTCGCGGGTAGGAAGTTGGTCCTTTTCCTCGGTGGCGTTGAAAGATTTGAACCTCCAGACTCGCTCTGCCGGAGGCACTTTGCCGATGGGTTTCCACCCGGCTTTTGGGTTCTCCAGTTTTGTCAGGTCAATGATGGAATTGAGGAGTTCCGGTTTGGTGTTTTTCTCCGCCTGTAAACGCTTGAGTAGTTCGGGGCGATAGGTGTGCGAAAGCACTTTCACGAGTTCCCCGCGTTGCTTTGGCTCCAGTTTCTCCAAAACGGTGTAGAGTCCGAAAGGATTGCCCCCGGGGTGTGACGACGGAGCACCGACAAGCCCGACCAGATCGTCGGTGCTGAAATCTCGGAAACGAGGTTGCACGGCCATGGCGAGTGCAGTAGCGAGGGTGGGATCGGTGTGTAGGCAGAGCTTGATGGCTTCCATGACATTGTAGGCCCCTTCCCCGGATCGGACACCGCTTTTGATTTCGGTCGCGGATACGGCTTTCTTCATCCCCGCGATGATGAGTTTTCCGGCCTCGCTATCCGCTTTCTTGCTTTGCAAGACCGATTCAAAGTGGGCTTTCATCCGCTCGCGCGGTTGTGTGTTGTTTTCGCTCGTCGCCATGGCAAGGAGCATGGGAAGAATCTTGATATATCGTTCGTCATCCTTCTGAAGTCCTGAGAGCGCGGCGAAGGTGGCTTCCCGCAGCCACCAGTCCGAGTGTTTGATCCAGGGTTGGACGAGCTGGTAGTTGTTCTGAATCGCCTCTGCCGGGGCGTATTTGAGTGCCAGAAGGGCTCCATCGACCACATACCATGATTCCTTGGGATCGGAAAGAATCTTGGTGATCGCTGACACCATACCCGGGGTGAATTGTTCGGGGGTGATCGGCTCATCTCCAGCGGCGAACCAGTAATTCCAATCAATCAATCCGTCGAGTGCGGCACGCCGCAAGCGCGGATCAGGATCGCTTAAGAACTTCTCCAGTTCATCGAGCGCACCAACTTTGCGAAGTGCCTTGGCGGCTTGTGTTCGCAGCATATAACTTCGGTGATGGATGTTCTTCAGGAGAATTTCCCGAGGGACGGTCTTGAGGTCTTTTTCGGGTTTTTGATAGGCATCCCCCAATACGATGAAGGGCAAATGGGCCGGCTCATCCGGTCCGTAATCGAAGAACTTTGGATGGTGGTCGATCGAGAAGAACGCCAAATCGGCTTTGGTGCCCCAGAGATTTTCTGGCAGGGAGTATTTCCGGGAAAACTTTGTCGGGGGAGCACCGGTAATGCGCAAGGTTTGCAAAGGTGCCGTGTAGGACAGGCCAATTCCGGGGCCGGACGATCCTACCGCGCTTCCGTAGAAGTCCAACGTGGCGATGCCGATGCTGCCACCGTGTTCGCGGCTCAGGTCGTGCCACCAAGTGAGCCGATCCATCCCCTCGCGGTAGAGCGCAGGTTTGTCCTTCGTCAGATAGGAATTCACGATGCTGCGCCAGATACCATCGCCTCGGCCCTCATCGCCATGCCCCGTGGCGAGGGAGGCGTAACCATCCATCATCGACATGGCCTGGCACTTTGAGGCCAACTTGTAGATCGTCGTATCGCCTTGCGAACCGGTTGCTGCAATATGCATGGCGGCGGCGACCATGCCATCCTTGCCATTGGATCCAAAACCTCCTTCGGCGCGGTGATTGCCGTAGGCGACCCCACCGTGCCCCGCGAAGCGGTAAAAGTAGCGGAGCGCTCCAAGCAAGGTCTGCTCATCCACATTCAGTCCACATTCTTTGGCCAAGAGAAGTGTGGTGAGAACCTGTGAGCCGGCCGGGTTCATCAAAGCACCGGATACATAGCCGGGATGGATTTCATTGCTCCAATGCGTCCACCCGACACCGAATTTTTGACGGGCTTTAGCGTCGTCGCAGTAATGTTGCAGGATGGGCAAAACCGACTCGTCCCCGGTGCGCAGGTAATACTCTGCGCAGGCGATGCCATTGTAGCCGTTGTTCCAGGTGTGGTCACCGATTGCTTTGACGTCCTTTGGAAAGCCATCAAAGTAGGCTTTCACCATGGGCAGGTATTTGTCATCGCCGGTTGAGAGCAAGAACAAGCAGGCGAGGGCTCCGGGAATTCCGTCTTGTTTGAACTTGCCGGGATCAGAATAAAAGGCAGCGGCCTCATCGATAATACGTTTCGATTTCGGGCAATCAAGTGGCCAAGTTTTGCTGTAAGCACCGAGCACCGGAATGCTGACCGTCTCCTTGCGCTGTGTCTTGCCATCAACGGAGGTCACATCGAATGTCATCTTGCCGTCATTGGCCTCGGCTTTGGTGAGGGCGTCGCCCATGGCAACGAAGGGATTGATACCTTTCAGGGTCGTTCCATTGATCCCGGTGATGATTTCGCCTTTGGTGAATTTCCCATCGGCGGGCGAACCGGGAACCATCTCCTCGACGGTCAGGACAACGCCGGGGTAGATTCGCGGCTTCAGACCGGTGGTGCCGATGACACCGAAGAATTTCTCGCGGTCGGGATTCGGGCGGGACTGATAGAGGGGTCGTTCCGTGTAGTAGCCCGCAGCATCGCCGCCACCGGAGCCGGCAGGGATATGAGTTCCCAATAGGCCGAGGGTGAGAAAGATGGCAGCGTGTCGTTTCATCGTTTCTCGATTGTAAAACGGCATGGGACTTGGTGCTTCTGCTATTTTGCGGCAACACCAAGTTGATTGGCAACCTCTTTGAGGCTTTTCGGCCATGTGCTGAGCTCCACGGACTTCCCACTGGGGATATTGGCGGGGGTGATGCCAGGCATCAAGGCGGCCGTAGGTTGGGCGAAGAGGAAGGGAACTTTCTCCTGGCCATAGGTTGAGGCCAGACTGCGGGCGTAGATTTCCAACTCGACCGAGTAGTCCGCGGGGGTGTAGCCGATATTGACTTCGCCGGGCACCCAGATCACACCTGCCACTCCCATGGGGGTGAGCGGGCTCACGCACCAGTTGTGGGCAAGGGTGGGCACCGTGTCGGGTTTTACCTCATCCCCGCGGCCGGGCTCAGGAAATCCGGAGAACTGCAGCGGTGCCCCGGCCATATTCGCCCCTTTGGCGGACACTTCTGCGATCTTCGCCACCTCGGCCTTCACGGCCTTCAGGAAGCCGGCGATGGCTTTTTCGGATACTTCGGAGTTGGGATTCTGCAGTAGAAACGAATCAAGTCGAGCCCGGAACGCCGGATTCGCAAGGTCCTTGACTCCGGCGAACGAGGTCCATGAGAGCGGCGAAGCCATGTTGTTCTTGTCTCCGGATGACATGGTCACAAAACCCTGCGGAATTCCGGGGCGGTTGAGTGCTTTCGCGAACTCATAGGCAAACATGCCGACATTGTCATCAGGGTCTTTGAAGTCGGCGGTCTGCCAGATGGATCGATATTTCCGATCGCCTCCCGTCTCAAAACCGCGCTTCCTTGGCAGGGCACTGGCACTGGCTGCAGTCCGCCGCCGGAACTCGCGAACAAGTGGCATGGCCTCCGGAACTACGGCATTCGGTATCCGCTTGTCGTAAGTACGCTCGGTGGTCAGAAGCGTGCTGCCTGTAAGAAACCAAACATCTCCCACGAGGATATCCTCCACCGTGGCTTTGCTGCCATGACTGGATTTGACCTCGAGAGTGATCGGCTGCGCCGATGCTTTCAGGGCCGGGAAGGAAACCGACCATTCCTGCTTTTCGTTGGCCACGGCTGTTTGGGTGACACCACCGAGCGTCGCGGTCACTTCCACGCCTTTGTTGGCAAATCCCCATACGGGAATCGGCTGGTCCCGCTGGATGATGGCGCCATCACGGAAGATCGCCCCAAGATTGAAGACAGGGCGGTCCGGGTCGTTGGCGGCGGCCAGACGAGCCAATTTCGCAGCGGCCTTTTCGGGATTGTCTTCATCAAAGCTCAACTTGCCCTCGAAAACCGAAAACGGAGTCGCTGGAAGGCCTGCTTTGTTGTAGAGGTTTGCATTGAGTGGCGAGGCAAAGTGGGCGTATTGCACGCCGATTGGCTCGGGCACATCCTTGGAAGTCACGACCACCGTGTCACCAACGATTTCCGCCTCGGCGGCATGCCACTTGCGATCCTTGCCGCAGAGTCGGAAATCGTTGAGCTTCGCGCCGGGTGTGGGGCGAGCTGGCTCATAGTATTTTTCCGGATCTCTGAAATCCTTTTCGGTTCCCTTGCCACCAACCATCAATCCGCCCGAGAGACTAGCTTTTTCGAAGGAGACGATGGCTTTGTCCACGGAGATGGTCGCTTTCTCGAAGATTGGTCCGGTGAATGGGATGTCGCGGCCATATTGCTTGGCGAGTGCCCAGCGGGCGAGCCGCATGCCAGGATGGAGCTTGCTGTAATAATGGATGCCACCACCGAACTCAAGCTGCACCACCATACCGACGTTTTCTCGGTTCCTGAGAAAGAAGTCGAGCTGCGCTTGACGAACTTCGGCCATGCCTAGCGCCTCCGGATCCGTCGCGCCATAGGACTGCATTTGAGTGAAGTAGAAAGGCATCTCCGGCATACCCCATGCTTGGCGCCAACCACGAACGAGTGCTTCAAGGCGAGCTGCGTAGAGCTTTCCATCACCCTCATTGGATTCGCCCTGGCACCACAGCGAACCGCGGATGGCATAGGGAACCACAGGAGAAATTTTCCCGTTGTAGAACTGGGAAGGGCCTCGCCATTCGCCGGCGATACCGGGCAAATTGGGACGCCTGAGGGGTTTATCCGTCGGGAAACCGATGGCGGCAGAGGCTTTCTGCCAGGCTAGCAAATCCTCATAGTATTTCTCGAGGGCGGCGCGGCCCTGTTCGGTGCCCACATCACCATTGTGGATAAGGTCCTTGTCAATTTTCAGATCGGGATGCGCTTCGATGGCTTTGCGTTCGGTGAAGGCCTCAATCCGGGTGTTGCTGTGGGAGGTGAGAAGAATGCCGATGGGCACTTTCAATTCCTTGTGGAGTTCGTTGGCGAATGCCAGGGCGAGCGCGGAGAATCCGTCGGCCATGCGGCTGGTTTTCCATCCGGCTTCGGAGGATCCTCGTTCTTGAGGGTAGAGGGCCGAAACGGTATCGGTGCGCAGTTCGCGGATGGGAAGCTCGGTCTCGGCCTTAGCAATCGTTTTGGCGAGATCGCCGACCATCGACTTGTTGGCGAACCACTCCATGTTCGATTGACCGGAGGCATGCCAGACTTCGCCGACAAGGATGTTTTTCAGCGCGACGGTTTTCCCTGATTCCTGAATCAACATTTCAGCGGGTTCGGCGCTGGCTGCGAGGGGCTTGAGTTTGAGCACCCACTTGCCATCGGCGCCAGCGGTGGCGGTTTCTTTTTGTCCGGCGAAGGTGACGGTGATGGTGCTGCCCGGTTTGCTCCAACCCCAGACAGGGACGGGCATTTCACGCTGAAGGATGGCGTTGTCTCGGAAGGGTAAGCCGGGTTCAATGGCCGGCTTCTCTTGCGCAGTGACGGGGGAGAGTAACAGGACTGCGGAAACAGTGGCGTAGAGACGGTTGCGAAACGAGGAAAATAAAGGCATGGGCCCGCTACGATGCCAGCCTTGAGATTCTTTCGGGGGACACACGAGCAATGGGGATTGTGGCTGGGCCAAACTGGCTTCCGGGCGGTGTCATTTTCTGACTTGGATCGCCTCGCCCTTGATCCAACGTCTGACCGCTTCGTCACCGGGGATTTTGCCGATGACCCGGTAGGCGGAATCGGCGAAGGGATTTTTGCCCTGAATCGGCTCGGAACAGACCGCGCGAGGGGGTGTGTAGTAGGAAGAGTGGACGAAGGTCATCGCGTCACCTTTCACAACCACGAATCCGGCGTGGCTGTCGAGGCCGACGATATAGAGACCATCACCCCGGTTATTGAAAACCTGAACCATATTCTCCATGGATGAGTTCGAGGTGATTTTGATCTGTTCATCGGCGGTCATGGTCTTAATGATGATTTGGGAGGCTTGCTGGCCCAATTTGGCGCGTTCGACCCTGAAGCCCGCGTCGCGCAGCAGGGTGCTGACGAAATAGCCACACGCAATCGCTCCTTCGCCCGGCTTCTGGCTCACGCCATTGAAGTCCCATGGTGTGCCGATCCAGCACGGGAATAAATCTTCGATGATTGATTTCTCCATGAAGGTCCTAGCCTCGAGGATAATGGCGGCTTGCTGGCCGGCATCTGACGTCGCCCACCGCTGGGCGAATTTTTCGCGAGATCTTTCGATGGATGCCACCAGAGTCGGATAGGCACGCCGTTTTTCCGCAAGCAGATGCGCAGGATCCGCTGGGGCGGAATTCTCCTGCCCGGTGCAAACACCAGAGCATGACAGGCACACTAGAAATGCTAGCGATTTCACAAATTGGCTCATTTTGGTGGCAAGGTGGGTCGCATCAGGAATAAGCCTTAAAGGGAACATGCAAACCACGGATGTCACGGATTATCACGGATATTCAGAGGATTAGGACAAAAGAGCATGAGATGCAACGGATTTCTGGACCGTTATTTGTTTAGTTTTGGGTGAGGATGCCGGCTTCGAATTGGGACGGGGTTTGGTAGTCGAGGGCGGAGTGTTTGCGGTGGATGTTGTAGTAGGAATCGATGTAGGCGAAAAGTTC